>JAVVEH010000091.1:0-3648 GCA_032251435.1 Lentisphaeria bacterium | reverse complement strand
CCCTCCGCCCTCCGCCCTCCGTTTCCGTTGCCGTTCGCTTCCCAGGCGTTGACATCAGGTGCCCGTCTTGTATATTATCCTTCCAATAGTATCCGCGCGGGTTTGTTTCATCACACCGTGACAACGGATTATTTCCGGGCGAATTGTTTTTCGGAGGGTTGTTTGTGAAACATGTTCTTATTCCCACAAAGTTGAGTTCCATCGCCAAAGAGCTGTTGGAAGCCCGTGGGTTTTCTGTCACGCAAGATTCGGAAACACCTTTGGCGGATGTGATCGCCGCCCATCCGGAAACGGACGCCCTGATTGTCCGCAGCGAGAAAATCACGCCGGATGTCATTGACGCCCTGCCCAAGTTGAAGGTTGTCGTCAGGGCGGGAGCCGGTTACAACACGATCGACATCAAATACGCCAGGAAAAAAGGCGTGGATGTCATGAACACTCCCGGCGCCAACGCCAACGCCGTGGCGGAGGAAGTGGTCGCCTTGATGTTGGCGCGCGCCCGTCACATCGTTCCCGCCGATACCAGCACGCGGGCGGGGCTTTGGGAAAAGAAAAATTTTATGGGCGGGGAAATCACCGGTAAGACCATTGGTGTCGTCGGCCTGGGAAACATCGGCCAGCGTGTGGTTAAATTATTACAGGGATTCGATGTGACCGTGCTGGGCTACGATCCCGTTCTTTCCGCTCAACGGGCCAAAGAGCTGGCGGTGGATATTGTCAGCTTGGAGGAATTGTTCAGCCGCTCAGATTATGTCACTTTGCACATTCCCGAAAATGAAGACACCCGGGGCATGATCAACCGGGATTATTTCGGGCTGATGAAAGACGGGGCCTGTCTCATCAACTGCGCCCGGGCGGGAGTCATTGATGAAAATGATCTGCGGGCGGTTAAAGCCGGGAAAAACCTGGGTTTTTGCAATGATGTTTATCCCAAGGATGAAGCCGGGGCGAAAAGCGTGGCCGATATCGCCGACATCATGCTTCCGCATCTGGGGGCCAGCACGGTTGAGGCGAATACCAACGCCGCCCGCCGGGCGGCGGAGCAATTGATGGCGTACGCCGAACAGGGTGTCAGCCGGTATGTGGTGAACAAGGGCGTGCCGGACGATTTGGACGAAGACTACCAGATGCTCGCTTACTTTATCACCGTCATCGCCCACCGGTGCCTGGGCGCCAACCGCGCGGTGCGGAAAATTGAAACCAGTTTTTACGGGGATTTAAATCATTACGCCCAGTGGCTTCTGCCGCCCATTGTGGCCGGTCTGTCCAGAGATTTCGACGCCTTTTGTGATCCGGAGGAAGCTGAACAGTATTTGGAGGACAAAGGGGTTGAGTACATCAACCGCCAGCCGGATCCGCGTAAAGCGTTTGACAATTCCATCACGATTGATTTGCTCGAGGGAGACAGTGAGGTCAAGCAGGTCAGCATCCGCGGCACCATCGCCGAGGGACATATCATGATTTCCCGAATTGATAATTTTGAGGGATTGTATTTCCAACCCTTCGGGCATAGCTTGATCGCCAAATATCAAGATCGTCCCGGTGTGCTCGCCGGCATCACCAGTGTTTTGGCGGAGAACGGCATCAATATTGATGACATCCGCTCTCCTCATGATGAGAAGGGTGTGAACTCTCTGGCCGTCTTGAAAACCAATCAAGCGGTGGGGGAATCTGTCGTCCGGCACATTAAAGACCGAACCGGTATCGAGCTGGTTTTCGCCATTTCTCTTCCTTAATCCATTTTTTGACAGACTATCCAGCAAAGCAAGGTACGTCGTGATGAATAACACCCAAAAACAAACGGCAGCCGCCCCGATGAAAGGGGCTGATGTCTTCGTCAAATGTCTTGAGCGGGCCGGCACGGATGTGATTTTCGCTTATCCCGGCGGCGCCTCCATGGAATTACATCAATCACTCATCGACTCCCCAATCCGGGTGATCCTCCCCCGCCATGAGCAGGGCGGCGCGTTCGCCGCGGCCGGCTACGCCCGCGCCACGGGGAAAACCGGGGTCTGCATGGGCACCAGCGGTCCGGGCGCCACCAATTTAGTCACGGCTATCGCCGACGCCTATTTGGATTCCATTCCCATATTGGTGATCACCGGCCAAGTGCCCCAGCACTACATCGGTAAAAACGCGTTTCAGGAAATTGACATCATCGGCATCACCCGGCCGATCTGCAAACACAGTTTTCTGGTGCTGGATGCTGACGACATACCGGACGTTTTCGCCGAGGCCTTTCACATCGCCAATTCAGGCCGTCCCGGCCCTGTTATCGTGGATTTGCCCAAAGATGTCCAGCAGACCTTGACGGTGCCGGATTTCACGAGGTTGCCAATCCTCCGCGGGTATTCCGCCGAGACAACGCTGGATATGGCCGCGGTCGCGGCCTTCAGAGCGGCCATTGAAAAAGCTGAACGGCCGTGCCTCTATGTCGGGGGCGGTGTCATTATCGCGGAAGCCGCGGAAGAGTTGAAGACTTTCGCGGAAACCTACAATATACCCGTCGCCACGACATTAATGGGGGTTGGCGCGTTCCCGGAAACCCATCCGTTGTCCTTGAAATGGCTGGGCATGCATGGAACCTATTACGCGAATTACGCGGCCAATGAATCTGATTTGCTTATCGCGCTGGGCGCCCGGTTCGATGACCGCGTGACGGGAAACACGGAAACATTCGCCCCGTACGCGACCATTGTGCACGTGGATATTGACCCCTCCGAAATCAATAAGAATAAGGCGGCGGACATTCCGATCATCTGTAATGTCAAAGACGTGCTGACGGAAATGAATAAAGCCCCCATTCACAAAGATTACGCCGCCTGGCACGAGCAAATCAAGCGGTGGAAGGAAGATGTCCCGCTGCGTTATGACCAGAAGGAACATATTCTTCCGCAGTATGTGGTGGAAAAAATTTCTGATCTCACCCATGGCAAAGCCATTGTTTGTCCCGGGGTTGGCCAGCACCAGATGTGGGCGGCGCAATTTTACACCTATGAACGTCCCCGGCAGCATTTGTCCTCCGGGGGCCTTGGCACCATGGGGTTCGGGCTGCCCACCGCGATGGGCGCGAAAGTCGCTTGCCCGGACGATATTGTGGTGAATATTGACGGGGATGGCAGTTTCCAGATGAATATTCAGGAGCTGGGCACGTTGCACGCTGAAAACATCGGTGTCAAAATGGTTGTCTTGAACAACCAGCACTTGGGCATGGTCGCCCAATGGGAAGACCGCTTTTACGGCAGCCGGCGGGGAAATACCGTCCTGAAAAACGACTATGTCACCAACCCGTATCCGGATTTTGTCGGCATCGCGGCGGGATACAGCATTCCCGGCCGCCATGTCTGGAAGCCCGAGGAGGTTGAGCCCGCCATCCGCGAGATGCTGGAAACAGACGGCCCGTTTATTCTAGATGTCCATATCGAATATCAAGACCATGTGCTGCCGATGATTCCCTCAGGAAAATCCTACAAAGAAATCATGATTGAATAACACAGCCATCCGGATGGCTGTGACAATGACATTTTTTTCCCGCGGGTGACGCTGTCACCGTTTCGATTTCTGTCCAAACCGGATTTTCCGACACAACACCGTTGGCGTTGGATGGTTTTTTCCCGACTCCCGGGGTTGAGGCAACCCCGGGCTATA
>JAVVEH010000090.1:0-3687 GCA_032251435.1 Lentisphaeria bacterium | reverse complement strand
TTACAATAATCACCTTTATGACATGCGCAAATAAAATAGGTATAATTTTATGGTTGCGGACAGGCCTTAAGCATAAAACATTATACTGGTATCACCGGGTGACTGGTTGAGGTGTCAGTCGAAAGAATTTTGACGGCGTGCCTGTCTCACGGGTGCTGTGCCAGGACCGAATGGGAAACCACTTGCCCCGTGAAGTTTATTCAATTGACCTGGCTGAACGAAAGAACAGAAAGAGGGTGTGTTTGATTAGCAAAAAGACGTGTGGTTTTTAACCGGATCAAAAGGAGAGGTTATATTATGCGGATACGGAATACGCCCCAAAACCGAGATGATTGTTCGCGCGTTTAATTCGGGTCACACAAAACCATGTCGCCAAAAGCCACTATTCACACGTTGGGTTGCCGCCTTAATCAAGCCGATGAGGCGTTGATAGCGGGCGCTTTGACGGAGGCCGGTTTCGCCATGGTGCCATGGGGAGAGCCTGCGGATTTGATTGTGATCAACAGCTGCACCGTTACCGGCCTGGCCGCTCAGAAAACGCGCCAGGCCGCCCGTTCAGCCCGCCGGAGAAATCCCGGTGCCTATTTGGTTTTGGCGGGATGTGAAGTGAACGCCGCCGCCTCGGACTGGGATCCGTTAACGGTTGTTGATCAACTGATCGCTAATCCGGATAAAATGGCCTTAGTGACGAAGTTGCCGGCGGCCATCTTACCATCACCCAAGTCTTCATGTGGAACAAACCGGACCGTTGGCGGGGATGGTTTTGTGTTGTCTGGAACCGGATACTATCAAGGGAAGACTCGGGCGAACCTGAAAATTCAAGAGGGATGTGATGGCCTTTGCAGCTACTGCATCGTGCCCCGCGCCCGCGGCGCGTCCCGGTCTCGGGATTGGGATGACATTTTGCGGGAAACGGCGGCATTAGTCCGGGCCGGCCACAAAGAAGTTATTCTGACCGGTGTGAACATCGCCAAATTCGCCAGTGGTTCCCGGCGGTTACCCGAACTTGTCCAGGCTTTACTTAAGGAAACCGACCACGCGCGGTTTCGTTTGAGTTCGACTGAGCTATGTCCGGAATTGGATGACATCATCGAACTCATGGCCGAAGAACCGCGCGTGTGCCGGTTTCTTCATCTGCCCATTCAGCATGGAGACGATGACATACTCAAGGCGATGAACCGTCCCTATTCAGTCGCCGAATTTTCGGCTGTGATTGAAAACGCCTGCCGACGGATTCCGGGCGTTTGTCTGGGCACAGATATTATCGCCGGGTTTCCTAGGGAGACGGACACCCGGTTTTCACGCTCTCAAGAGGCGGTGACCCGGTTGCCTTTCGCCTTCTTCCATGTGTTTAGATATTCTCAACGACCGGGAACCCCCGCCGCGGACATGCCCGGACAGGTGCCTGGGGAGGTGATTATGGCGCGGGCGAAAATATTAGCCGGTGTCAGCAAACAGAAAGCGGCCGCGTTCGCCCAGTCTCAGGTCGGGAATGTTGTGGATGTTCTCACGGAAAACACGAACAGCCGCGGTCTGCGCGAAGGCTGGACGGATAATTATCTGCGGGTCGAATTGACGGATAAAACCATTCCCCGGAATGCGATGCTGCCCGTCCGCTTAACCGAAGTGATCGAAGGGCGCCACATGCGGGGGACTGCCAGCGTCTGACACGGAAACAGGGCTGGCCAGCTTTCCGATAATCAGTCGGCCGCCGCGGCTGTCCATTTCCGGACGAAACGAATTTGCTCGTCAGTCATGTTCAGGTTCAAGTGTTCCTTGATGGCTTTCATCGCCTCATCGCCGCTTTTCTTTTCTATTTCCGCCATCACACAGGCGAGGACCACTCCCGTCCGCCCCAGCCCGGCGTTGCAATGGACCACCATTTTCTTGCCCCGCGCGAGCAGGAGAGCCATCTGAGTGATGGATTCGGTCACTTCTTCCATAGTCGGTCCTGTCAGATCAGGAATTGGGAATCGCACGACCTGGAATCCCTCCTTTTCATAGACCTTGAAAATATTTTTCGCCGCTTTTTTTTCCACCTCATCATCGGTTACCAAAGGCACAACGACATCAATCCTGCGTTTTCGGTAATCGCTCAGCAAGCGGTTAAACGGGTCGTAAGGTCCGTATGGCATGGGGCTGGCGTATAACCTGCCCGGACTGTCGAGAGGAATACGGACAAAATTGCTGGACATTTTTGGGAAAAGAAAACCAAACATCGTCATGACGCTTTCCTCATCAGCGCAGGTCAATACAAACGAGTTTACCCTTGTCATTCCGGCAAAACAAGTGTCCGTTAGACAGGATCGGCATGGTCCAGCAGGTTTTTGTCAAGGGTGTCTGAGCGCTGGAGTGTTCATTGTAACCCGCGCCCGTGGCGTCGGCGATCATTAACTTTCCTGAGTCATTGAGAATGATTAACTTTCCATCCGCTCCCAGAAGCGAGCCGAAGCCGGTATTGTGTTCCCATGCCACGCTACCATCCTTGGGATCCAGGCAGGTCAGCTTTCCCCGTCCGGCATTTCCGTCAATACCGAAAATGAATCCATTCATAAAAACGCTACTGGAAAAATGGTTGCTCATGGCTTTATTTTCCCACAGTTTACGGGGTTGGCCCCCGGCGAAGTCAATCATCGCTCCGCCCCGTCCATATCCGGACGATATAAACATCTTGTCTTTTCCCACAATCAGCGGGTCCGCGGCGTTGACATCATGTTTTGTCTCCCAGGGGAAGCGCCAGAGAATGTTTCCCGACATGGTGTCCACCGCCAATAATTCTTTTTCGGCGAAAATAGCGACCGCGGTCTGGTTGCCGTTCTTAAAGGGCAGGGGACTGGCGTAACCGCTGATACCAGGGTGCCCTCCCCAGACTTTTTTACCTGTTTGTTTTTTCAGAGCCAATCCAGTTTTCCCGGCGTTGAAAATCAGTAATTCTCCCAGAACGCGGGGAGTCGCGGCGTGCTTCCACTTCGGCGCCTGGGCACCGAATTCAGTGGCTAAATTCTTTTTCCATATCAGCGCTCCGTTATCCGCCCGCAGGCAATGAACTTGAGCGTCTTGACTGACCGTGAAGACGGCCGGTCCGTTAAGAATGGGGCTTGCTCTCGGGCCCTTATATCCGCCGCCGCTGGCGCAGGGATAGGAGAACGCCCAAATCTCTTTTCCAGTCGCGGCGTTCAGGCAACGGACCGTGTCCTGGCTGCCATCATTCCCGATAGCGAACACATGGCCGTCTTTGACAGCCACGGCGGCGTATCCATAGTTGATGTCAGCGCTCCACACCACCTGCGCCCCATTGGCCAAAGCTTCGGGGTTCCAGCCAGTCTCATCACTGATCCCGTCGGCGTTGGGTCCCCGCCAAGCCACCCAGTCCCCCGCGGCGGCTGAAAAACTGAATAACATAAACGCGAAAAAGAGATACTGGTGTCTTTTCATGGTTGGTCCTTTGTGTTGCCATCGAAAGATGCCGGCACATGCCGTGTCTTGGCCTGTGAGTAAACGATTTCCGCGGTAAACATAACGCCTGAATATATACCAGACGGCCCGCATTTTCCCAAAAATCACAAAAACCGTTGAAAGAGGGGGGTTTTTGTTTGATTTGGTTGACAAATTTCATACACAAACTATGATACAACTAGTATAATGTAAAATTTAAACTTGCGCAATCTTTAACACTAACCTATATTA
>JAVVEH010000089.1:0-3740 GCA_032251435.1 Lentisphaeria bacterium | reverse complement strand
GCAATATTATTCAAGACGAATTCAATTAAAAGATGGGGCAGGTGTGACGCTTACGATTTAGGATGGACATTGGACTTTGAAAATAGCAGAGAAGAGGGCATACGACGATTGGGACCAAACGATACTGACTACGGGCGCCCGTATTTTCCCAATTAGTAGTCTTATGTAAAATTGCCATTTCAGTCGTTGGTTTTTTGCAGAAACTTCATTAAGGATGTTGATAGAATTATCATGGAGAAAAAATACCGTATCCTACTTTTTTCAATGGTTTTTTTTCTGTCATTGTATGTGGTATGGGTATTCGTATTTGCCTTGCCTCTCGGACACCCGCAGAAGCGGGCCTATTTAGATTCTTCAAAGAACAGAATTCTACTTGCTGCTTTACATATCAAGGGCTTTTACAAGGAACAAAACCGTTTCCCTGTATCGTTGAAAGAACTATCCGGTTGGTCTGAGGAAGAATTTTTCATGTATGCTCCCCCAACCGGGAGCCTTAAGTGTCGTTTGTTTATGGATGATGGATCCCCAATTTGGTATCGAGTGTTATTCCCATTAGTTTACGAAGAGAAGAAAGAGAATAGAGAACGAGCCGAAATTCTATATAATCCCCCGTCATCCGAACTTTCCGTTTCTCCTGATGAGAGTCAGAGGTGGGCTCTCTTATCCCCTTACGTCTGCAAAACCATGCAATTGGGGGGAAAAGTTCGATGGGGACTCTCAGAAAAAGATTTGGTTCACTGCCTCAATAATCCGATAAGACATAATGGAACCGTAAAAGATTTCCATGAGCAAACCAGAAATATGGAATAGTGTGAAAAAACGGGAAATAGAAAGTACAGCAAAAGAGAAACAAAGAGACAGCCTTTTATTGCTACCGCCTTCTACTCCCCTCTCGTGAGAATCTGCGGATTCCGCAATTGCCAGATCATCTTCCCCCGCACTTAGATTTCGCTCTTTTCCCCTGAAGCGGTAGAGTATCCATTCGTTTAATCCTAAAACGGAGGATACTAGCCATGAAACTTCACAAGCGCAAATGCCGTCACTGCCGCGCATGGTTCACGCCTGATCCGCGCAACGCCTGGCACCAGGTCTACTGCTCCGGCCCCGACTGCCGCAAAGCGAGCAGGACGGCCAGCCAACGCAAGCGGCGGCGTAAGAACCCGGATTACTATCATGGCCCCGAACACCGTCAGCGGGTCCGTGACTGGCGTTTCCGCCATCCCTTCTACTGGCGAAAAAAGACCTCTTCCCCCGCACGGGCTAAAGACCTCTTCCCGCCGCAAGCTGTTGCCAGCGAACGGGTCAAAGGAAACGTCGGCATCTATCATTTCAGCCGGTGCCAGCGGCACTTTTTCCAAAACGTCGGACATGAGTCCCTGGACACGCTCAAGCACTATGTGAAACTGCATACCTCTCGGTCATAGCCACGGCGGGCGAAGACTGATCGCCGACCTGAAAGAAACCCACCACAGGACGCATCCCAGGGAAAAGGATGAGGAGGAAAGGGAGAAAGACAATACATGAACCTGTTAAAGCGAGATTGAAAAAGCACTTATTATGCCCTATATTCACGTCAATAAATACGAGTTTAACCCATAAAACAAGGTGGTGCATTATGGTATCACAAGCACTTGCCAGTGACGTAATCCACGAGATGGATCATATGCCTATAGAATTACAACGACGTGTGTTGGATTTTGCCCATGCGCTGGCAGGATCATTTCCGAAAGGAACTCCAGGAGAAGAATTTGCGGAGTTTGCAGGAAGTTTCTTGCCCGAGGATTTGGAACAAATGTCAATAGCAATTGAGGAAGGCTGCGAAAAGGTGGATTTGAATGCTTGGTAAGTTCATACTCGATACCAATATCATCATTGCGTTCTTTGCCCGGCAGGATCATGTGATAAGCAAGGTGCAGATGGCTCGTGAAATTGTTGTCCCGGCCATCGTTTTGGGGGAACTTTACTACGGAGCGAGAAAATCAGCCCGAACCATCGAAAATTTAGAACGGCTTGATATCTTTGCACTCAAAAGCAGTATTATGACTGTGGATACAGACACAGCCAGAGAATATGGACAACTGAAAGATGAACTCCGCGCCAAGGGATCCCCAATCCCAGAAAATGATATATGGATTGCGGCTCTTGCCCGTCAACACGGCATTGCCTTGGTCAGCCGGGATGAGCATTTCAAAGTTGTAGATGATATAGAACTAATTGCGTGGTGACATCTGTAACCGCGACTTGAAGTTAACTCAATCGGCACGTTCATCCACCAGTTGCGCACTCCCCTTCCCGACGCTAACTTAACCCCATGGTCTGTGCTGTTTCCCAACCCCCTGACGTATCGCTACGAAGGTCAAAAAAAACCGAAAACGTTTTGGCGGACGTTTTTTCTGTCGCTTTCGGACTCGAAGTGACCGTGCGTGTGTTCCGCCGCAACCGCGCCATTGAACGGGTCAAAGACCACGCCGGTCTCTATCATGTCACCCGGTGCCAGCGGCACTTTTTCCAAAACGTCGGACATGAATCCATCGACATGCTCAAACACTATGTGAAACTGCACATTGCTGACCTCAAAGAAACGCACCACCGGACACACCCCAGGGAGAAGGATGAAGAGGAGCGGCAGAAAGGTTTTGAAGCTTGTGGAAATAAGTAAGCTGACAACTACATTAGATCCAGTAGAAATTTCTTTTTATGCACTCTGAAGGCGTTATTGATGGCAATAGTGAAAAAATGGGCACGACTTTGAATTCAGAGGCGAAACACAGACAGGAAACACAATGGAAGCTTTACGTGAAATCACACATATCCAGGGACGGAAACTGACGTTGACCGTTCCATCCGCTTTAGACAATCGGGATGTTGAAGTGATTATCCTCCCGGTTGAAATTGCCGCGCATTTTCCCCGCAGCACTCCCGCTAGCCAAAGAGGAAGTCTTCATAAATTTTCCAATCCGGAAAAAATGACTGAAGAAAAAGCTGTCTGGGCAGCGAGTGCGGGGGAAAAACATGCCTCTCATTGATGCCAACATTGTTCTTCGCCATCTTTTAAATGATCATCCGGAAATGTCTCCGGAAGCAGAAAAGATTCTCGACAAGAATGATGTTGAATTAAGGTATGAAGTTCTCTGTGAGGTCGTCTACGTTCTGTCAAAACTGTATAAAGTACCCCGGGAATTAGTTTGCAGTGAATTAAAAACATTCATCCAGGCTGATTCTGTTTTTATTCCGGAGCAGAATGCTGCTGAAAAGGCTTTGGAATTGTACCGGGATGAAAAAATTGATTTTGTGGATGCAATTTTGTGCTCGTATGCCCAGGTTCAGGGAGACACAGTTTTAACTTTTGACAAAAAAATGTTAGAGTTGCTGAAAAACAGCAAATAGATTTGGTGTAAAACACGTCAAAATTTCCCTGCTGCCCTCTTCTTTCCTATCCGTTTGCTGCTTGACATATCCACAAGGGGAAAATACATTCGCCGTGAAGATTGCGAAGGCGGCCTTACCTATGGAGAAACATGGCGATGAGCGATGACATCACATCCATTCACGAATTTGACCTGGCCTTAATCTGTGACTATTTCTCACACTTGGAGCGTCAGGGGCCTGGCAGCCCCGAGGTGACGATCAAGGCGCTGAGTTTTGTCGACAACCTAACCGACATGTCACGCGTCGCTGACATTGGCGTAAGCGTCACACCTGCCCCATCTTTTAATTGAATTCGTCTTGAATAATATTGC
>JAVVEH010000088.1:0-4416 GCA_032251435.1 Lentisphaeria bacterium | reverse complement strand
CGTGCTCGGGGAGCTATTTTTGCTTAAAGTGTGCGTTTTATCCGATTTTCAGGTTTTTACATTTGACCCTGAAACCGGTCAACCACATATTGAAAACCATGATGTATGTGAAGATGAGGTGGAGGATGTACTTCTCAGACCAGGAGAAGACAGACCCGGACGGGAAGGTTCAAGAGTGGCACTTGGACAGACTCGTGCCGGCAGATATCTTCGGGTAATTTATGTGCCCGACGACGAACCGGATAGTGTCTTTGTGATCACCGCCTACGATTTAACAGGCAAACCATTAAAAACCTACAAGCGTCGCTACCGACAAAAAAGAAGTCAATGAAAAACAACAAATATCCAAAAAACTGGGACGATTCACGAGTCAAAGCTGTTCTCAACCATTACGAGCTTCAGACCGAAGATGAGGCAGTTGAGGAGGATGAATTAGCCTGGGAAGAAAGAACTGAAACTTTTATTGAAGTTCCTAATTCTCTTCTTCCCCGCATCCGCCAACTGCTTGCGAAGACAGCACTTTGACATTTTGGGGAATTGGGTAGAACATGTGGCTGCTTGGGACTGGCATTCGCTGCCGCTCCTATCCAGCCCCAGATTTATTCGTTGTGCGAACTCATGATTGCTCTCAAGACATACTTCTGCCCCCGTTGCGGATCTGGCTACGAGTCGTCAGAGTGCGCACGCAGTGCGGAGGCGCTTCGGGGTCGCGTACCTTGCCCATGCTGTGATGTGCCGGTTGAAATCTCCGGGTGGGCATTCATTGTCCTCGGCTTTCTTGGCTGGCTCTTCTGCGGTCTTGTGCTTGACGAGGCAACACCGCTTCTGGGAGCCGTTGTGGGAGCGGCATTGGGTCTATTCGGCGCAGTACGTTTGATCAGGCAGTTCCATGCAAGAAGAAAGGCACAACGCCATGCTAGGGACGCTCGTACCTCGCACCCCAGATCATAGCGGTCTGGAAGTGAATCGAAGGATGCTCAGATGAATCTTGACGACATACTGTGTCTCGCTCAGATTCTGTCTGCGTTTGGCCTTCTGATTCTGATATTGCTGATGCTAAGGCATAGAAATCCCGAGCATGACATCGGGACGAAAACTATTCCAGCTTTCCTGCTGTTTTACTTCTTTTCTGTAGACTCTCTCCTACTAAAAGGAAAGAGGATAAGAAAGGCAATTATTGTATCCTTCGCCATCTTTCTGTTGAGCGGAGCTTTGAGAGCAACTATGGCTCTACTAATGTAATTTTTTTCAGAACCTGTGGATGCACCGTGACCGGCACATCGCGCCGCCCGGAAGCCGGTCGGCCCGCTGTCCCGTCAGGTGATCCCATTGTTAGGGGAGAAAAAAACATATGAACAACGCTACTGATACAATGATCGGCAGTTTCTTCTCGGAAGAAGCCGAACGCATAAAGAAAAGATCATGGACTTCCCTATGGATCGGCTTTGCTGTTGCTGTTCCTTGCATATTCATGATGATGGCGGGATTCTTTAGCTTGCTCGTCTCCATAAAGGTGGGTGCATTGATCATGTTTCTGTCAACCATCGGGTTCCTTGTCGGGGTGGCATTTATACTTCGCTTCGCACTTTTGCGCATGAAAGTGGCCAATTATGTTGGTTCACAGGTCAGAAAAACTCAAAATAAACCCTAACCAATAGGTGCTGAGGGACTGGCTTTCGCTGCCGCTCCAGCCAGCCCCATACCTTGTTGTTACAATTTGAGAGAATAAGCATGAGGATTCTCGAAGCGCTCTGTGCGGAAATGAAAGATTCTCCGGAACAAGATCGTATCAATCAGGACGAATGGAATAATCCGGGTAAGCGTCACACCTGCCCCATCTTTTAATTGAATTCGTCTTGAATAATATTGCCGTCCTTTCGGTTTTATCCCGGATTGTCCGGGATTTTTTTGCACATTAAAAAAAAATTTAGGGACAGGTTGATTATTGCCTGAAATCCCAAAATTTATAACTATTTCCGGCGAGGAAAAGCCATAACCCCCTTGAAGGCAGTTGATATTTCTTCCTTCAAGGGGGTGTTTTTTGCCGAGAACATAGTTACATTATGCCAATTGTAACTATAGGAGCGCAAGAATGGCAAGCATCACGCATCATCGCAACAAGAAGACAGGGGCCGTCTACGTCTACTCGGTCGAGAGCTACTGGGACAAGACGAAGAAAGCGCCGAGAAACAGGCAGGTATGCCTGGGGCGGCTGGATCCTGTCACGGGGGAGGTGATTCCATCGAAACGGAAGCGGAAAATCGCGGAACGGGCGGCCGCCGCCCCCGGTGTCACTGTCACCTCGAGAGTTGCCGGGCCTTTTCTTCTGCTCGAGGGCATCACTCAGTCGTGCGGGATAGGCAAACTGCTGAGGAAATGCTTCCCCGAAGACTTTGAACTTATTCTGAGCCTGGTCTACTATATCGTTCACAAAGGGGGTGCCCTGTCCAGATCCGAGCCCTGGAGCGCCACCTGCCTGCACCCGTTTGACGACGTGATTGCCAGCCAGCGCGTCAGCGATCTTCTGCGCAACCTTTCGGAAGACAGCCGTCAGCGTTTCATGTCGCTATGGCTGGCCCGCGTTGTCGAAGACGACTGGCTGTGCTACGACATCACCTCCGTGTCATCCTATGCCCGGCACAACGAGTACACCCACTTCGGATACAACCGGGACGGGGAATCGCTGGAGCAGATCAATCTGGCCATGCTCTTCGGGCAGAAAAGCCGCCTGCCTGCGCACTATCGCCGCCTGCCCGGCAACATCGGCGATGTCGCCACGTTGAAGACAACGGCCAAGTCGCTCGACTTCCTTGGGGCGGGGCTCCTTCACTTCGTGCTGGACCGGGGGTTCTACAGCGTCGCCAACATCGACGAACTCTTCCTTCTGCGTCACAAGTTCACAATTGCCGTTCCCGCCGGTAGGAAATGGGTCGAGGCAATCCTTGACCGGCACTGTGAAAGCATCGCGTCGCCGACAAAGTATCTGACAATCGGGGAGGAAGAGGCGCTGTATGTCGCCACGGAATTCCACAAGTGGGGAGAAGGCAGACATCGCTGCTGGCTGCACATCTTCTACAATGCCGAACGCGCCGCAGGCGACTTCGACCGTTTCACCCGGGAACTGCTTGGATACAGAAACGAACTGCTGGCCGGAAAGCCGGTCGAAGAGCACGAAGAGCTCTACCGCCGCTATCTGGTGATCCGGGAAACGCCCAAACGGGGGCTCAAAGTGGAGTTCAATGAAGAGGAAACACGGAAGCGCCGGAAGAAACACAGCGGCTTCTTCTGTATCCTGTCCAACAAGATAAAGAGCGCCGAAGAGGCACTCGAAGTCTACCGCAACAAGGATGTCGTGGAAAACTGCTTCGACGATCTGAAGAACCACCTGGACATGAAACGGCTCCGCGTTCACAACGCGGCAGCCATGGACGGCAGGCTGTTCATCCAGTTCCTTGCACTGATCTACATCAGCTCGATACGATCACGGCAACAGGAGGATGAAAAGCTCAGCGACATGACCGCCAGAGAGATCATGGAAGAAATGGAGACCCTAGTAAGGGTCAAGTATTCGAACCGTTACGGGCAGGTGTTCACCGAAACCACCCCCGTTCAGCGCCGGATCATGGATGCCTTTGGCATCAAACTCCCCGCATAGTTACACTTTCAGGGAATTCAGGTTATTGAGCACCAACCAAAAAAAGGAATTGTCCGCGAAAACGGAGGACGGAAGCGCCCCGAGGGTGTATGTTTAACCCGTCAAGGTGCCGGCTTGGAAAAAGACCCAAAGGAACATGCACCGAACACCACCTAAAAACCGCGGGGTTCAAACCAGTGGTGCCAACCCTCGTACCTCGGGTGGCACACCGTAACGTTGGCCAAACTAATACGGAGATAGCTGACATGAAATTGAAAATGATCATTCATCAGGCCGAGGAGGGCGGCTACTGGGCAGAGGTTCCTGCCATCCCTGGATGTGCCACACAAGGGGACGACCTTCGGGAGTTGATCGAGAACGTCTACGACGCGGTTGAAGGTTGTCTGAGCATCGACATGGACGCTATCCACCTCGAAAAAACCGACCAAATCATGGAGCTTGCCGTCTGACGTGAAGACCATCAGTGGCAAACGAATGAGTGATTTACTTGAAAAAAAGGGGTGGACGCTGGCCCGTGTCACGGGCAGTCACCACATTTTCGTCCGGCCAGGCTGCAACCTGCGCATCACTGTGCCCGTTCACGGGAACCGGGATCTGAAGAACGGTCTGCAGCGTGCCATCATGAAGCAGGCTGGCATCAACGAACAAGAACTTTAAGGCCAACCAGCCTCTTGCACCGGACTTCGTGCCTCAGCCGGTGAAGAGCACGGTATGTCATCAGAGGATGACGGATGTTTTGCGGCTTCCGCAGCCTGGATCAA
>JAVVEH010000087.1:0-4533 GCA_032251435.1 Lentisphaeria bacterium | reverse complement strand
GGAATGATGAACAGATGAACAGGGAATAACGAATATCGAAAGAGAGGTGCTTTGGCTCTTCTGAAACAAGAATGATGAGCCAGCGGTTTTTGACTGGTCGATATGGCTGTTTTCGAGACGAAAACGGTCCATGGAGCGCATCCGTCTCGGATGCATCCGTGTTGAGCAGTCGAACATGGTTGCAAAATAAGTGACCTTGTCTCTTCCTGATTTTCTACATAAATTATTCCTAATTATCTAATTTTTCTGTCAGATTCTTCGCTTTTCTCTTTCTTCATTTCTTTCATACTATTTTTGACAGTATCATTCGGAATCCCAAATCCGACATCTTTTTCGCCCCTTCCCCTTCGGGGCGGAAAACAACGGGCGGCTCACGATTTTCCGAGTTCGATCGACCGGTCCCGGGCCGCCTTTAACACCGCCGGGAAGAGGTGTTCAAAGCCGGCGTCCGCCATAACCTTCAACCCGGCGGCGGTGGTGCCGCCGGGGGTTGTGACAGCGATGCGGAGTTCTTCCAGGGTTCCCATGCCCCGCTTCACCATTTCGGCGGCGCCGGCCATTGTCTGGACGGCGAGTGTCAACGATTCTTCCGGCGGCAGGCCGATGGCCGCCGCTCCGAGAGTGAGCGAACGCAGTGTTTCAAACATATAGGCGGGACCGCTGCCGCTCAGCGCTGTGACGGCGTCCTGTTTGCTCTCAGGCAATTCCATCACGATGCCGACAGCGGAGAAAGTGGTTGTCACAAAGGCTTTGTCGTGGTCGGAAACGCCCGCGCCACAGGAAAAAACCGTCGCTCCGCACCCAACCATGGCCGGGGTGTTCGGCATCACCCGGACAATGCGGTCGGTGCCGAACCAAGTGGCCAATTTGGCGATGGGCAGCCCGGCGGCGATGGAAATAATCAGTTTACGGGCGCAGAAAGAGGCGATTGGCTTTGTCGCCGCTTCGGCGAACTGCGGTTTGACCGCGATAAACACAGCGTCCGCCCGGGGCATCATCTCCACAGGATCCTCGACGCACGCTATCCCGGTGCGGGCCGTGAATGCCTGACGGGCCTCCCGGCTGACATCCATGGCGATCATGTCCGCCGGGGAGAGTATTTTGTTGTCAATCAATCCCCCGGCGATGGCCGTGGCCATTTTCCCGGCTCCTAAAAATGCCAGCTTCATATACACGCTCCGTCTTGAAGTTGTTAACTAACTGAATTAAGTTAAGGAATTATCCGTTAAAAATTGAACGGTCTATTTTCTGTGTCAAAGATAGCGCGTTCTGACTTGAATCAAACCCCCGGGAGGCTTTTTATGATGAATTTGCACGGGTGCCTTACAGCGCTAGTCACACCTTTCAAGGACGGAAAAGTGGATGAAGCGGCCTTGCGGCGGCTTGTTGACAAACAAATTGAGGCCGGGATTGACGGGCTGGTTCCGGTTGGCACCACCGGGGAATCGCCAACGCTTGATTTTGATGAGCACGATCACGTGATTGAAACGGTGATTGACGCGGCCGCCGGGCGGTGCCTGGTTGTCGCCGGGACCGGTGGCAATTCCACCGCCGAGGCGGTCCGCCTCACGCAGCATGCGAAAGCGGCCGGGGCCGACGCGTCTTTGCAGGTTTGTCCCTATTACAACAAGCCGACTCAGGAAGGACTTTATCGGCATTACGAGACAGTCGCCGACGAGGGTGGCTTGCCGATCGTCTTGTATAATGTGCCCGGCCGCTCCGGCGTTGAGATCGCGGT
This sequence comes from Lentisphaeria bacterium, assembly GCA_032251435.1. Lineage (GTDB taxonomy): Bacteria > Verrucomicrobiota > Lentisphaeria > Oligosphaerales > MVZH01 > JAVVEH01. Next base: position 2,795 of record JAVVEH010000087.1, on the reverse strand, counting down.
GTCCACCATCGCCCGCTTAAGCGCCCATCCTAATGTGATCGCCGTTAAAGAGGCGGGGGGCAGTGTTGACCGGGTGAGCGCGATTTTAAATGAATGCGATATCACGGTGGTCAGTGGTGATGACAGTTTGACGTTGCCCATGATGGCGGTTGGCGGCAAGGGTGTGATCAGTGTCATTTCCAACCTTATGCCCGCGGAAATGACGCGGCTGGTTCACGCCGCCTTGGCCGGTGACTGGCCGGCGGCTCAAGCGCTGCACGCCCGTATGTACCCGTTGTTTAAAGATTTGTTCATCGAAACCAATCCTGTCCCCATTAAGGCCGCCATGGCCATGTCGGGGCTCATCGAGGAGGAGTACCGGTTGCCCATGTGTCCGATGAGTGACGCGCACCGGGCGATTCTCAAAGCCAGTATGGCCAAAGTTTTGGAATAAGTTCATGATAAAAACAATTATTATCGGGGCTGGCGGCCGGATGGGCTGCCAGTTGATTAGCGAGGTTCTCAACGATTCAGAATTAACCTTGGCCGGCGCCGTGGAAATGACCGGCAGTCCGGCGGTCGGGCGGGACGCGGGCGCCCTGGCGGGTGCCGGTGAGACGGGAATCAAGGTGGTGGATGATTTCGCCGCCATCGCGGCGGCCGCGGACGCGGTCATTGATTTCTCCCATCACACCGCCGCGCCGGCCAACGCCGCGGTCGCCGCGCGGGCGGGGCTGCTGACGGTGATCGGCACCACCGGCTTGACGGCCGCGGAAAAAAGCGAGCTGCTGGCTTTGGCTGATGACGGCGCGCGCATTGTGTTCGCTCCGAATATGAGTGTTGGGGTGAACCTGTTGTTTCATCTCTGCGGGCAGGTCGCCCGGATTCTCGGCGATGATTACGACATTGAAGTGGTCGAAATGCACCACAACCAGAAAAAGGACGCGCCGAGCGGCACGGCCGTCCGCCTGGCGGAAGTGCTGGCTGAAGCCACCGGCGTGAGTTACGCGGATGATGTGGTGCATGGCCGCGCGGGGATGGTCGGAGCCCGGACCAAGCGCGAGATTGGTATGCACGCGCTGCGCGGCGGGGATGTGGTCGGTGATCATACCGTCATATTCGCCACCGAGGGTGAGCGTGTGGAATTGACGCATAAGGCATCCAGCCGGGCGACCTTCGCCAAGGGCGCTGTCCGGGCGGTGAAATTTTTGAACCAGGCCGCTCCCGGGCTGTATGACATGCAGGATGTGCTTGGCTTGATCTGAGTGCCGGAGGGCGACAGTCCCAAGCCAACAACGATCCCATGAAAAACCGGTCGGAATTTAGAACTCAAGACATTCCCATGGCGCCGGGGGTTTATGTGTTCCGCAACAGTTCCGGCCGGGTCATTTATGTTGGCAAAGCGAAAAATCTGCGCAAACGGGTCTCCACGTATTTCCAACCGTCCCGTCTGAAGACCGCTGATCCAAAACTGCGCGGGTTGATCAACAGCGTCGCCGCGTTTGAGGTGCTGCCAGTCAAATCCGAGAGCGAAGCGCTGCTTTTGGAATCCCGGCTGATTAAAGAATACAATCCGCATTACAACGTGATGATGCGGGACGACAAACGGTTTCTGTTAATCGCTGTTGATATCCGCGACCCCTTCCCCAGGGCGGTTCTGACCCGCCTTAAAAAAGATGACGGGCGTTTGTATTTCGGCCCTTTTCCCCGGTCGGAAGCGGTTCGTCAAACCATCCGTTATCTGTCCGGGCACTACGGAGTCCGCATGTGCGCGCCCCGGATTCCGGATGAGGACACATTGAAACACTGCATGGACAGTGTGATGCGCACATGTTCCAAACCCTGTGACGGTTCCGTCTCCAGGGATGGCTATCTGGCGCGGGTGAACCAGTTTATAGACGCCTTGCGGGGACATATCAAGGAGGTGGAGGAGGCCCTGACAAAGGATATGGCCGCGTTCGCCGCGGTTCAGAAATATGAAGACGCCGCCAGGACGCGTGACATTTTGGAAAACATCCGATACTGCGCTAAAGTGGAACGGCAGCGAAGTTTTGAACGGGCGGTCATTCCGCCGGGGGAAAGCAATGTCCGCGTCTTGCAGAAAGAGCTGGGCCTGAGTCGGCCGCCGGCATGGATTGAATGTTTTGACATTTCAAATATTTCCGGCACGCTGGCCGTCGCCAGCATGGTCTGTTTCAAGGAGGGGAAAGCGAGCAAAAAGGACTACCGCAGGTTTCGGATAAAGACGGTGGAGGGCAGCGATGATTTCGGCATGATGTACGAGGTGATCGGTCGTCGGTACGGGCGGTTGACGGAAGAGAAGAAGGCGTTGCCGGACCTGGTGGTTGTCGATGGCGGCAAAGGCCAGCTCAGCGCGGCGATCCGCGCCCTCCGCGACCATGGCGTGGCGCCCATTCCGATTATGGGCTTGGCGAAAAAACGCGAGGAGGTGTTTTTACCTGGACGCGGTGACCCACTGATCATTGACCGCGGCAGCCCGGCGCTGAGACTTCTTCAAGCCGCCCGGGATGAGGCGCACCGGTTCGCGGTCGCCTTTCACCGGGAACTGCGGCGGAAACGCGTCGCTGATTCCGTGCTGTCAGAAGTGGAGGGAATCGGCGAGACCCGCCGCCGGCAATTGCTGCGGGAATTTGGCTCGGTCGCCCGGCTGAAGGGAAAAACCGCCCGGCAGATCGCCGAGCGTGTCCCCGGGATTGGATTGACGATCGCTCAAAGTCTGGTCGACACACTGAAAAAGCGACACTAGTGTCATGATTGATTAATTCAATTCTAAAATAAAAGCATTCTTAACTTGC
>JAVVEH010000086.1:0-4926 GCA_032251435.1 Lentisphaeria bacterium | reverse complement strand
TATAGCCCGGGGTTGCCTCAACCCCGGGAGTCGGGAAAAAACCATCCAACGCCAAGGGTGTTGTGGCATATAGAGATCGAACGTCCAATCCGCCTTCGCCCTGCGTGGCTTCCCGCTTCATAAAATTACGCCGTGATAAAACGGCGAGACAGGCAGTCCAAGATCGAGTCCATTCTAAAAAGTCCGGTTTTTTCAGAAACGGCAAACTTCATCCAGAACTTCATCCAGAACCTAATCCAATTTTGTGCTCAGACCGATTCAGGAATTTAGTTCTGGAGACCGCCGCAGGCAGAGCCGGAGCGTAGCGAACGGCAACGTTTTTCTTTTTTAGAGTGAACTCAACGTCCAACATTGAAGTTTCAGAAGAGCCATTGTGCGAGGTTTGGAAACCTCGCTCCGAACAGGAAGAGACAAGGTCACTTATTTTGCAACCATGTTCGACTGCTCAACACGGATGCATCCGAGACGGATGCGCTCCATGGACCGTTTTCGTCTCGAAAACAGCCATATCGACCGGTCAAAAACCGCTGGCTCATCATTCTTGTCTCAGAAGAACCATGTTCGACTGCTCAACACGGATGCATCCGGGACGGATGCGCTCTATGGACCGTTTTCGTCTCGAAAACAGCCATATCGACCGTTCAAAAACCGCTGGCTCATCATTCTTGTCTCAGAAGAACCATGTGAAGGGGGGTTCGGAGTGGATGTATTCGGCAAATCAGACATCCGGAATCCGACATTCAACATCCGCGGAGCCCTCTTCTGGATTCCGCGGTCCCTGCGGCCCGTCGGATCCAGCTTTTACGCCAAAGGCGTTATGGGCATATAGCCCGGGGTTGCCTCAACCCCGGGAGCCAGCAAAAACCATCCAACGCCAACGGTGTTGTGTCGGGAAATCCGGTTTGGACAGAGATCGAAACGGTGACAGCGTCACCCGCGGAGAAAATCGCGGTAGATCACTGAGACTCCGTATAAAACAACGCCCGTCTCGTTTTCGCGTCAATGTAATTGGGATAAGCCGGCGCCCATGTGTAACGTGTCATTTTTGATATCTCCACAAATTCCGCGCTCCCGTCTAATCGCCCGACATTCGTTCCTTGGCACCCTGCTTGTTCGGGAGAAATCTCAGGAGACGCGCCATTGCCGTCCCACGTGCCCTCCACTTTCTCATATCCATCCGCCCCGTGGCCAAACATTGTGAATGATTTATCAAATCCCTCTTCAAGTGGGTTTTTGGGGACGCCACTGTTAAGATCATCCCCTGTCAAAGACATACCGCTGATGGGATCTGTCGCGGAATCCGCGAATGTGCTGAACACCCAGCAGGTGAAAACGACCCTTTCACCGGAAAGCGTTGATGTGGGAATATAAGGGTATTTTGGGTAAGCCCACTTGACATCATATGACCAGTCGCCGCCATCTACAGTTAGAACAGTTTTACCAAGATATTTTGGAATGGCGGGATCCAAGTCCCAGTATTCACGGCGCAGCGGGTTGGTTGATCCGACGGCCGGATTGTATTCAGGATTTTTATTCGCCTTGGGGTAACTTGGACAAGCGATGAGGCGATCAGCGCCGGGGATGTCTTTATAATATTTTGGCGTTGTCGTTTTGGTGGCCAGCGCGTCATGTCCTGATGGCCACTTGCGGTTAATGTCGACACCGGCGTACATTCCCATCGCTTCGTCACCCGGTTTCCCGACCCGGGACCTCCATGAATATCGGAGATAACCGGAAAACAAGATAGTGTCGGCTCTTGCTTCAGGCAATCCCCCGTTGTGATCCTCGGACCATAACGCCATCTTTCTGGTCATTTCTCTCATATTGTTCATACAGGTCACGCGGCGGGATTTTTCCAGGGAGGCGCCTAGTTTTGGCATCAATAAGGCGGCTAAAATGCCGATGATGGAGATGACCACCAACAGCTCGATCAATGTGAACATTGTCCGAGCGCTTCCGTCTTCGCAAGGCTTCGCCGGACACAGTCGCCCGTGTGGCTTCGGCTGGCAGGCTGGACGTTCGATCAGCGTAAACGCTCTCGAAGGTTTCCAATGGCGGAAAAAACTCACGCCGGAAGCGGGTGATTTATCAGCGGAAGATGGAGCGCGACTCGATTCGCTTTGATTGTTGAACAGGCGTTTCATGGGAAAATCCCCTTTTACTGGCTGATCGCTTTTTGCATGGGGTGGCGGCTATTCATAAAGCATCCCAAACAACCCCTACATTTTTCAACGTGTTTACCGCGTCACGTCACGCGCGCCAAACCATACCCTAACGTAGCGCGAATGCTCGAAAACTCAAATCAACGGATTTTAAAAAGAAGTCCCGTTCGGTGCCCCGCCCTGTGACGCGGGACTACTGACGCGGGACTACTGACGCAGGTGGCGGAAGAGCTGTGGCGGGCCATAGACCGCCCAAGACACTCCACGTCGGAAACTGCCGCCATAACCCTGGCCGATGATGTTTCGGCGTAATCGGTTAGTAGCTGGGGCGTAGGCCGGGGTTCCTTGCCCGGCTATGCCTTAAGACAGTCGGTCTTGGAAGACCGCCCTACACAATGTCCCCCGGCTGCTAACCGGTTACCGTTTCGGCTGTTCCCGAACTTGAAAACCCTGATTCATTACGCTATAGTAAGAGTGCTGGCAAGTGAAATGTGTCCGCCTCTCACCGAGAGGTGAGTTGTCCAACACCGGAGCCAAAGATGAACCGAAAAGCATCCAATCTCACTGACTTTCCCGCCCGCCAAGGCGTAACCCGACGGGGGACTGTGTCCGGCGAAGCCGCGCGAAGACGGAAGCGTTCGAAAGCGTTTACGCTGATCGAACTCCTAGTCGTGGTGGCCATTATCCTCATCCTCGCGGCACTGCTGATGCCGGCGCTCAGTCGTGCGAAATATCGGGCCAGAGTTTCTGCTTGCGGCAATAATCTGCGACAGATAACTACGGCCTATCTCACATATGCGGCCGACAATGACAATTATTATCCAAGGAATGGAGGGCTTAGAGGGCGTTCCATACTGGCACTTGATGATGGAGGTAGTGTTCAGACCAAAAAGATCATTGTCCCGTATTTTAATGGTAGCTATGAGATTATGGACAAAGTGTTCAAGTGTCCCTTGACGGAGAGTTTTGCCAGTGATTACTCAAGTTATCCGTTGTATCCCGCGGCTAATCCTGGCGCAGACGATGGTATTTTTGGAGATGGCAAAGGCCCCGCTCCCATTGTTTATTATCCCGATGGGGGCGGCATCCTCACGGATGGTTACGCGGGGCCTTATCCTGAAGATTCTATTGGCGGGTCAACAGAGGCTACGATAAATCGATTTTTCAAGACTACCGGCGGCTTTATGCTGAAGGTTGGGCAACCATGGTGTTATAAACCCGAGAAGAAATATTTTAATCTCCTGGTCTCCGACTGGACATATGCCAGTAATAAATATAACCGGCAGACCAACCACAATGAGTTCTCCCCGGAGTTTCAAGTAAGTGGCAGTTATTTTGTGTCGCCGAATAATAATTACTCACCTCCTTATCCCCCAATGGGCGGTAATTTTGCCGGCGAGGATGGCAGTGTTCAACACTATATTTATCCCGGTGTGGCCGCTCCGGCACCGGGATGGGACGGTTACGACAGAATGGTCATTCCTGAGAAATTCAGGGTGTATCCATAAAATTGAACTTGTCCATTATGATTATATGACTTGACCGTTTGGCTCAAGATAAGTTGAGCGACTTATTTCGGATGATGTTTCGACATATTGCCATAAAGTAAATTAGAACATCAATCTTCAGGAGATGGATTTCATGTTAACAACATTGCTCATGTTGGCGGCGGGAGCTGGCGCGCTTTTTGGCTTGATGAAAATGAAGCAGGGCGTGGAGTGGGGAAAAATTGTCCTCATCGTCTGTGTCATTCTTAGCATTATTCTGGCGACCCACAAGATATTGAACCCTTTTGGCAGCGGCGCCGGCAAGAGAATACTGAGGCGGATGGAGGAACTGGAAGCTGCCTTTCAGAGAACCAGTGGTGAAAGACTCGGCGTCGAGCTGGCAAAACAATATCCTGGAGCGAAAGCTGTCGTTATACGTCCCGTTTTCTTTAAAGATGTGGACCCCGAAGCTCCTTCGAATGTGGATTCCATGGAGTCAAAATTCAATCAGCGCTTCGCTGGCCTTAAAACCGGCCTAGGTGACAAAATCGAGATTTTAGACGTGATCTGTCCCAGGCCAACGGTAGAGTTGATTGGCAATATTGAGGATATGAAACGGTCATATAAGGAACGAACAGGTCAAGACGAAATCCCGTTAAGTGAATATGAAATCATGGCCTGGCAATTAGAAAGTAGACTTACCGTTGTTGAGGATATCAGTAAATTCAACGACTTGGTCAAAGAAATGCCTGAAACTGCCACTATGGTTATTCTGCTGACAAACTTCCCTGAACAATTGGACCGATTGAATCTGTGGGAAAAAAAGGTGACGGTCGCCGGCATCGTTGATAAGGTTAATGCAAAAGTGCCAAGCGCCATTGAACAGGGTTACATTTCCGCTTTGGTCATTGCTAAGCCGAATGCGGAATTTGATTCGGAAGACGCGTGGAAAGATAAAAAGAAGCGTTTCGATAGTCGCCTCCTCTTTGTCACCCTTGATAACGTGAAAGAAGTAGTGCAAGCCAATGAGGGGCTTTTCCAGTCAGGGGAATAAACCCGCTCCGAACCCGCCCACCAAAGACACACTGAAGCGGTGGACGACGGGCAAAGATCTGAACCACTGATTAAACACTGATCTGACACTGATTTTCAGGAAAGCTCCAAAGCGCCTCTCTTTCGATATTCGTTATTCCCTGTTCATCTGTTCATCATTCCCAAGTTTCAAGATCCAAAGCGCCTCTCTTTCGATATTCGTTATTCCCTGTTCATCTGTTCAT
>JAVVEH010000085.1:0-6095 GCA_032251435.1 Lentisphaeria bacterium | reverse complement strand
CCCCCCTTCCCATCATAGCTCCCCCGACCGTCAGCATGCGCGGACCCTGTAATACATTTTTGTTTTTAACAGTTTTATTAATTCATTTTTGTAATTTACTAAAAGATAACGCCGTTAATGTATGTATTGTTTCCGTCTTGTTTTAAACACGTTAAGCCTTTTTTAGAAAAGGTGGCACCGGCATTGCGATAGTCAGGCACTTCAGCGAATCAAGGTGGTTCGCGAGCGCGACGCATGGACGCCACAGTAAAAAAAGGAAAAAAAGATGATGACAAACGTGAAAAAAATGGTTAAAGCAAGCCTGGCTCTGGCGGCGGTGATCGGTGTGACCGGATTCAACGCCGCCCGTGCCGAAGAGGTTCCGGAGCCGGACGCGACCCTTATGGACGCGGTTTCGCTCGAGTTAGGCGTGGATCTCTACAGTCATTACGTCTGGCGGGGCATGCTCCTGACTGACGACCCCGTGGTTCAGCCTTCCGTGACCGTTGGTTTCGCGGGCTTCGCCTTGAATGTCTGGGGCAGCATCGACACCACCGACTTGAATGAAAGGGGTACCGGCGGCCCGACCTACCGCATGCAGGAACTTGACTTCACCTTGAGCTATGACGTGACGGTCGCTGACGTGGTTAATCTCGGGATCGGGTACATCGAGTACACCTTTCCCGGCACGCCATTTCCACGCACATCCGAAGTTTACGCCAGTGTCGGCCTGGATGTGATTCTTGAGCCGACCCTGGCCGTTTACTGGGATTTTGACGAGGTTGAAGGGTTTTACGCCAACCTGAGTGTTGGTCACACCTTTGAGTTGACTGAATCCCTGCAATTAAGCCTCGGCGCGGCCCTCGGATGGGGTGACAAAAACTATTATGAATATTATTTCGGCGGCTGGGCGGATCCCGAGTCGTCCTTAGCTGACTACACCTTTTCCGCCAGCCTGGACTACGCTGTCAACGACGCCTTCAGCATCTCTTTCATTCTGGCTTATTCAGACTTTGTCGAAACCGACGTGGCGGAAGCCGCCGAAGCCGGTTACTACAATGATGATGAAGCCAGCATCTACGGTGGCGTGAGTTTCTCTTACTCATTTTAATCCCCTTTTTTTAAACCCATTCCCGGCCCGCGCGGCCGGGAATTCTTTAAACCCGCTGATACCAACAAGGAGAACGCACGTATGAAACTCCGTTCCATCATTCACATAACCGTCCTGGGCCTTTTAGCCTCCGGGGCGGGTGTCTTCGCTCAAGAGGCGGCGCCGGACGTGACCGCCGCCGCGGGCGCCGCGGCCGACATCGTTGAAGCCGCCGCTGACGGTGATGTCGTCACCGCCGAGAGTGTCCAAATGAATCTGGACATCGTATTCACCGCCATCGCCGCGTTTCTCGTCTTCTTCATGCAAGCAGGTTTCGCCATGGTTGAATCCGGCTTCACCCGCGCCAAAAACGCCTGTAATATCATGATGAAAAACTTGATGGACTTCTCAATGGGGACCATTGGCTGGCTGGTCATCGGCTTCACCCTGATGTTCGGGGCCGGCAACGGGTTCTTGGGAGATCTGGCCTTCTTTGGCGGTAAAAATATCGATGTGGCCGGGGGAGGACTGAGCTGGACTTTCTGGATTTTCCAGTGCGTCTTCGCCGGCACCGCCGCCACCATCGTCTCAGGCGCCATGGCTGGCCGGACCAAGTTCATCAGCTACCTGGCTTACTCGGCGGTCATCTGCGCGGTCATCTATCCAATCTCCGGACACTGGGCCTGGGCGGGTCTTTCCGCCGCGGGGGGCTCGGGCTGGCTGGAAAGCCTTGGATTCCTGGACTTCGCCGGATCCACCGTCGTTCACAGTTGCGGGGCCTGGCTGGCTCTGGCCGGGGCGGTCACTTTGGGCGCCCGCAAAGGCAAATACACCAAAGACGGCAAAGCCAAAGCCATCCTCGGCCACAATATTCCGATGGCCGCTCTAGGTGTTTTCATCCTCTGGTTCGGCTGGTTCGGTTTTAACCCGGGTTCACAAACTGCAGGCGTGTCAGCGATCGGCTACATCGCCATCACCACCAATCTGGCCGCGGCGGCCGGCGCCATCAGCGCCATGGCTGTCAGTTGGGTATTCGGTCGCAAACCGGATGTGTCCATGGCCCTTAACGGCGTGCTGGCCGGTCTGGTCTCCATCACCGCCGGCTGTGACATCGTCACCCTCTGGGGCGCGGTGATCATCGGCGCGGTCGCCGGGATACTGGTTTACTTCTCAGTCATCTTCATTGACCGGGTGTTGAAAATTGACGATCCGGTCGGCGCGGTGTCTGTCCACGGTGTCTGCGGGGCCTTCGGCACCGTCGCCTTGGTGTTCTTCCACGTGGATGGCTTCAGCCTCAGCCAGTTGGGCACCCAGCTCATTGGTGTCGCCGCCATGTTCGCCTGGGCCTTCGGTTGCGGAATGATCTTGTTTAACCTGATCAAATTCACCATTGGCCTGCGCGCCAGCGAAGAAGAGGAAATCCGCGGTTTGGACATTGGCGAACACGGAAATGAAGCTTACAGTGGATTTCAAATCTTCTCCGCGGAGTAAGACCTGTCCGCTCAAACCGTACATGGACATGTGACGATGTCACTCATCAGGAGATTTAAGTCATGAAACTCATTATCGCTTACATTCAGCCGGAAGCCTTGACCAATGTCAAGCAGGCTCTCTACGAGGCTGAGGTGTTCAAAATGTCTGTCACCAACAGCTTAGGCTGCGGCCAGCAAAAGGGATACCACGAGTCCTACCGCGGGGTGGATTACGAAGTCAACCTGCTCAAAAAAGTGCGTGTTGAAGTGGGTGTCAATGATGATTTTGTCAAGGCCACCACCGACGCGATCATCAAGGGCGCCCGGACGGGCAAAATCGGGGATGGAAAAATCTTCGTGCTGCCCATGGATGATTGCATCCGCATCCGCACGGGTGAGACAGGATCTGACGCTATCGGCTGAGCCGCCCGCGGTCATTCCCGAACGCCCTCGGTCACCCTGTTGACCGGGGGCGTTTTTTTCCGCGCCGTCGGCAATCAGCGGTGATCACACAGTGCGTGACACCACCCCCCGCCACTCGTCAAAAACCCTTAATGTGGCTTTTGGAAAAGGAAGCTCGTCAATATTGTCCGGTCGGAGCCAGCGCAACCGCGCCGCCACAACCGCGGCCGGGCGTTGATCGACAGGGTCTAATTCACAGACGAAGGGATGCAGTGTCACGGAAAAATGGCTATAGGCGTGCCGGACATGAGGAAGGGACTGGCATGGTTTAACCGTCACGCCCAGTTCTTCCAGGCATTCGCGGATGACCGCCTCAACCGGCGTTTCCCCCGTGTCGATTTTTCCTCCCGGCAGTTCCCACATTCCCCCCAGCATTTGGTCGTCCCGGCGCTGGGCGACTAAGAGGTCTCCTTTCGCGTTGATAATCAGCGCCACAGCCACGTCATAGCGCGGGGGCTTTCCACGGTTTCGTTTCCGGGGAAATTGATCAACCACGCCTTTTTTCCACGCCTGGCACACCGTGTTCAGCGGGCATGCCGGACACGTCGGCTCACGCGGGACGCAGACTAAGGCGCCCAACTCCATCATCGCCTGATTAAAGTCACCGGGCGTTTCACTCGGGATAAAGCTGTTCAGCCGGTCACGAACTGTTTTTTTGAACGCTGTTTCAGTCGGATCCCCGGGCAGCATCCATAATCGGCTCGTGACCCGCAGCACATTGCCGTCCACCACCGCTTCCGGCTCGCCGAAAGCGATACTGGCGACCGCCGCCGCCGTATAGGGACCAATTCCGGGAATGGTTAACAGCTCGTGATATGACCGCGGCAATTCGCCGTCCCGCCCGGCCACGACAGCCTTGGCGCCCTTATGTAAGTTCCGCGCCCGGCTGTAGTATCCCAGGCCTTCCCATAATTTTAAGACATCCTGCTGATCCGCCGCGGCCAGTGAGCCGACATCAGGAAACCGTTTCACAAACCGCTCAAAATACGGAATAACCGTGGCGACCTGAGTCTGTTGCAGCATAATCTCGCTAATCCAGACCCGGTAAGGTGACGGATCTTCCCGCCAGGGCATCTCCCGTCGTTCACGGTGATACCAGTTCAGTAACACGGCCGGCCAATTTTTCAACATCCGTTCACTTTCCCGCTGAATCGCGATGGTATCCACGCGTGATTTCTGGAGTTCACAGTTTTCCGGGCTAAGTTACACCTCTTTGGCGTATATGCCCGTGTCAGCCGCGAATTTTTTGTATAAAGGACAACGTATGATCAGCCAAGCCCCGGAATTTCCCGTTTTTCCTCTTTCCGTCATCCCCGTGGTCGCGGAACTGGTGGGAACTCCCGCTTACTTGTATGACGAGGCCGTCATTATCGAAAAATGCCGGAACATCCTGGCCATGCCCAACGCTTACGGTCTTGAACCGCGGTTCGCCATGAAAGCCAACTCAAGCCGGGCGCTTCTGCGAATCATCGCCGGACAGGGAATCAATATCGACGCCAGCAGTGTGAATGAGGCCCTGCGGGCCCGCGCCGCCGGCATCCCGGCGGACCGGATCATGCTCACGACTCAGGAGGTCCCCTACGGAGAACAGCGGGAAAATCTGGAACGACTGATGCTCGAAGGCATGCGCTACAATGTCTGTTCCCCCCGGCAATTGGAAAAAATCGCCGACTTCGCGGCCGCCCATGATTTCCCGCTGTCCATGCGCGTGCATCCCGGTGTCGGTTCCGGCGAGAGCGCGACGCGGAATACCGGTGATAAATACTCCTGCTTCGGGGTCCATCTGTCCGATTTGGAAGCCGCTCTCGCCTTTGGCCGGGAGAAAGGGCTGATTTTTGACCAAGTCCACACCCACATCGGCTCCGGCGGCGACCCGGCCGTCTGGCGGGATAATATTGACCGCGAACTGGGCTTTGTGGAAACCTTCTTCCCCGACGCGGTCCGCGTGAGTTTTGGCGGCGGCTTCTGTGTCGCCCGCGTGCCGGGAGAAAAGGCGGCCGATGTCCAGGCCTTGGGTGAGTACGCCAAACAACGCTTTGAGGACTTCAAACAACGCACGGGCCGGGAATTGATCATGGAAGTGGAACCGGGCACCTACATTGTCGCCAACGCGGGTTACGCGGTCACCCGGGTGATTGACCTGAAAAAGACCGGTGACGACGGATTTGATTTTATCGTGATCGACGGCGGCATGGAAGTAAACACCCGTCCCCTGCTTTACGGATCCCAGCACCCCCTCTTTGTCGTCAGCGCCGACGGCGACATGCTGTCCAGCGATTTGGACGCGACCGCGGGATCCGCGGAAGTGTTCCCGCAAGTCGTGGTCGGACGATGCTGCGAAAGCGGCGACAGCCAGACACTGGACGGCGACGGCCATATTTGTCCGCGGCCGCTGGCTAAACCCGTCCCTGGGGATTTCCTAGTGATTGGCGGTTGCGGCGCGTATTGCGCGGCGATGTCCCCCTTTAACTACAACTCGCACGCGCAAGCGCCGGAAACACTCCTGCGGACGGATGGTTCTCTGGAAATAATCAGGAACCCCCAGCCACTTGAACAAATCTGGCAAAACGAAATCGGGTAACTTCGTTACATTTCTAAGGAGACCCGGTTCGCGCGATCAGCCCAAACTGGCCTGTGACTTCGTTACATTTCAAGGGAGACCCGGTTCGCGTGATCAGCCCAAACTGGCCTGTGACTTCGTTACATTTCCAGGGAGACCCGGTTCGCGTGATAAACCCGACAACGACCTTTTATCACGAGTCGCGCCCCACAGTTGGTGTGCCGGATTTATCCGGAAGAGCGGGCGGAGACGCCCGAAAGCGTTGAATCAATGAACGCGAAATCATGCCCTTCCCCACATCCCGCGGCGATCACGGGCACGGGCCTTCTGTTCACTTTCCGAAAAACGCCTTGGTGGCGGGGACCGGGCATTCACCTGCCCGCAACCGACTGGATCTTCCGCTGCTATCATGGCCTGCTGTGATTTATTCCCGCGACCCTCATTGGCGCGCCCTCCAAAGATACGATACATTAGGTCAAACTTAATCCAGAACTTAATCCAGAACTTAATCCAGAACTTAATCCAGAACTTA
>JAVVEH010000084.1:0-6175 GCA_032251435.1 Lentisphaeria bacterium | reverse complement strand
AGCCGTCCACGATCATCCTGGCCGGTCTGGGGCTGATGGGCCTGACCTTCCGCCGTCGGTGTCGGAAGTAAGGCAAGTTCTCCCGCCGAGAGCGCGGTAAATTCAACCGCCCCGCCCGGTTTCCCGGACGGGGCGGTTTTTTTTGTGCCTTTTTGTGGCCATTAATCTTTTTCCGCTAGTGGATCCTGAAGCTCTCGTATCGGCGGCGGAGAGAGTCGTTGAGCTGTTAAAAAAACACCGGATCTCGCAGAGTCGCTTTCTCTCACGGCGGCGACAGGCCCGCCGCGGGGCGCTCTCCGTCTTTCGTTTTATGGTTTCGGGATTATATTCCCAGCTCTGTCAACTAAGGGCTTCACGCATGCGGACAACCCGGATAATCAGTGATGGTGAAGATGCCACGTTCCAATTGGGCAAGCGGCTGGCCGCGGTGTTACCCGTCGGTGTCACCGTGAGTTTGCGGGGCGACCTAGGGACCGGTAAAACCGTGTTTTCCCGCGGGTTCGCCCGCGGCCTGGGTATCACCGAGCCGGTGACCAGCCCGACATTCGCCGTGGTCCAGGAATACGCCTGCCCGGACGGGCGTTGGTTATACCACTTGGACATGTACCGGATCACGGATGAAGACGCCGCGCTGGCCTTTGGGGTGGATGAGTTTCTCTTTCCGAAAGACGCGGTATCTTTGGTGGAATGGCCTGAACGCATTGAAGGATTATTGATTCCGGGGGCCGGGCAGCGCCATGTGCCGGTGGTCATTGAGCACGCCGGGGGAGACATCCGGCACATCACACTTCCGGCCGACTTGGCGAAATAAGGATACTAGCGCATGATTGAAGCGGCTTTGGACACATCATACGGCATCTCGTTGGCTGTGACTGAGGATGGCGAGTTGATTTTTGAAGCCTCAGCCCCCTTTGAGCGCCGGGCGTCAGACGCCGTGCTGGTGCCTTGGATCGAAGACCGGTTTATGGAGGCGGGTATCGCGTTGGCCCATGTCACCCGCTGGACAGTCGGCACCGGCCCCGGCAGTTTCACGGGTCTGCGCTGCGGCATCGCTTTCATTAAAGGGGTATGCCTACAGAGCGCCGCTGTTTGCCGGGGCATTCCCAGCAGCCTGCCTGTCGCGGCGCGGGCGCTCGAACACCATCCCGACGCCACGGACATCGTGACCTTGCACGACGCCCGCCGTCAGCAGGTGATCACGACGCGTTTTCTCGTGACCGGTGAGTGCTTGACTGTCCAGGGCGAACCAACCGTTGTGAACGCGCGGGATGTCTCCGCCGCCACGGCTGGCGCCACCGTTTTCGCCACGGCGCACCGGAATGAGATTGGCGAGTCACTGCCCGCCGCGGTCGCCGCGGACACCGTGTGTCTGGATCACATCACCGCCCGGCTGTTAATCAATCCCGTTGGCTGGGATTGGCCGCCTTACGACGCCTTGGAACCCACTCTCAAGCCGGTTTATGTCCGTCCCGCGGTTTTTGTCGAGCCCAGACCGCTGAAATCCATTTAATCAGAGAGTTTTGTAAAAGGCTCGGCGCGTTGTGAAAAAAAACCATCATGTGCAATCGGCGGTCGCCCAGGATCCCGCGGTTCGCGGGTTTCAGACCTACCTGCGATCGGAAAAACAGGTGTCTGAGCACACACTGGCGGGGTATTATCGTGACTTGTGTCAGTTCGCTGACGTGACGTGGGGGGACGGCGCCGGTGACTTTGACTGGGGAAGTCTTGACGCGGCCCGGGCCCGGCAGTACGTCCGCCACTTGCAAACAATGGGATTGGCGGCCGCTTCCGTGCGGCGGAAATTATCCACCTTGCGGTCTTTCTGCCGGTTTTTAGTCCGCCAAGGCGTTTTATCCAGCAATCCGTTCACTACCGTGAGCACGCGCAACAGCGGGCGGCGTTTACCGAAAGTATTATCCGTCGAGGAAACGGGCCGTTTGTTGTCCGCCCCGATGTCCCGGCTGGGCGGACAATCATCCGCCTCGGACACCAAGGCCGCTGACGCCCGGTTCCGGGCGGTGCGGGACACGGCGATTTTGGAAATCATTTACAGTGGCGGCCTGCGGATCAGCGAAGCGGTGGGGCTTGATTTTGACGACCTCGATCTCTTGTCCCGGACCTTCCGGGTGCGTGGAAAAGGCAAGAAAGAGCGCCTGTGCGCGTTGGGAGAGCCGGCTTTGGACGCTTTGCGGGATTATTTTCTAGAGCGGGAAAAGATGGGGCTGGGGGGACGGCGGTCACCGGGACCGGTTTTCCTTAATCGACGGGGCGGCCGACTCACCGCCCGGTCAATGCAGCGGGCGCTCAAAGATTATTTGCTTGAAGCGGGTTTGCCCCCGGACATGACACCGCATAAGTTACGGCATTCTTTCGCCACGCATTTACTGGACGCCGGCGCGGATTTGCGCAGTGTGCAGGAATTGCTGGGGCATGCGAACTTGTCCACCACGCAGATTTACACCCATGTGTCCTCCCAACGCATGATTCAAGTCTATCGGCAAGCGCATCCCCGGGCGTGAAAAAACTGAAGGCGGGGATATTGAAAGTCCTGGTGGCGGAGCCTTGTCAGACCTGCGTCACTGAGTCACTGAGTCACGAACCTGCCGTTTACATCGACACATTTAAAACGGAATCTCGCCAGAAAACGTTTTATGCCAAACCTCACTCAACAATTTAAAACCGCGTTACAGACCTGCGGTGTCACGTCTGATCAACCGTTAATTGTCGGCTTCAGTGGCGGCATGGACAGCCTGGCCCTTGTCCTTCTGCTCCAGACGTGCGGCCAGCCATGTGCAGCCACGCACCTGAATCACGGATTACGGGGCCCGGCGGCTGACGCGGATGCCGACTGGTGTCGACAAGTCTGCGATGACCGCGGAATCCCCTTTGAGCGGGCTTGTTTAGAGGTCGCTGATGCCAGGCGGGCGGGAGAAAGTCTTGAGGAAGCCGCCCGCCGCCGCCGCCTGGAGTTTTGGCGGAACAACCACCCGGGCGCCACCATCGCCTTGGCCCATCACGCGGATGACGCGCTGGAAGATTTTTTCCTCCGCCTGGCCCGCGGCAGCAACAGCGGCGGGCTGACCGGTCTGCGCCCGGTTCGGGACGTGGAGGGTGTTCACATCATCCGCCCGCTCTTGAGCTTTCGAAAAGCCGAATTGAAAAACTGGCTGGCCGAAAAAGGTGTCACAGAGTGGTGTGAGGATCTCAGTAACGCGGATGTCAGACACCGGCGTAACGCCGTCCGTCATGAATGGTTACCCGCCATCCGGAAAACTCTAGGCGGCGATCAAGCCTTATTCCACACGCTGGATGTGTTACGGCAAGACGCTGATTTTCTGGAACAAGCCGCGGAGTCCGCGGTCCCCGCCGATGACTCGGTGGAAGCCTTCCGGCGGCTGCATCCGGCGTTGTTTCCCCGGGTTCTCCGGCTGTGGATACGGAAAAAAACCGGCTTTGACTGGCTCCCCAGTCAGGCCGCCGTGGCCCGACTCCAAGAGGAACTCGCCACGGCCGGCGAAAGCGTCAAATACGCGCCCTTGGGAGATGGTCTTAAACTGGCTGTTGAACAGGGAACATTGCGGATCGCGCGGAACATGTTGGCGTACAACTTGGATTGGCCGTGGACCGCCCAGCCGCGGTTGGAGATTCCCGGAACGGACCTTGTCCTGGAAGCCACACGGGTCGCCGCGGCGGCTTTGAGTGAGACTGACTTGCGGAGTCCGCGGAACGACAGGGCCTGTTTTCCGGCCGATGATCTCCCCGCGGTGCTGCATATTAAAAACTGGGAACCGGGGGATCGGATGGTGCCGTTTGGACACCATTCGGAGCGGAAACTGAAAGATATTTTTTCCCAGGCCGGGATCGCCGCCGACCGGCGCCCGGACTTTCCCGTGATGCGCGCCGGTGACGAGGTGCTGTGGATCGCCGGCATAAAACGCTCGGCCCTGTCACCGGTGAAAAAAGACACCGGCGACCTTGTCGTCTTTCGGCGCGTCCGAAAGAGCATCCCCCAATAAACCCACGTCTCGACAATTTACAGGAGGGCCTGATTGGCAAGGCGGATGATTCGGAGACCGAATCGGTCCAGTTCATGCCGCGCGGAAAGCTTTGGAGCGTTTTCGTCCCGAAAACAGCCACGTTTAAACCAGCGTCTCAGCCAGTCGCATGCCCGCTTCGACCGCCGCGTCGGAATTCATGTGTTCCCATTCCCCCCAGCGGCCCAGACCGACAATGCCATTATCCGCTCCCCAGTCGAGAATCCGTTTAATCTGCTCCGGCTTGTCAACGGTGTTCAACGGGTAGGCGTAGTCATTCACGTGTTTCCACAAGGGGTGATTACTCAACGGTGGACGTTGGGCGTTGGACGTTGGACGTTCACGTTTCCCCCACTCCGCCGCGCGCTTGGCATTGGTTTCCGTCCAGTATCCCCGGGAAGCCGGACAGAAATTATGCCGGAGCAACAGCCGGTGATGTTTGATGTCCGGCGAGGGGACATACGTCCAGTGGGCCGGACTCGGCAAATTGTCGGGATAGTAGGCAATTTCAACAGGCGCGTTTTTCAACGCCGCCGCGGAGTCCGCGATCAGGTCAGGGACATCCGCCCGCCGGACAAATTCCGGCCAGGGAATCGTGGTAATGATCCGGTCACAGGTGAATTCATCGACACCTAAAGGGGTGATGGTTACCGTGGCGGGCGCCCGGTTGAGCAGCAGTTTGCCACCCAGCGCGTCACCCATGCGCCGCCAGACATGGCCATATCCCCCCTCTTTTGGATAGTAAAAATTGGCGTGTCCCGGCATTTTGGCGATCAGGCGTTTTTCCCGGCAACTTCGCAACGTGTCCTCAAACGAGACATCCGGCAGTTTGTACAGCCAATAGGTGCCCAGTTCATTCAAATCATCCAGACACCAGATCTTCTCATTGTAGGGAATCATGTAATCCCGGGCGATTTTGTCTCCCAGTTTCCACGTGACCCATTCGGGAAAGGTGTCCGGTTTGGGTTCTCCGGTGAGGCAACCGGCTTGGGCTATGGAGTCCAGGTAGGCCTGCTGGAGATCCGCGGGGAACTGCCAGAGGTTGGCCTCAAAGGGATAATCAATGTCCTGGCCGTGAACGGTGATTGTCGATTTGCGGTGGTGGGTGTCCCACTGGTCTTCAGGGAGAAAAGTGAATAAAAAGGCGTTGGCGTCAGGTCGGCGCACATCCAGGAAATGCCCCCCGCCCATGTCCAGAGGCGCGCCGTCCACATCTTGACTGCGGCAGAGTCCGCCCGCCTCGTTTTCCTTTTCGAACACCACAAAGGAGGTGTCACCAAGCTGGAGAAGACGGTGGGCGAAACTTAAACCGGCCGGACCGGCCCCGAGAATAATGGTGTGAACATGTGGCATGAGGCTGAATATACCGTCACGGTGTGCATTTTCTACAAAAAATGATTGCAAGACATAAAAAGGACCGTCACGACGCCATGTGTTTCAGAGAAGGTTGCACGCACGAGTTGGTGTACCGAATTTATTCGGAACAAGCGCCGACCCGGCGCGTATGTCGCTGCGGCGGTCTCCAGAACCTACTCCAGAACGTTGACGCTTCGCTGCTGTCATCGGAATGACAGCCTCTGCCACTTTGCGGCGGTCTCCAGAACTTACTCCAGAACGTTGCCGTTCCTGCTCTGCCTTCGGCGGTCTCCAGAACTAAATTCCGGTATCGATCTGAGCACAAAATTGGATTAGGTTCTGGATTAAGATCTGGATTAAGTTTGGCGAAGACGGGTCCCGGATGCATCCGTGTTGAGCAGTCGAACATGGTTGCATGCTCAATGACCTTGTCTCTTCCTGTTCGGATCGGGGATTCCGAACTCCGAGGGGTCGCTACGCCGCGGATCTTTCTTTTCCGCCCCCCCTCAAAAAAGAAGCCCCCCAGCGAGTTGAAAACTAACTGTAGGGCATAGCTTTAAAGAATGGAGCCAGCGGAGGGAATTGAACCCCCGACCAGCTGATTACAAATCAACCGCTCTACCGCTGAGCTACGCTGGCCCATAAAAGAAAGGATGGATAATTTAATCCCATCTGGTTGGCTGTCCAATCGGATCACAAAAAAAGTGGAAGGCGTGGAAGGCGTGGAAGTCGTGGAAGTCGTGGAAGTCGTGGAAGTCGTGGAAGTCGTGGAAGTCGTGGAAGTC
>JAVVEH010000083.1:0-7367 GCA_032251435.1 Lentisphaeria bacterium | reverse complement strand
CGATATTCGTTATTCCCTGTTCATCTGTTCATCATTCCCAAGTTTCAAGAGAGCGACCCTTCGAGGGCGTGGGCCGTCGTGAGCGGTCCCGACACAACACCGTTGGCGTTGAATGGTTTTTACCGAATCCCGGGGTTGAGGCAACCCCGGGCTATATGCCATAACGCCTTTGGCGTAAAAGCTCCTCCGCCCTCCGCCCTCCGCCCTCCGCCCTCCGCCCTCCGCCCTCCGCAAATCCGAAATCCGACATCCGACATCCGAAATCCGACATCCCCTTAATTCCGACATCCGCCTCTCATTTGGCCCAGGAGGTGATATCGTCATCGGCGACCTTGGGATCACCGGTCGACCAAATAGCGGAGGCGCCATAAACATCTGAGCTACTGACAGCTATGTCCGAAGCGGGGATTTTCCCATCATAGTCGTCGTCGATTTCGATTACATACTCCTGGCCCCAGGGATCTTTAAAGTCCGCGAACTTACCTGATTTAAGCTCTAGAAAGATCACACCGCGGGGATTATTTGTGGTCGTTTCGGCGGCGAGCGTCTTTAAAAGCGCGGCGCCCGTATCAGTTGGCAGGTATCCATAGGTCTGCTGATATTGACTGATCGCCATTTCCAGAGCGGAGATATCCGCCTGCGCCTGGGCGCGTTTCGCTTTTTGCTGGACTTTTTGCATCGCCGGCAGAAGGATGCCGGCCAAGATGCCGATGATGGCGATCACCACCAACAGCTCGATCAATGTGAACATTGTCCGAGTGATTCTCGTCGTCGCTTTTCGCCGCCACGGCGGCCTAATAGCGTCGCCGGGCGCCGCCACCAACAGTTGGAGTCGTGTCAATGCGTGTGTGTTCATGGGTATCTCCGCTGTGTGATCGTGGGTTGTGTCAAATGAGACTGAAATGTGACGTGTTGACCGCGAGATGTCATCGCCGGGGTGTCCCCGAGGATTCCGCGTCCTTTTTCGGTTCGTCCCGATTTTTATCTTCTTCCAACCGGCGCCTGTTTTCATACTGCTTTTCAGACATGATGTAAACGCTGTTCACTTCCTGAGGTGTCAGCCAGTCCCGCGGCACGTCTTTGCGGGCGATTTGTTGAATCTCTTTTTCGATGTTGAGGATATCCTCGCAGGCTTGGCTTATTTCCCCCGAAGCGCCGGAGGCGAAGGCCGTGACAATTTTTTTATTGCGCAACGAATATTCATAGAACAGTTTGGCGACCCGCATATATTTTTGGGCGGTCTCTTCCTGATCACGGTCCGCCGCCTGCTGGGCCATTTCCTGAAACTTTTTAGCGTTGCGGACACTCTGCTCATACTGCTCTTTATTCGGCTCGACAATCGGCTCAAACAGGCGCCGGACCATCTCCTGCGGAGGCAGCTTAGTTTCTATGACCTCTTTTTTAATCCGCGTGACACGCATCTTCTCCTTCGCCAGAGCTTTGACCCTTTCTGAACTCAGATCAAGCAATTGCCCCTTGTCATTGAGCACCACCAGCTTGTCCGCTTGGGCCATCCCGGCCGACAAACACAGCCCGACAAGACAGCAGAAAAAAATAGTCACATGATGATATGTCATACGCCGCGATCCTATCCTTAAAAAACCCTTGTCCCGAACCTTGTCCCGAACCTTGTCCCGAACCTTGTCCCGAACCTTGTCCCGAACGTTTGACGCTTCGTTGCCGTTCCCGTCGGTCACTGCTTTCGCCAAGCTCAAGCCTCTGCCACGCGTGGCGGTGTCCCGAACTTAATCGCTTAGCTTCCCCGCGCGAGCGGGGCAAAAATCAGCCGCCGTCATCGGTTCCACAGGATGCCTGTGTCTTTCATGGCTGGCTATTCCACATAGCGGATTTCTTCGACTTTAAACTCGTTGGTGTACGCGTCCCGATAGACAATGGCCACGACTTTCGCCTCGGCCAGGACATCCACCCATTTACCGGCCGCCAGCTCGGACCAGCTCGACGGGCGGTCCGCGGCGGGAATGGCATCCGGAACCGCTCCCAGATCCTTGACCGATTGGCCGGTGGCTAAAATCGTGAAGTAGTTGGACCGCGCGGTCAGCAACCCGGCGATCCGCCCAATGATTTCCTCCCGGGTGGCATTAGTGTTCTGGGTGCCGCCAGTGCTGTTTTTCAGGGAAGTCACAGCGACGATTTTCCCCCGGGAGTCTTGCCCATACGGAACCGCATTGACAAGGATATTTGTAAACGTTTTGATATTGTTCGTGAGTGTGTTGATGTTGGCATCGGATATAACGGCGCCGGCGTTGGCGTAATCGTACCCGGCCCCGAGGTTGACGGTCCGCAGCACCGGATACCAGGCCCGATTCAGGGGCGAATTCATATTCAATCGGCCATAGGCGACTTTTTCCCAGCCGATCGTGCATTGATCCAGAAGTATCGCGTCCCCGTTGACGTAGGTCGCGGTCGCGGGATTTTCGTTATAGGTCAATAAATTAATCGTCCGCCAAGGTTCCCCCCGGTGGATGGCGCCCAGCTCCCAGAGCGACTGCATAGGCGCGTTCCGGATATAGGCGGTGGAAATGCCGGCGGCGGGATCTGTCGCCATTTCTGTGTCGTAATGCGTTCCTTTGGTCGTATACCCTGTAAGTCCCAAAGGAGAAGACCCGTCAGGATACGAAAAAGTGTTGCGATTTGCCAACAAAGACGCGGTAAACGTATTTGTCCCGCTGTCAAAAACGCCCAGAGAGCCTGTTCCCGATCCCAATGCGGTTCCGGAAATTCCACCGCCGTCCCATGCCCACATGGTCGGCACGGTATTACTACGGGGGTCATAGGTTTCGGAAGACGCGTAAGCAGCGGTTGAATCCGTTAAATCGAACGAGGCCGTTGACGTATTTGAAACGACCGAGAAATCATACACGGTCGTTCCGTTTTTAAAAACGACATTGACGGAATCAATCACCACTGTACATGTCGTCGCATTCGGGACCGGGACATTCGTCGTTTGTGGTGTCATCGACACCACATGATAAGAATTCGCAGGCATGGCGACCGCTTTGGCCGGTGCGGAAAAGTTGTAGGTTGTTGGCACGCCGTCGATGGTGGCAGTCACATCCAGAAAAATTTCTTCCTCATTAAAACTCAAACCATCCCCATACATATTGATCATTTCCACATACCCATAAACCGTCAAAACCCCGGTGTCATTGGTTGCGTCCGCGTCACCCAAGTCGTCTACCACATAGCTACACGATAAAGCGGCCTCATTGATATACGGCACTTTTTCAAGACCACAGTAGGTTTTCGCCCCGGCGTAATCATGCGTCGGGATGTTGTCGCTGTCACCATAGTCGATAATGTTGGCGATGACCTGATTCCGCAGGGCGGTATTGTCAGAAGCCTCTCCCGGCGTGCCGTTGCCATCCACATCCAGCGTCGCCGTCATGTCGGCCAGCCAGGGAATGGACGCGGAATAATTGGTGTCGGTGTCGTCCCAGATCTGACGATGCACCGTGCCCGCCAGATCATACAGCCCGTCACCATCGGTGTCGGCCGGGCTGTACGCATCCCAGTCGAACCGGCTGAACGAAAAGCGACTATAATCCTGCCGGGCGCCGGTTCCATCAAGAGCGCTGTAGGCTTCCTTATCGTAGCTACGGGGGAAAATCGTGTCTTTAGCTTGCAGCAGATAGGTGTTGTTCGGCGGTTTGACAAACAATGGACCGGCGTAGTCCGCCGCGTACATCTGCCGCCAGGACAGCCAGCGGTTGACCGTGCCTTGCCGCCGGGTCCGGAAGGCGTTCGCGTCTCCGCCGCCAAGCAATCCGGTCCAGGTATACCGGGTGAACAGTTGCTGTAGGTTTATAAACTGCGGTGAGCTGCCGGTGCTGTTCGCCTCGTCCCCCTCGGGCACGGCCGTCGCGTCATAGCTTCCGTTCCCGTTGATGTCGATGTAGAATTCCCCGGCATCCCAGCTCCCATTCCCATTTTTATCAAAATAGGGTTCCGCATCCGTGAGCGCCCCATTGATGTCTAACTTCCCCGACTCATCGATGAAAACGTATGCGCCCCGGCCATAGATTTTAACACCATCACCCGGATTGTATTGAAGCAGGTGCCAGCTTATCGTCGAGTAAAATTCTGATTCGATTGTCGCCGGAGTGTAGTCAAATCCAACATTTAAGTGAAGCGCTTCATTTAACCCGTTTGAATAGACAGTTTTAGGTAGAACATTGTCAATGCTGGGGCGAAAATAGATGTCATCCCAACCTACGCCATTTCTCCCAGCATTCATCACATCAATTCCCCCAGGGTACATCTTATTTTGTGCTTTAGCATATATAATAGCCGCCGCCGCTTCCATTTTCCCCCTGGCGATCAACCGGGCCTTGGTCACATCGGCGTTGACCGAGGCGGCTTCCCGCTCCGTGTTGGCGGTGAAGATAAAGACCGTGGCGCTGATCAGCAGCAGGGCGAGCACCCCGAGGACGAGCACCAGGGCGCTGCCGCGCTCGTCAGCGCCGGCCGGGTGATGGATGGGTTTAAAAATCGACTTCATGAGCTCAATGTCTCCGGTGAGATGACCATACCAACATGATTTTTTCGGGCCGCGCCACGTCGACCACCCGGTCGACAATCGCCTGAATGTCCTGTTCGCTCAGCATCATTTCAATCAACGTTTAGGCCGGGCAGCTCATCCCGCCCTAGTTTCTTTTCAGAACACGTTATATGCGCCTCTGTCAACTGGACAATGTTACCGGCCAGTACCTATCAAAATGGATTTAAGAGCCTTTTCAGCCGCCTGCTGGCAATTGTATACCACATGCCTGAACAAGGGTGGGCGCGCTCCCAGATCTCTATGCGCCGCCCGAAGATCTTCACGGGCGAACGCCAACCAGCGCGTAACATCCATGGAGTCAACCATAGACAAACCTCCCATTCTCGGCAGCCTGGGCGGTCACAGTCCAAAATTTTTCCCGATTGCGGTTGAACTCTTCCGGTGTTTGAACCACTATGTCTGTGGGAATATGCCATTTTAAAAGAGCTAGTTGAATGTCGGCGGTACGTTCGGCAAATGGCAGAGGGGTCTCTTTGACCACCAGCAAATCCACGTCGCTATCCTCAGTGGCGGTGCCAGTGGCGTAGGAGCCAAACAGAATAATCTTCTCCGGAGCGGCGACTTCCACCACCCGGTCCACAATATCTTGAATGTCCTGTTCGCTCAGCATCATGGGTTCAGAAAAAAAATTCGCGTGAAGGTCCGTTCCGTCTGCTTCGCCACGGTGTCGGGAATCGTGTCGGGTATCCGGTCATCAATCAGACTCAGGGAAACGGTGATGTATGCCGGACTGGCCGCCGACGGGTGGACGGCCATCTCAAAATTCGTGACGCCCGCCGTGATGGTTTCAAATGAATCCGCGGGGGCCGTGTCGTACCAGGCTGTCACGACAGCGGGGGGCGCGGGCGCCCCCAAAAAATCCCAGTCGGTGCCATCGCTGTCACCGATTTCGCGGCGCTTGAGAACACGGTTCGTCCCGTCGTCCACCCACTGGTAGGTCACTTCCACTAGTTTGGAGCCGTATGCGTTGTCAGCCGGATCGGCCGAAACATAGCCGACGGCCGAGACAAAGGTCAGGAAGTTGTCATCGACTCCGCCGTGGTCATGGAGCTGTATCTCGGCGCCGGGATCCGTTGACAGAATCATGCCGTTCACATCCTGCTCGATCAGATCCATCACCGCCCGGGCGTTCGCGTAGACTCTCATATTGGCGGCCGACTTGGTCCACGTGGTGTTGGCGGCGTTGGTGAAGCGCATCAGTAGCAGCATGATGACGCTGAACACCGCCAGGGCCGCCAGCAGCTCAATCAAGGTGAAAGAGCGGCGGGCACGATGCCTGGAGCGCGGGGCGCGGAGCGCGGGTGGTTGAGCATGGCGCCCGGCCCGCGGGGAGCGGCCGGCACCGCCTGATCGACTGATGATGGAACGTATGCTCATAAACAACCCCTGATCCTAGCGTCTGGACAATTCGGTGGTGTAATAGGCCTTCTGGCGGTTGGCGTACGGAACCGCCACCGGCCAACTGATCTCGACATTGAGTCGGACGGCTTCAGAATAAGGAAAATTCGACGTTTTCCAATCTTCGGAAACAAGACTCCGCCACACCAGCATTTCCGCTTCAAAATCTACAATCTCACCAATATCGAATGTCCCATTGCCATTGGCATCCGTATACCGGATGATGTGGTATGCCCCCGGGGTGGCTGTGCCGTAAATGGTGCCGTTCGTATCGGCAATCACCCCCCCCCGGGCGGTCCCTCCACTGGGTTTGGCCGCGGGCAGGACCGTGCTTCCTTCAAAATAGACGGGCCAGTTTTGCCGACCCTGGTATTCAATCAGCGCCAGCATGTCGGCGGCGGCTTGAGCGGCATAGGTTTCGGCCATGGCGTCCCGGGTTTTATTGGCGGCCAACGGGAAGGCCCCCACCACGGCGACGATTCCGACCGCGATCACACCCAGAGCGATGCTGATCTCGATCAGGTTAAAGGCATGTTTCGCGCGCATAAGTCGTGTCCTGAGCTCTAGGGTTCCGTGATCGTGATCTGCCCGGTAAATCGGTTCACAGTCAGTTTCAAATAATTCATCCCTCTCTTCCCCGGTGTTGTATATCCACCGGAGCCATCGGGGATCGCGTCACTCACTTTAATCACGGGAGAATGACCGCCATCCAATTTTCCGGTGGGTCTGTAGATGATAAACCTGCACGTGACAGCGGTTGTCGAAATGGGCACCATCTGATCCGCCGTTAAAGTGATATCAACACCACCATCGTCCGTATCGCCTGATGTGGCTGAATCGCCATCGTCTACTTCTTCCACAACCGCCCCGGCGGGCAAAAATGCCCACGTGCTGCTTTCCGTCCATCTGTCGAAATGGTTGTCTTTGTCTAACTGGGCGGTCCGAATGGCCTGGGTCATGCCGTCGCGATATATGGCCAACGCCACCTGCGCGCGCTTGCCGACCGCGTGCTGACGGCAGGCGCGCAGTTGGGAGGAGATCATGTTCACAGCGCCATCCACACCGGCGACGGTGACCAATTTGTCAAAAGGGGCCAAGGTCAGCGTCAACACAATGCCGATAATAAACGTGACGACAATCAGCTCAATAATGGTGAACGTGTGGCGGATGGAGCGGTTCATAGCGCATCGGGCCTGTGTTTTTGGCGTTAAAAACGCGCGGCGGTCAATATGTTTGGCAGGATATTATATCATCACCCCATGTTAAATGCAACCATGTCCATACATTTTGCAGTGAAACGTGAAAGGCGTTGGAAGTCGTGGAAGGCGTGAAAGACGTGAAAGACGTGAAAGACGTGAAAGACGTGAAAGACGTGAAAGACGTGAAAGAC
>JAVVEH010000082.1:0-7383 GCA_032251435.1 Lentisphaeria bacterium | reverse complement strand
TTAAGTTCTGGATTAAGTTCTGGATTAAGTTCTGGATTAAGTTCTGGATTAAGTTTTCGCCGGATACTTTTTGCTCCGGTAAATCATACAAGCGAGACACAACAGGTGCCGGCTGGCGGCACGGGCAGGCTGTGTAGCCCGGCGGCGAAGTCGCGGGTTTCATTCAGAACTTTTTCACCTGTACATGTCCAGATTTCCAGACGCCGGGAACCGATCGAGTCTGGCAAGTCAATGGCAACCCGTTTTTCGAGTGTTCCATTAACAAGCAGCAGGGCGCGATCGCCAATCTCCGGCAGCGGCACGAAGCCGTCGGCGTAAGCGGCGCCGGCCACTTTGGTGCCGGTTTCCGCCACGACGCATGGGAATGTGTGCTCGGGATGCCGCGGCATGATTTTTCCGTCGAGCAGCACATCGCGGTGTTCACGCCAGAAGTCGAGATAGCGTTGGATCATGGCCACGTGACTCTCAGGCACTTCATCGAGCCGCACAGAGATTTGCGGAACAGTGAATAAGGCGTGAATCAACTGCATGGCGGCGCTTTCCACACTGTCCTCATAATGCCACATCACCATGTCGGAATGAATAGCCGTATTGCCACTCAAGTTTTTTAATAACATGGAGCCAACCCGATTGCCGGCGGCGTTGTTGGGCTCATCGCCGACCCGGAAGATGTTGCCGTATTTGCGCATGGCCGGACCGATGTAGGACTGCCGGAATTCGATCATCACATCGGGTTTGATGGCGCGCAGTCGGGCGATCACATCGGTCAGCAGGCGGTCGGCCGCCTCGGGAACCGACTGATAGTCGCGGCCGTCGCCAAAGCAGTCTTTAGTGGCCTCATTGGTGCAAAAGCAATCCACAAAATCGAGTTTGAAACCGTCCAGATCATAGTTTCTGATGGCGTTTTCATAGATGCCGATGAGGTATTCGCGGACATCGGGGAAACGCGGATCCAGGACAAACCATTTCTGTTCTTTTCCGCCCGGCTGCGGCGGGTTGAGAAATTTGTCTTTAAAGCGGTCATAGGCCTTGGAATAGATCCCGACAAAGGGGACACTGTACCAGAGCAGGTATTTCATGCCGATGTCGTGAACCTGTTTCACATGGGCGGCGAAGTCGGGGAATTTACCGGGGGCGGGTTCCCAGTCGCCGCAGTAGGCGTAGCCGCGGTTTTTGTCATCGGTTTGCCAGCCATCATCGACAATGACCGAGTCCATGCCCAGTTTTTTAGCCAGGGCGCACTGTTTTTCGATCGCCTCGGGGGTGATATCGAGATGATAGCTGTACCAGGTTGAATACATCGGCAGGCGGGCGTGTTCCGGAACCGGCGCCGGGGTGTACTCAGGCATGGCCGCCCACCAGTCGGAAACGCTATTCATAGCATCCCAGTATTTCTGTTCGCGGCTGTCGAAACGGATCGTGGTGCTGTATTCAGTCAGGGGGGGGACCGGATCGATAAACAGTTGGATACGATAGGTGAGGCAGGCGGTCTCTTCCGCATGCTGGGCGCTGATTTCACAGGTGTTAATGGCATCGGCGACCGCCAGAGTCAACCGATTATTCCCGGCGTAATCGAACATGCTCCAGACCGGGGCGTTTTTCGCCGCGCTGGCCTGGGTGCGGGGACGCCCCATGCCGCAGAGCTTATATTGCCACTCGGTACAGGCGCGCTGATGGGCGTTGATGGTTTTATAGTCCCATTTCAGTGTTACCGGGTTGGGACGGGTGGGCGTTTTGGCCGTGATGCTGACATCAAGATACTCGACCCCCGGCGCTTCGCTGAATCGGGGGGTGAGAGTCACCTCCATGCCCGGATTATCCATTTCAACATCAATCTGACAGTTGGCAATCGTTACAGGTGTCATGTGTCGTTCTCTTTATTTATGTTAATAGGTCACAAAATTTTTGAATACCCAAATACCCAAACACCCAAGAAATTCTGAATGAAAAAATAATCGAATCTCAAAAAAATGAAAGACGTCACGAAGAATATGAAGGAGATGTTTAGCCACCTGTTCTTTTTTTGTTTTCTCGCACCGACTTAAAATCTTGACATTCGGCTTTTAGTGATTGGAACTTTGACCTTCATTGGGTATTTGGGTGTTTGGGTCTTTCATCATTCTTTAGCCGCTCATGTTCCATGATCGAGATAAGTGCGAGAAGGCCACCCCAGTGATAGAAGGCGTCGCTGTTATGCTTGTCCGTTCCGCAGCCCATACCGGTGTCGCCGCAGTAGTTTTCGTGAACATGACCGTGTTCACGCCACTCTTTCAGGAGCAACGCCTCAGATTTTTCCACCAGGGCTTTTCGGGCTTCCGGAAGATTGTATTTACGCAGACCGAGATAGACGAGAAAATTCATGGGCGCCCAGATCCGGCCGCGCCAGTAGTCCTGCTCCGGATACATGGGATCGTTCCGGGCGATGGACGGCAGAATCCAGTCGCCCCAGAATTCATCCGGATTGAAGAAGTGTTCCTTGATCATCCGCTCGGCTTGTTCCTGGGTCGCGGCCTCCGCGAGCAGGGGATAAAAATGCGTCGGCGAGTACCGGTGCTGGAACTCACCGGTATCCAAATGTTTGTTGAGGAACAGCCCCGTCTTCTCACACCACAGGGTTTGCAGGCTTCGCATGTATTTTTCGGCCCGTTGATCAAGTTCGTCCACCACCTCGCCGCGGCCCACGCGTTTCGCGAGGTCCGCGAGGTCACGGCAATCGGTGATATAGAACGACATGAGGCCCACGTCAGCCAGAGCCATCAGGTTACGCTCTTTGTCGTAGCCGACTTCTTTGTACATGGGGGAGTTGTCGAGCCCGGATTCGAGCATGGAGGCGAATTTCGTATTTAAGACGACCGTCTCAAGGATGTGTCCGATATTGGCTTTGTAAGGGTTGGATCCCCAGCACAGATAGCCGTCCCAGTCGCGATGTTCAGCATACCAGCGGTTCCATCCGAGCAGGCGGTCGAAGAGTCGTTCAGCAAGCACCGTTTCCCCATGCATGTCACAAAGCGCCCGCACGGTCATGGCTCCCACCGGGGGCTGGGACCGATCGTGGGTTTTGAGCCCGTTGGCCCGGGTCATGCCGGGGACCATGCCTGTATCGGTGGCCAGCTCAGTGATGGCGCAGGCGTTCGAATAGGCCAGGTTTTTGTTTTCCAGTCCCGCCATCCAGGCGGCGAAGTAGGTGTCCCAGTCAAACAAAACCCAACCGCCATTGTCACAGCTCCAAATCCGGCTGACGGGTGAAATGACTCGATCCCGGAAGGGGTCATAGATCGTGTCCCAAGCCAGGCAGATCTGCATGGCGTCGTAGAGCTCCTGTTGTTTGGTGTCCGGCCGCGTGCGGCTGGCCAGATAGGTCTGTTTTGTTTTATTAACAATCGCGTCCGTTTCCGCCAGCTTATCGAAGTTAGTGGAGACGCAGATCGGCTCATCCAGAGGAATCAGCAGATAGGGACCGGTCATTTCCGTGACCGGTTCATTCCGCGGACACGCGGAAACCGCGACTGTCACACGTGTCTTTTCGTTCTGGATTTCCAGTGTGTCCCCATCCCGCCGGGCATAACCCGGACATCCCCAGAGTACACCGGCCTCAATGGTCAGACAGGCGGTCTTGACCTGTGTGTTCAACGGTGTCACAACGGCGAACCAGTCGCCAGCGTCCACCGCCGTCTCCACACGTATTTTGACCCCGTCCCATTCCAGTTCGAGTGATGTGAACGATCCGTCATAGGCGTGGGGTCCCGGGCGGATGGATTCAACATTCCCCGGTCCGGCGGTGCCTGACGTGTTTTTCTTGCCATCACGCCCGATCAGCGCTTCGCGCAGGCAGTGACCGCTGTGGTAGCTCTTGATGCCCAGGGAGATGGCGAACCCTTCAGGCAAATGGACGTGGGACAGCACACTTCGCACATTCCAGGTGTTCCAGCCGTTTTTGAGAAATGGTGGTGTCATACGTCTTTTTTTCTATTTCAAGGCAGCTTTTTCAGGTGGCAGAATGTATGGAATGGCAGGGCCTGGGTGCCGGATGCGGGGTTCCCGTAGGTCTCGGATTCCAAGTGCACCTGGTAGAATTCTGGAATGTCGCTGCGCTCACGAAAATAGGCGCAGGCTGGTGACAGTTCGCGATCTCCGCATTTGCATTCCACAGCGAATTCGGGTTTTCCGTCCCGAAGGACAACAAAGTCGACTTCCCGGGCATCTGTGTCCCGCAGGTAGCGCAATTCCATATGATGCCCTTGTGTGTCTTCGATAAAATCGCAATACTTCAGGAGATGGCAGGCTGCCATATTTTCAAATCGCGCGCCGGGATCGCTGACGCGCGACCAATCGCGGAAATACAGTTTTTGCTCCTTTTTCACGGCTCGTATGCGTGATGTGCCATAGGGGGAAATGCGGAAAGTGAGGTACAGGTTTTCAAAAATTGTCAGCCAGCGTTCCACCGAGCTATGGGCGACCTGTAGCAATTTTCGGAGCTGATTCACCGACAATGGCGAACCGACGCATTCGGGCAGATGGGCCAACAACAGCTCCAGCCGGGAACTTTCCTGGACATTTTCAAGCTCACGCAAATCCTCGTTCAAAACACGGGCGAACATCTCCCGTTGCCACCGGCGGTGAAAACGTTCGGTGGCTTTCGTCAATGGCTCCGGAAAACCGCCAAACTTGAGCAGTAGCTGTTGAGATTTTTCACTGCAGGCACTGTCCCATTCGGGTATGGAAAAGGGATGCAGACGATAATAGTTATAGCGACCCTGGAGCGAGTCGCCACCTTTTCTGTAATGATCCAGTCGGGCGGAACCCGTCACAATCACCGATAACGACGATCGGTTTTTATCGTATATCCCTTTGACCAGGCGTCGCCAATCGGCGAATTTATGAATTTCATCCAGCACGATCCGGGGTTGATCCACCGGCAGGCGGTCAGTTAATATTTTTTCCCGATCGGCCAGTAAGTCCCAATTGAGGTATGTGGACGCCTGTTCACGCCGGGGATCCGCGAGCACATCCAAAGACAGGGTTGTTTTTCCCACTTGCCGGGGACCCCCGATGAAGACCATCCGTTCGTTCAAATCTTCTTCGATCCAATTGTAAAGATACCGGGGAGCCATAGCGAAAGGATAAGTTGTTAGTAATTTAAGGTAAGTGTTAATATACTCATGAGTTATTTTGGGTCAAGGTGAAAATACTAAAGAATTTGGCAGAACCGGGGCAGGCAGGGTGGCCGTGTTAAAAATAGCCACAAAAAGGCGCAAAAAAGGGTCTTCTCACTGATGTCCATTTTTTTTGTCAGGATCTTTTTGTTTTTTTCTTTTTTATGACCTGGTGGCTTTGGCGACATCCGCGACCAATTTGAATTTCTCCACGGTGACTCCGGGCGGGCAGGAGTCTGAATTGGCGAGGACGAAGGGGCCGCCGCGCGCGTCATCGATGACCGATTCCGTATACCGGCGGAGATCATCACCGTGCAGGTTTAGAAACTGTGTGGGTTCAATGCCGCCGATGATGCCCATGCTGTCGCCGATCATGGCGCGCGCGTCCTTGATGGAGAGATTGCCGGTGGGCGGCGGGGAAATGCTTTCGATAGCGAAGACACCGTGGTCACGCATGCGTTCGGTCAACGCGGCGACATGGCCGCAGGCATGCTGCACATAATACTTGCCGGCGCCGGCCAGGAGCCGGCACCATTCGCCAATCTCACTGCCGATAAATGCGTCATATTGCCCCGGCGAGTAATTCTGTGTGCTGGAATCCTCCCAGGTGATGAAATGCTCATAATCGGATTCCAGGCTCATCTTAACCGCCTTAAGGTCATTCGCCACCATGACCTCCCAGAGGGCGCGCACCGTGTCCGGAAAATCCATTTGCGCATAGATCAATTCCTCAGTGCCGGCGAAGAATTCGACTAAATCCTGGTAGGCTGACTTGCAGCGGGGGATCAATTGTCCGAGGGACAGGCCTTCTTGGCCATTGGTAGCGAAATGTTCGGCGACGGCTTCGGCGTTGGATTTATAGCGGACGCCTTCCTCCATCCACATGCGGACTTTATAGTCTTCTTCAGTTTTCAGGGGATGCTCCACTAAAAAATCGGTGTTGCCCGCGTCGCTTTTGGCGTAGGCGAACCTCAGGTTCCCCACCGGGGTTGACACATGCGTGACGACGCGGTCACCTTCGTCCACGGTTTTCCGTTCAATCCCCTCGGGCATGATCGCCTTCACCGGGCATGGCGCCCCCCGCCATAACGGATCCGCCCCGACTCTGTGATGGAAGGCCAGCCGTCCGGCCGCCTGGACATCCAGCGGGAAGTATTCCCACACATAGGCCAGGAAGGGTGAAAACGGGGTATGATCGACCGGCTGGCCATGCAGGGCCGCGCGAATGCGTTCTTTAGATGTCATGGGATTTAAGTGTTTTCCACTAGAAATTTTATGGAATCGAGTCGGCTTGGGTTAAAAGCACTTAAGATACCGCCTTCCCGGCTCCAGCCAATGGCTAATCAGGCCATGTTCATATCTTATTCAGTCAAAATAAGTGGATGTGTCCGCGATGTAAATGAAACGGGTCATTTGAGAAGCTTGAGCATCTCGGTGGCATAGCGTTTGCCAATTTCCAATTGCGCCACGGTGTCAAAGTGCGTATTTCCATCCTGCGCTTTTAGTTCCTCGGCGGATACACATGCCGTGTGGGGGACCGTTTTAGGTAGCTGACGGAGCTGCTCGTTGACGGGGCGTTCTTTTTGTGCCTTACAGGTCTCTCCTACCACAAAAGGCAGGTCTTTGTCCCCCAATTCTTTTCTTAAGGCGATAACCAGCGCGGTCATCTTTTTCAAATAGTCGGGATCATCGGCATTGGATTCCCCCTGATGCCAGCAGATGCCTTTGAGCGCGCCCCCGGCGGCGACCGCCTGTTTGGCCCTAGCGACCGCGTCATTAAAGAATTTACTGCCCTCCTGCCAGAGGTCGATTTTAGTGCCTCCCTTGGCGTTGACAACCAGGCCGACGGTGATCCTGGGGCGTTGGGCAATCATTTCCCGGGCGAATCCGTAACCCACCCCCAATTTCTGCATATTCAGCCCCTTGCGGATGGTTGAATAGCGGTTGAGCGGATTTTTCGCCGCCTCCCATTTCCCCTCGGCGTTCAGGAGCATAGCCCCGCTTAGTTCCCCGGAAAGTTCCGGGGTGATTGTGGCGCGGCCCGCCATGTTGGACTGACCAATCAGCAGATAAATCTCATCGGGTGTCTCGGCCGCGTTGATAGAACAAACACCGAAAAGAAGGGCGAATAAAGAGGAAAAATAACGCATAAAATGATCCAGTTTGGTAATTGAGTACTAGTATAATGTAAAATTTAAACTTGCGCAATCTTTAACACTAACCTATATTA
>JAVVEH010000081.1:0-7505 GCA_032251435.1 Lentisphaeria bacterium | reverse complement strand
GACGTGGAAGACGTGGAAGACGTGGAAGACGTGGAAGACGTGGAAGACGTGGAAGACGTGGAAGTCGTGGAAGTCGGTTAATCAAGACTTGACGGAACGGGGTGAAATATGCCTCTTCGGCATTATTTTAAGCGAATCGCGGCAATCGACCAAAACGTGTTAACTTAGAACCGAGAATCCTCATGAATATCCCAAATTCTCTCATTGAAAAATCCTATGAGCTCGCTCGTGAGCGTTATGCGATCTGCGGTGTGGACACCGACGCGGTGTTGGCAAAGCTGGAAAACATCCCCGTTTCCCTGCATTGCTGGCAGGGGGATGATGTCGGTGGCTTTGAAGTGCCCGACGCGGTGCTGGATGGCGGCGGCATTCAGGTGACAGGCAATTATCCGGGCAAAGCGACCACACCTGACCAGTTGCGCGCGGACTTGGACAAAGCCCTGTCGTTGATTCCCGGTAAGCACCGCCTGAATCTGCATGCCATCTATGCGGACACCGGCGGCGTGTTCGTCGAACGCGATCAACTCAAACCGGCCCATTTCCAAAGCTGGATTGACTGGTGTAAAGCGAATGATATGGGCATGGACTTCAACCCCTCGTTTTTTTCCCATCCCAAGGCCGACAGCGGCTTCACTCTCAGCAGTGGTGACGAGGCTGTCCGAAAATTCTGGGTGGATCATGGCAAAGCCTGCCGGACCATTTCCGCCCACATCGGCCGGGAACTGGGCACCCCCTGCGTGATGAACACCTGGATTCCCGACGGCTCCAAGGATATTCCCATTGACCGTGTCGCCGCCCGGGCCCGGTTGCGGCGGTCCCTGGATGAGATGTTCGCTGAAAAACTGGACCCCGCATGCCATTTAGACGCTGTGGAATGCAAATTATTCGGCATCGGGGCGGAAAGCTTCACCGTCGGATCCCACGAATTCTACATGGGCTACGCGGTGAAAAACGGGTGCCTGCTTTGTCTGGACGCCGGGCATTTTCACCCCACTGAAGTGATCAGTGACAAAATCAGCTCCGTCCTTGAATTTGTGGATGAGATTCTGCTGCATGTCAGCCGCCCCGTCCGCTGGGACAGTGACCATGTGGTGATTTTTGATGATGAATTGCAAGCCATCGCCCAGGAAATTATCCGCGGCGATTTTACGGACCGCGTGCATATCGGCTTGGATTTCTTTGACGCCACCATTAACCGAATCGCCGCCTGGACAATCGGCACCCGGAATATGATCAAGGCGCTCTGCAAAGCTCTTCTGGAGCCCACGGACACACTGCGCGCGTTTGAAAACAGCGGGGATTACACCGCCCGGCTGGCTGTGTTGGAGGAATTAAAAACCATGCCCTTCGCGGCGGTCTGGGACTACTACTGTTTGAAGCAGGGTGTGCCGGTCGGCGGCGGCTGGCTGGACGTGGTCAAAGCGTACGAGAAAGATGTTCTTTCCCGGCGAGCTTAGCGGCGCCGCGCCCGCGGTTTTTCTCCCGGTTCCGTCACGGTCCCCGGAACGGGAACGAAACACCGGACAAGAAGTGGCAAAATCCGGTACTTCAGCTACATTGACGCTTTTATTATTTTTCGCCCATTAACTTCACGTGAGTCGATCAAGCCTATGACGCTGACACCGCCCAAAACCGCGGACGAATTGCTGGACATGTATTACCATGACTTGCGCAGCTATTTACTTGAAGTGGCCGCCGGCTTTGACCGTATTGAGCGGGCGGGAAACACCGATGATCACCGATTGGCCAAACTGCGCGCGATCGCCACAATCGCTGTTGATGACAACCCCGACCGGGCCGCCCGGCTGTTGACCACCCTGTCGGTCGATTAAGCGCCCGGCCCCGGAGGATGGACCCGTTTATGAAAGTCATTGAACCCCACATCCACATGATCGCCCGGACAACGGCGGATTATGAGCGCATGGCGCTCATGCATACCGCCGCATGTTGCGAACCAGCCTTTTGGGCGGGTTATGACCGCACGTCTCCCCAGGCGTTTCATGATTACTTCACCCATATCACTGAGTTTGAGCCCACCCGCGCCGCCCAGTACTTGATTGATCATTACGCCTATGTCTGCATCAATCCCAAAGAAGCGGAAGATGTGGCGTTTTCCAAGGAAGTGATCTCCTTCCTGCCGGAATTTCTGGATAAACCCACCGTGCTGGGGATCGGCGAAATCGGGTTGAATAAAAACACCCGAAATGAACTGACGGTGTTTGAGCTGCAGGTGGAGATGGCGGTGGAACGGGATATGCTGATCTGGATTCACAGCCCGCACCTGGATGACAAACTGAAAGGCACGAAGATGCTGCTGGACTGCCTCCGCTCGCATTCGGGTGTCAACCCGGACAAGGTGTGTTTCGACCACATGGAAGAACATACGGTGGGACTCGTCAAGGACGCCGGGTACTGGGCTTCGCTGACCATCTATCCGGTCACCAAAAACTCCCCCGCGCGGGTGGTGGACACGTTGGAACGATACGGAACCGATCGAATGATGGTGGACGCTTCCGGCGACTGGGGTCCCTCCGACCCCGGCACCTTGCACTACGCTTTGTTTGAAATGCGGAAACGCGGATATGACGATGACACGGTTGAAGGTGTCTTTTATGATAATCCTTGTACATTTCTCGGACAATGCGCGAAATTCGCGCATCAACCCCGGGCGGGAAAGTGACGGGTTGATGTGAGATCTTTATCCGCTTTTGTTTTCGCGACGATAGGCGTGGCCCTGGTCTGGGCGCTGTCGGCTATTGTGCCATTTATCGTGCTGGCTATGCCCGGCTTGGAGGGCTTGATCACGCCCAGCCCCCGTGAGGTGGCGCTGCTGGCTTGCTGTTATGGCGCCGGCGCGGTGTTTTGGCTTTTCCTCAGCACGGAAATGGCCGCGCTGATCAGTCGGCGGAGCATGGTCGGTTGGACCGCGCTTCAGACCGCCGGGTTATTGATCGCCCTGCCCCTGTTGGGCAATTCACTGCCCATGATGATGATTCTCATGGCGGGCTTGGGATGTATGAACGCGGTGGTCTGGGCGGTGTGGTTTCCCCTCCTCCTGGAAGTTGACTACCGCATGCGGCCCAGCATGGCGGCCGCCTTTTTCGTCGCCCTCTACTCAGCCGCCGCCATCGGTATTCCCGGGGCGGTGGAATTGACGACATTTTTAGGCCCTTTACGGGCATTGCTCGCTTTCGGAGGCATGAGCATGATCGCGGCGCTGCTTGTCATCGGCGCGTCAAAAAGCATTCTCCGGCCTTCCCGCGTCACGGCGCCGACAAGCTTTTTCCGGTTTGGAAAAGCGGAGCTAAGTCGTTTGTTTAATCTCTCATTTATCTTTCTGTGTCTAATCATTCTGCCGACGTTCACCTGGGTTCTGCAGGCGCTTGAACAGGGCGTTTTGAGCATTGGTCTGGCTGAGAAATTCCGCATCGATCAGTCGGGTCTGTTGTGGATCGCCGGCATCGCCCGGGCACCGGCGCTGGCGGTATTGCTGCTGACCATGCCCACAATACGTCACGGCGTGCCCCTGCGGTACTTCGGTTTGGGCCTGTTAATTTCCGGTGGCGCGTTACCTGTTTTGGTCAACACGGCGAATTCATTTGTCTTCACTGGCGCGTACATGGTTTGTTTCGCCGGTGTCGGGCTGTGCTGGGGAGCGTTCTTCGCCGCCATCAGCGCGGCTGTTCCCCGGGAGACCCGGTTTGCAGCGTTGCTCGTGGCGGCGTTAGCCCTGGTCACGGGGGCGCTGGCCGCCAGTGGGTGGCAGTGGGTGGCGGATTTTCTCGACTTGGAGACTGAATTCGTTTTCGCGACCACAGCCATTGGTGTTAGCGGCGTGGGTTTGACCGGGCTCTTGGCGTCCTTTTTCGCCTCCCTAAACGGGGTGAATCAAGGCGGACATTCGGAAGAGGACCACCAGACCTCTCAGACGAATTTCAGGAAATTCACGTATGGCAATCCGCAGAGTTGATGAGCTGGCCTGATTCATACCGGCAAAAAAAAGCCGTCGGCTCTGGAGCCGACGGCTTGCGAGAGTCAAAGGGGACTTAGACCTTGGGCGCGCATTTGGGGCAAAGGCGGACGATGCGCCCTTTGCCGCTGGTGCCGTAACGACGGATGGCCGCGAACGGGCCTTGCTCGCTTTTGCAATCCGCGCAGGGTCCCTGCAATTCATGTTTAGGACCAAGACTTCTATTACCTTCTTTAGCCATGACAATACTCCTGAATGGGTCGCCGGTTTTTTCCCCGAAACGACACGTTTAATGGTTTTGACAGTCTGAAATAAATAACACGACGCATAATATAAGCGGGTTTTAAACAAAATTCAATATGTCACATGTATTCAATCACGCGAATGTGCTGATTACCGGCGGCCTGGGTTTCATTGGCTCAACGCTGGCTCACCGCCTCCATGGTCTGGGCGCCCGGGTGACCATCGTTGACAATCTGATGCCGCAATATGGCGGCAACCAATTCAATGTCGCGGCCATCGCGGACCATGTGGACATTCACATCAGCGATGTCCGCAATGTGGACGCCATGTCAGCGCTGATTAAGGATAAACAGTTTATTTTCAATTTGGCCGGCCAGAGCAGCCATATGGATTCCATGACCGACCCTTACACGGATTTGGAAATAAACTGCCACGCCCAGCTGTCCATCCTTGAATTGTGCCGGAAACTGAATCCCGAAGCGGTTGTGGTTTTCGCCAGCACGCGTCAGAT
This sequence comes from Lentisphaeria bacterium, assembly GCA_032251435.1. Taxonomy (GTDB): domain Bacteria; phylum Verrucomicrobiota; class Lentisphaeria; order Oligosphaerales; family MVZH01; genus JAVVEH01. The sequence goes on along the minus strand of JAVVEH010000081.1, from coordinate 2,781 downwards.
TTACGGCAAACCGGACTACCTGCCCGTGGATGAGAAGCACCTCCTGCGGCCGGTTGATGTCAACGGTATCAATAAAATGGCCGGGGAGTGGTATCACATCCTCTATAACAATGTCTATGGCATCCGGTCATGCGCGCTGCGGTTGACCAACACCATCGGCCCGCGGATGCGGGTGAAAGACGCCCGTCAGACATTTTTGGGTGTCTGGATCAAACAGGTGATCGAGGGAAAACCCTTTGACGTGTGGGGCGGAGAACAGTTACGTGACTTCACCTTCGGCGAAGACGCGGTGGACGCCTTTATCGCCGCCGCCGCCAATGAGAGGGCCTACGGAAAAATCTTTAACCTCGGGGGTGACCGGGTGGTTAACCTGAAAGACCTCGCGGAGCTGTTGCTTGAAGCGAACCAAGGCGGATCGTTCACGGTGAAACCGTTTCCCCCGGACCGCGAAAAAATTGACATTGGCGACTTTTACGCGGACTACGCGGCGATCACCGAAACGCTTGGCTGGACTCCGAAAACACCGCTGCCGACCGCCTTGAGTAAAACACTGGACTATTACCGGCGCCACTTGGAGAAATATCGTTAATGTCACCCTCGCCTGTTTTTCCCACGAATCCCGGCGCGAATTGCGCGAAATACCGTCCCGCCATTGACTCGGCGATCCGCCGGGTTCTGGATAAGGGCTGGTATATCCTCGGTGACGAGGTGAAGGCCTTTGAACACGAGTTCGCCGCCTTTGTCGGAACAGACCACGCGCTTGGCGTGGCCAGCGGCACGGACGCCTTGATCGTGGCTCTAAAAATGCTGGGGATCGGCCCCGGCCACGCGGTGTTGACCGTGTCGCACACCGCCGTGGCGACGGTGGCCGCCATTGAACTGGCTGGCGCGACACCCGTGTTAGTGGACATTGATCCGCTCACATTCACCATGGATCCAGCCGCTCTGGCGGCTGTTTTGGCTGACGGACGCGGAAACCGCGCGCTGTTTGGCGGGGCGGTTCCCAAGGCCGTTATTCCCGTGCATCTGTATGGGCACATGGCGGATATGCCGGCGATTTTGGCTGTCGCCCGTCAATACGATTTACCGGTTATTGAAGATTGCGCGCAAGCGCATGGCGCCCGCTTAAATGGCGGCGGCGCCGGCAGCCACGGAGATCTGGCGGCGTTCAGTTTCTATCCAACTAAAAATCTCGGGGCGATCGGGGACGGCGGCGCGGTCACCGCGGATTCTGGCAGTTTGATGGAAAGCGGGCTGATGATCCGTGAATATGGCTGGCGGGACCGCCAAAGCCTTATCCCCGGCATGAATTCCCGGTTGGATGAATTACAAGCCGCCATCCTGCGGGTGAAACTCGCGGGACTGGCGGCGGACAATCGCGCCCGCCAAACCATCGCCCGGCTGTACGATGAGGCGTTGGCGGATGTCGTCCAAACACCCGTCATCCGCCCCGGCCAGGCGATTGAACATGTGTATCACCAATATGTGATCCAAACAGACCGGCGGGATGAGTTACAGGCATGGCTACGGGAAAAACAGACTATCAGCACGCTGATTCATTATCCGCTGGCCGCGCATCAACAACCCGCCTACAGCGGGCGTCATCTGACCGCGGGCCGGGAACTGACACATACCGAAAGGGCGTGTGAAAAAATTCTCAGCCTGCCCATGTATCCGGAATTACCCCTGACCGACGCCCGGCGCGTGGCCGACGCGGTGCGCGCGTTTTTCAGAGCTTAACCGGTCACTGTTTTCCAAAGAGTCGTCCCGCTGTTTATTAGGGAAAACCAGCGTCTGAAACTTGGGAATGATGAACCGATGAACAGGGAATAACGAATATCGAAAGAGAGGCGCTTTGGAGCTTTCTGAAACTTGGGAATGATGAACAGATGAACAGGGAATAACGAATATCGAAAGAGAGGCGCTTTGGATCTTTCTCTCTTGAAACTTGAGTTGGGAGATTGCCACGAAAAGTCACAAAAAAGGATAAAACCAAACTTGGTCGAACTCACCTTTTAGCGGCTTTTTCGCGCCTTTTTGTGACTGTCTTCACATTAGTGTCAGATCAGTGCTAATCAGTGGTTCAGATCTTTGTACGTCGTCCACCGCTTCCGTGTGTCTTTGGTTAGGCGGCCCCGCGGTCTCCGCGGAACGCGATATGATGTGGCTGGCTGGGAGATGAGATGAGCCCTGGATTGGCGCGATCTGATCGACCTGCTCGTTGTCGTTGTCAGCGAAGCGGTTGTCGTCATCGTAATCGAACCGGGGGGGGCCACGAAAAGCATCGACATCCCAAGTTGGTGTACCGGACTTTAGCCGGAATCTTTGATGCCGCCCCACCGGCAGTCCTTCCGAAAACGCCGCGGAGACCGCGGAATCCAGAGGACAAAAACGCCCCGCGGAAGCCGAATTCATGGCCACGAAAAGGCACGAAAATGAAGAGGGACGGGAAGGCGTTGATTTTTTTTGGCTTTTTGTGCTTTTTTGTGGCTCTCCTCTTCCCTGTTTTCAAAAATTAGTGTCGAATCAGTGTTAATCAGTGGTTCAATCTTTGCGCGTCGTCCACCGCTTCCGTGTGTCTTTGGTTGGGCGGATTCGGAGCGGGTTTATTCCGCGCATCCGACACAACACCGTTGGCGTTGAATGGTTTTTCCCGACTCCCGGGGTTGAGGCAACCCCGGGCTATATGCCCATAACGCCTTTGGCGTAAAAGCTGGATCCTCCGACCTCCGACCTCCGACCTCCGACCTCCGACCTCCGACCTCCGACCTCCGACCTCCG
>JAVVEH010000080.1:0-7611 GCA_032251435.1 Lentisphaeria bacterium | reverse complement strand
CTGGAAAAAACAACAAGAATATGCGAACGAATTAATCAATCATGACACTAGATACTTCTCCCAAAAAGTCTTGCCGCCATAATTCCACAGGGAGTACTCAGCCACAAGATTGGCATCCCCCAGCCAGCCGCATTTTTCCCGGGCCGGGCAGTCTTCGGGAATACCATGCATATTGCCGCGATGGGTCCACAGGGCCATCCGATGCAACTGGTTAAGCCGGTCATCCGAGCATTCGAATCGACCGACTGCCGGTAGGTCGTTGTGCACGATAACGCCGGTGATGTTCTCCGGCCGAAGGTCTCCCGGCCAGCCAGACACCTCGACATACCTGAACCCATGATAGGTGAAGCGGGGTTCCCAGGTTTCGGGCCACACAGTGGCTTTTTCATGGCTTGCCGTTCCATGGTAATTGCTCATATCTAGGGTAGAAACTTTTCGAATCTGCTGATGTTGGGAAGTTGATTGTCCACAAGGCCCCCGGCAGATATAGCGGTCGACCTGTTCGACCTTGGTGGCGAAGACACCGGTGGTGGAGGTGTCGAGGGTGCCATCGGGAAAGACCGTCTCGGCGTAGCGAAGCGTGATCTCGGTACCGCCGGATCCCTCAACCTGAATGCGGCACCAGCCAGCGAAGTTCTGCCCGAAATCGACCACGTAAATCCCGTCTTCTCTGTCGTCTATGTTAACGGGACGAAGTCCATCGATTCGACGCATGGGGGGCATGATCTGCTCCTGCAATTCACCGCCGGGAGGATCCATGATAACGGCAGCTTGCCATGTCGAATCGTCAAATCCGGGAAGACACCAGCCATCAATTTCCAAACGTGCATCGTAGCATTCACCGGCATAGACATTATTATCGGTGATTGGCCCCGGTGCCCAGCGCCAATCGGTGTCCGCCCGGATGATGCCGGTGGTGCCGTCCGCATAGGTCAGGTGCAGCTCGGCCATGAGCCGGGGTGGGCCATAAGACAGCCCGTTTTCTCCCCATACCCGGTCTTGATTGTACCAGCCGTTGCCGAGTATGACACCCAGTGCGTTGGGGCCTCCGTACAGCATTTTTGTCACGTCATGGCGGACATAGAAAACCCTCGATTCATAATCCGTCTGGGACGGATCGAGCACATGATCGCCCACCCGTTTCCCATTGATCCAGGCGTCATGATAGCCAAGGCCACTGATCAGAAGCGTGGCTCCAGTCAGGGGGTGGTCACAGGTGAACTCGCGGCGGAACATGGGCCCGGAAATAGGAATTCCCACCCCTATCCAGTGTTGTTTGGGTTTAATCATGAAGACTTGTTCTTAAAGTTAAATATGTGAATGATGTCAAATGGCAGGCTGTTGGCCTGTCGCCGCGAGCATGAGTCCGACATACCGTTTCATGAGCCGCATGGAGCCGAAGAGAAGTCGCATGAGGGTCAAGGGGCCGAATTTTCGGATGAGATAAAGCGTGTTATTCATGTAAAAGTTGACATAGAGGTGACTCAACAGTACCTGCCAATAGTATTTTCGCAAGCTCATCTCGGATGGTTGGATGGAGACGTTGGCGAAGTTCCAGTTTTCGTATGCTTCCTTGTCTATGATCAACCGATCCTTGTACTGTCTATGCATAGGCAACGTCTCGAAAGGGGTCAGTGGCGCCATGGTTGTGATCTCCGGGCGGAGCTGTCGAATGTAGCGCCGGTACTGTTTGAAGTCGGCCACTGACCAATCGGGGTGGAGGATGAACGACGCCCAGGCGTCCACGCCGATTTCCTTCAAAAAGCGTGCCGCGGCGAGGTTGTCGTCGACGGTGGATTTCTTGCTGTAGTCGATCAACTCCTCGGGGTTGCCGGATTCATAGCCTATCAAGACCACGGAGAATCCGTTCTTTGCGAAGCGCGCAACGGCATCGCGGTTCTTCAGCAGACCACGGACACTGCCGTAACTGATGAACGTCTTTTTCGTCCCCGTCTCTTCCAGCCAGTCGCATAATTGATTGATTCGGTCACCGTCACAGAGAAAGTCGTTGTCAAAGATCATGACAGTCGGTTCTTCGATCGTCTCGATCTGCTCAAAGACACATGGCATGGGCTGGGGGAGTTCCTCACCCCCTTCGATCCGCCAGCGCAGGCAGAACTTGCATTGTTTCGAGCAGCCCTGGGATGTTTGCATGATCGCACACGGTTGATAGCCGAAATAACTGTAGTGCCCGCGGTACTGCGCGGTGGATGACCTGTCCGGAACCAGGTATTCATTTCTGCCCTTCACCCCCGTCGACTCAAAGTCATGGCATTTGCTTTCGATCCCGTCGATCATGGGAACGGGCGCACCTTTTTTCAGGTGATCAAAGAGCGTTTTAAGGTTGTCTTTCGTCGTGTATTGCATGACATGGTCAATGGCCGGATCATGGAAGGCACCGGGCACAACGAAGGTCTGTGAACCGCCTACCAGAGTGATGATGCTGTCGTCGCAGGCCTTTACCTGTCTGGCAAGAGTGAGCACGTTGGTGACATCGACGCAGAGCGAGGTGAAGCCGACCACGTCCGGGCTGAAGTCGGCGCACAGGTCGGTGATCTTAATCTTGTCAATCATCATATCGACAATTTTGACGGTGTGTTCGTCTTTCCAGAGGGCATAGAGCCCTTCCAGGGCGATGGGTTCGCAGAACATGAATTCACCGATGGTGATGGCTTTTTTCACCCGTGGCGGCCGTATGAGCAGAATTTTCATGGTGATCTCTTTTAGAAAATATTCGGTGCGATACGATCGCGTATTTGTTTGCGATAGAAAAGGCTGACGGCAAGATAGAAGATCTGTCGCAGGGGTTTCCTGAAAACGCGTGCGTTGACGACTGTCCGTCCGAGTATGCGGGGTATGGAGTAGACCTTTTCATAGAGGTCCCAGTAGGCTTGGGTCAGGTTTTCCGGAGTCATGCCTTGCGGCACGTGAACGGCTTCCGTGCCGTCGTACGAGTAGATGTCTGTATTGCAGATGCGCCCCTGCTCCTGCATTTGAGTGAAGAAATCCGTCCCTGGTATTGGTGTCAGGATGTAGAAGCGCGGCAAGACGATGCCGGTGTTCTGAACAAAGTCCGCCGTGGCCGCGATGGACTCAAGGGTGTCGCCATCGGCGCCAACGACCATCTCAGTGGAGACATCTATACCGGCTTTTCGCACGTTGGCGATAAGCCGGGGGTAATCATCGGGGTTTGCCCAGCCTTTGCCCATGGCGTTCAGGCTTGCCTGTGTGATGCTTTCGAGCCCGAAGCTCAAGGCGAGGCAGCCGCTTTCAGCGAGAATCTTCAAGAGTTTGGGATTGTCGCCGATAGAGATTGAGCATTGGGACATCCAGGTCATGCCAAGTTCGCCGATCTGCGTTGCTAAAGATGCCATGTACGTCGGGTTCGCATAGATGTTGTCGTCAAGAAGCAACAGTTTTTTGAATCCCAGGGTTTTGATATGGCGTACGTCGCGCATCACTTCTGCGATGTCGCGTTGGAGATACTTCCCTCTGTAGAGGCAATGGATGGAGCAGAATGAACAGCCGTTGGGGCACCCCCTCCCAGCCTGGACCGGGAGAAAGTCGCCGATGCGTTTATCCAGGATCAGGTCATAGCGTGGCAGTGGTGTCTCAAGCGTGGTCAGCGTCTTCTTGTAGATTGGCTGCAGGCTGTTGGTGGCGATGTCTGCGAGTACTTGGCTCCATACCTGTTCCGCATCGCCGACGATGACTGAGTCGCAGTGTTTTTTAGCCTCCTCCGGCATAAGGCTGGCCATATACCCGCCCATGACCACCGTCTTGCCAAGATCCCTGAACTGCCGGGCAATGTCCAGTGACCGTATGATCCCGTGCCCCATGCTACTGATACCGATGACCGTTGCATCCGTATCGAAAGGAATGTCCTCGATCGTTTCGTAACAGAGCTCCACCTCCCAGCCGTCGGGGGTCAAAGCCGCAAGAAGCGGCAGCGCCAACCCTACAAAATAGAGTCGCTTCTTTTTTACCGGCCTGCGCGAATGGTCGTATGGCGATGGTTGGATGAGCAGAACCTTAGGCATTGGGATTCCTCCAGCTTCCAACCATTTTTCGGAGGTACTGCCAGGTCACTCGCAACGACCCCATGAAAAGCCGCAGGTTCGCCCGAAGACCATGGTCGCGGATAAGCTTCAGTGTATTGCGCGGGTGCAGCGTGACACAATGATAGAGACGGATAATCTGCCAGTAGTAAGCCGCCGCGCTCATGTGCGTTGGCTGAAGAACCAGATGCGCCAGATCCCATTGTGCGAAGGCCTCGCGTGGTACAATCAACTGAGATTCGTACGTGGGGTAGGGATTAGTTCCCGGCAAGGGCGTGAAGGGTTGTAGATTGATGAAAGTCAGCTTCAGTTTCTTCAGCCAACGCTCCAGTCGCTGGAAATCGGCCTTTTGCCAGTCGATACCCAGAATCAAAGTCGCGTAACAGTCGATCTGGTGGTCTGCCAGAATTTTGACGGCCGCTTCGTTGGCCGACACGTCGCTCTTCTTGTTGTAGGCGTCCAACTCGCCGGTGACACATGATTCGAGACCCACGATCACCGCTCGCAGACCGCGGGATTTGAAGAGGCGAATGACATCCTCGTTATCGGCGATGAAGTCGGCCCGGCCGTAGATGAGAAATCGCTTGTCGATCTTTTCCGCCTGAAGCGCTTCGCAGAAATGAGTGACGCGATCACGTGAAACCAGGAAATTGTCGTCGACGATGTAGACGTCTTTTTGGGGGATCGTTTTCAGCTCAGCGATGACACCATCGAGGTCGCGCTCGAAGTAGCGGTGCCCCGTGATCTCGCGACAGAAGCAGAATTCACAGGTAAACGGACATCCGAAGGAGGTTTTGATCAGGGCGCACGGGTTATGGAAGAGGTAGTAATAGCGGGAACGGTATCGGGCCACCTTCTCTCTGTCCGGGAACGGATACTTGAAGGACATCGGTTTCCTGCCCCCGGGCCCGTGGGGGGACCAGATGTTCCCTCCCGCTTCGGGAGATCTTCCCCCGGCAAGCGCCTGGACGACGACGCGGAAGGTGCCGATGCCATCTGCACGGACGATAAAGTCTATGGCCGGATCCTGGAAGTCCTCGGGGACCACCTCCGCATGGACGCCGCCGACGACGGTATGACAGTTCGGAAAGAGGCTCTTTGTCGTCCGGCAGTATTCCTTGATGATCAGAACGTGGGTGATGTAGCCGGTGATGGCGACCAGATCCGGTTGCAGTCGTTGAAGAATTCTGGCAAGCGATTTTCGTTCCAGGATCATGTCGACAATCGTGGTGGTATGCCCGAGATCATTGATTGAGGCAGAGAGGTATTCCAGTTCCAACGGCTCGCAGATCATCACGTGCTGAAGTCCGATGGTCTCCGGTGACGGTCGCGGGCGTATCAATACGATGTTCATGACCCCTCCGCTCTTTGCCACTTGAAGAGGATGATGGACGGGATCAGGGGGCTGCGATTTATGCGGATCGCCTGTGGGGGTCCACCGAAAACCGGCGCGCCCATAGCTGCGACCTCTCGTCGGCTGCAGTATCTCGCACGCGGCACGGTCACTTTCACGCACATCATGACGAGTGCGTCATACAGTGAGTTAACTGATGCCTGGGCGATTAACAACGACCCGTCATCAGATAGCATGGATTTGCTTCGCGCCAGGAACCCCGGCTGGTCGTCGAAGTACGGAAAGGCGTTGCAGCATGCGATGATGTCATGGGACTCATCGCTAGCTGTGAAGGTGTCCGCCGAGACATGTTTGAAGTTTGCATCGGGGTGTTTCTCGCGGGCCTTTTGGAGCATCCGTTCGGATGGGTCGATCCCAAGATAGGAGAAAGGCACGGAATTGAAATGCCGACAGAGATCGGCGTAGAGTTGCCCCGTACCGCAACCCACGTCAAGGACACTCGTCGGTTTGGTTGGTGAGATATGTTTCAAGATCTCTCTTCGCGTCGGCTTGAGCACGAAGCGTTGGACCCATAGTCTGTCGTAGTACCGAGCCCAGAAATTCCACGCGTTACGCGTCATGAGCCCCTCCTGAAGAGTTTTAGAAGCAGGTGCCGCCGCAAGGCCGGGTTTTTCAACGCCATTTTGACGTGCAACCACAGGACTCGAAAATAGAAGACCGGCCGACTCATGTGGGTGGGCTTCATGACCAAATGTGAAAAGTCCCACTTCCGGCAGTCGGTGGTCGTCAACTGATCACGATACGCCGGGTACTGTTCCGTCCCGGGATAGGGGCTGAAGATGGAAAGTGTGTACAGATCGAGCCCTGATTCGGCAATCCACTTTTCCAAGGCTGAAAAGTCTGAGTGGCGGGCAGATGTGTCGATGATGAAAAGACCCGTGCATTGAATACCGTTTTCTTTGAGCCGTTGGATGGTTTCTCTTCCCTGTTCCGAGGTGTTTTCTTTGTTGAAGGCTTTCAGGTTTTCGTCTTTGATCGATTCGAAGCCAATGATCACGTTGACAATACCGATCTCTTTGAGAACGGGGATGCTTTCCGGGTGTGATGCGATGAACTCCGAGCGGCCATAAACGATAAACCGTTTCTTGACACCCTCTCTCTTCAATGCCTCCGCGAAGGCTCGTAGCTGGTCTACGTCGAACAGGAAGGTATCGTCAACGATCCAGATGGTGTCACAATCAATCTGTTTGATTTCGCCAACCACCTGTTTCAGATCCCGTTGGACGTAGCGACCGTTGTTGAGCATACGGCAGTAACAGAAGGTACACTTAAACGGGCAGCCGTAGGCGGTCTTGATGAGAGCCGTAGGGCCGTAGTGCAGATAGGAGAAGCGTTCCTTGTGGTCATGGAAGTGGCTCCGATCCGGCAGAGGAAGCTCACTTATGTTGAATGGCCGGTCGTCTGCGCGAGTCCAGCCGCCGTCGGATGCGCGGCAGATCGTTCCCGGGATGTCTGCGAGGGATGTCTCTGCCTTTGCTGCTTGAAGGATGGCGGCAAAGGTCAATGCGCCACCGGAGCGGATGATAAGGTCAACGGCCTCGTCCTGGAAGTCCTCGTCGTTCAATTCCGCATGCACCCCACCCATAAACACGAGGGTGTTTTTATTGTACGTTTTGGCCTCGTGCGCCAGCTCCAACATGCGGTCCCTGGCCGGATAATATCCTGTGATCGCCACGACCTCGGGCTGATAGGATTTAAGGGTGGCTGCAATGTTTTTGCCGGTAACAACAGGGTCGTGTATCAGGTAGTCACAGCCTTCTGCAGTCGAGACGGCGGCCAGGATTTCCAGCTCCAGAGGCTCGGTTTGGAGCCCCACCCATTGACTGAACCGCGAGCTGTAGTCGGGGCGGACCAGCAATATCTTAATCTGTGGCTTTCTTGAAGACACGATAGGTCTGATCCTTGTATGAATAGCTCAAAAGGCCGGAAAGCCCAGCGAAGACCTTATGCAACAGCCAATTCGAATGAGCGACGTGCAAGTGCTTCGGAGAGAGCCGGCATCCCAGTCTGCACTTCGCCGGTTCGGTTGTCTGGCCGAAATCAATTGAAGCGTAACCGCCTTCAATACCTTTTTTAAGAATCGTTACTAGTATAATGTAAAATTTAAACTTGCGCAATCTTTAACACTAACCTATATTA
>JAVVEH010000079.1:0-7666 GCA_032251435.1 Lentisphaeria bacterium | reverse complement strand
CAGGACGAAACTTAAACATCTTTATCCGCATCTTTAAATTTTACATTGTACTAGCCGAAAATTGGTCAAAATTATCACGGCGGAAGGGCGGGTTCTGGAAATGGATTCACCAGAGGTGGGAGTCGAGATTATCCGCGACGGCGCCACCATCCTCCGGCAGCTCAAAATTGCCGGAAGCTGCGCCGATCTGGTCACCATTAACGAGTTTAAATACGAGGTACGGATTTATTCCGCAGAGCAGTTGAACGGTAAAGACACCAATGGCTATTACCTGTTTACCGGTGACCCGCATACGGTCTGGACTATCGAAAATCCCAGCCAGGACATGAATGACATCGATGCAGTCAAAATCACCCACACATCTCAGGGCAGGACCAGTGAATCTCTCTTCGAATACACTGATGCTGCCGGTGACTGGACCCTCACCAAGGGGTCCGGGGACAACGTGCGCAAGAAAAGCAAATCAAGATACCTGGACCCGACAGAAAACTTGGCTGTGGAAACCTCCATCGTCCGGGACGGCGAGGACACCATCGTTTCCAAAATTGAAGAAACCATCAAAACCTATACCGTTGGTGGCAAGTCGGTGGAGCTTGTCATATGTGAGGTCGTCGACCCCGACGGTGATGCTCTAACCACCTATTACGACACCTATCTGAACCCGGAAGAGGGCCGCTACATGTTCCGCAAATCGGACCATTCCTCGGACGGCTCCTGGACCATGTATGACTACGACGACCTGGGGCGCAAGACACTGGTTGTCCGCCCTTTCGGCGATCTCGCCTGGAGCACCGTCGCCAACCTGACTCCGGCCGCCGCGGCCGCGCTCGGACGCTCCACCCACTATAGCTACACACCCGTCGACGCCGCTGACACGGCTCTGTCCAATGACACCCGGCCCCGCGTCGTCACCACCAAAGTGGCCGGCGTTGTCACCGGCAAAACCTTCCACGTCTATAAAACGCTCAACGGAGCCGCCGTCGAAATCACCGAACGCGCCGTGTCCGCCACAGCCAGCTACGGCGACACCGACAACCCGCGTTCCGTCACCACCTATTATTCCGCTTCAACCGGTGCCCCCGCCGCCGGGCGCGTCCATAAAGTTGAAAGTCCTGATGGCACGCTCACCACTTACACCTACGCCTACGGCACCTATACCGCCAATGCCACAGCGTCTCTCAGCACCTTCTCCCCCGGCACCGGCACCGATGTTCAAACCACAATCACCCAGGGCACCGCTTCCAGCCCCGACGGCATCGCCAATAAAACCACCCGGAGCGTCAGCGTCACCCGCGCGGACGGCTCGACACCGCTGTCAGAAACCTATGTCTATACGGGTACCGGCTATGAGAGAATCAACTGGACAGTCAACACCTACGACAGCCAGGGCCGGGTCACCGCCACCCACCGCGCCAACGGCACATCGGACTCCGCAATCTGGGGATGCTGCGGAAAGGAATCCGAAACCCGTGCCGACGGCACAGAATACACCTATATCCACGATGAACTCGACCGCCTCGCCACCAGTATCAAATCCGGCACGACCACGACTGCGGATATCGCGACCTCCTACACCTACGATGCCGAAGGCCGCCAGCTTTCCCAGACCGTCACCGGCGGTTCCCTTTCTCTCACCTCCTCCACCGAATACGACATGGCGGGCCGGGCTGTCAAATCCATCGCCCCCGACAACACAGTGACCACCACCGATTACAGCCCGGATGGTCTGACGACCACCACCACCGACCCCGGTGGCGCCACCCGAATCACCACCAGTTATCTTGACGGTCGGACAAAATCTGTCACCGGCACCGGCGTCACACCAGTCTACTATGAATACGGCGTAAACACCGACGGGACCCGCTGGACCAAAGTCTACACCGGCACCGGCGACAACACCGGCCCCATGTGGACGAAAACCACCACCGATTTCCTCGGCCGCACGATCAAAACGGAAAAACCGGCCTACTCCGGCGCGACAGTCACCGCCACCACCCAATACGACGTTACTGTGGGGCGTCCATTATTGGCGACCACCCCGGGACAGGCGGACACCCGGTATGAATACAACGCCCTCGGGGAAATGATCCGCTCCGGTCTCGATGTCAACAACGACGGACAGCTCACCCTCGCCTCCATGGATAGAGTCAGCGATTCCGAAACAATCTTCGAAAAAGACGCCAATGGCCACTGGTGGCGGAAAAGCGTCTCAACAATCTATCCCACCGACAACGCCGCCACGGCGGTCACCGTCAGCACCTCGAAACAACGCGTCACCGGCCTCGGCACCGCGGCCCCCGCGCCCTACACCGGCATCCTCGTCTCGGAATCCAGTTCGGAAGATCTCCACGGCAATATCACCACATCCTACACCTACCTTGACGCCGCCAATAAAACGACCTGGAGCGTCACGGATGTCCCGGACTCCACCATCAACGCCGTCACCAAAACGGTCAACGGACAAGTGGTTTCATCCGTCTCCCCCGCCATCGTCGACGCGACCGGCGATCCGGCTGAAACGACATTCGTTTACGACGATCTCGGGCGCCGCACAGGAACCATCGATCCGCGTACTGGACCGGTCGCGTCCCCGCGACCGTCCGCTCTGATCCACTACAACACCCTCGGTCAGGTCGACTACACCGAAGATGGCGCTGGAAACCGAACCACCTACGCCTATGATGCCCAGACCGGTCGCCGAATCTCGACCACCAATGCATTGAACAAAACCCAGTACACGGCCTACACCATCCGCGGTCAGGTCGCCGCCACCTGGGGCGACACCGGCTATCCGCTGGCCTACGACTACGATGTATTCGGCCGCATGGAAGCCCTGTACACGCTGCGTGACGAATCCGTCTCGATAACCTCCTACGCTGACATTGTTAGCAATCTGTCCTCGTTCGACAAAACAACCTGGACCTACCAGGCCGCCACCGGTCTGCTCACCCGCAAGGAATACGCCGATACCAAAGGCACCAACTATACCTACTACGATACCGGCGCTCTAAAAACACGCACCTGGGCGCGCATCATTGGCGGCAGCGCGCTGGTCACCACCTACAGCTATGACACCGCCACCGGTGAACTCACCACCGTCGACTACTCGGATGCCACGCCGGATATCAGTTACACCTATTTCCGTACCGGCCAGCAGAAAACGGTCACCGACGCCACCGGCACCCGCACATTCGCGTATGACACCACCACATTGCAACTGGAAAGCGAAACGCTGCCATCTGCTTTCTACAGTGACACGGTGCTGTCTCGTCAGTATGACGCCAAAGGCCGGGACACCGGCTACCAGCTCGGGACCTCAACCGATCCCGATGCCACGCAAAAAGTGGGATACGCCTACGATGCCTATGGCCGCTTTGACACAGTCACCTCCAGTGATTTCCCGGCCGTCACCGCAGTCACCTACGGCTATCTTGCGAATTCGGCTATGGTCACGACGACATCCTTCCCGAACGGCCTGACCACAACCCGCGCCTATGAGGGGAACCGCAATCTGGTCGCCTATGTCGAAAACAAAGTTGGCGCGACCGATATCTCGAAGTATACTTATACCAACGACGAACTTGGACGCCGCACGGATGTTGTTATGACCGGAACCGCTTTCACTTCAAACACATTCAACAGCTACGGATACAATGACCGCAGCGAAGTGACTGCGGGCAATAAATACACCGGCACCGACATCACCGACAAAACCAGTCCGGTGACCGCTTACGATTACGGCTACGACTACGACCCCATCGGCAACCGCACAGGTTCGGTGGTGGGTGCTGCCCCAGCACCCATAACCACCACCTACACCGCCAACCAGCTCAACCAGTACACCGCCATAACTGGAATGAGTTCGCCGATCCACGACGACGACGGAAACATGACGATCATGCCCTCCACCACTGGCAGCTGGGCAATCCAGTGGAACGCCGAAAACCGCATGACTGTGGCCGAGTCCGACACCGTCAAGCTGGAATTCACCTACGACTACATGGGCCGCCGGGTTGAAAAGAAAGTCTATACTCGCCCGACAATTGCCGACATCTGGTCTCTGACCTCCGACCTCCGGTATATATACGACGGCTGGAACCTCATCGCCGAACTCGCATCCACCCCGACACCCCCATACACACTCACCCCCACACGCACGTATACCTGGGGCCTCGACCTATCCCAGACCACCCAGGGCGCTGGCGGCGTCGGCGGCCTCCTCTCCGTATCTGACATCGGATCTCCGACCTCCGACATCTGGTATGCCACCTATGACGCCAATGGCAACGTCTCCGAATACCTCGATGCCACCGGCGCAAGCGTCGCCCACTACGAATACAGTCCCTTCGGGCGCACAACCGTCGCCACCGGGTCACACAGTGACATTTTCAAGCACCGCTTCAGCACGAAGTATTTGGACGAACATGGCTTGTATTACTATGGCCGCCGTTCATACAATCCCGTCCTGGGCCGCTGGATTAACAGGGACCCGATTGAGGAAAAGGGAGGGGTTAACCTGATGGTTTTCTCCGGCAACAGCCCACTTGTTGCCATCGATTTCCTTGGCCTTAAATTGAAAACCCCTCCTAAGAGCATGGGTTTCGACCTGAATGATATTGAAGGTGTGTTTTTATTGGCGATCAAAGCGGGGTGCGTACATCCAGACGGTACGATGATTAGCTATATCTACAGCGTCCTGCTGAACCCTGAAAGGAAAACAGTAAAATGGAGGCTGTCTTCTAAAAATCCTGTGACAAGGCACAACCGAAATACACAAGCTTCCCCTGGGAACGCTACAATCTATATGTCTGCGGGAAGTCCCGGAAGTGGAAACAAAGAATACACATCAACCACCGGCAAAAAATACTACTTCGAAACGGCAGTGCTTCACGAACTTATACATGCCTATCAAGCACTCACGGGAACCAGTGAACCCTTAAAATATGATGAGGAAAGGGCACCGAGGGCAATAGCTGACAAGCTTCAGGATTATCTCGATTGCGAGAAAAAAGCCGGGAGATGGCCATGACAATCATTGGAATGGACGGTCTCTGTATTACCCCTTTTAATGGGTTTGAGTTGGCCCGATTTATTGCCAATATAATTTTGCTGATTGGGATTGTTTTTGGATGCTTTGCATCAATAGGGCTTATGGTTGCATTATTTCGAATACGCAAGGCAAAACATCCCGACTTTTCAAGGCACTGTTTAAAGTTTGTAGTAGGTCTTGGGCTTATCTATTGGGCTATTGCTATCGCATACTTTGTGTTACTGTGGACTAGCTGGTGGCTTGTCGCCTACGAAGGCGTTTCGAAGAAACTTATTTATTCTCGGCAATTTTCCGCATTGGAATGGGGAGCAAATTTTGTGTTCTGTGGAACTTTCCTCTGTTTTTGTGCTGGTGGGCTCCTGTTGACAGATCTCCTCGGAACGAGAATCAAACGCAAGGGAGAGAGCTTAGGTTAATTTTGAACTTCAAATTTTCAGCATTGCAGACCTGCCTCCTCTGCACTACCTTAACCCCATGGTTTGTGCTATTTCCCAACCCTCTGACGTATCACTATCGGGTCGAAGAAAACCCGAAAACGTGTTGGCGGACGTTTTTTTTGTCGCTTATGGCCGCCGTTCATACAGTCCCGTCCTGGGACGCTGGATTAATAGGGATCCGATTGGGGAAAAGGGTGGGTTTGATCTGTACGTTTTCTTGAGGAACTCTCCACTTGGGGTATTTGATTTTCTGGGACTTCAAGAGTTCGAGAAGAACATTATGTTTGTATACCGAAAGAAATCGGGAAGGCTTGCAAAATTGACCGAAGAGACCACTTCAAACGATCTCCAGATCAGCTACGACGCAGGGATTGAGGATGGCGGAAAATCTGGTTTCAGGTACCTGAGTTCAACTTTTGTGGACTATGAGCCACCAACGAAAGACTCATGCACAGTCAGGCTGTTACTGTATGTCGAAGTTTCACACAATTACAAAGGCAAAGGAAATGCCTACGTTAAGCCAACTGCCGCAACATTAGTTAGCTACATACCACACTTGGCTGAAGGAGCAGATCCGAGTGAGGCGAGCGGGGCGTTTATTGATGTTTTTGGAACTGATGAAGATAAGAAGCAATTGTATGCGCTCATGTCACGTAAGCATGAATTGGGACATGCTGAAGGCCACATCAAAACAGTTTTCAAAAATGATCTGGCGGGGAAGATCAGCGCTCACATCAAATGGGATGAGGTGGCTACCGCTATAGCTGCAGGGAGGGAAAGTGACGTAGCCAAGAAAGTCAATGCAGCGATTAATAATGTTTACGCTTACGATAACGAAATCTTTGCGGTCCACGCACCAGCAGCGGACAAGGCTACGAAGAAGATCTTCGATTCCCGACCGGAATGGAGCCTTCAGAATACTCAGAATACCCGCCCCCGGCTCAAATGGAACTTCGCCCCGTCAAACTAGCATGAACTAATGGAGGCCGTTACAATGCCACCAATCACTATGTCAACTAACCTCGCCGCATTGGCGGCGGTCTTAGCCTGTCTGCTGCCAGACTGCGCACTAAGTCAGAAAGTTCATGCAGTAGGCCAGGACTTTCAGGCGCAAAAGAGGGGTCTCATAATGCTTTATGCGAAGGTCCCCAAGGCAGAGACAGAGGCGACTAAGGTTGGAGCCTTATCAAGATCAAGCGGAGAATGCCTTAAGAAGGTCCTGCCGCAATTCGACATCTACAGCGCTCGAAAGCATAACGATGTAATACACCCGCTGACCACAAATGCTGTGATTCTCCTGTCAGACGGTGAACTCGCCATTTGCCTTCCGAGCATGAAGGAAGCTTGTGCTTTCGTATCTTCTTTACGGTACCCCGCTCCGACGAAGAAGGATGCAGCCATCCTTGCGGACGCAATTGTACAGATGTTCAACTACAGGGTTGTGCAGGCTCCGCCGAGAGCGGCGCTTTACCCCGCTGACACCCACCCGCCGATCCCAGCGAGTGCGAAAAAAATTGATTGGAGCACATCACTGACGAAACGCGAAGATGGCTGGCACTGGTCGAGTGTTGTCTTGGTCGATGAAGATACTGCAACGTGCATGAGACTCTCTTTACAGATCGGTCCTGACGGCACTGTTTCTCTGACGGATTTCAAAGGGGTTTACAAAGTGATGATACGCCTCTAAACAGAAGAGATATTAGGCAGAAATAGAGAAGAACGGCAAAGAGCCAAAGAACAGGGCTGTTGGGTTTTCACAATAATGGGCCACGACCGGCTGAATCTTGCCGATTGCCTCCCTCCACAAGCCTTTTCTAACGTAGCCCATCCTTTAAAGAGCCCGCATACAAACTGAAAGCTCCTCCGAGCATTATTTGCAGACCGCGTTCCCAAGCATTACCTTAATGTTATGGTTTGCCCCGTTTCCCAACCCCATCCTGTACGCCTACGAAGGCCTAAAAATCGAAAATCGGGTAGGCGGCATTTTACAGTGTACACTGCGGGCTACCGTTCATACAGCCCCGTCCTGGGACGCTGGATTAACCGGGATCCGATTGGGGAGAATGGGGGATGGAATTTATGTGTATTTGTTGAAAATGCCGGGACTCTTCTGGTCGATATATTGGTAAGCGTCACACCTGCCCCATCTTTTAATTGAATTCGTCTTGAATAATATTGC
>JAVVEH010000078.1:0-8155 GCA_032251435.1 Lentisphaeria bacterium | reverse complement strand
TCGGGTTCCGGACAAAGCAACCGGAACAGCTCCGCGGCTACTTTTGGCTCCAACCAGGCCAAGGCACTCGCGAGCCATCGTCGTTCATTCATCGAGCAACGCGTTCGATGTCCTCAAGTCCGACAGGCATTAATGATGGGAGAAAATCCGCTCCGGGGCGTGGAAAAGAGCCACCCCCAGTTCGTTCGCCCGGGCGATGACTGTGGCGTCTTTGATGGACCCGGCCGGAGCGATAATCGCTGTGACACCGGCTTTAGCGGCGACTTCAACACCATCCGGGAACGGGAAAAATCCGTCGCTGGCCATCACCGCGCCTTGAATGCTTTCCCCGCCCTCGTACTTCTCATTATATTTCCAAACCGCCTGTTCCACCGCCCCCACCCGGTCTTGCTCACCGGTCCCCACAGATAAGGCGCCGCCATTTTTGACAATGACCACGCCATTTGACCGGACGCTGATATTAATATACCAGGCGGCAAGTAAATCATGCAACTGCTGTTCACTGGCCTGGACCGTGGACCGCACATCACCCAGGGCTTTGCTGGAAGCCGCCGCCGGTTTCAGATCGGCGATAGAGCGCAAATGGGTCATAATCGGATCCGCGATCACCACAGAACCGTCATGAAGCACTTTAATGGTCTGATACCCCGTCACGTCATCACCGACAAATTTGGGCATTTTATCCAGATCTTTAACTTTTAATATGCGGATGTGCTTATTGAGCTTATAGGTTTCTTGATCATTGAAAACCGCCAGGGCTTCCGCGTCATAATCCGGGGCGACCACGCATTCAACAAATGTTCCCATGATCTCTTTGGCAGTCGTCACATCCACGGTCACATTAAACGCGACCACGCTGCCGAAAGCGGCTCGGGGATCACCATCCCGGGCTTTACGATAGACATCCACTAACTCATCGCCGGGGGCGGCCACAGCGGCCCCGCTGGGATTCACATGCTTCATGCAGACACTACAGGGTGTCGTGAAAAATTTGCAGATATTCAGGGCGTAAGAAATATCTTCCAGATTTGTTTGGCTCAAGCCGCTCTTGCCGGTTTTCAAGATGTCCATATCGCCGATGACATTGATCCCGTCCACGGGTTTGTAAAACGCGGCGGTTTGACCCGGATTCGTGCCATAGCGCATATCCTCCACTTTCACATACCGCCGACCCAGAATCTCGACGGTGTCAGCGTATTCACCCACATTTTTCGACAGGTACGTGCCGCGGGAAATTGTATTGTCAGCCATGGTCTTTCCTTGTGATTGACTCGTCATGTTATGGGCTCACATCAACTGAATTGAATATCGCAAAGATTGCGGTAACCACCCCCTTGGGCGTACAGCTCGTCGTGAGTCCCGTGTTCGACAATTCGTCCTTTATCCAGTAAAAAAATCTGATCCGCGTGTTTGATCGTGCTCAACCGGTGAGCGATCGCGAACACGGTCCGGTTTTCCATCAAATGGCTGAGGGCCTCCTGGACCAGCCGTTCAGTGACCGTATCCAGCGCGCTGGTCGCCTCATCTAAAATCAAAATGGGCGGGTTGCGCAAAATCGCCCGGGCGATGGCGATCCGCTGCCGTTGACCACCGCTGAGCACAAAGCCCTTTTCACCCACATAACGACCATAGCCCCCCGGATTTTCCATAATGAAATCATGGGCGTTCGCCTGCTTGGCGGCCGTGATGATCTCGTCCATGGTCGCTTCCGGACTCCCGTAAGCGATATTGTTGGCGATGGTGTCATTAAACAGAATCGTCTCCTGGTTCACCATGCCGATCAGCTTCCGCAACGCCGCGGTCTCAATGTCCCTGAGATCCGTTCCATCCAACAGAACCCGGCCTTTTTCCGGATCAAAAAACCGGGCCGCCAGATTCGCCACAGTCGTTTTCCCCGATCCCGTTTCCCCGACAAAGGCCACCATTTGCCCCCGTTTGAGCTCAAAATTGATATCGTCGATAATCCATGGCTCATCCAGCGAATAGCGTAAACTGACATGTTTGAAGGCGATACCTTCGGTGAACTCCGTCACCACTTTCGGATTCGGCGCTTCCGGCAAGGCCGTGTTAAGATCCAGAAGTTCAAAAATTCTTTCCGCGGCGGCCGCGCTGCGCTGAATATTCACATTTATTTTCGCCAGTTGTTTCATGGGACGGTATGCGGAAGACGCGGCGAAAGCGACGGGAACAATCGCCGCCAGGGTGATCCCGTGTTGATAGCAAATAACAGCCCCTAGACACACCGCGATAATCGCCACCAGCTCCATCATCGGGCTGACCGCCAGTTCAAAGCGGACCGCCCGGATGATGGATTTAAAATAAAAGCGGTTCATGGCCCGGAAACGGGCGATTTCCGCTTCTTCCATGTGGAAGGCCTTAACCACGCGGATGCCGGTCAATGTCTCCTGCATCCGGGAAATCAGACCGCCAATTTGTTTTAAAGCCCGACGCAGAATAATTTTGATAAACCGCGCCATAAACAAAATAGGCAATACCGTCACGACAAACAAAACCGCCAAAGCGGGCAGGAGACCAACCAGACCGGATTGGACGCTCGCCCAGACAACGTACCCGACACAGGCCAAAACCTCAATGGGGCAGCGGGTCAAGTCAGCGATCGTTTGGGAAACCGCCCGTTCGATCAGGGAAACGTCGTTAGTGCACCGGCTGATCAGGTCGCCGACATCGGCCTGGCCATGATAGGAAAGTGATTGGCGCTGCAAGTTGGCATACACCTCGTCGCGGATGTCGCGGACAACCCGGGCCCCCACCCACCGCATAAAGTAGTGATTAACGTATATGGACACCGACTTCAGCCCCATAAACAGAGGCAATCCGAGCAGAGTGATCAAGAGAAACGCGCGCGTCATCCGGCCATCCGGCGTCGTGGTTTGGATGTTGAGCTTTTCGGCCAGTGTTTTCTGGACGCTATCCAGCGGCCCCAAGTCAATCTCAGGGACCGGCGCGGCGGAGCCCCCCGCGGGAGATTCATGATTGGGCGCCGGGCTGACATCGGCGACCGGTTGACCAAAGGCGCCCAGCAAGCTTTTGGAATAGTGAAACGTGCCAATCATCGATCCGCCAACCACAAAGCCCGCGGCGATGCCAATCGCTAAGCGAAACCAATAGGGGCGGGCGCAACCAATGAGACGTTTGTAAACAGAATATGATGAAGGCAAGGCGGCGAATATCCAAATTTATCGTGAGAACATCAGTCGTTCCCACTTACGTTGACGACCTTTTCCAGGCTCTTACGCCCTGGAATTTGCACCATACGGGTCATAAGCCTGAAGAGATGCGGACACCTGGAAAGGCTTTCAACTGCAAAGCGACCCCCACGGTGAAATCATCATCTTTCTCACTGGCGTAAATGCTACCCGTCCAGCAGTGCAAATCCCGATTGATCTGGTAGACTTGCCGCTCCAGCTCACCTTCCCGCACGTCATACACATAGTAGGCCGAGCCGGAGGTGAGATCATTGATCCGAAAATCAACGCCTAATTTCAGCAAGTGACTGTTGCCTAGATCCACACTAGTCATGTTCGCCCCGGAAACATCATCCAGCGTACTGCCGAAGCTATACAAGGGCAGGGGCTGCTCATCGTCACGGGCGAGCCATGACAGGTGGAAAGCCAGCACATCCTTCCGGCCCAGCGTGGCGCCAAGTTCAAACCACCGCACCCGGCCCGTGCGCATGCTGGCCAGCGCGGTGCCCCAAAACGACATCTCATCACGGGGGTTGAAGCTAAGCCGGCTGCCAAAATCGCCGGCCCGGGACCGGGCCTCTGCCGGACCCAAATGGGTGTCCAGATAATTTTCCCAACTGGCCAGCGTGCGGATGCGTTGAGCCCCCTTTTCCCCCGCCCGGGTCTGCAACCGCTGATTCACGCCGAGACGGACAAAATTTTCTTCCCGCAAACGGTCGATTTCATCAAAATACATCAGGGACTCACGCTCTTCATTGGGATCGCTGATATACGTGTAATTCAGATAAGGCTGGACAATATGACGCAATCCGTCAATGTCCAACAGGTCATTTTCAGCGTTTTCCCACACACCGGTGAATTTCGTGCTCACTTCCAGCCCCAACTCACCGGCGAACCGCCAGGCGCTGCCGCCGTCGTCATCATAAAAAACCGCGTTGTTAGCCGGCACGGTCACATCCGGGTCATCAAAGGAGAACATCAACCGCAACTCGTCATCCGTGACATCCCGGGCGCTGGTTTTGTCGTAGTAAGTCAACCGCACGCCCCCGCGGGGGACAATCTGAACGTCGGCCAGAGAAAACGGCGCGTAAACCATGTGGGCCGTGTCGAAACGGAAAGTCTCATAGGCGTTTCGATCATTAAAGAAACCGGCATACGTTGGCAGGCGGACAGCCAGGAAAGCGGCTTCGACGGCGTTGTCCACATCAAAATCACGCATATTCATGCGCAAGAAGGCCAGACTGGTCTCACTCTGATGGTACACGGGCAGGCCAAACACCTGTCGCCGCGGTGTGTCAAGTCGTAATTCAGGCAGCTTTTCAGACACCGTGTAAAAATCATTCACCCGGAATTTCGCGGTGAGTGACATGGTGAAGAGCTCGTGCTCGTAGCGCAGGTCAGCGAACGAGGTGGGCTGTCTCACCGTCCGGAAGTCGTCACTGAACCATTCCTCAAGCATGTCAATATCGCTGAGGACATCAACATTCCCGCGCAACGTCAGCCCCTTGACCCACTCACTCATGTGGGACAGATGAACCCTGTACCGTTGGCTTTCCACGTCAAAGCGGCGGTTCATGCCATCCTCGATGTCGTTTTCCGGGGGGTCCTGGTCAGCTAAATAATACAAGCGCAAGGTTGACGCCGACCGGTCTGTGTCAAGTCGCGTTTCATTCCCCAGTCCGACTCCCCGCTGGCTC
Source organism: Lentisphaeria bacterium (assembly GCA_032251435.1). Classification (GTDB taxonomy): domain Bacteria; phylum Verrucomicrobiota; class Lentisphaeria; order Oligosphaerales; family MVZH01; genus JAVVEH01. The sequence goes on along the minus strand of JAVVEH010000078.1, from coordinate 3,252 downwards.
ATCAGGTCAACATCAACTTCTGTTTGCAGCAGATCATTGATCCGCCATTTTCTGGACATCAACAAAAAAGCGCCCCAATCACTGTTATGGCCGGCCTGGAAGCGAATTCCCCCCGCGCTCGTATTCGTGGTGTCCCAGGCGATCCAGGGCCAGTAAAACACCGGCACATCGCCAATTTTGTACACCGCGTGTTTAGCGGTGAAGCGTTCCGTCTGGCTATTGTAGCGCACTTCTTTGGCTTCGATGCGGTAATGCGCGTGTCCGTCGATCAAGTATTCACATGTGCTGACCCCGACACGCGTGAGAATGACATCGCCATTGGGGTCAAAATCGCCCGTTTTGGACACGGTGTACCATTCATCCAGCTTGCCCCGGGATGCCCCCACCTGGAATCTCCGGGTATTAAAATTGCCTTTAACACTTTGGCCTTTCCAGTAGAAATCGTGGCCTTTCGCGATCTCAATGCCCGGTTCTTCCAAACTATATAAAAACACATTGCCAGCGGCCTCGACATCTTTTGTTTTCAAGTTGACCGTGAGGCTGTCCGCCTCCAGCACCAACCCTTGGTAGACAATTTTGACATTGCCGGTGCCGGTGGCCACACCGGTGGCCGCGTCCAAATTGTAATCATCCGCTTCCACCCGCATGGACGCGCCCTCATCCTCCGCGGCGGCGGCCGCCGCGAACGCGGCAGTGAATAAAAAGACCATCACCAAAAAGATCTGGCAAGCGGCAAGTCGTTTAGTCATGAGGAACCCTGAAGTTGACATTTCTCTAGCACCCGCATAACATAGCGACTTTTTCCATCCGCGTCCACTCTCCCTCAACGGTTCCAAAGAAAATACGCGCGCCATGCCCCTGGAAGGCGTCGATGGCGGTGATTTCAGCCTGTTTTTTCGCCGGCGGGTTGACTTTCCCGACACCCCTGAACCCATTTCGTTTGCCGCGGCGTCAAAAAAAAGACGGCGCCGTCGCCTATGCGCTTGAGCAACGTTGGCGTGACGGCAATGTCAAAGTATACTTACACCGACGAGCCCACACAGGGGCGCTGTTGTAAATGGGACGACACCCCTTGCCGCGGGTCGGGTGGTGTCATGACACGCTTTGGCTCAAAAGCCGCGGCGGGGCAATAATAAAGTGACGCCGTCTGTCACACGGTTACTATACCAGTCGAGGCTCTCCTGTCAGGCCCTCGACACGACTGCGACGGTGGGCATCCGTGTCCAGATCCGGAAATATCCATGTTTGAAGACATCGATAAAATAATAGAGACCAACCGATTTGTGGATGACACCGCGATTGAGGTGGAATCGTTGCGTGTCTACAACGCCGGGAAGCCCTACCGGGTGCTGAATAATGATTCGTTACTCGACGCGGTTGTCGGTGTCGCCCTGAATGGTGTCGACTACTGGTTTTACGGCATGGGCGAGGCCAATACGGAATATGACGGAGCCGATACTGTCTCACGGCGGACCACCGTGCTGGAATTCAAACCGCTTCATCCGACGGAAGATTTGTATATCAATGAGCTGTATATGCTGGTGGATAAAAACGGCATTGTCGCCAGCACCGGAGAGGAAGAGCACGAATACTGGTTCGCCGGAGCCCACTTGGGCGGGGCGATTTTACGACCGGTCAGAACGGTTTACCCATTGAGTGTCGCCCCCGACGTGGTGGATCTGCCGAAGGATGCCGAGGCGGTCATTTTTCATATGCTCGATGTCCGGGCCGAGGAGTTGCGGCGACGACGGTCCCGGCGCCCGGAAACTCCACCTGAATCCGGGCGGAGAAAAAAAGCGTTTTCCCCGCTGCACCGGATGCTGTTCAAAGAATTTGAAAAGCAAAAGTAAGGACCATTTCTGAAAGGGGAGCTGAGAAGGGGAACGTGGAGCTGGAGGGGGTTGTGGATCATCCCGCGGCCGGACAACCACCGTCACGCGGCGTTTAAAACGGGGATGCCGGTCATCCGGATTAGCACGTGCCGCCGATCGTTGCCGCGGGGCGCCTCCGCCGCCGGGTCATGCAGAGCGAGACCAGGGCGGCGCCGACCAGCGCCAGGGATCCGGGCTCGGGAACCGCCCCGACGATGATATCGAAGTCGACCGGTGTTGTGTCAAAGCCGGGAACAGGGGTGCCACTGAAATCGCTAAGGCTTATCGGTGTCAAGGTCAGGGTGTAGGTGGTCATGGTGGCGGTCAAAGGAATCTGCAAATCGAAGGTCTCGATGGTGATATCTGGGCCACTCGTACTAGCCGAGCGACCGCTGTTGAAATAAAAATCAGCGACATCCGGCGTGGCCGAATACAGGTCGTTGGTGATCACCTCCGCCGTGGCGCCGTCACCGGGCACGCTTTGGTCAAAGGGAAAAACATTTGACCAGCCATAATCTGTATACTCCCGGTTAAGCAGGGTCCAGTCGTCCACCGTCAAAGAGATGGTGTATGAAAGGACAGCGAACTGTTCGGTGTCGGTGCTTATCAGCGTCGTCAGGGAAATTGTGTCCCCTTGTCTCGCGTTGATCGAGGTGGCGGCCGTGCCGGTTTCCACCACGTCCAGGACAATAAGCCCCCGGACCGGTGTCACGACCACCAGGCAACCGACAAGTATGGATAAAACAAGCTTCTTCATATAACTTTTAGGGCGGCTTTCCGCCGTCGTATGTTTTTAACGTCACGCACGCCGTCCATGCCGACGACACCGTCTCCGTGACATCGAACTGTCACGTGGCGGAAATCACCGTCGCGCCGGATAATCAGCGACTGACGCACGTGGCCAACGCATGCACTAATTTATCACCCGTTCCGCCTACCGCAAGCGCTTTCGTGAAATTTCCCGGTCTTCCACGCCGTCGAGTCGAACCGCCGCGGCCAAAGAAGCCCAAACAAACAGCCATCCCGACCGGGATTCAGCAAACCGCCTGTGTCCTGTATGTGGACGCGTTGTCAACCGACATTGTTCCCGCTCCGCTGTTCGCGGCGCAAAAATAATGCGCAATAAAGCAATAAAGGGACAGGTTGTTTATAGATTGCATATGAAAAATCATGCGGTATGGTAAGGGAACAGTCTCAGAATCGTGGATTGTTTTATCTTGGTCTCAAAGTGAAAAGACGTGCGGAAAATAAAGGGACAGGTTATTTATAGATTGCATATGAAAAATCATGCGGTATGGTAAGGGAACAGTCTCAGAATCGTGGATTGTTTTATCTCGGTCTCAAAGTGAAAAGACGTGCGGAGGTGACATGATGCGGGCGG
>JAVVEH010000077.1:0-9201 GCA_032251435.1 Lentisphaeria bacterium | reverse complement strand
TACTGGAAAAAACAACAAGAATATGCGAACGAATTAATCAATCATGACACTAGCGTCGACAATATGGAACCCGAGGATATTCTCGATCAGCATAGAAATCGGCCCCAAGGCAGACCAGCCACAGAAATCGGGACGGGCTGTTCGACCATATTCGGTTGACGGAAGTGGTCGTGCCGGATCATAGCATTCCCAGATAGTAGGTTTGCCATTATTCAGTTCGTGCGCGTCAGGATTCTGATAGGTTTCCAGCATGTGCTTAACCGTTATCTCGGCAATGTCATCCGCCTCTGTCAGATGCCCGTACTTCTCCAAAGATTTGATGCCCATATAGGTGGTCGGCAACCAGATCCCGCCGCGCCAGTAGTCACCCGTGTCTGCATTGAAATCCTGATCGTCGCGGGAAAGTGTTATAAATGGCACCGCCCCTCCCAGCTTCTTCTTATTCTGTAGATGATTCACCATGGCCTGGGCTTGTTCGGGCGATGCCATTTCTGCCATCAGAGGCCAGAAGGAAGCCGGGGTTAGTATTTTGGAATAGCGCACTGCCCCGTACTCGCTTTCACGGTGAATATCGTAGTAGGCATTGTCTTCTGAATCCCAGTATAGATCATTCAGAGTCTTCTTCAGTTGCTCATAGTTGCATTGATACTCATCCGCAGTGCCTTGGTCACCAATCTCCCCGGCAAGTCGCGTGATGTATAGGGCGGCCAAACCTTGTTGTGCCAAGGCGTCCACCCAGAGTGTATCCTCCAGACCGAATGCGCGACCGCGAGGCGTATTGTCCATGCCGCTGGCGACACCGTTCCACAGGTATCCTTTGGTCCTCCCTTCCTTGTCGCAGATGTGCTCCAGAACGGTTTTTGCGCCCCCGAAACGGATTCCCTTGGGGACATTGTTGAAAAACTGGTAGTGCTTGATCAGGAATTTGAGACTCGTTTGTGCAGCTTCCTTTCCAATGCCAAACGAAGTTGCCTGATTGAATCGCCAATTGGAGTACTCGCACCAGGCAAAGAGGGGTGGGTTGTCGGGGTGCTGAATTCCGATGGGGAGGGCACCACTGGTATCGTGCATCGTCAGGTAGAAGTTCTTGAGGCTCTCAACACCGGGGAAATGCCGCGGTGAATATTTGGTGAAGAATGCCATAAAGGCTGTATCCCATATCCAAATGTGGGTATCCCAGCACGCTTCATCCATGTAGGGAGTCTGCGGCAAACCGTCAAGGTGCTTCACCCGCCCGGCGGCGGTTTCCCATGCTTTTGCATACAAGTCGACCAACCCCGGTTCCTTGTCGAAAACCGGTTCAGGTATATCCATATCTTTGAGCGTGCTATTGATCATTGTCTCCTGCAGACGTGGCGGTGTGGGGCTGGCAATGAGCGGAGCGAATGCCAGTCCCTACCACTGGATTGTTAAAACAAAATGTCCAAATCCAGACAGACTATTGACTGCCGGAAGGCTTTATCTGACTTTCAATGTATTGCGGACCCCGCGAAACTCAAACCGCCTGGGAAAAGACTGATGGCCACAAAAAAGCACAAAAAGTTACAAAAAAGAAGACGTTCTTCGCTCTTAATTATCGTGTTTTCTCGTGCCTTTTCCCTCCTAAGGCGGGCCGGCAGTGGCTATATTTCTTCTGAATAGGTGGACATCCACATTTGGACGCTTTCACCTTGAAATATCGTGTTTATGAGGAAGTCCCCTAAAAATGGGACTTTCTCCTTAACTGACTCATTTGCAGAATATTATTGGGCTTTTTTTTAGTTCAAGCCGCTTTGACCTCTTCCAGGTTTTCAATGCCGGTTTCATGCCGCCCCCCGCCTCCTTCAGGCGGTCGTCGTCCATGGTGAACCCCTTGATGATGTATTCCTTGATCCGCTCCGTCGCCCACATGCGGAACTGGGTTCCCCGAATACTGTTCACACGATAGCCGACTGAGATAATCGCATCCAGGTTGAAGTATTCCACATGACTGTTTGCTGTTTCATCAGTGGTTATTCCGTCATCTTCCGGTTCTTCTAGTATGGAGAAAGTTTTGTTTCGCCACCGGAGCAGGCTCCGGCAATTGAAAACTCAACCAGGCTCTTTTTCATCCGGCGCAAGAGCTTTCCCGCATCCACCTTGCACCAACCCGCCCCGATTTTCGATTCGATTCATTCGTTTCCCATTTGATTCCAACTTTACAAGTCAATTTCACCGAATTTCATGTTCAGATAAAAGCAAATCGGAGGACTGACCCGCCGATACCGCGAGAAGAGCATTAATTCATCTGCCATGTAAATCCAACCTGCATGCGTAAAGCGGCCGATCACCGCAGTATAATAGTTCCTTTATGACTTACCTTTCTGCAGTACTTCCAGGGCGGTCACCAAACGACCTGTGGCCCGCAGAACAGCGGCAGGCAAGATCTCCTGGCTACTATCTGTGCCTACGTCAACTACCTGAAGTACTCCCTCTGATCGTTCATGGGCAAACTGCTCTTTTAACACTTCAATGGCTTTGGGCAGGCGTTTCCCCTGCCACAAGGACTTGGTGTCGCGCAACTGGCAACAGAACTCGGGCAAATCCCCGCGAAACATGAATGCGACCTCATAGGTGCCAAGCGGAATCAGTCCGGGATTCGCGCCGGGGATGTGTCTGTATAGCGCATTTGCACACCCCCCGATGATGACGAACTGGTCAAGATAGGGGGACAGAGCGCGAACAGTCCGGGCAAAAAAGGCATCAAACGCCGGGTCGATCAGAGCCATCGCTTCCTCCTGAAATGGGGCCCGAGGACAGTTTCGAACAGATGTCTTGCCTGTTCCTCACCTCGGGCCATGGAAAAGCGAACATCAAGATACAGTTGCAGGATGTCCGCGAGCTTACGACCGTTGAGGCCAACACTACCCGCATAGATTGAGCGTTCTGCCACCGGTATCTGAATGGCGCCCTGAGCTTCAGATTCCGAACATTGAAGGAAATCGTTGTCCTCCAACACGGTGGCGGGTTCAGAGGAATACAGGAGTTGGCTGTCCACGTTCGTGACTGCTAATCCCATGGTGGAAACAGCAGCCTGGCCGCTGACGACAACGCGACTGTCGCACTGAAGCGCAGTGGAGTCGTCCTTCCCGGACTCCGGGAAGAGCGCCCTGTAGTAAACAACCTTTGACGGGGTATTGCTGTTATCAAAAGCCCATTGTTCCAACAATTCGGGGATTCGGCGCATGCCCAATCCCCGGTCGGACCGGTACAGAAAGCCCTGAGCTTCAGCTATCCCCACAAAACGGGAAACTGATGGCTGGGGAATATCGGCCGCCTCTGCCAATTCACCAATCCCCGCATATTCGTGGAGATGCGGTCCTCCCCAGAACCGCTGCTCAAGCCCGGAGAGCAGAACTACTTTGAGAAGCCACTGATTGTTCGGTGTGAACAAGCGCCCCTGCGCAAGCTCGTACCGGGAGCGAAGCATCGAAGCAAATCCCTGGACTGAAGCGCTGGCGCCGCGGAGTCCGGCGGAGGATACTGAGAATCCGCCAAGTTCGCTTTCATCTCCACTGATATTCCCCTGCGTGCGCCCCATCTCGTCTATGGCCAGCCAGCGAAGCTGGGGATGGAAATCCATTGTGTAGTCCCGGATCGTGCCAATGACGCTGTCTGAGAGTCGAGGCACCAGAACTGCGAAGATCTTATCGGAAGGAAATCCACCGTGTTGAACCTTTAGAATAAAATCAGCCAGAATTCCCCGGAGGGATTGCAGGCGTAAAGGCACGAGAACATTGATACTCGCGTCTTCCGGGGATATCCCCGCTTCACTGAGTATCTCCCTTAGATAATTTTCGCGCTCTTGCTTGCCGATTCTCATACGGTTAACCCTTGACTATAACTGGCAGATTCAACAATATTCATGATCACGAATATATCCATGATCACGAATATGTCAAGATAATCTGCCGCGGAAAGAGCACCGACAGTCACAGGTCGCTTCTCTTTTCAGGTTCTTGGTGCCGCCATCTTCGGAATCGTCTTTTCTATTCTTGATGCGGCGCAAGAGCTTTCCCACATCCACCTTGCACCAGCTCGGCCCGATTTTCGATTCGATTAATTCGTCTGCCATTTGATTCCAATTTCCAAGTCAACGTCACCAGATTTCATGTTCAGATAAAAGCAAATCGGGCTGACCCGGGGTATTCTCGATGTCGGGGCCAGTGTAGTGGTACTGCATAATCTTCTTTCTTATTGAACGTGTAGGTGTGTTGTCAGCCAACCTCTTCGCTTTTCTGCAATGCAGAATGGTACTTAAGAGCTGAGATACTCACCAACACCACAGTAGCACAGTAGAGGACGCCAATTAGGCCGAGTGCCAGTCGGCCTGCTCCTGTCCCGTAGGTTAGATAGACCCCGCAGACAATCGCAGGTGGAAGCGCCGCGAGAGAAGCCGTAAGCGATGCTACTGGCTCTTCATACCAAGACATCGACATTTTGTACTTATAGGCCAACCGAGCTGGAAGCATATTGATCTTGAGGTATTGCTGACTTCCCAACCAAATGCACGAAAGGGCAAACATGCCACTGATCAGATGCAGTGTGAGACGTGCGTTAACAAGCAGCTTGGCGGAATATTCTGGCACCGAGGATCCAAAGAGCGCACTCAAGTTTATTGCTAGAAGGAGCGCGGAAACGACGCCCAACGCGCCACGATCATTAATCAGAATCTTCTTTATCTCGGCATAATCACTATCGTGTGCTCGCAGTAAGTCGTTGGCGTATTCTGATGGACTAAGATATTTCTTCATACGATTTCCTGAATGATCTGGCGAACGTTAATTTACAGATCTTGCTATTATCATTTCCTTCTCGTCAGCTGCTTGTCAGACAAGCGGCAGCAGTTAAAGCAAATTAGCCCAGTGGGCAAAGTTGTGCAACCTGCTGTACAAGAAAAATTCATGGGCAGTTTTCTATCGAACAGCTCTGAGGTGCGCCAAAGCGGCTTTGCCGCATCATTCGCCCTCCCGTTCCAGCTGGAGGCGGATCAGTTCTTTTTCCCGGGCGATTTCGGCGGCGAGTTCCTCCTCGGTGGGGAGGTAGAGTTTATATTTGGTGGCAAAGATCTGTTCATTGCCCTTGAGAATGGAATAGCGGGCGATATCATGGTCGGTTTCGGAGCACAGGACGATGCCGACGGTCGGGTTGTCGTCATCGCCTTTCATGGTTTCGTCATACATCCGGATGTACATGTCCATCTGGCCGACATCCTGATGGGTGATGCGCTCGGTCTTCAGATCGATCAGCACGAAGCATTTGAGAATGAAGTTGTAGAATACCAGGTCGACAAAATAGTCCCGCGTCTCGGTGCGGATGAGTTTCTGTCGTTCCACAAAGGCGAACCCCCTGCCCAGCTCAAGCAGAAACTGGTGCAGGTTGTCGATGATGGCGGTTTCAATTTGTGTCTCGGTGAAGCTGGGGTGTGACGGCAAATTCAGAAACTCAAGCACGCTTGGATTTTTGATAAATTCCAGTTTTTCCTTCCGAAACGGTGCGGTCTTCTCCTCCATTTCCCGAATGACCGGCTCTTTTACCTGGGAAGCCAGCAGTCGCTGGAAATACTGCGTGGCGATATTGCGGTCGAGGGTGCGAACCGACCACTGATTGGCGGCGGCTTCCCGGATATAGTATTCACGGGCAGCCGGATCAGACACGCGCATAATCGCCTTGAAATGCGACCAACTCAAAAAGCTCCACGGTGCGGAGCCTTTTGGTTCTGATTGGCTCCACACTGTGGAGCCGATTGGCAGTTCAGAAAAGGTCAGGTAAAACTGCCGGAAATTTTTCAGGCTTTGAATTGAAAATCCTCTGCCGAATTCATTCGTCAGCTCCCGGGAAAGGGTGGCAATGACCTGTTTGCCGTATTCCGCCCGTTTTTCGCCTCCCTGCTCTTCTTCCACAATACGCCTGCCAATCAGCCAGTAGGCTTGAACCATGGCGGAGTTGACCGCCGAAAAGACCTGTGACCGAGCCTGCTGAATGATCGCCTTGATATCTGAGAACAGGGCGGTTTCGTTCGTTTGCGCTGACAGTTTGTTTTCAGAGTTTGATTTCATTTCCCAGTTCCTTTATCCTCGCCGCCTCTGCTTCCAAGTTCTCTTTTTCGGGGCCGGTTGCCGCCTACTGTCCACGTTCCTGTGACAATGCCGCTTTGACCTCTTCCAGGTTTTCAATGCGGATCTGCCCGTTGTCCGGTCTTATGTTTTCTCTTCCACTGGGCTCTGCGGTAGTGCTATCCAGCAAGCAGTTCTCATGGAGGAAATATTGGAGTTGCGCAATTCGCACTTTTCTCTTTGCCTGGCCGTCTGACATGTCATATTCCTGTTCAATGATAGCTGTAGCCCCCTGCTCAAGCTGTTTGCTGGGCTTTATCACCACCTCGACCCTGGCTTCCCAGTTTTTGTCCAATGGGACAGCTTTCTGTGGTTCCCCTGCTGCCGAGATGTCCAGCATCCTTCCAAGAACAAAACTTCGGAAGTCGTCCCGTAGAAAGCAAAAAGACCGAACATGCCATCGCTCTAAAGTGTAAACTAGGGCAAGAGGGGCAATGACTCGGTTGGTAGCTTCAGGACTCCGTGGTGAGTGATATTTTATCTTGACTTGGTGCTCTCGCTGCATTGCCTCAGTGAGAACTCTTATTATTTCGGGGGATACAGGCCGCCCGAACGTCGGCACTCTCTCTGCCAATGGTATATTCCCCAATTTTGCATCATGATTCTCATGCTCAGGGTTCAAAAGGCAATCAAGATACTCTTTTGCAGACGGATTTGTGAGCCTGGGTTTAAACGTCTTTGAGGGGCGGTAGCAACGTCCACTCAAGTCGTAATCCAAACTGCCGGGGCAGAGTTCCTGGTAAAGCTTAAGGTCAAGACTGGCCTGGGGATCAGATATCTGGAAGTAACCTGTGATCGCTTTTCGGTTGACTGCTTCTTCCCAATAGAGACGAAATTCAATGAATTTCAGTCTTTCGCGCTGGTTGACCGGAACCTTTTCAAGTTTTTTTTCGAAGCCTGTCATCGGGAGTCTCCTGTTTTTTCGATTTTTCTCTAATATACACACTTGCATAAAAAAAACTAGGGTTATATTTATTAAGACGGTGCGCAATAGTATACGCAATTTTAAGGTGCAGATTCTATTCGCTACCGAAATTTGCTGGTCTTTAATGTAAAAGGCAGCAAATAAACTTTCTTCAAGCAGTCCCGGATGCTTCGAGAAAACAGTTAACACCGGGAGAAAAACCATGGAGGCATTATCATGGCAAAAGACAACAATCACGGACAAGGCAACCCCGCAACTCCCGCAAACCCGAACGGACCAGGAAATCCGGCGACACCAGCAACACCACCAGCGAATCCAGGCAATCGTCCACCAAACCGCCCCAAGCCGGGCGGAGGAAGGCAGGTTGGATGATGGATGTCCGTCCTTGGTATGAAAGGTATTCCGGTCTCCTTGACGAGGAAATCTCCGCGTTCAAGGCGGCCGGAATGGCCCCCGAATTAGATCTGGCCGCAAAGGCTTCAGGGAAAGCTGTTGTTGGAATTCGTGTGATGCTATTTGGCACGATCCGGGAAGGTTGTGTCACCTATCCTGATCTTTATCCATATTATCGTCCTTCTCTTGATGTGGAAGGAATAACCGAAGCCAAAAGACACTACAATCCCTTTTCCGGGAATATTTGTCTACTACGTCGCGGAACACAATACTGGGCGCCCGAGAACAGGGCGGCTTCGTTGATTATCGAGCAAAGACGCGAGTGGGAGAAGGCAGCGCGAAGATCCTATTCAGATGAACGACTGGCCACGGAAGATCAACAAGCCGAGCCCATTTCAGCCTATCTTCATCCGACACGGCAACAGGTTTTTGTTGACAGTAGCTGGCAAATACCTGAAGGCATCGACCAAGGAAATGTCGTTCTAATGGTCCCCAAAGTTTTTGGGAAAACCCAAAAGCGGGATTATTCTCCCCTCTGGGCAATCCAATACACAACTGACTCTGGGAGTCAGTCCTGCCATCCTGCGTTGATAGCGTGGGTGAAGGATTTGGGATATAAACGGATTGACTGTCCTTGGTGTCGCATCGAGACCCTTCCGACCAACCCGAAGGAGATTCCTGAGCTGGTAAAGGACAGTTTTCCAAAAGTACACAATCTCATCTGCAATCGCCTAAATAAGACAAAAAAAGCCTTGTTCGCTCTTCGATTCCCGGAAGAAGATCCACACAAAGGAATACGTGACGGATGGCTTTTCATTCACGTTATAAGAAAAGGTAGTGGAAAAAGCGCTCAGCTACTGTATCAGCATATGACGGTCGAATATACGGGGGAAGGCGACATTTTTGAAAGGATTCCGGAGCTCAACCCACTACGCCAGAAGAAGGTTGCCATTGTCGGTTTGGGGTGTGTGGGGGCTCCAAGTGTATTGGCTCTGGCCCAAGCAGGGACTGGTGAACTCCGGTTGCTGGATAGCGACCATGTTAGCCCAGGAACTATTTGCCGCTGGCCGCTCGGCTTTCAAGTTTCCGGCAAAGGCAAAGGCAAAGCACTTGCTGATTTCATCACAGCAAATTACCCTTTTACAAGAATCGGAACACAGCACTATATCAATTCAATCGATGGTGATTTTCGAATGAAGATTGGTGCCATCGGCGGAGATGTTAACCAGCTTGAGGTTTTAGATAAAATGCTTGAAGGTGTGGATTTGCTTTATGATGCCAGTACTGAACAGGGAGTAAACCACCTGCTTTGCGATCTGGCGCGGGAACGTGGCATCCCGTACATAACTGCCTCTTCAAGAGCGGGTGGCTGGGGCGGCAATGTCGTACGCGTCCGGTCTGACGGAAAAACAGGTTGTTATTTATGCTATCTAAAGTACCTTGAAGACGGGGAATTTGAGGAACCACCTTATGACCCGGAAGGGGATGAGTTGCAACCTGTTGGGTGCGGAGACTTAACTTTTAAGGCCGCTGGGTTTGATGTCCAAGAGGTGGCGCTTGCAGGTGTGCGAATGGCGGTCTCAACACTGTGTGAAGGTCAAGGCGCTTATCCCCTCATTACTGGCGATGTGGGGATTCTAAGATTGAGAGTTAATGGCACGGTCGTTTTCCCTGAATGGTGTATGACCTTCCCCCCAACGTCTTTAGGATTATGATTTGCGGAGCCGAATCATAATCCATGTTGAACTG
>JAVVEH010000076.1:0-9599 GCA_032251435.1 Lentisphaeria bacterium | reverse complement strand
CTGCCGTTCTTTTTGCCGCGGAGGACTGCGGAATCCAATGGGCCGCCTGTCACGCCGTCACGCTGTCACGCTGTCACGGCTTTCACGCTGTTTACCGCCCCGCGTATTGCTTCGGGGTTATACCCAGTCGCTTAATCCGGTAATTAAGAATGCGTTGGGTGGTGTGCAGACTGCGGGCGGCTCCGGCGGCGTTGCCCCGGCTTTTTTTCAGTGCGTCCACAATGATCTCCCTTTCGTACGTTTGGACCATTGATTTCAAATCGCCGCCGGAATCCGGGAGCAGCATGGTGTCGGTTTGTTCACCGGTTTGCAGGGAAGGGGGGAGATTAAATCCATGAATGACCGCGTCCCCGCTCATCAAGACCGCCCGCTCCATACAGTTTTCCAGCTCCCGGACATTACCGGGCCAATGATAGGCCATCATCATATTAATGGCGGAAGATGAAAGCCGTTTTATGTTCTTGTGATACACCTCATTGTATTTTTGAATGAAATGATCGGCCAGCAAGGGAATATCAGAGCGGCGATCCCGCAGAGACGGCATATGAATGGGGAAAATGTTCAACCGGTAATAGAGGTCTTCTCGAAACCGGCCGGAGGCCATTAATTCCTCCAAATTCCGACTGGTGGCGGCGATGACCCTGACATTGACGGAAATGGGTGTCGTGCCGCCCACGCGTTCAAATTCCCTTTCTTGAAGCACGCGGAGCAAGCGAACCTGCACATGAGCGGAAATATCACCAATTTCGTCAAGAAAGAGGGTGCCGCCGTTTGCCAGCTCAAACCGACCTTTACGTTGTGATGCCGCGCCAGTGAAGGCGCCTTTTTCATGACCGAATAATTCAGATTCAATTAAATTTTCGGGGAGAGCGGCGCAATTGATTGCCACAAACGCGGCGTTCCGCCTGACACTGTTGTAGTGAACCGCTTTGGCCACCAATTCTTTTCCGGTGCCGGATTCGCCGCGGATAAGCACGGTGGCGGCGCTGTCCGCGACTTGAGCGATGTGCTCATAAACTTGCCGCATGCTGCTGCAGTTTCCGACGATGTTTGTCGGGCGATACCGCTCGCCTAGTTCCTGCTTCAGCCGTTTGTTTTCCGCTACCAAGCTGGCTTTTTCAGCGATCTGCTCCCGGATATGTGACACGGCTTCGGCCAAGACATCACCCACCAGGCGGAGAAATTTCAAGTCCCGGTTTAATTCGTCAACAGGGGCGCTGGGCCGGTCCACACTGATGGTTCCGATGACTTGCCGATGACTGATGATCGGAGCGCAGAGAAACGCGATTTGTCCCCCGCCCCGAGCCCGGGTACGATTGAGAAAATGGGGGTCTTTACTGATATCTTCCACAATTCTGGGTTCGCCGGTCTCGGCGACCCGTCCGGTGATTCCTTCGCCCAATTTATATTGGCCGCGCTTTTGCTCGCTTTCGGACAGATTATGTGATGCCTCAATGGCGAATTCGTCAGTATCCGGACGGCGCAGGGTCAAGGTCCCATAGCAAAGGTTCATTTCCTTTTCAAGAATATCCAGAACCGCTTCTAAAAGGGCCGGAATATCATCTTTCCGCGCCATCGCCTGGGAGATTTGGTAAAGAACAGCGAGTTCCAGATCGGCTCGGCTGTCACGGGTTTTTTTAGCTGACATACGTTATCCTGGTGTTGTTTGACGCGCGCCCGCCAACCGCCGGAGGAGGGCGAGAGTCCCTGTCTGGGGTTGACAAAAATGTACTATATCCGCTTCGGCTTAAACATCCAGCCACCGTGATAAAAATGCCATTTCTGTTAAAAAGCTGAAGCAGTGATGACAAGATTGTATTTTTCAGCGTATTTTTTTCCATCCGCTTGACAAGATTGGTTTTGGTTTTTTTTGCTGCAACTAACACATTATAAGAGTGTAAAGAACTTTTAAAAGATTTTGGTTTTTTTTTTGCTTATTAGATGCGAACGTATGCGTTCATCGGTTGATGAACGGCATCATCCGTTGAAACGGTAGACTTGGAAAAGGCGCCGTCTCGATTTTACACGGTTCTAAAAGGAGCGCAAGGAATGAAATTAATCATCGCTTACGTGCAGCCAGAGCGGTTAACCGCTGTGAAACAGGCCTTGTACGAAAAAGAAATTTTCAAGCTGTCGGTCACCAACGCCCTGGGGTGCGGCCAGCAAAGAGGCTACCGCGAATCTTACCGCGGGGTCGCGATGGAGGTTAATCTATTGAAGAAAGTCAGAGTGGAGATCGCCGTGAATGATGATTTTGTCCAAGCGACGATTGACGCGGTCATCGCCGGCGCCCGGACGGGAAAAATCGGCGACGGTAAAATATTTGTGACGGATTTGGCGGATTGCATTCGTATACGCACGGGGGAAACTGGCGAGGATGCCATTGGTTAATTCATGCGGAACTTTTCATCGTTTGAACATAGGATAACATCATAAAATGAAGACACATGTGATTAAATTACTGGCCCTTTCTCTGCTGCTGATCAGCGGGGGAGTCTTCGCACAGGAGCTGGACTCGACGGTGGGAACGATTGTCGCCAGCGGAAACGGCATGGTTGACACCGTGACGGCCGTTGTGGAAACCGCTGAGGAAGCGGGGACCAGCGCGGAAATGTTCCGCGTGAATAACACGTGGATGATGGTGTCCATCTTTCTCGTGTTTATCATGCATTTGGGCTTCGCCACGGTGGAGACCGGATTGACCCGGGCCAAGAACACCGTCAATATTCTGTTTAAAAACACGGCGATTGTGGCGATCGGGTTGCTGACTTACGCCTTGATCGGCTTTAACTTAATGTATCCGGGTGAAAGCTGGTTCCTGAAAGGCATTCTCGGATTCGCCGGTTTCGGGATTGGCCTGCCTGAGGGCGTGGACGCGACCATGGCGGAAGCCGGGGCCGCGGCGTTCACCTACGGCGGCGGCGGTTACACGTACTGGACGGATTTCCTGTTCCAAGGCATGTTCGCCGCCACGGCCGCCACCATCGTTTCGGGGGCGGTCGCCGAACGGATTAAATTAGGCCCGTTCCTGATCTTCTGTGTTCTGTACGTCATGCTGGTTTATCCCTTTGTCGGCTCCTGGGTCTGGGGCGGTGGCTGGCTGACTGTCGGCGGCAACCTCAAAGGGTTGGTCGGTGAAAAAGGCTTTCACGACTTCGCTGGTTCCACCCTGGTCCACTCCGTCGGTGGCTGGGGCGCTCTGGCGGGCATCTTGGTGCTTGGCCCGCGGATGGGAAAATACGTGGGCGGAATCACTCGCCCAATCATGGGGCACAGCATGCCGTTATTAACGATCGGTGTGTTTCTGCTGTGGCTGGGGTGGTTCGGATTTAATGGCGGGTCCGTATTGTCCGCCGAACCGGTGCTTGCCTCCTATGTGTTAGTGACCACATCTCTGGCGGCCGCGGCGGGGATTGTGGGATCCATGCTGACCTCGTGGACGGTGCAGAAGCATCCTGACCTGTCGATGGTCTTGAATGGTTGCCTGGCTGGACTGGTGGGCATCACCGCCGGCGCCGATGTCGTCAACATCATTCCAGCCATTCTCATTGGTCTGATTTGCGGAGCCGTCGCGGTATTGTCCGTCATGGCCTTTGACCGCCTCAAGATTGACGATCCGGTCGGTGCCACCACGGTTCATTTGGTCTGCGGGATTTTGGGCACCCTGTTTGTGGGTGTTTTCAGTCCGGAATTCAGCGTGATCACACAGCTCACCGGCGTGTTGGCTTACGGGGTGGTTTGTTTCCCCGCGGCCTTGATCATTTTCCTGGTGCTGAAACTCACCGTCGGATTACGGGTGAGCGAAGAAGAGGAACTCAAAGGCCTGGATCTGGGCGAGCACGGTATGGAATCCTACCATGGCTTCCAGATTTTCACCGCTCAGTAAACCCGGATAGCGCTGTGTCAAACCGGCCCGGCGGGACGCTGTCCCGCCGGGCTTTTTTCATAACTCAAAAGGGCCAATATCCAACGGTGCTGTTTACCGGACAGGCATGACATAGCGGAAGCCGACATCACTGGGAACGGCGGGGGTGTCGCCGCTATACGCGGCCGCCGCGAACCGGCGGGTTAAGATAGCGCTGCCGCCTTTTATGTGATAAAACCGGTCGCCTTCGCCGAATTGTGAGGATGTCCACTCCCGCACATTTCCGCCCATGTCCAAGACACCATAAACAGAACGATCCCGGGGAAAACTGCCGACGGGAGCGAACAGAGGATACACTTGCCGCGCGGCGACGTTCTCATGAGTCAGAGCGACGGTTGGCTCAAAGGTTGTTCCCCAGGGGAAAGTCCGGCCATCGACACCCCGGGCCGCCTTTTCCCACTCATCGTCTGTTGGCAGGCGGATGTCTCGGTTTACTTTGGCGCTCAACCATTGGCAGTAGCTGTCCGCCGCGGTTTTACTGATTCCCACCACTGGCGTGTCCATCTTAAACTGGGGCAGCAGACGGCCCTGATCGTCCCAGGCGTCAATAAAGGCCATCAGGTTACTATCAAAACGCACGCGGGAGCGCAGGTGGTCGGCCTTGGCGCCCCCGTCATCCGCCAGCCAGAACGCGATGTATTCGCCAAAAGTCACTTCGGTTTTTTTGATTAGGAACGCGTCCACATACCGCGCGTGCTCACGGAATTTGTCCGATGCCTTCCCCCCGCGGATAAATTTGCCGGATGGTATGAAGATCATGCCGGCGGGGATGTTTTCCGGAATATCAATGGTGACTTCCTGACCGGAAAAATCCTGTGTGAACACCGGGAAAGCCACCGTTTCGCCATGACTGTCCGTGGCCATGACGACATGACTTCCCTGCTTGCCGGAGATGTCAACATGGCCCGTTACCGGCAGGGGCCGCGTCGCTTGAATTTTTTCACGGTCCGGTGACAGAGTGATCAAGTGACACGCCTGAAGCGGCTGGTTAACGCGGATGCGGATGGTGGACATTTCCCGCGCCATCTCATCGTACGTGAGCAGTTTTTCCCGGGCGGGACTGGGAACGGCCTCAAAAGTGTCTCCTTGGAAATTCCGGATCAGGTCCAGGCGTCCTCTGACTTCCTCATAATCTTTAATCAGCAGATGATATAGAATCTGATTTTCGATCATTTCAAACAACCCGCTCATGATTTTCGGCGACATCCGCCGCGCGGCCGCCCGCAAGTACAGGACTTCAGCGACATCATACTCATGCCTGGTGTCGTACTCCAACTGGTTTAGTCGGTCTTCGAGCGCCGCCTCCTCGTCGTCCTTGTCTTTTGCTGTGATCCGGGCCTGCAGGCAGGCCAGTTCTGTGCGTGTCCGCCACATCTCGTTGTAATGCCCGTTTCCTTTCACCCGGTGAAGATCCGCCTCTTCCAATAATCCCCGATATCTGATTCCGCCCGCGAGAAAAAAGAGGGTGATGGTCAGAATAAAGGCCATCGCGGCGCCGGCCATCGTGGTGCTTTGGAAACGGTGCCGTTTGCACCATTTCCAGGCCGTGTCGATCACCGACCCTTCCCGGCACGAGATCGGCAGATCATTTTGGTAATTGTTCAAATCCATCAGCAAGTCTTTGACACTCGCATAGCGGTCATCCGGTTTTTTCTCCACCGCTTTCATGCATATCGCCTCAAGATCCCGGGGAATTCGATGATCAGGTGCCCGTTTCCGGGGGGGAATAACAGGCGTATGAACGACATTATAAAGCGCTTCCCGGATGGTTTCCCCTTCGATCATCCGTTCATAGGTGAGAATTTCATACAGAACCGCTCCCAAGCCATACACATCCGTCTGGCCATTCAATTCAGAGATTTTTCCCAACGCCTGTTCGGGCGCCATATAAGCGGGGGTGCCGGAAACAATGCCCTCCAAAGTGATATCGCCATCCGTGGCTGAGTCCAAGGACGGTGTGTCGAGATCCGCCACGGCGGGGACATCATTACCGTCTCCGCCGCTGCCTACCAGCTTGGCCAGTCCCCAATCCACTAACAGAACTTCGCCAAATTCGCCAAGCAACACATTGGCGGGTTTTAAATCCCGGTGGATGATTCCCCGGGAATGGGCGAAGGCGACTGCCTGGCCGATATCCCGGAAAATGTCAAGCAGAGCTCGCGGCGTATATTCCTGGGCCAGATCTTTGTCGCCGTCCCGGAGTTCATTGAGAATCACCCTCAGGCTGCTGCCCCGGACTTTTTTCATGCTGAAATAAGGGGTGCCCTCTTCCGTGACACCCATTTCATGAACCGGGACAATGTGAGGATGCTCCAGTTGCGCCATAACCCGCGCCTCACGTAGGAATCGAGTCGTCTCAGGATGTTTTTCCCGGAGATCCGACCGCAGTTTTTTTAGCGCCACATAGCGGCTCAGATTGGGATCAAAACAACTGTCCACGATTCCGACCCCGCCCGAGCCCAAAGGAGCGAAACGGGTATAACGGCTATGGTCATTTGAGACGGTTGGAGGTTTCGCCGAATCCCGCGAATACAACGCGGCTTCCAAGCCGTCGGCGGCCATAGCGGTGGTTTCGCCTTGCAGATCAATTTGATCCACGCTGTCGCCCATTTCCATGGCGGCTAAAGACTTGGAGACCGTGGTGTCGTCCGCTTCCACGGGTTCCGGGCCGACCGCTTTCGGCGCGTCCGGCGAACCTGTTTTTTTGGGGCGTTTCTTGAACATGATATCTAAATTTCCGCGCGTGGCGTGGCGTGTTCACAGCTGACATTCCGATGGTAATATTCCACGCCAAGTTCACCCGCGCCAGTCTGTCTGAAAGATTACCAGCCATAAACAATGGTTCCGTATTCCATTGAATCGGAGCAAACGGTGATTATTGTGTCAGTCAACCATGACCACAACAACGCATATTCCACCTGACGCGCGCCTTATGTCAAAAACACCGTTAACGATCGCTTTTTTAGTGTCCGGATCGGGAAACACGTTTTATTGTGAGAATTGCCTGCGTGATTGCGCGGCGGTGAAAGCGTTGCGGGCGCGTGGACATGATGTCATTCTCGTGCCGCTGTATTTACCGTTGTTCGCTGATGAAGAGGCCCTGGCGGGTGAAACGCCGGTGTTTTTCGGCGGGATCACGGTGTATTTACAACAAAAATTCGCCCTGTTCCGGAAGGCTCCCCGCTGGTTTGACCGCCTGTTGAACACCCGGTGGATCCTGAAATGGGCGGCCCGGAAGGCTGGTTCAACCCGGGCGTACGGCATGGGACAGATGACGATGTCAATGCTGGAGGGGACTGCCGGGGCGCAGGCGAAAGAAGTGGCCCGGCTGGCGGACTGGCTGGCGGATCTGGCGCCGGATGTCATTCATTTTTCCAACGCCCTTCTGCTGGGCGCGGCGCCGGCGTTGAAGCGACGCGTGCCCGACGCTGGAATTGTCTGTTCGCTACAGGACGAGGACACTTGGCTGGACGCGCTGGATCCGCCCTATGACCAGACATGCCTGGCCAAAGTCGGGGAACTGGCCAGGCAGTGTGACGCCGTGGTGTCGGTCAGTCCGGCTTATGCCCGGCAAATGGGACAACGGCTGGCGTTGGCCGAAACGACGCTGCGTGTGGTTGAACCCGGCCTGGATGTGGACCGCTATCCGGCGGGCGAGCCGTCACAGTCTCCCCGCCGGATCGGTTTTCTCTCCCGGATCTCGGAAAAACTGGGCGCGGGCATTTTGGTGGAGGCGTTTATTCAACTTGCCGGGGAGCCGGGATTTGAGGATTTGGAAGTCGTGTTCGGCGGTGGCATGACGGGTGACGACACCGGGTTTGTGAGACGGCTGAAAAAACGCCTTCGAAAGATGAAGCTGGAGGGGCGGGTTCAGTTTGCGCCCGGCTTGACGTTTGAGGAACGGTTGGGCTTGATAAAACAATTAACCGTGATGTGCGTGCCCATGAGTCAAGGGGAGGCGTTCGGGGTGTTCGCGCTGGAATCTCTGCTCTGCGGCGTTCCTGTCGTCCAGCCTGACGCGGGAGGTTTCCGGGATCTCTTGCGGGCGACCGGGGGCGGACTGTTATACGACGCGGAGTCCGCGGCGGAACCCGCCGCCAGCCTGAGACGGGTGTTAAACGACCCGCGGCTCTGTCGCCAACTGGGCCAGACGGGCCGCCGGAAAGCGGCGGATCTTTACAGCTCAAACCGGGAAGCGGAGAAGTTGGAAAAAGTATACCGTGAAACGCGGACAAGGTGATCGCCCGCCGTCAACAGACAGGATAATCTCACGAGCCATGCCGTTGCCAATCAAACAGTATGAAGACGAGTTTTACCGGATTCTTGAGCCTTTCTTGAATCTGGAGAATAACACCGCCCGTAAATACACGGCGGGGGAATACAATCTGAAGATGATGCCGACGTTGGCGGCGCTCTTTGATTTCCCTGAGACAACCGTGAAGATTATTCACGTCGCGGGCACGAAAGGCAAGGGATCGGTCTGCGTTTACACGACCGCCTTGCTGCGTCAGGCGGGCAAACGGGTCGGCACATTCACCAGCCCCCATCTGCGGACATTCCGGGAACGGTTTTTGATCGATGGCCAGTGTCCGGACTACGAAACGATTCTGGCGCATACCCGCCATGTGGTGGAAACGATTCAATCGGCGGGGCTTACTCCCACATTTTTTGAGGTTTTGACCATTCTGGCGCTCAGCTTTTTTGTTGATCAAGGGTGTGACTACGCGGTGATGGAAACGGGTATCGGCGGGCGCCTGGACTGCACTAACTACGTCACTTCACCGGTTTGCGCCGCCATTACCGCCATCAGTTTTGATCACACGGAATTACTGGGTGACACGATCGCGGCTATCGCCGGTGAAAAGGCGGGGATTATCAAACCCGGTGTGCCTGTGGTGTGCGGAAAGCAATCCTTTCAGGAAGCCCGGGACGTGATTCTCCAACGGGCGGAGAGCCTGGCCGCGCCCGTGGTCGCTCCCGTATCCCCGCCGCCGCTTGCCGCGCTCACCGGTCTGCCCCCTTTTCAACAGGAGAATCTTGCCGTCGCCAACGGAATCCGCGCCTCTCTCGGGATCGCTGTTGACTGGCGGGCGTTCACGCCGCCAGCTCCGCCCGGGCGCTTCCAAGTCATCCGGGAGACCCCCCCGGTCATCCTCGACGCGGCTCATAACGCGGACTCCGCGAAACGGCTCGTCGAAGCGGTGACCGCCAAGTATCCCGGCCGGCGTTTTGTTTGTGTGGCGGGGATGGTCGCCGGCAAAGATTACCGGGGGCTTTTGCGGGAACTTCGAAAACTGGATGCCGATTTTATTTTCACCAACCCCCGGGTGGCGTTTAAGGGAAGTGAATTACACCATTTGGAAGACCTGGCTGCTGACATGAATTTGAGGTGGCGGTCGATTCCCGAGATTCATTCGGTGACGGAGCTGCCGGTCGACACCCCGCTGCTGTTCACCGGTTCTTTTTTCACGGCCACGATCGGGGCGGATTTGTTTGATCCGGAACATGTGACGGCGTGACAGCGTGACAGGCGTGAAAGTCGTGAAAGTCGTGAAAGTCGTGAAAGTCGTGAAAGCGTGAAAGCGTGAAAGCGTGAAAGCGTGAAAGCGTGAAAGCGTGAAAGCGTGAAGGCGTGAAAGGCGTGAAAGGCGTGAAAAGCGTGAAAAGCGTGAAA
>JAVVEH010000075.1:0-10392 GCA_032251435.1 Lentisphaeria bacterium | reverse complement strand
TGATGGAACTGGTCTCGGGTGACTTCATTGTCGTGAATGCGGGGGATGATGTTTCACTACCAGAAAGGACAGAAGCTCTTGTAGAAATTTGGTTGTCATCCAGAGAGAAAGTAAAACTCGTTCATTCCGCGACCCTACGTATAGACGAGCACGGTAATTCTTTGCGTTATCGCGCTCCGCGCACCGAAATGCAACAAGACATTACCCCAGATCAAATAATCATCAAGTGTCTCTGCGTCATTGGTGCAACTGCCGGCTGGACGCGAGACGTTTTTTTAAACTTTGGACCTCTTGGAGAAAGCCTCCTTAATGAGGATCACATCATTCCATTCAGAGCGGCCATTTTGGGATCCATTGAGTACACCCCCGACGCGTTGGTTAAACATCGAGAAGGTGGCGTAAGTGCTTGCGCCGGGAGAGGCCCCGGGCATGAATATCTTTATGGTTTTTCTCACAAGTCAAGATTATGGGATTATTTGGTTGATTTGCATATTCTAAAAAGCTCTCTAAATTATACCTACCCAAAAAAAAATGAAGTGGAAAAGGTATGCCGTGTACGAACGCAAACTATGCGATTCATGATTGATCTAGCTGAAACTCCGAAATTAAAGAGATGGGGTTTGCTTCCAAGGGCTGTGCGATTATCTCGAAAACATCAACAACTATCACCCTTAAAGAATTGGGCGCGCTATACTTTTGATGTCTTGTACATGAAATATGTAGATTGGCGCGCGGCGCGAAAAATTTAAACCGAGGGACTTGCTGAAAGGGGCAGATTAATGCCAATGGTGCCACGCGTATCTGTTGTAATTCCCACCTATAACCGTGCAACCGTCTTGCCGCGCGCGATACGGTCTGTTCTTTCTCAAGACCATCCTGATTTTGAAGTTATAGTCGTCGATGATTGCTCGACAGATAATACGCGCGAAGTTGTTGCGCAATTTTCCGATTCTAGGCTGCGCTTTGTGGAGCATGAAAAAAACAAGGGGGCGGGAGCCGCCCGTAACACCGGAATCAGGGCCGCAAAGGGAGAGTTGATAGCGTTTCAGGATAGCGACGACGAATGGCTTGATGGCAAGCTTTCGCGCCAGGTGGCGGCGCTTATTGCGGCCGGAGATGATTGCGTCTGTGTCTATTGCACACTCATTAATTACGGACGAGACTCAAATGCAATCCTGGGGGGGCGGCGTGTCGTCTGCGTTCCCGGCCCCGAGTTCGGAATGCAACAACTTGAAGGGGACCTGAGCGACGTTCTACTGTCAGGAAGCCTCGTTAGCACTCAAACAATGTTGTGCAAAAAGAAAGACTTGGAAAGAGTTGGGGGGTTTGATGAGAGGTTGTCAAATCTCATCGATTGGGATCTCTGCCTACGTCTCTCAGAGATTGGATCATTTTGCTTTGTTGATATTCCCTTGGTGAATACATACACACAGAACGATAGTATCTCTTCCTTGTCACGAAAACTTCCGTATAGCCAGCTCAGAATACTCAACAAGTTGAAGCGCCGGGATCCAGAGCGATACGAGACGAATCCATTGATTGCCGATCGTCTGGGACGTGTAGGCTGGTGGCTGGGCAAGATTGGTCACACAGCCCGAGGCGAAATCTTGCTCAGAGCCTCCCTGTCGGCACAACCGCTGCGCTTGAAAACATGGGGCAGGTTACTGGGCAACCGTATTCTGAGTCTGCGTCGCGGCAATTGATTCCATGGTTTTTGCCACGGTTTTGCCGTGGAGAGACCTCGGATAGACCATAACACTCTGTTTGATTCTTCGTTGAAAAACGCCTAACGCGCAAACCAAACGGAGCATCAGATGGCAAACGTATTCTCGGTCGCGAATGCACAAGAACTCATGGAAGCCCTGACCTCGGCGACGGGCGGAGACACGATCAAACTGGCGAGTGGCGATTATGGAACACTGACGATATCACCGTTCTCTGGGTTCACTGGTGACCGAAACTTCTCGGCACCAGTGACGATCATTTCAGAAAACCCGGAGGAGCCTGCGACTTTTTCCGGGTTTCATCTGCAAGACGTTTCAAATCTGACATTTGATAACATCACGTTCGACTATCAGTATTCTCCTGATGGTAATTCGAAGCCATTCCTAATCCGCGACAGCAGTGGCATAACCATCCGGAATTCCTTGTTTGATGGTGATAATCTGGAGGGAACAGGAACTGTTGGAGACGGTTATCCATTTGGCACAGCACTTCTTGTGCGCTGGTCATCTGACATAACAATTGAAAACAACGAGATGAGAACATTTTTAAACGGCGCTCAGTTTATGGAAACTACTGACATCCGTTTTGTTTCGAACAACATCCATGACATGCGTTCGGATGGGACAAATTTTGCTGAGGTTCAGAATGTTTTGATAGAAGATAATTATTTTCATGATTTCAGAACAAATATGGCAACCGGCGATCATTCCGATATGATCCAGTTCTGGACGACAAACACAGATGCACCAAGTACCGATGTAATAATTCGTGGAAATACGTTTGATGCTGGTGATGGAGGGTGGACCCAAACGATATTCATGCGGAACGGGGCGGTTGATTCGGGTGGTGCCGGATTGGAAATGTTTTGGAAAAACATTCTGATCGAAGAAAACATCATCGTTAACGGACACTTGCATGGAATTACAGTTGGCGCAACTGACGGGCTCGTGATTCGAGACAATCTGGTGTTGTCGGTGCCCGAGGGAGCCGAAAACCGCCACTCGTCACCGAGTATCCGGGTTGCTGATAACTCGGTGAATGTTGCTATCGAGGGAAATTTGACTGCTGGAATAAGCGGCTTCACAAACCAGTTTGATTGGCAGGTAGCAGACAATGTGATTGTCCAGAACAGCAATCAAAATGCTGCGGGTTATTATGGAGATATTTTTCTTACTTCAACTACTGACGATGGAGTTAACAGTTGGGCGCTCAATCCGAGTCTTGACCCAGGTGAATTCATCGATTTGTCAAGTTTTTCGCTGAACACGGCACCTGAGATCGTGCGACCCGCCTTCGATGTAGAGACAACTGCAGCCAAAGATGGTACGTTTATCTTTGATGCAAGTTACACTTACGGGCCTTCCGGTCAAATTACCGAGGACGATGCCAAGTTTATCTGGGATTTTGGTGATGGTACTGGTGCTATAGGCCAAAAGGCTCAACATACATACAAGGAAGCTGGCAGATATGAAGCCAAGCTCACAGTCATTCTCCCAGATGGCACGGCGTTTTCTGCCGACGCGCAAGTGGCATTGGTCGGGGACGACGTACTCTCATTCGACCCCGCAACGGGTCTCTTTTACACGGAGGGTTACGGAAACAAAACTTTTATCAACGGGTCGGATGTAGCTTCAGTCGCGACGGATAGCGGGCAAGGTATCGACTTGGGAGGTGAAGGTACGGTATTGAGAATCCGTCGTCCGGATATAGATCGATTTTTCGAAACAGATCGCTTTACTTTGTCCATGACGCTATCAGCTGATGAACCTGGCAACAGTGGATTTGTCAGCACGTTATGGGGTGCTTATACCCTCTCGATTTCCAATTCAGGTAACGTAAGCGTATCGGTTTCAACCAAATCAGAGAATAAGTCACTTAGCACCACCGGTGTCACCGTGAACGATGGTGCCCTCCATGACATCGCCATTGAGTTCAATAGCTCGGCTGGATACCTGCGCATCATCGTTGATGGCGTAGTTTCAGCGGAAACCCAGATCACTGGGATCATGGGTTCGGTCGGAGGCAATGATTTATCGATCGGAGCGCCATCGTGGCTCGGGCCTAATTTCGAGGGTGTTCTAACTGCTTTCGATCTTGACGCGGCGGCGAGTAATTATCGAGTCTTCAATGGTGACATGAGTGATGTTATCGATGAGACGGTCTTGACTGATGAACTTCCAGTTCTGGCCCCTAGTGACGACAGTGCGGAGAGTAGCCCACCGGATGCTGTTCAGACCGACAGTGAACCGGTTGCGAATGATGAAACGAAAGCCAACAGCGATGGAACGATCACATCGGAGCCGATAGAAACTGATAACACACCCACTCCTGCTGAAAGCTTTCCTCAGCCAACACCTCCTGACAGTGAACCTGTGATCGAAGATGAGTCCAGTCTGCCCGAGCCTCTACTAAGAGGTGGCTATCAGTTGGATTTAGCCTCTATTGAGAACTCGTATGCCATAAGCCTGCATGATGACGCTCATGTGGCTGAAACAGCGACTGGGCCCATGCTTATTTTCGATGGCAAGAAGGACTATGTTTCGCTTGGGCGCCTAACAGAGTTCGAGCAATCGCAAAAAATTGCGTTCTCGGTGACTTTCGTCAGCGACAATATTGATGGTGGCGTTGAAAGGCTGGTCTGGAATCACATGAAAGTGGGACTAACCCTGGAAGGGGATGGACTTCGAGTACATACCTCTAACGCCGAGCAGCATTTCAGCAAAGGCTTCAAGATTGATGGCCTTGGCCTGAACGATGGGAATCTACATAATGTAACTATGATGGTCGATGCCGAGATGGACAGGTTGCAGGTGGTAGTGGATGATATTTTGGTTTTGGACGAACTGAGTACGGATTTTGATTTCGTAGGAGCTGGCGGCCATGAGTGGGGTTGGTCTCTTGGGACTGCGTGGAACCGGTGGTTCGAAGGTGAGGTGCATGATTTTAAAGTCAGCAATGAGTTTGATTTCATCAATATGGATACGGAACATGATATAATGTTGGCGTGACGTGGGTTAGACCAGAAGCAGAATTCTTGTAAGGGCGCGACACCATGTCGGCATGTCCAAAGCTCATGGCCGTCGCCTCGGCAGGGGGGCACTGGGTTCAATTGATGCGGTTGCGTCCCGCCTGGGCAGGATGTCGGGTGACGTATGTCACGACCGAGCCGGATTTCCGGGAAATGGTGTATCGCCATGCCGCACAGGATGGAGAGCCCGCCCCCGGCTTTCATACTGTTATCGAGGCGAACCGCTGGCAAAAGGGACGCCTGGTCCGACAGCTGCTTGGCATTTTTTTCGTCCTGCTGCGTACCCGCCCTGACGTGGTGATCTCGACCGGGGCGGCACCGGGCTATTTCGCTCTGCGGATAGGGCGCCTTCTGGGCGCAAGAACCATCTGGATCGACAGCATGGCCAATGCCGAGGAACTGTCCCTGTCGGGACAGCGCATCGGCAAACATGCTGATCTGTGGCTGACGCAATGGGAACATCTGGCAAAACCGGACGGTCCAGCCTATCTGGGATCGGTCCTGTGATCTTTCTGACAATCGGCACGCATGAACCTTTTGACCGGCTGGTTCGGGCGCTTGATGACTGGTGTGACCAGAATACCGGGCACCATGAGATCATCGCACAGGTGGTTTCCCCGGCCACCGATGCCTACAGGCCCCGGCATTTCGATACCGTGGCGCATTTGTCACCCAAGGACTACGAGGCCCATATCTGCACGGCGGATCTGATCGTTTCTCATGCGGGAATGGGCTCGATCCTGACGGCCTTCACCCATGGCAAGCCGATCGTGATCATGCCGCGACGCGGGCATCTGCGTGAAACCCGAAACGACCACCAATACACCACGGTCAGCAATCTCAAGGCACGCCCCGGACTTTTCGTGGCCGAGGACGAAGCCGCCTTGCCCGCCGTCATGGACAAGGCCCTTGCCACCATCGCCAGCGCCGCGCCGCCATGCTTGTCGGATGTGGCCGACCCCGGCTTCACCACTGCCCTGCGTGAGTTCATACTCTCTTCCAGACAGGGATGATTTGCGCTAGCCGCAGGCAAGAGAAACCGTTCCAGACAGAGAAGTGAAATTGCCGTGTCTCAAAGTGCATTTGACAGCCTGCTTGCCCGGATCGAAACCCTGAGTGCGAAAGTCGCTATCCTCGGCCTGGGATATGTCGGTCTGCCCCTGGCGGTGACGGCCGCGCGCGGCGGCCTGCATGTCACCGGCTTCGACATCGACCCGGAGAA
The DNA here is from genome assembly GCA_032251435.1 of Lentisphaeria bacterium. Taxonomy (GTDB): domain Bacteria; phylum Verrucomicrobiota; class Lentisphaeria; order Oligosphaerales; family MVZH01; genus JAVVEH01. The sequence goes on along the minus strand of JAVVEH010000075.1, from coordinate 4,417 downwards.
GATCGACAAACTCTATGCCGGACAAAGCTATATCGGGGCCGTCGCGGATACCGACCTGACCGAGCTGCTCGACATGGGCCGCGTCGCCTGGACGACCGACTTCACGCGGCTGGCCGAGATGGATGTGTTCGTCATCTGCGTGCCGACCCCCCTGACAGAGCATCGCGAGCCCGATCTTTCCTATGTCATCACCACGACCGAGGAAATTGCCCGCCACATCACCCCCGGCTCTCTCGTCATCCTGGAATCGACCACATATCCCGGCACCACCGACGAGGTCCTGACCCCGATCCTCGCGCGCACAGGCCTGACGCCGGGCACGGATATCTTCATCGGCTTCTCGCCGGAACGCGAGGATCCGGGCAACGCACATTACAAGACCAGCACGATCCCGAAGATCGTGGCGGGAGATGGTGAAGAGGCGGGCCAGCTTGCCGAAGCCTTCTATGGCAAGATCGTGGAGAATGTGGTGCCGGTTTCCAGAACGCGCACGGCCGAGGCGATCAAGATCACTGAAAACATCTTTCGGGCAGTGAACATCGCGCTTGTGAACGAGCTAAAGGTCATCTTCGATGCGATGGAAATCGATGTCTGGGAAGTGATCGACGGAGCGGCGACCAAGCCCTTCGGCTTCATGCCCTTCTATCCCGGACCCGGTCTTGGCGGGCACTGCATCCCGATTGATCCGTTCTACCTGACCTGGAAGGCGCGCGAATATCATCTGTCCACGCGCTTCATCGAACTCGCGGGAGAGATCAATGCGATCATGCCCGATTATGTGGTGGCGCGGCTGCGCGACGTGATCGACCGCCGACTCGGGATCGGTCTGAGCCGGGCGCGGATCCTGATCATCGGTATCGCCTACAAGAAAAACATCTCCGACATGCGCGAAAGCCCCTCGGTGCGGCTTCTGTCGCTGTTGCGGGCCGCCGGGGCCAGTGTCGCCTTTCACGATCCTCATGTCCCGGAAATCCCCCGGATGCGTGAATATCCCGAACTGAAAGGCAGCAAGTCCCTCCCCTTCGCCGAGATCGATCCGGCCGATTTCGATGCCATCCTGATCGCAACCGATCACGATGCCGTCGATTACGCGGCTCTTGCCGCGATGAACTTGCCGATCATCGACACGCGCAACGCCATGCAGCGGCGGGGCCTGCCGATGGAGAATGTAGCAAAAGCCTGATCATGGATGCTGCGGTCGCTCCCGCAGCCACCATCCCGCCATCCAGCCGGTGAGGAACCCGCCCAGATGGGTCTCCCAGGCGAGGTTGCCATCCATCGCCCAATACATGACGAGGTTGAGCCCGATGAGCAGGCCGATCACCCGCAGGACCGGCCCGATGCCTGCCCGCGCCAGCCGCCGCGCGGTATACTCCCAGCCGACCAGCACCCCCGCCAGACCAAAGAGCGCACCTGACGCCCCCACCATTGGCTGCACGGCGCTGGAGAGCACCGCAAAGCCCGCAGCCCCGCCCAGAAGCGATAGCGCATAGATAGCGGCAAAACGCACCTGCCCCACCCGCTCGATCACCAACCGGCCCAGGGAAACAAGCGTGATCATGTTGACCAGAAGATGGACAAGGCCCCCATGCAGAAACCCGTAGCTGGCGAACATGGTGACGGGCTGTGCAGCGTAATTCGGCCGCCAGTTGTCCAGAAGCCCCCGCCAGAACCCGCCGTTCTGATAGGCGAGCCCGCGCCACCGCGGCGAGCCCCAGAGCCCGAGATCGGCACCTTGCAGGGCCAGTTCGATGACCACGCAGATCACGAGAATGGCGATCAGCACCCCGTGGCTGGCAAGGACGGCGCGGCGCGCAGGCAGATGGGGGCGGGTCTCCATCAGAACTGGATGCGCCAGTGGGTTCGGAAACTCAAGAACTACCGAACCGGACCAAGCTGTGAATCGCGGCCGGTGACATCATCAAAGATGATTTCGCATTCTGCCCTTGTGTCGGCTGTCGGACGTATTGCCTCTCTCATCCTGATTTCTTCAGAGCCCGTGTGACAGAAATCCAGTGAGAATGCCTTTTGATTGATCACAGATGGTGCTGATCCGACCGACCAAAGGCATATTCTGCCGCTTCCGCAGAGAACATTGATCGCACCGCTTCGGGAGCCGGCAACTGGAAGAGGCCGAGCAGAGCGGCCCGCGCCTCAGGCCAGGCGCGCTGCAAAGCCAGTTTCACCACCCGCGCCAGCGAGGCCATGCCGGCGACCGGCAAGGCCCAGGGACGCACATGCGCAACAAAGCGCATCCGGTTGCGGTAATTGAAGTAGAGTGACAAGGGAGAGGCCCGGCGTGTAACCGACCCGCTCCCGATCGCCGTGCCACCGTGATGATGGACAATGGCCTGCTCACAAAGCACGAGGGGCAAGCTGCCGCGTCTCGCCGCCCATTCCACTTCCTCGTAATAGAGAAAATAGTCTGCGCGCATCAGGCCTACGGTTTCGATGAAATGGCGTGAAGCAACCATGCTGGCCCCGGAAATGAAGTCGAGGGATGCGACTTCGGGACGGCTGGCCGCTTCCGGACCAAGTCCCTGGTTGATGTTCCGGCAAAGTCCAGTCCAGCGCCCAACACGGCCCCCATCGGACTGAATCAGCCCGGGCGCTTCGAGGTAGAGGATCCGCGAGCCCATCAGGGCGAAACGACCGGAGGCGTCCGCGCAACGCCGGAACGCGGCCGCCGTGGTCGGTTCGACCTCGCAATCGGGGTTGAGTATCCAGAACAGATCACAGTCCGGATCCGCCATCTGGGCGTCAATCCCCAGATTGACCCCGCCGGCAAAGCCGAGATTGACCTCGGATCGAACAAGGGTGCATTGCGCCATTGGCGGGCCGGGCGTATGCGCAGGGCACTCTTGGAAACTGCCGGGCCGTTCAGCGGCCCACTCACGGATCGTCTGGACAGTCGCATCGGTCGAGGCGTTGTCGACAACAACAACCCTAACGACTTCGCCTTTCGAGCGTGTCAGGCTTTCAAGACAACTCCGTATGACGTCAGCGGAATTATACGTGACGATGATGACTGCGATCATGAAGACCTTACTCCGGCACGAACCGTGGCAGCTTCGGCAGGCTCTCTCATTAGCGATTTCTGGATCATTGCACGGTTGCCCTCGAATGTGCCACAATTGGTATTATGTAATTTAATCAGAACAAGCATTTAGCGCCAGCACCACACCATGTATAGCATCATGGGCCCAGATTACTTCGCCGCAGCCAGATACTTCCTGCATTCTTTTTCGGATTCTTCGGCATCAGTTCACCAAGACCATCTTGAAGTTCATCCTTCATACGGGTCGTCACATAAAAAGACGGAAACAGAACCTCAAAAAACCCTGACATTATCCAGCCAATCAATGCACTCTGCTCGGAATAATTGCGATGACACCATTCCAAGGGATAATTTTCCGGTAAGAAAATATCATGGACATGAACAATAGTACCATGCGGCAGTCGCGGGAACATACGATTGAATTGAAGATCCACGTCCATACCCGGCAACATTATATGGCTGGAGTCAATGAACAGGACATCGTTTTCACTGAAGTTATTGACGATGCCAATATCATCATAATTCAAGACCCTGGGGATGATTTTGGCACCAGTTTCCGAAATTGAGCGCCGGGGAACTGGATCTATACAAGTCAATATCCCGTTCTGATTTTCATTTAATGCAGCTGCTATTACGTGCGTGGATGCTCCGGATCCAATTTCTAAAACCTGACTTGGGCAGTATTTCTTTATCATGTAATATGCAGCAACAACATCAACAGGCGGAAACATTCCCTCGGCTTCGAATGGGATCAAGCCGCTCTCTATTTTTTCTTTCAGTTCGGGAAGGAAGCAAGGAAACTCGGAGAGAACTCGTGAGAAATTCTCTTTCTTCGAATTAAACAGCGTCTCAACTTCGGTATAATCGGGCACGTTGGGCGACACGGAATTTACATATTTATACTGTGTGAAGAATCCCGATTTGTGAATCCCAGTACCCGTGAGAAATATTGATTTCTTCTGTGATGCCCATTCTTTGAACTTCATTTATCATCGCCCCCCCAGAAATGCCAACGGACTTCTACTTTCTGAACTCGGTTTTAGAAATGCCGTTTGGATCGCCCCGGCTTCAGTTGTTTGCAAAAAAGTCCGTGAAACATGTTGTTTGACTATGCATAGAGCCTTACTCACCTCGGCACAAACCTCGGCAGCTTCGGCAAACTCTCCCGCATCAGCCGCTGCAACCGTTCGTCGGCGGCACCTTCGGGTTCGCCTTCCAGGATCGGGGTGATATAGCGCACGATGGCACCGTCGGTGCGGTCGATGGTGAGGCTGTCATAGACCACGCTCATCTTGGCCTTGAAGTCGTTGGTCATGCGCTTGCCGCGCTGTTCGAACCAGTAATAGACCAGCTGCTGCG
>JAVVEH010000074.1:0-10540 GCA_032251435.1 Lentisphaeria bacterium | reverse complement strand
AACATGGACGACGTGAATGTGGTGGGCGGCTTCGCCGGCAACAAGCTGCCGTAGACGAATGGTATAAAATTTGTGTCAGCCCAGCTGGCCTGGTCTCGAATGCGGCGCGGCGCTTCCAGCTCGCGCGGCGCTTGCCCGGGCCAAAGCTGTTTTGATGTTGCTGTGATATTTTTTCGTAACCAGTTAGTAGCTGGGGCGTAGGCCGGGGTTCCCTGCCCGGCTATGCCTTAAGACAGTCGGCCTTGGAAGACCGCCCTACACAATTTTCCCCGGCTGCTAACCGATTACATTTTTTCGTCCATCGGCAGTTGTTTTTCCCATTGTCCCGTCTATGTTAATCAATTACCGTTTTGGGTAGCGGTAATGATCACGTCATTGTTTTTTATCGGTTCCGCGGGGGGAACATCAACGGCTCTCCTCAACGATCCCCGAAATTCAGAGTAGACATCATGCGGAGCAAACAGGCCATGCGGAAAATCGCCGCGGCGCGCCTTCGGGACATCACCCCGGAGTACGCCTCGGCGGCAGCGGTCCAGGTTGCCGGCGTTCTGCTCACCCTCCCCGAAATGGCATCGGCCAGCGTGGTCGCGCTGTACAGCGCCATGACCGGGGAAATTGATTTGGAAAAAGTATGTCTAGCGTTGAATAGGCAAGGAAAGGAAACGCTGTTTCCACGGTACAACAAACCCGTGGGTGTGTATGACATGGTCCCGGTCAGTGACCCGCTGGGCGAGACCCGCGACGGACATTACGGAATACGAGAACCCCTGCCCGGCAGAGCGGCCGCGCCCGACAGCGTGTTGAACCACGAGAACACCTTGTGGTGTGTGCCCGCTTTGGCCTTTGATGTGTCAGGGAATCGCCTCGGCAGAGGTGGTGGATATTATGACCGGCTTTTGGAATCAACCCGGGGAGTCAAGGTTGGCATCGCGTTCGAAACCCAGATTTTCGCCGAACTGCCTGCGGATGCCCACGACACGCCCATGGATTTGATTGTCACCGAACAGCGCTGTTTGCGCTGTTCGCGAAAAGCCGCCTGAATAAATCCGCCCGCTCCTTCCGCGTTCGCCACACCCCCCGTCCGTACTGTTGGATCAGTGTTTCCGGTCCGGTTTTTAACTAAAACAGGGCAGTCAAATACCGCGCTGCCCAGTACCGGAAGGACTGAACTATGACAGGTTTATATATTGCGATCGGAGCTCTTCTCGGCGGGGTTCTGGGTGTTGTTGGCGGTGTTATCGCCAAGGGGAAAATTGACAAAAAAGCCGGGTTGACCGCTGAAACCTTGACCGTCACCGCTCAACGGGAAGCGGACGCGATCGTCAAAGAAGCTAAAATTTCCGCGAAAGAAGAACTCATCAAACTTAGAGAGGACTTTGAGAAGTCCACTGAGGAGCGGAAAAAAGACCTGAAAAAGCTCGAAGACCGCTTAGACACCCGGGAAAACAACATTGAGCGGAAAGCGGATCTGCTGGAAAAACGGACCCGGGATCTCGATGAGAACGAGGACAAGTTGCGGCAGCGGGAACGGTCTCTGGAAGAGCGGAAGTTAGAGCTGGACGACATGGTCAAGCGGGAAATGGTTGAGTTGGAACGCATCGGGGGGCTGTCACGGGAGGAGGCGAAATCCCTGCTGTTGGAACGGTTGAATCACGAGTTGGAAGGTGAGCGCGGGGCCTTGATCCGACGGTTCCATGAGAACACCCATGATCAAATCGAGACCGAAGCCCGTGAGATCATGATCACGGCGATGGAGCGCTACGCCAATGACTGCGCCTACGAGCGCACCACCTCCACCATTCCGTTGCCCAGTGATGAGATGAAAGGACGGATTATCGGGCGTGAAGGCCGGAACATCCGCGCCATTGAAGCCGCCACGGGGGTCAGTGTGTTAATTGACGACACGCCGGAAGCGGTTGTCATTTCCTGCTTTGATCCCGTTCGCCGGGTGATCGCCAAAAATGTGATGGAGCGTTTAGTGGCCGATGGGCGCATCCACCCCACCCGTATTGAGGAAATCACCAATAAAGTGCGCAAAGAGATTGATGAGGAAATTCTGAAAGCGGGCCGGGAAGCGGTCCAGGAAGTGGGATTAAGCAATGTCCGGCAGAGTCTGGTGAAGTTGTTGGGGCGGTTGAAATACCGGTACAGTTATTCGCAGAACGTTCTGGAACACTCGAAAGAATGCGCGTTTATGATGGGGGCGATCGCCGCCCAATGCGGCTTGGACGAGCAACTGGCCAAGCGGGCGGGCCTGTTCCATGACATCGGCAAAGCGATCGATCATGAGGTTGAAGGCACACACGCCACCATCGGCGCCGACGTGTTGAAACGGGCCGGGGAAAAAGACGAACTGGTCAACGCGGTGGCCGCGCACCATGAGGAGACGGAGAAAACCTCTTTGATGGCCATCTTGACCTGTATTTGTGACACCTTGAGCGCCGGCCGCCCGGGCGCCCGTTCCGAGACCACCGAATTGTACCTGCGCCGGATTGAGCAGCTTGAGGAAATCGGCAAAAGCGTCAAAGGTGTGGAAAACTGCTTCGCCATCCAGGCGGGCCGCGAATTGCGCGTGGTGGTGGAGCCGGACAACATTGACGAAAATCAAAGCGCGGTGATCGCCCGTGACATCGCCAGCCAAATTGAAAAAGACGTGCGCTATCCGGGGCAAGTCCAGGTGACAGTCATCCGTGAGACACGTTCGGTGGAATACGCGAAGTAAGACGATGAAAGGTGATTACGATATCATTGTCATCGGCGGCGGTCTGGCCGGATTAACCGCCGCCAACCGCCTGGCTGCGAACGGCCGGAAGGTTTTGCTGGCTGAACAGCATTTTCAGATCGGCGGGCTGGCCGCCTGGTTCAAGCGGAAAAGTCACGTGTTCGACGTGTCTTTGCACGGGTTTCCGGTGGGGATGAAAAAAAGTTTCCGGAAATACTGGGGCAAGGAATACTCCGACCGCATTGAACAGGTGCGAGGCATCCGCTTTGACAATCCACAATTCTCCTTGCAGACCACCTTTGACACCACCGACTTCTCCCGCATCATGAACGAGCATTTCAACGTGCCCCCCGAAACCGTGAAGGCCTTTTTTGATGAACTGGCCCGGATGAATTATTATGATGATCAATCCCTGACGACGCGGGAGCTGTTTCAGAAGTTCTTCCCCGGTAACAAAGCCGTCTGGCGGTTGTTGATGGAACCGATCACCTACGCCAACGGCTCGACATTGGACGAACCGGCCATCAGTTATGGCATCGTGTTCGGCAATTTCATGAGCCAAGGGGTGTTCACATTCGTCGGCGGCACGGATCTGTTGATGACCATGATGGCTGAGACCCTGCGGGGAAACGGCGTGGATGTTGAAACCAGCGCCAGAGTCGAAAAGATTCTGGTGGACAAGGGCCACGTGAAAGGCGCTGTCATCAACGGTGAGGAAATCGGCGCCAGAGCCGTCGTTTCCAACGGCAATATTGTCAGCACGGTGAAAGAACTGGTGGGGTCTGAGTATTTCAGTGACGCGTTTTTATCGGGCTTCGGGGAAAATGTCCGCCTGAGTAACAGCAGCTCTCAGGTTTACATGGGCATCAAGCCCGGCGAGAAACTTGATTACATCGGCGACTTGTTATTCACCAGCACCTATCCGGAATTTGACGCTGAGGCGCTTTGCGCGGCTGATATCACCAGCCGGACGTATTCGGTGTATTATCCGTCGATTCGTCCCGGCTCGGATCAATACACTATTGTCGCCAGTATGAACGCGAAAATCGCGGATTGGGAAGGGCTTGACAAGGAGGCTTACCGACGGGCGAAACAGGCTATGATCGAGGACACGCTGAACGCGGTCGAGACCTACGTGCCGAACATCCGTCAGATCACGGATTACACGGAAGCGGCCACGCCCCGCACGTTCGAACGCTATACCCTGCACAAAAACGGCGCGTCATTCGGCACGAAGTTCCAGGGACTCAAGTACAGCATGGATCTGCACAAAGAAATCGGCGGCTTGTTCCACTGTGGATCGGTCGGCATCATCATGTCCGGCTGGCTGGGAACCGTCAACTACGGTGTCATCGCCGCCAATGACGTTGAAAAGTATCTGTTTGACGCTTAAATCCAAACAGCCTCCCCGGCTTTAAACACAAGCGAATAAACATGGTTGAGCTGAATTTCTCAAAAACCCCTGACGGACTGATTCCCGCCATCGCTCAAGACGCCGAAACGGGTGACATTCTCATGCTGGCTTACATGAACGCCGAAGCTTGGGAAAAGACCCTGGCGACCGGTGTCGCCACCTATTGGAGCCGCTCCCGGAACAAACTGTGGGTCAAAGGAGAAACCTCCGGGAAGATTCAACACGTGAGGGAAATCCGCGTGGATTGCGATTTGGATACGGTGGTCCTCCGGGTGGAACAAGTCGGGGGCGCCGCCTGCCATGAGGGCTTTCCCTCCTGTTTTTTCCGCCAGGTGAAAGGTGACCAGTTAGTGATTATCCAGGACCGCCTGTTTGATCCGAAAGCCGTTTACAAAAATGGCTGAGATCATTCAAAAAAAACAGCACCGCGGCAATTGCGGAGACAAACCCCGCATTAGGTCTTCGTGGAAATGCCCGAGATTAGTCCCCAGGGGTGGCTTGCCCGGCGAAACCATTTGCGCCTGAACGGATCCTCAGAAAGGTGCGGACAGCAGCGTGCGGAGACCCTCAAGTCACAACCGCTGGAAAAAGTGGGTGCTCTGCCCCATGACTTGCTCGGCGGCTTCCATGATGGTTTCGGACAGTGAGGGATGGGCGTGGATGCTGAGGGCGACATCTTCCGCCACGGCGCCCATCTCGATCGCCAGCACACCTTCCCCGATGAGTTCCCCGGCTCCGTGACCGGCCACGCCGACCCCCAGGACCCGTTCGTCTTTTGCGTCGGCGATGATCTTAGTGACACCTTGGCTGCGGTCAAGGGTGGCCGCCCGACCGGAAGCCTGCCAGGGAAAGGTGCCGATTTTGACATCCATGCCTTGTCGCCGCGCCTCATCTTCAGTAACTCCGCACCAGGCGATTTCCGGATCGGTGAAGACCACGGCCGGGATCGCCCGGGGATCATAGATGGTTTTGCCGTCCCGCAGCGCTTCAATAGCGCTGCGGCCTTCATGCGTGGCTTTATGCGCCAGCAAGGGTTGCCCGGCGATGTCGCCGACCGCTAGAATGGTCGGTTCCGCCGTGCGGCGGCGGTCATCCACCTCGATAAAGCCCTCGGATGTGAGTTTCACGTTTGTCTTTTCCAGACCCAACCCGTCGGTGACCGGCCGGCGGCCAACCGCCACGAGCACTTTGTCGTAGGAGGCGGAAAAAGGTTTTCCATCGGCCTTTTCAAATTCCGCTTTGACAGTGTCTCCCTCATCTGTCAGAGAGGTCAGCCGCGTGTTCAGCATGACCGCCTCGAACTGCTCCTTGACCCGATCGCTGAGCACGCGGACCATGTCCGCATCCACGCCGGAAAGAAGGGATGCCTGCATCTCCACTACAGACACTCTCGTGCCGAGCGACGCGTAGGCTTGTCCCAATTCCAAACCGATATATCCCCCGCCCATCACCAGCATGGTTTTAGGGATGTCATCCAGCGCCAGAGCCCCGGTGGAATCGATAATCCGCGGGGATTTCGGCAGGAAGCCGGGCATGACCGGCACGGAACCTGTGGCGATGACCGCGTGCTCAAAATTCACAACGTGGGTGTCGCCATCCGGCTTAGTCACGGTTATCGAACGAGCGTCATTAAACCGGGCGGTTCCCTGGATAAAGGTAATGCCCCGGGCTTTGGTCAACTGCCCCAATCCCCCGGTGAGTTTATCCACCACGGAGCATTTCCATTGCCGCAGTTTATCCATATCGACAGTCGGCTCTTGAAACGTGATGCCAATGGCTTCAGCTTCCCGGGCCGCGACCATGATATTGGCCGCGTGCAGCAACGCCTTCGAAGGAATACACCCGCGATACAGGCAGACCCCGCCGGGATGTTTATCTTTGTCAATGAGAATGACATCCATTCCCAGATCCGCCGCGTGGAAGGCCGCCGGATATCCCGCCGGACCGGCGCCGATGACAACGAGCTGTGTTTTCATTAAATCCGCCATAGTTCAAAACGTTCTAAATTCTAGCCTGGACTCTTTCAGCTTTCCGGTTTCAGCTTTCAGCCTTTCCCTCATTCTCCTTCCAGGGAGATCAAGAGCGGCTGTTCGATGGCGTCGGCGATCCAGCGGACAAACCGGGCCGCGTCCGCCCCGTCGATCAAGCGGTGATCATACGACAACGACAGCGGCAGGAACAGACCCGCCTCAATTTGGTCACCTCTGAACACCGGCCGTCTGGCCGCCCGGCCAAGTCCGAGAATCCCCACTTCGGGATAATTGACAATTGGCGTGAAATGCGAGCCGCCGATACTGCCGAGATTCGTGACCGTGAAGGTGCCGCCGGACAGCTCTTCCCGGGTGATTTTACCCTCCCGGCATTTGGCGGCGATCCCGCCAATCTCAACAGCCAACTGGACCATGTTCTTTTTATCCGTGTCCCGAATCACCGGAACGACCAGTCCTTTAGGGGTGGCGACGGCAATCCCCATATTCACGTAGTTTTTGTAGATGATCGTTTTCCGATCCATATCAATGGACGCGTTCATCTCCGGAAATTTTCTCAAGGCCGCCGCGACGGTCTTAACCACCATCACCGCCATCGTGAGCTTGCCGCCGGCCACCGCCGCGCGGTCGGCGTATTTTTTCCGGAGTTGTTCAAGTTCGGTGATATCCGCCTCGTCAAAATGCGTCACCCGGGGAACCATGTTCCAACACACGTTGACCTGCCTGGCGGTGGCGAAACGGATGGCGCTCATCTTTTCCTGGCGCACATCGCCCCATTTGCTGAAGTCGGGCAACGGCGGCTGCTCGTGACCCACGCCGCCGGCGCCCGCCTGGCGCCGTTCGTTCAGCTCGCGCGCGTGCCGTTTGACATCATCAATTGACACGCGGCCATGGCCGCCGCCGCCCTTGACCGTGTCCACATCAATACCGATTTCGCGGGCGAACCGGCGGACCGATGGCGCCGCGGGCACATGTTTGGCAGGTGTCACCGGGGTCCGTTCCTGAAGTTCAGACTGCCGCGCGGCCGGGACGGACGGCGCCTCCTGTCCCGCAATTTCACGGTCGGCCTGCTGATCCTCTTCTGAAGCAGGGAGTGACGAAGGAGAGGCTTCGGGGGCGGATTCTTCCTTATCTGCTTCCGATCCTTCGTCTTTCCCAGTCGCCGTTGGACGTTGAGCAGCCTGTCCCGCCGTAGCCACGGAAGGTGAAGACGGACTGTCTGTTGGACGTTCATCTTTAGTGGCGCCCTTTTCCGCGGAATCCGCCGTGGCGGCCACCTCAATTTCGGCGATCGCCGTGCCCACTTGCACCTCCTCGCCCTCACTCACCAACAGCTGTTTGACCACGCCTGAGACACCCGCGGGAATCTCCACTGTGGCTTTCCCGGCTTCCAGTTCCAACAGCGACTGCTCAGCATCCACCGTGTCACCTGGACCCACACTGATCCCGGCGACTGTGGCGGACTCAATATTTTCCCCCAGTTCGGGAATTTTCACCGTTTTTAACATTGCTTATCTTCCTTCCGGATCCGGACATTCAGTGTTCACACCCAGTTTCGCCGCCGCTTCTTCAACCACTTCCACGTCAATAGTTCCCGCCTTAAAGAGAGAGACGAGCGCGGTGTGGGCGATATGTTTAGCATCCACTTCAAAGAAATCGCGCAGAGCTTCCCGCCCGTCACTGCGGCCGAATCCATCGGTTCCCAGCACCGTGTAGGGACCAGGAATCCAACGACCCACAGAATCCGCCAACGCCCGGACATAATCACTGGCCGCCACCACCGGCGTGGTGTCGGAGCCGCCGAGACATTCCGTGACATACGGCACTTTAGGTGTTTCGGTTGGATGGAGACGGTTCCAGCGTTCCACGGACGCTCCTTCTTTCTGGAGCTCTTTGTAACTGGTCGCCGACCAGACAGACGCTTTGACGTTATAATCTTTCTCCAGGATCTCCGCCGCTTTGAGCGCTTCCGGCAGCATGGCGCCGCTGCCCACCAGCCGGATATCGGCCTTTTTCACTTTTTTCAGCGGGTACAATCCTTTAAGGATCCCTGGCTTGGCACCCTTTGGCATGGCTGGCTGAATGATGTTTTCATTCATGACCGTAATGTAATAGAAGATATCCTCGCCGTCTTCATACATCCGTTTGATGCCGTCCTGGATGATGACGGCCACTTCGTAGGCGTAGGCCGGATCGTAGGCCATCAAGTTAGGAACGGTCAATGCCATCAGGTGACTGTTGCCGTCCTGATGCTGAAGCCCCTCGCCCGCCAGCGTGGTGCGTCCCGCGGTCCCCCCCATCAGGAAGCCCTTGGTCCGGCTGTCGGCGGCCGCCCAGACCAAATCGCCGACCCGTTGCAGCCCGAACATACTGTAAAAGGTCCAGAAGGGGATCATGGATATGCCATGGTTGGAATAGGCGGTTCCGGCGGCGATAAAGGATCCCATGCATCCGGCCTCGGTAATGCCCTCCTCCAAAATCTGGCCGTTGGTCGCCTCCTTGTAGTAGAGGAGGTTAGCCCGGTCCACCGGTTCATAGAGTTGCCCGGGATGGGAGTAGATGCCCACCTGCCGGAACAGAGCGTCCATCCCGAATGTGCGGGCCTCGTCTGGAATCATCGGCACAATTCTGGAACCAATGCGTTTATCCTGAAGCAGCTTCCCGAGCATCCGCACAAAGGCCATCGTGGTGGACACGGCCCGGTCGCCCGTGCCTTTGGCGAATTCGTCAAGAAAATCATCGCCAGGCGCCGCCAGTTTATCCTCAAACGGAAAGCGTTTCGGGAGATATCCCCCCAGCGCTTGGCGTCGTTCATGCAGATACGTCATTTCCATGCTTTCCTCATCGGGATGATAAAATGGCAGGGTGTCCAAGTCATCATCCGACAGCGGGATACTAAACCGGGTGCGGAAATGCTTGAGACCGTCCATGTTCAGTTTTTTCTGGCTGTGGGTGATATTCTGACCTTCCCCGGATTCACCCATGCCGTACCCTTTGATCGTTTTGGCCAAAATCACCGTGGGGGAGCCCGTATGCTTGACGGCGGCATCGTAAGCGGCGTAAACTTTCACCGGATCATGGCCGCCACGGGTCAGCTGTTCAAGCTCCTGATCGCTCATATGTTCGACGAGTTTGAGCAGTTTCGGATCCTTGCCAAAAAAGTCTTCCCGGAAATAAGCGCCGCCAGCCACCACATATTTCTGGAACTGGCCATCAACCACTTCCCGCATACGCTTGACCAGCAAGCCCTCGGTGTCTTTTTCCAGCAACGGATCCCAGTCACTGCCCCAGATCACTTTGATGACATGCCAGCCAGCGCCCCGGAAGGCGGCTTCCAGTTCCTGGATGATCTTGCCGTTGCCGCGGACCGGACCGTCCAGCCGCTGGAGATTGCAATTGATGACAAATGTCAAATTGTCCAAATGCTCCCGGGACGCCAACGTAATGGCCCCCAGCGTTTCCGGCTCGTCGGTCTCCCCGTCGCCGAGAAACGCCCACACGCGTTGATCCGTGGGTTCCCGGAGCCCCCGATCCTCCAAGTATTTGATAAACCGGGCATGGTAGATGGCGGTGATCGGCCCCAGGCCCATGGACACCGTCGGAAACTGCCAGAACGCCGGCATCAGCCAAGGGTGGGGATACGAAGACAAGCCCGGTTTGTCGTGCAACTCATGCCGGAAATTGTGCAAGTGGTCCACCTTGAGCCGTCCTTCGAGGAAGGCCCGGGCATAGATACCCGGGGAGGCGTGGCCCTGAAAATACACCAAATCACCGGGATGTTTATCCGTGCGGCCGCGGAAAAAATGGTTGAAAGCCACCTCATACAGGGTGGCCGCGGACGCGTACGTGGCGATATGCCCGCCAATCCCATCCTCTTTTTTGTTGGCTTTGACCACCATCGCCATCGCGTTCCAGCGAATGTAGCCGCGCAAGCGCCGCTCAAGCTCAAGATTACCTGGATAAGCTGGCTGTTCAGTCCGGTCGATGGTATTCACATAGGCGGTATTGGCGCTGAAGGGAATCTCAACGCCGGCGAGTTGAGCCCGCAACGATAACTCCTGGAGTAATCGCGTGACCCGGGCGTCTCCCGACCGGGCCAGAACGTCATCAAGAGATTCAAGCCATTCTCTGGTCTCGATGGCGATGTCGTCGGTGTCGATTGGGTTGGCGCTCGCTTCAACCATGCTCATTCCCTTTCCAAAAAAACAGCGTCCTGAAACAAATAAAAACCGTAAAAAAACATTAACCCAAACAGTAGCGGGAAATAGACCAAAATGCAAATGCGACGTGTATTTGATATGAAAAAAGTGTCTTTTGTTCCTGATTTCATGAAGACGCTCGGAAAATGGGGCAATAAAGGTCAATAAAGGGACAGGTTGTTTATAGATTGCATGTGAAAAATCATGGGGTATGGTA
>JAVVEH010000073.1:0-10681 GCA_032251435.1 Lentisphaeria bacterium | reverse complement strand
CCTTTTCCCTTGAAAATACTGACGGACATGGCGGGTGGATGGCGACAGGATGACTGGTAAATGGGGGTTAAATCCCAGCCGACATCCTGAAAGGACTTTCTTCGTTTAATAAAAATCCGCTTCCCACCAAACAAAATACTCACGGTCTTTTAGGGTTTTCCCACTTGATCCAGAGCGGATCAGGCGCAATATTGAGAGTCCGAGTTCAAAGTTCTGGAATCAACACATGGACACATCATGCCTGCCCCCAACAAAAAGTTTGAATCCCGGGAAATGACGGGGAGTGACTATCGCCACGAGCTCGCCCGCCTGCAAGCGGAATTAGTAAAAATGCAGGAGTGGATTCGTCACACCCGTCAAAAAGTCGTGGTTATTTTCGAGGGACGTGACGCGGCGGGAAAAGGCGGGGTCATCAACCGAATCACTCATCGCCTTAATCACCGGGTTTGCCGGGTCGCCGCCCTTCCCGCGCCGACGCCGGCGGAGGAAAGCCAATGGTACTTCCAACGGTATATTCATCACCTGCCGAGCGGGGGTGAAATGGTTTTATTTGACCGGAGCTGGTACACACTGCCCGGAGTTGAACGGGTAATGGGGTTTTACCCGGAAGCCACCGTTCAAGATTTTTTTCGAACCTGCCCGGAATTTGAGCGCATGCTGGTCCGTGCCGGAACAATCATTGTCAAATACTGGTTCCGGATCACCAGCGACGAGCAGGAACGCCGATTTCAAGCCCGTCTCGAAGATCCGGCCAAGCGCTGGAAGCTCAGTAAAATGGATGTGGAGTCGCGGGCCCATTGGGGGGATTACACCCGGGCTCGGGATGACATGCTGGAAAAGACGGACATTCCGGAGGCACCCTGGTGGATTGTCGAAGCCAATGATAAGAAAAAGGCGCGGCTAAACTGCATCGCCCATTTGCTTTCCCAGATTCATTACCACGAGTTGCCCCCGCAACTGACCTCCCTCCCGGACCGGACGAAAACGCCAAAAAAGGAAGACCGTTTCCCCCCATTTGGCACGCCGGTGCCGTCAATCTACTGATTCGCCGTTTGACATGATCGTTTCGCGGTCAATATTAGTGCCCGACCCGTCACGCGGTTCCACCGCTTAATCCGCAGCCTGAAAAAAGGAGTTGTCCCATGATGATTCGTGATGACCACCACCTTATCGGTATTCATGTCAGCGACCGTCAGGAAAAAGCCATGGATGTGCAGAAGATTCTGACCAGTCACGGCACCGCGATCAAAACCCGCCTGGGTCTGCACGAGGCCGGGCATGGGAACGGCTTGATTATCGTTGAAATGGGAGACGAGACGGAAGTCAGCTCCCTGCTGGCCGAGCTCAATACTCTCGAAGGCGTTGAATCTCAACGCATGACATTCACTCACGAAAAGTAAGGACAGACGATGGCTGAGTGCAAAAAAGTTTTCTTGACCGATGATGAGATGCCGCGCCAGTGGTACAACATCGCCGCGGATCTTCCCAACCCGATGCCTCCCCCTCTGCATCCCGGCACCGGCGAACCGATTTGTCCCGATGACATGGGGGCGATTTTTCCCATGAATCTGGTCGAGCAGGAAATGAGTCAGGACCGTTGGATAGACATTCCCGAGGAAGTCATCGAGAAATTGCTCATCTGGCGCCCGTCCCCGCTGGTGCGCGCATACGCGCTCGAAAAAGCTTTGGGAACCCCGGCGAAGATTTATTATAAGAACGAGGGCGTTTCACCGCCGGGAAGTCACAAGCCCAATTCCGCCATTCCGCAAGCGTATTATAACAAACAGTTCGGCATCAAACGACTGACCACCGAAACCGGCGCGGGGCAATGGGGCAGCGCGCTGTCATTCGCCACTCAGCAATTTGGCTTGGAATTGAAAGTCTACATGGTGCGGATCAGCTTTGATCAAAAGCCTTTCCGGAAATTCATGATGCAGACATGGGGCGGCGCGTGTGTCGCCAGCCCCAGCACCGACACCAAAATCGGGCGTGAGATTCTGGAAAAAATGCCGGACACGCCAGGTTCTCTTGGCATTGCCATCAGCGAAGCGATAGAAGACGCTGTCACCAGTGAGAATACCCGTTATTCCCTCGGCAGTGTGCTTAATTTTGTGTGCCTTCACCAGACCATTATCGGTTTGGAGGCCCAAAAACAATTCGCCAAGATTGGTGAGTATCCGGATGTCATCATCGGCTGTTGCGGAGGCGGGTCGAACTTCGCCGGCTTGTCCTTCCCCTTTATGCAGGACAAAATGAATGGCAAAAACATTCAAATCATAGGCTGCGAACCATCGGCCTGTCCAACCCTCACCCGGGCTCCGTTTGGTTATGACTTCGGTGACACCGCCCAGACCACGCCGTTGTTGCCCATGCATTCTCTCGGCCACGATTTTGTGCCGCCGCCGATGCATGCCGGCGGTCTTCGCTATCACGGCATCGCTCCGCTCGTCAGCGCGGCCATGAATAACGGCCTGATGGAGGGACAGTCCTTTCATCAGCTTGATTGCTACGCGGCGGCCTGCCTGTTCGCCAAAACCGAAGGCTACATTCCCGCGCCGGAAACCTCCCACGCCTTGGCTTGCGCCATTGATCAAGCCCAAAAAGCGAAAGAGGAAGGCAAGGAAAAAACCATCCTGATCGGGTGGTCCGGCCACGGCCTGATGGATTTGACCGGCTATGACGCCTACCTGTCCGGCAAACTGTCGAACTATGACTATCCGGAAGAGGATATCAACCGGGCTTTGGAAACGCTTAAAAATTATCCCAAACCTTAGATCTTCATTGGTTTGGCATATCCGCGCGTGACACATGGCACGGCAAGGGCGGAACGCTTTTCCCGTGTCATGTTATTTTCAGAACAAGGATCCGCGCCATGTCGGGCTTAAAAGACGAAGAAATCCGCTGTCGGCGGCTCGGGCACGAAGTGCCATTCCAGTATTGCCTGACCCAGGAGGGAGATACGGTCTGCCCCTTGATCCGCGATTGCTGGTGGGAGCGGATGGATATTGACGCGTACCTGGAGGAGCGTCTGTCCTCTGAAACGCTCCAAGCTCTGCGCCAGCCAAGTCCGCCGGCGCCGCGCTTGGGAAAAATCATCGCTTTAGCCATGCGGGCGCGGGAGTCCGATTCTGCCAAAGAGACCTGACACCGGGGATTTTTCAGTCATTCAGTCCGCTTTGGTTCCACACGTCACGCCATAGTTTGGAGCAATTCCGGTGTGACGTTATAGCGCGGTGTCTGTCCTTTCCGCCACGCCTTAAAATCGCTAATCGCGAAGTCCGCCATCCGGATCACCTCGTCACCAATGGATCCGGCTATATGGCTGGTCAAGATCACATTAGGCAAAGCATAAAGCGGCGAATTTTCTTCAGGCGGTTCGGGGTGCGTCACATCCAGCAGGGCGGTCAAATCCGGGCGGCTTTCAAAAACCGCCGCCAAATCCGCCTCATTGACTGTCGCCCCCCGCCCCGTGTTAATAAAGGTGGCGTTGGGTCTCATGCTGGAAAATTGCTCCCGGGTCAGCAGTCCGACCGTTTCAGGGACATTGGCGAGGTGATTGGAGACGACCAGCCCCCGGCGGAACCCTTCCGTCAGTGTATCCACTTTTTCGACCCCCAGCGCCGCGGCGGACTCCGCGGACAGGAATGGATCCCAAACGAGAATGTTTAAATTGAACGGCTGAAGCAACTCAACGACTTTCCGGCCAATCGCCCCGGCCCCCAGCAGCGTCACCGTTTCGCCGAAATTTCCGGGCATATCCCGGACCGCTGACCGCCGCCCCGTCACGGAATGGGAACACAAAGCCGCGTTGCGGAAAAAAAATTTATTGGCGAGCACGATTTGGGCGGTGGTATATTCTGCTACCGGGATGGCGTTGGCCTGCCAGGCGCTCGACACCGTGATTCCGCGGTTCAGAAAAGGCGCCGCGAACTTCCGCACGCTTCCCGCCGCGTAAAACACCGCCTTCAGACCGGGCAAGCAGGTCGCCAACTGCTCTTCTGTCAGCGTTGGCATGCCCCAGGTGGAAAAAACCACCTCGACTTGAGTGAAGTCATGTCCCGGGTCTGTCAGCATGTCCTGATGAATGACTTCCGGACACAAATCAGTCAATTCCGCGACGGTTTCCTTCCGCCCCCCGCCATATACTCGGTCGATATTACTTTTTTGATTGCACAAAAAGATGGCTTTAATCATGAACAATCACCGTAATTTAACTAACAGGAGAAGCAGAAAAGGGGTTAGAAAAGCCTGAATCAAGGCGAACCGCAACAAGACTTGGGTATTCGACCATTTACGGCGATGCCGGACATGATCATGCAGCGGGAAGCGGATGCTGTGCAGCAACCGCAGGAAATGGTACTGAGCCCGGGCGCGGGAGCCGTCTTCCCGCGCCGGTTTTCCGTCTGGTTTCGCCGTGTCAAATCCCATTTTTTTCATCATCCGCAACAGCACGAGCTTAACAAGGCCGGCGCCGCCGTTCAAGAGAATGACCGGGGCCACGACGAGGATGAGAAATGGATTCCCGGACACCAAGACGGCGACACCGATCAACAAGCCCAGGGACCGGGAGCCGGCGTCTCCCATGAGGATCGCGCTGGGCTCCGCGTTGTGCCACAAATATCCCGCCAGCGCCCCGGCGACGGTGAACACCAGAATCGCCCAATCAGCACCATGGACATTGTGCGGGACAAGCAGGTAATCGGCAATTTTCTCGTGGCCGATGACAACATATAAAAACCCCCCCAAATAAAATAAAGACAGCATCACCAAGGTCCCCGCCAAGCCGTCCACCCCGTCGGAGCAGTTCACCGCGTTGACCGCCAGCCAGAGGACAACCGTGCCCAGGGGAATAAACAACCAGGGAGGCATGATAAAAACGGTTTTAACCAAGGGCAACCAAATAGTCATGTTCCCGCCTCCGCAGATCGCCAGACACGTTAACAACGCGATCACAAAATCCAAAAATCCCTTGCGGAATTCACTCCAGGGCGTATGACTGCGGTCGTCCAGATAGCCCGTCAGCATGCATAAAAGCAAACACCCCACCACCCCTGACAGCCGGGGATTCACCGGCAACACCAAAAACAGCCAGGGAATCGTCATTAAAATCACCAAAAATCCTCCTCCCGTGGGTTTGCCGACCGCTTTGACCGCGTTCACCGCGTTTTCCCTGCCCCGGTCCCGGGGCAGGACGTGCCAGAGGCGGGGCAGACCGATCCACGTGGTCAATCCGGCGGCGCAGGTACCCAACCCGATCAAGACAAGGTATGATTCGAGGAGCCGGAATGGCCCCCATAGTTCGGTTAAATAGGGCGCTATTTGTGGAAACATCTACGTCCTCTCGTCCCGGGCTTGCCGGTTCTTATCCCATTTCTGCCTTTTCCGAGCGGCCGGACGTGTCTGGTCAGCTTTTTGATGGATAGCGTCCTCGCCGACCAAATCAGCCAGCCCCGCACGGAAATCAGCGGTCACCGCGATCGTCACGGGTAATTTCACAAACGCCGTGTCACCGGATTCACAGACGGCCGAGACGATCATCTCCGTCTTTCCAGGGTGCCGTTGGCACAATGCCATCACCGCCGCCGCCGTGTCACGGGAAAACTCCGTTTCCCGTAAGCGGACATACACCTCGGTCACCAGCCGCTCGCTGGCGGCTTCAAGCGTCAAGACCTGGGCCACCATGAATTTCACGGGCTCCTCTTCACGTTTACTCACGTGTCCCTCAACCAGCACGGGCGCACCGGGCACTAACGCCGCCGCCACGGCGTCAAAAGTATCGGGAAAACACAGACATTCCACGCTGCCCGCCCGGCTTTCCAAATTCAGAATCGCCCAGGCGCGGTCATCTTTTTTACGTCGTTTAATGACGACACCGGCCAGGAATCCACCCACCCGGGTGCCGAAATCATTCTCCATTTCCGGGATCGCTTCCAGACGGTCGGTTTGCAGGATCTTCAACTGATCCGCATACTGGTCGATCGGATGTCCCGTCACATAGAAGCCCAGCAATTCCTTCTCATTGCGCAGCAATTCCTGCATCGACCATTCCGGCACGTCGGGAACGGGCAAATCATCCGTCCCCGCCACCACGCTGTCGTCCAGCAAATCAAAGAGATTGCCCTGCCCCATTTCCCGGTCACGGATTGTCTGAGCCGCCCGGGAAACCGCCGGTTCAATCATTGAGAAAATTTGCGAGCGCTTGAGGCCGAAGCCATCAAAAGCTCCGGCCTTGCATAAACTTTCCATGACCCGTTTATTGACTTTACTGCCGACTCGTTCACAAAAATCAGACAGATTTTTGAAGGGGCCACCATCTTGACGCGCCTGGATCATGGCGTTAGCCGCGCTTTCGCCCATGCCTTTAATCGCGCTCAGACCGAAAAGGACGTTGCCATCGGCGACCCCGAACCGCAGCGCTGATCCATTAATATCGGGAGGCGAAATATCCAGGCCCATATCTTCCGCTTCGGAGATGTAAAGGGACAATTTATCCGCGTTATTCAGTTCCCCGTTCAGGACGGCGGCCATGAATTCAGCGGGATAATTCGCCTTGAGATACGCTGTTCTGTACGACATCAACCCATAACAGGCCGAGTGCGATTTATTAAACCCATAGGAAGCGAATTTGAGAATTTTCCGCCAGATACTGTCCGCCACATCCGCCGCCACCCCTTGCTCCAGGCATCCCTCCTTGAACTTCTCTCCCTGCTCCCGCAGCACGGACTCTTTCTTTTTGCCAATAGCCCGGCGCATGATATCGGCCTGAGCCAAGGAGAACCCAGCCACCGCCTGCACCACCTGCATGATCTGCTCTTGGTACACCATGATCCCGTAGGTTTCGGACAACAGCTCCCGCATCTCCGGGGTTTCATATTCCGGTGTCTCACGCCCGAGTTTACAGTTGATAAACGTCGGAATAAATTCCATGGGCCCGGGCCGGTACAGGGCGACCAGGGCGATAATTTCCTCCAGCTTTGAGATTTTAAAACTCCGGCACAAATCCTGCATGCCCGATGATTCCAGCTGAAACACCGCCACTGTGGCGCCGCGGTTTAACAGTTCATACGTTTTGGCGTCATCCAGCGGGATGTCATCCGGTGTCAGTCCCCTCCCCGTCCGCTCGTTGACCATTTCGATCGTATCTTGAATAATCGTCAGCGTTTTCAAGCCCAAAAAGTCCATTTTCAACAAGCCGAGTGACTCACAGGGCCCGGCTGGAAACTGGGTGATCCATTCTTTTCCCGCTCCCCGCGCCAGCGGCACCACGTTCTCCAGTTTTTGGTCTCCGATAATCACGCCACAGGCGTGAATACTCTGATTGCGGTTGAGTCCCTCCAGAATCTTGGCTCGGTCAAACACTTCCCGCACCCATTCTTCCGAGTCATATCGGGCTTTCACCTCGCGCATCGTCAGCGCTTTTTCCAGCGTCATTTTCGGGTCAGTGGGAATCAAGGCGACCAATTTATTTGAGTCCGCGAAGGGCACCCCCATCACCCGGGCGACATCTTTAAGCACGGCTTTAGCTTTCAGCGTCCCGAACGTCCCGATTTGCGCCACACTCGGCGCGCCGTATTTGTCACGGACATAGTCGATGACTTCTCCGCGCCGCCGTTCACAGAAGTCAATATCAAAGTCAGGGGGAGAGACACGATCCGGGTTCAAAAAGCGCTCAAACAGCAACCCGTAACGCAGAGGATCCAGATCCGTGATCCCGGTCAGATAAGCGACAATGCTTCCCGCTCCCGACCCCCGCCCGGGGCCGACGGGGATGCCTTGGCGTCGGGCATGGTTAATAAAATCCCAAACCACCAGGAAATAACTGATATACCCCATATCATCAATGGTTTTAAGTTCAAATTCCATGCGGTCAAGAATGTCCTTCCGAAACGCCGCGTCCGGCTCATCATCCCCCCGCGGGACGTAATCCGGATTGTCCGCTTCCAGCACATTGTAGCGTTTGGGCAAATTCTCAATACACACATCCCGCAGTTTCTTCCGCCGGACAGGGCAATGGGCGTCCGCGGGATCGTCGCGTTCGTCATCCAAACGGTAAACCGGGTAATGATTCACCCACAACGGCATATCGACGGAACACCGGTCGGCAATTTTTTTCGAATTGTCCACCGCGCCGGGATAGGCGGCGAAAAGCGCCTCCATTTCCCGGGTGGATTTGACATAGAACTGGTCTCCCGAGAAGCGGAGGCGTTTCGCATCAGACAAGTTACTCTGTGTCCCGACGCAAAGGAGCGCGTCATGCGCCTCATAATCGCTCTTCGCCAAATAATGCGCGTCATTGGTCGCCACTAATCCCACGCCATATTCCTGACTTAACGCGAGAAACGCCTGGTTGACTTTATGCTCCATTTCCAACAAGTCTCTCTGGTCGCTCCGCTCACAATCTTCCGGTTTCTGACCAGGTTCTCCATGATACTGAATCTCAAGGAAAAAATCATCCTTCCCAAACACATCAATGAAAAACTCCACGGCCTCCCGGGCCGCGTCCATACGATTATTCAACACATGAGATTGGATTTCGCCAGCGACACAAGCGGAAAGACAGATCAATCCGTTCCGGTGTTTCCGCAGCAAATCCCGATCCACCCGGGCCTTATAATAGAATCCCTCATCGCTCCAGGCGGCCGCGTTGAGCCGGCATAGGGATTGATAGCCTTCATACGATTTGGCCAACAGCACCAAATGGTGACGGGTGTTATCGCTATGATCAGCGATTCCTTTGGGGGCCACATAAAATTCGCACCCGATCACCGAGTTCACGCCCGCCTTTTTGGCGGCGGTGTGGAAATCCAACGCGGCGAACATGTTGCCATGGTCGGTGACAGCCACGGCCCCCTGCCCCAAATCCCAGACTTTCTCACATAACCGGTCCACCCGGCAGGCGCCATCCAACAAGCTGAAATCTGAATGGACATGCAAATGGCTGAAATGCCCATTCGCCGCCACGTTCAGTTGCCGGGTCCGGGCCTGAAGGTCGGCAAGCTGCTCCAGCTTTCGCGAGTCAGCGTCGTCGTCTTTGGCTTCTTCCCGTTTGATTTCCTTTCTGATCGCCATCGCCAGGTCAGGAACATCGACAAGATCCGAACAACTGAAAAAGGTGGCGGCCTCATTCAATAACGTTGAAAAATCCGGGGAAACCGGCGGGGAGGACACATCACAGACAGGATCACTCATCAAAAAACACTCATAGTATTCAAAAACCACCACCCTTTGCGAAACAGAAAAACAGCAAAGGAAGAAATAAAAAAAACGTCCCCGCGGGCCTCTCTGTCCCCTGCCGGACTCCCGTCTTCACAATAGGTGAATGAAGCCCTTTTGACAATCGCTCAAAACAATATTTTCGTGACTTTTTTAGAAAAAGAATTGCACCCCTTCCCCGTCAGACAAGACGCCCAAAGTTGACAGCATATTGACGCGCGGTATCTTAACCCCGTTCGTTCATTGACTTTTGGTGAAAGTTGTCAAAAACAACAAGGAATTGGTTTAATCAGAAACTCACAGATCACAATGCCCTCATCTCCCATGATCGTCGCTCACCGGGGCGCGTCCCGAGACGCGCCCGAAAACACGCTCGCCTCCTTCACGCTTGGCTGGCGAGAGGGGGCGGACGCCATTGAAGGAGATTTCCGTCTCACGAAAGACGGGCGCATTGCCTGCATCCACGATCCCGACACCCAAAGGGTCGCCGGCGAGAGACTCATTGTCGCCGAGTCAACGCTGGCGGAGCTGCGAAGCTTGGATGTTGGGGCCTGCCGCGGCGATGAGTATAGAGGATGTCTGATCCCAACGCTCGCGCAAGTATTGGCGACAGTTCCTGAACAGAAGAAAATCTACGTTGAGATAAAATGCGGCAATGAGATCATACCAAAACTCCTTGATGAGATCAAAGAGTCCCGTCTGACACCGGATCAGGCCGTTTTCATTTCTTTCAATGCCCAGCTATTGAAGGAGATTAAAAGGCAGGCTCCGAAACACAAGGTGTTTTGGCTGGTTGACATCAGAAAAGATAAGGCGGGACATCTGTCACCGCCCCCTGGCACGGTGCTCGCCACCTTAAACCGAATCCATGCGGATGGCTTGAGCACGAGCGCCGGGGGCGTTGACAAAGGATTTGTTGACCAAATCGTGGCGGAAGGGTATGAATGGCACGTTTGGACAGTTGACGACCCGAAAACAGCCAAACGCATGGCGGAAATGGGCGCGCGGTCTATCACCACGAATGTTCCGGGAATCATAGGAAAGTAATGTTCCCCCGCATACGGGCGAAAACAATTTTTCCCGCAAAAACCAGCATGTCTAATCCAAGCAATGGGCGCGACAAACGATCCGCCACATTAGGGGGTGGAATAAAGCATGTTGAAAAAGAGCTCCGAATGTCCAAGGAAAGACAGAGCGCGCGCCACGCGCGCTTTTTCCGGATAAATCCGGTACACCAACGGGGGGGGGCAACCTCTTTTTGACGGAGCGAGTGAACCGGCTCAGCGTACCGGCTTCCAGTCGGAATCTTCCTCGTCGACACCAGCTTAGAACGGACTCTTTACCCTCTGCCCGCAACAAAAAAATACAGGGCACGGTGGCCGCGGCCACCGTGCCCTGTATTCATAATTTAACGCTAGTATAATGTAAAATTTAAACTTGCGCAATCTTTAACACTAACCTATATTAT
>JAVVEH010000072.1:0-11064 GCA_032251435.1 Lentisphaeria bacterium | reverse complement strand
TAATATAGGTTAGTGTTAAAGATTGCGCAAGTTTAAATTTTACATTATACTAGTGCCAACCAGACCGCCTTATAATGGTCGAGACGTTCCGGTCAACTGGCCAGTCAACGTTGTTCCACCAGCCGACGCTATTCTGCAACTAACACGGATGCATCCGGGACGGATGCGCTCCAGAACGTGTCCGGCTACCAATCCGTACTGATTGATCCAGCCTGCGGAATCCGCAAAACATCCGTCATCCTCTGATGACATACCGACAGGATCACGTGCTGGCTGGAGCAGAGCGAAAGCCAGTTACGTGCATCTTTTTGTTCTGAGATAGGTTGACAACCTTTCTGGTGGATTGGGACTGTATTCTTTTCAGCTGGCTCATTAAAGCAGAAACATCGTAGTTGGTCTCCTGAGCAATGCTATCTTTTGTCGCCCACAATTCTGCAAGTATTTCATCTTTCATAGTCAAAATCTCCAAGTAGTTCCTGGGGAGTGCAAATTTCCGGGCAAGGTGAGCCGTAAACTGCACAAACCGACCGAATGACAGGCTTCATTTCGGCGTTGTCAATATGCCGACAATTCCAGGTAAGAAGATAATCAATCCCGTGAATTGCCGCTAAAGAAACATGAGCGGCATCATCCTCAGCTTTTGGCGGCAGAGCCCCCTCCTTCAAAAGCAGAGAAGTCAATTCGGCCACTTCTGGGATAATCTCCAGTGAGGGCAAGCCTTCCATTGCTGAAAGCCGCCGTTGGGCTGCCGCCGGATCCCCCCGCTCCGATTCCATCTCTACAAGCGGCGATATATAGAGATCAAAACGTGACCTGCAATTGTCCCACCAATCACAGGTTAGCCGTTGCCGTGCTGCAGAGACAAGATTTGCAGACGGTCGCGCAGTGAGATAACTGAATATGGATGTTTCAATGTAAACAGATTTCATGTTCCTACTATACACTCATCAGAATAGTATGCATAGTAGCTAAAAAGCAGAACGTTAAGGATCAGCGTCGGTTTTATAACAAGGCAGCCCGACGATTCCGCCTTCGGACGCAGCCTGTCTGCCGGTTATAAAGCGGACGCTGCATCCATTTGTTGGACGGGGGCTTATCATCCTTCCGTCCGTTTCTTTCACTATGGGATTAAGGTAGTGCGTTTTCCGTCGGCGGGCAAATGGAAAAATGATGTTTCTGACGACGGATTTGCCGTCTGGACGGGAGTGTCGGGGAGGATGCGGACGGCTTTTGCTCCGGGTTGCGGAGTCCGCATGGTGTGGAGGGCTGATTTTGCCGTTTTCAGGCCGTTTCGGGGCATGAGGTGACGCTGATCTATTGAAGGTATTCTTGAATTAGGCTGCATGGCTGTGCCCTTCCTGCCCCTGGAAGGGCACGACAACCGGCGCGGCGCGCGCCGGTATGATGTGTTTTCCCGGCCGCAGGCGGACCCCGCAGTGCGGACAGATGAACCGGTCCGGGATGTCAGGTGTCTCCAGCGCGGAGGGTGTGTCCGGGGATTCCAGTACGAGCGGTTCGGGCAGATATCTCCGGGCGGCGGCCAGTTTGCGCTCCTTGCAGCTGGCCGCCCAGATGCCGTAGCAGCGGATCCGTTTGAAGGAGTCGGGCAGAATGTGAAGCATGAACCGCCGGATGAATTCAATTCCGCTTATGGGAATCCGAATGTGCTCGGGGATGCCTTTGTCATCTTCTTTACGGTAGTTTTTGCAGTCGATAACCACGTTTCCGCCACTGACATCCAGAATGCGCTTGTTGCCCAGGCAGATGTCGAGCAGCGTCTCGTTGGCATACAGCGAGTCGAGCAGCAGGCAGACCGGCAGACGGGGGAACTGGCGCTTCAGCTCGGGAGCCATGCGGTAGAACGCTTTCAGCTCGCAGTCCTGCTTGTCATACTCCTCTCCGCCGTTTTCGATGAACGCGGACAGCACAGACAGCGCCAGCCCCACAAGGTGCCGCAGACTGTAGTAGAGCCGGTCCTTGTCCCGGAAATCCGGAAGGTCGTCGATCCGCTCCCAGAAGTCGGGGAAGCAGCGGTTCAGAATGACCGGGATGTATTCTACGGGGTTGGTTCCAGGCGGCTTAGGTTTTTGCGGCGGCGGCTTGCGCTCGGAGCGTGCAGGCGGATCAGCCGCTCGCCAAGTTCGTCTATCTCCTTCAGAAGCCGCTTGATTTTCTTTCGCTCTTTTACCCAACTGTCCACTTCCTCGACTAGTTCGACCGGGACGTAGACCGACTTCGTCTTCCCCCTGACTTTCGAGGTCAGAAGATGCGCCGTGTGCCGGGCGGACGGATCGTCGGCACAGCGGCAGTTCTCCCGGCCGCACTTTCTGGCGATCTTCGCCAGAGACCCCGAAATGGAGATGGAACACTCGCCCAGCTGTCTCGTCCGGGCCCGGATTCGTTGCTCGATGACGTTTCTGGATAGGTTTTTCATGTAAATAAATATAACTACTTGTCAGATAAGGTCAAGAAAAATCCAGCCCGAAAAACAAAAATTTCTGGATTTTTCTCGCTCAAGGAAGAATCGGGAAGAAAAAGAGCCCGAAGAATTCTATAACTCTTCAGAGCGTGCTCTTCACCGGCTGAGGAACGAAGTCCGGTGCAAGAGGCTTGTTCGCCAGAAGCTTTTCTTGCCTATGCCTCGATATACTCGCAGACCGCTTGCGGCTCGGGAACGGGAATGTGATCCTCCCGCATTCCCTGAATGTGGAATTCAATAGCCTCTTGGATATTCAATTCCGTTTCATCAAGCGTCTCGCCCGTAGCAATGCAACCGGGCAAATCCGGAACGTAGGCGGCATAGTTCATTTCCGCCCTCTCGATTACGACAGCATATCTCATGGTGACCTCACTTCAATCCTGCTTGCTTCAAAATACTGTTGAGCGTTCCTGGCGGCACATCGTGCCCAAGACTGCCAGCGATAGTGACCCGCCCGGTTTTTCGGGAATGCTTGTACTGGCGATGGCTTCCTCTGGTGGCGACCAGATACCAGCCATCATTCTCAATTAGCTTTATTGCGTCGCGAATCTTCATGCCAATTACAATACCCCTGCGACACGCGTTCGTCGAACATTGTTCTTGTCATTTTACGCGAACGTTGCAATCACTGGGCCGACGAAGGAGGGTCTAGTGCATTAGTCTTGTTCAAAACAATTAGTTTCTATTGTTCAGGGCTCAACTGGGCTTTTACTGAAATCCTTGACCCATGACAAAAACGAATATACAATAACGCCAAAAAGGAGAGATATTGCTGGATCACGGTATTTTGCCAAAACCATAATTAAAAGTGCCGAAAGCATTGAAATAATTATCAGCGTTCGCGTTATCCAAACAACCGTAGCATTGCTGCTGGCAAAGGAAATGATAATCAATATCCAGGGGCAGCCAAGCATCCAGATCAGTTTGCCATTTTCTACTGCCCAATCATGCATTTTTTCTGTCTTTGAACAATTAGGTCTGCGGCGGCGCTTAGCCGTCCGTCAGCACCTGCTCGTTGGCTTTCTTATATCTCAGGCGTGGACAGCAGCGGCGTGCAACTCAATCCCCAAAGCGTGGACAACCTTGAGAATCGTGTCAAAACCCGGTGTGCGCTCACCGGAAAGAGCCTTGTAGAGACTCTCGCGCGAAAGACCGGCATCCCGTGCAACCTGCGTCATGCCTTTGGCCCGGGCGATATCCCCCAAAGCTTTGGCTATAAAAGCGGCATCGCCATTTGACTCTTCCATGCAGACTTCCAGGTAGGCTGCCATTTCCTCTGGTGTCCGGAGGTGTTCGGCAACATCATATTTTGTGGTTGGCGTTTTACTCATTTTCGGCTCCTAAAGATTACGTGCAAGACGCAAAGCAATTCGAATATCCCGAGTCTGGCTTCCCTTGTCACCACCGGCAAGCAGTAT
Organism: Lentisphaeria bacterium; assembly: GCA_032251435.1. Lineage (GTDB taxonomy): Bacteria > Verrucomicrobiota > Lentisphaeria > Oligosphaerales > MVZH01 > JAVVEH01. Next base: position 7,167 of record JAVVEH010000072.1, on the reverse strand, counting down.
GACCAACGTCCGACCTTTCTTTCTGAAATAGACGCGATAGCCCGGACCGTAATCGATCCGCATTTCAGAAACCCCTTCGCCAATCGGTTTCACGTCCCCAGCATGTCCGCTGGCGAGGCGCTCGATCCTGACCAATATACGAGCACGCGCCCTTATGTCGGCCAAACCGTCAAGCCACTTGGCAAAAGTTGTTGTCTTGCGGATTTCAATCATTGACTATACTGTAGCCGAAAGGATACGCTTTGCAAGCATGTGGAATGACTTTCCGCCTGGCCAACGACAGGCTCTGGGGCTGGCTAATGAGCCCTGCGAATAGCCAGTCCCTAGCAGCCACTTGTTAAAATAAAACTCTCAATAAACGAGGGGTTAAGATAGCCGGAGATCGGTCTTGGTCTTTCTGTCCCCCGGCACGCTTTATTACCTTACTGCGGACTCCGCAAAATGACAATCAGGAATACCTCTCGCCCGCTACGCTCAAGGCGCAAAGACTCGCCAAGGGGAAACCAAGAAGGCAGTTTTTAAATCTTCCTTTGCGTTCTTTGCGCCTTTGCGAGAGTATTTTCTTCCGTTTTTAACGATTTGGTCACTTGCAGTGTGGCCGTCGTCCGTCTTCGGCGGCGGGTGCACTGTCAAGTGCACTTTCTGGTTGTCTTCAAGTCTTCAGTCCGGTCAATTTGAACCACCCGCTACGCTAGAGACACAGAGGAAGATGAGAAGAGAAAGCCAGAGGTTGTCAGATTTTTGCTTCGGCTCGGAAGCCGAATCAAATCTCCGCCAACGTTTTCATTTTGGAGGGCACAAAGGCCGACATTCCGCTCTCTTGGACTTGCTCCATTTAAAGCAATCCGGCGAATTTTAGCTGCGGTTTCCGCAGAAAAATACGCGGATCTCCGTGCTCTCTTATCTTCTCCGTGTCTCTGTGATCTCCGTGGTTCAATAATCTTCTTATTCTCGTCTCCGCGAGACAACGACAGGGTCTGCTACGCCGTGCCCCGACCGACTGTACTCAGGCGGGCGGGGTGCGGCGTCAGCCAGCACCCATTGGTTAGGATTCCTATCTGCTGATCTCTGTCATTGGGCAGGTCCGCAAGTGCGGCAATGACATTCTCCTTTGTGGCCCTTCGGAAGACAACAGGGGTTAACTCCCTCACATGAAGGACAACTCTCCTCGCATGCACCGTTAGCCGCTTCAGGGGACATCCAAAACGAGGCCTCAGTGCCCAAATGCAGGCGATCCCGGTCAATGGGGTTGCCGACAATGGCACCCCGGATGATCAGACTATTCAGCTCATCGTTGGCTTCCTCTTGGCTCACGGAAAGCAGTGACGCAATCTCCTGCCGTGTAAGGGAGCCTGCCGCTTGTATACCCTCCAATATCCGTATCTGTTCCGGGGTAATGTGTTCAGCCATCAGAGTTCCTCCTTTGGGATGTCATTCTTCATTTTCGTTCTCTTCTTTTTTCGGAGGGGCCGTGAATATCATGATTACACCGATTACACCCGCGGCAATCACTGTGATTTCAAAACCCGTGTAAGGCGGTTTAAAAGTGTAGCATTCCTTGAGGTTCTTTCCGCCGGAAAACAACGTAATCCAAGGGTGGTCTTCTACCTGCCTTACATTGTATTTGGAGTCCACTACATTCGCAAGGATAATTAGTCCTGCGATAACGACCATAATCCAGCCTGCGATCTTTTGCATTTTCAGTTGATCTCCTAACGACTAGGTCTGCGGCGGCGAATAGCCGTCCGTCAGCACTGGCTTGTTCGAACTCCTCGTTATTGCGACTCCACATCCGGCGAAAGCAAGCAGGATAGCAGAGGCTGCCAAGCCAAGATAGGTAGAATATCTCGCTTCGTGCCTACCCACAGCAACAATCCCTTGTGGATGGTTTGCCGCCTCTGGGCTTATCTGACCAGCCGCAACAGCCGCAGAAATCTGACGGTATCCCAACGCGGTGCCGCAAAGGCCAAGAAGGAGCGGCAAAAAGGCCAGTAACGCGAAGACAGTTGCAGCCCTTTTTGACCGAATGATCGCAACCAGGATTAATCCAACGACAAAAATGACTGGGAAGGATAGAACGACGAGAAGCCCGAATATTCCTGACTTTAATAGCATGTCCATGCGAGTGTTTCTCCGATTCGAACGTGAACATCACCGGCTGAGGTACGAAGTCCGGTGAATGTGTTTGATATGAATTTAATCCTTGTAGGACCAGCTACAGGCTGGACACCGATCTGTCCCGGCGGGTATCTTGCCCCCGCAGGAAACACACGGCGATTCTTCACGGGTATCATTCTCGGGAGATGGTGCTCCGTCGGGAAGAAACCATTCCAACCTGCCACAATTGCAGCACCTGTATGTCTTTGCGGTCGGGTTCAGCCAATCCCATCCAAAAAATGTCATCAAAGCAGTGTTAAGCTGCGCTTTCCCTTGTGCGAAATCTGTTCCGCCACAGTGTGGACATGTAAGCTCTTTTTCAGCAATTATTGGACGCATTTTCTCCTCCCATATCGTGGCGGTGTGGGGCTGGGTTTGGCGCCAGCCATGCCCAGTCCCTACCACTGATTTGTTCGAATCAGTTCCTATTACGTGGCTCTGGGCCAGAAGCACGGAAGATGTCGTCTTCGGTATCGAAACGCCCGTCGGGACCAGATGAGCGCACTTCGTACCAGATGTGCTCGCCCTTCTTCTGGGTCTTGACTCGAAAATCATTACCCCATCCATCCCGCCATTTGCCGTACTGATAGACAGAGCCACCATATGTCTTGATGTCATCAGGGATCTGCGTGTAGACTTTGCCAAGCTGAACCCGTGTCTGGATGCCCGCATCGTCCTGTCCAGCCCCTCTATTCATACGGCAGCTTAAAAGGAAACTGCACATAACAGCACACGCTAGAAAGAATAAGCAATGGATTCCTGCTTTTCGCATAATGTTGTCTCTCTTTCTCCTCGAACGACACCATCACCTGACGGGCTACCCCAGAGCCGTCTTCGGCGGCGGGATGCACCGGTCAGGTGCATGGAAATGTTGGCTTTTCCTATGTTGTAAGCTGAGAATTGAATATAATTCGTTGTTTTCACCACTCCTCGGTAATCCAGTTATCATAGGCTTGGCGAACGGCAAGAGGTATCCACTCATCTTCAAAGAACTCACGCCCCTCATGACAAGGAACGATTGCCAAATCAATTCCCTTAATTTTGAACGCGCGCCAATCAATCTCAGTGCATCTGGACCACAAGCGTAGCAAGAGTTCTCCGTCCGATCGACGCCAGATGTCCATATTGAATGAATGATATCTGCCGAAACAATCGCTGCGTGTATAGATACGCCGCATACCACGTGCATTGAAATAATCGATTTCCTCAAGGACGCAGTTGTCTTCCGGATAAGTGTTTCCCCAAGCTGCGATGTAGTCAATATTTTCCAGTTTTGACAATCCCATATCTAATATCTCTTCTGACAATCACCGGGGGTACCTGTAGAAACCACCAATGATAAAACTTCTGGGGCCTACATTGTCTTCTTACACTTACTTTCAACTATACAACTGCTACATTGTGGGTTGCTTGCCTTACACCAGGTGCGGCCTATCTCCCAGCAGGAAAAATCAATGATGCCAGGAAACTCTGGATTTAATTCTCTGGCTTTGTAGATGACCATGTCATTTGTCGCATTTGCAGGCACGAGCCCCATTCTTTTCATCACGCGAATGATGTGGACATCAGGTGAGATATCGATGGAATAGTAGTCGGAAAATGGCACTCGAAATTGGCGGGCAAGGATATTTGCAGCCATCGTGGATATTTTAATCCCGCTACCCTTGAACTGCAGGAATCTGTAAACAACCGCAGAACTGCTGGGGTTTCCTTCCCAGATGCGTGAAGCATCACCCTCGTAATCTCTCAAAATATCCTTGATTCCAGCATGAAAGACTTCGGCCATGCTGTCGTTAAAACGATGCAATTTCTTGCTGTTAAAAAGGGCTTTTACCTTGGTCAGGGCAATTTCTCCAAGATGGTCTATTTCAAAAGAGCCGATTTCCTTGAATATTTCATAGGGTATGTTCCATGCCCGTTCGGCCTTAATCTGCCTATCCATCAAGCATGCAAGCACATATGCATGAGGGTAGCGGTCAAGATCGTTCAGAATTGAATTTGCCTCATCATTATCTACAAAATGCACGATCTGACTTCCGGCGTCTTGGAATCGTCTCTTAGCGATGTCAACGATGAGATTGTGCATATTTTTTCCATTGCCAACGCCTGAGTCTCCCGCCACTATGGAGCCGTGGCGGAATAGTGGTCGGGAGCACTCGGATGTTATCTTGAAATCCGGCTCTCAACTCTGGACACGGCGGAGCCCAGTCACCATTCTTCTGTCCATTCTCTACTGGTCTTCTTATCGTATTTCGTTTTGGTTCCTTTGCCATTGCAGGCCGGGCACCTTGTTCTGCCAAGCTTCCCACGACCAAGAGATATCAATCTACTTCCTCCGCATCTGTCACAACGGGTAGTGGACGACGTCGTTGTTGTTTGGCTACTCTGATGTATCAACGGTTCGCCTCCATCAAGGTACTTCTTGAATGCAGCCCGAGTAAGGCTGCGGCCAGCGACAAGTCGGGGAACTCTGTTCTCGGCACCAAGTACCGTTACGTACGACTTAATGCCTACAACCAGACCCGGAACACGAAGACGTTGGTCGTTCATCATGGCAGAGGTGTTTAAGCCCTCAACATACACCAGCTCGCCATCTACACTGAGCAGGACATCGTTCCCAGAAATGGACACTACGCGCCCGTCGAGTAAGAAAGCCACCTCCGAAAAGCGGACATCAACAGTAATCTCGTCGAATCCGGCCCCGAACGTGAATAGATGGTCAGTGGCATAATTGTACATCTTTTCAAATTGTTCTTTTGAGATCACCTTGCCAAGGTATTTGTAGGCGTTGCTGTACGCCTCCCTTTCGGCTTCCTCCTTGGCTCGTTCATGAGCCTGAGCCTGTTCAGGGTCATACCTATATTTCTTCTGAATTTCAGGGGGAAGTTCAGAAAGCGGGATGGCGGCTACACCATACTCGTGCTGTATCTGTAGACGTGATGGCGTTGCCTTCAAAACCTTAACGTTCTCGTAAGTCTTACCATCTTGTGTCTTCAGCACCTCGTAGTCAGGGCTGGCGGCCTGTTCTTCAGCAGGCGATGCTAAGCTTAGAATGCAGAGCAATATTGTCAGACATCTTCGAGTGGCATCCATCGTCTTCATCCCCATGGTCGGTGCCTCCATTAGATAACGCCGGGGTCTGGGGCTGGCTAATGAGCGCAGCGAATAGCCAGTCCCTCAGCACCCATTGGTTGTATTTTTCTTTTCTGGGGTTTCTTCTACAATGCTGGCAATGCACCGGAAGGCGAGTTGCCCGATTCCAATAAGCAGAAACATAGCAATCACGATGGTGGGTGTCATTGGCCGGTCGTGAAGAATTGCCAAATAATGCTGGAAAAAAAATGCAATCAGAAGCAGAACAAGGTATATACAGTAAACCGTAAGGAAGATCCTGAAAGGCTTCTTCGCATTTGGAGGAAGCTTCCCATACGTCTCTCTTATTGACAATCTCTGTCTCATCCTATTCCAATACAACGTGTGCCTCTGGGGCTGGCAATGAGCGGAGCGAATGCCAGTCCCTAGCAGGCTTTTGTTCGATCCTATGTTTCTCTCAACCCAGGGAAATACTCGTCTGGATACGGTAGTCCGCCTCCGACGTCTCGCACGAAAGACAGGTGCAGACGAAGGGCATCAACCCATTCGCCAATATTGCCGATACTTCTCTGCTGAAATGCGTGAACGGCGTTGCGTCGCTGTTGGACCAACTCGACGTACGGGTTCCAGTTTGTGCCAACGTCCCAGACACGTTTAACGAAGAACTGCCGCAGTTCCTCCAGTTGACTACCGTCCGGGGCGATTCTCTGTCCACGCCGACTTATGCCGTCCACATCGTTTTCATAGTCGTGGTAATAGACACAGAGAAACAGCTTCAGTTGTCCCTCGACCAATGCGCCCAGATTAGTCCATGCAAGGATAAGGTCACCATCAGATTTTGTGTCCGTCCATCGCGACAAGCTTTCAGCCAAGGACGTTTGCCAATGCAGCATTGATCTATCTAGGAGAGCGGCAGCCTCGTTCTGCGCCCAACCACCATCAGACCAGAAATTCATGATGCTGCGTGTGAGGGTGGCGATCCGACGGCAGAGTTCATAAACGTCATAGTCCAAAGTGTCTGTGGCAGGTTGAATGATCATTCTATTACCAATACCCATAGAAAACAGGCTTTTGGAGTGGACTCCTATTGCAACTGTATCTGATAAGGTTACCAAATTACTTTTATGCGCACCGATTCCGCAACCATGCCTGTACCATGACACGTCGGACAAGGCTGTGGAGATTCCGTATTCTTTCTGTCAATAATTGTTTTCCGACCATGGCATTTTGGACATTTTGCAGCATAGGGCATCTTCACGTCAAATCCAACCTTGGCGTCCTGCAAAATTTTCACAAAGTCACTCTTTTCAATTGGATAGCAAGGAACAACGATATAGACCGGAATAGTTCTGTTTGCTCCAAGTACAGTTGTGTAGCTATAGGGTGTTTCTGCGCGTTGAATACGTGCCAATTGCAGACGATCCCCCTCTGCAAGTCCTTCGGTTGGATAACCCTCAAGGACATAATCCATTCCTTTTCGAATAAAACGATTTTCGTCAATGATTTGCGCTACAGTCTCAGTACGGATGGGAACATCATCGATACTAACTAATTTGTCGTCCGGAAGTCTGCGCCACCTCTTGCCCAATTCATCGAAAACAAGGTTTTTCATGCCCGTAGTCATCTTGCGGAATGATACTGGATTCTCAAAACTTTTCGGCGGCGCAAGAGCTGCGAAGGGATCGTGGGGAAATTGGTTTCTCATTTTGGCAGAACCAACCGCAAACATTTCCAGACCTCCATAATCCTCAACTCGTTTCACATCCATATGATCTGCCACCAAAGCCAAAGGGGAAATTAGAATTGCCAAAATAATGGTGAATCTCATCTGTTTTCCTTGTAAGTTTTTGATTTACCCTGTCGAACGACAGGCTCTGGGGCTGGTAAATGAGCGACAGCGAATACCAGTCCCAAGCA
>JAVVEH010000071.1:0-11471 GCA_032251435.1 Lentisphaeria bacterium | reverse complement strand
CGATATTCGTTATTCCCTGTTCATCTGTTCATCATTCCCAAGTTTCAGGAAAGCGACCGCAGGGACTGCGGAATCCAGGAGACCGGCTCCGCGCCGGTCCGTACGGGTCGGCGCGCTTAATCAGTCCGTCAGCGCTTCAGCGAAGGCTCTGCCGATTTGAGCCATGATCTTGGCCGACCCCAGATAATGGAAGGCGGCGTTGGAAATCCCAACGTCACGCAGCTTCAGCTCTTCCGGGGTGAAAAGACTGGCGGTGAATTCGTCCAGAGCCTTCTGGCGTTGTTCTTTCGTGAGCGTTTTGTCGTTGCTCAGCTCACGGTTTTTGCCCTTGACCTTTCCCCAGCGCTCATCCAGTTCGCCCAGCACCGGATCCCAGTATTTTTCGGTGAGGACCGCGACCACATTACCTTTGAATTCGGGCATGTTTGCCGGGGCGGCCATGGCTTTGCGGAAGCCGTCATGGATGGCGGTGTAGCGGCCGGGATTTTCCAGATCGAGCGGTCCGCCGACACCCATGACACCAATGACAAAGGGCATCTTAGGGGCGGCGAATTCCTTGCGGACATCGCGGATGAAATCAGCCAGCAAATCCGTGTAAAGCGCGTACCCCCCCGGCTTGCCGCGGTTTGGATAGACATCCCGGGCCACCATGTCGTTCCAGCCCTGAAACCAGACAAACCCGGCGATGTCATACCCATCCTCAGGATTATAGTCCGGAATGACCTGCCGGATATCCCGCAGAACCGTTTTCACATGATTGACCATCAGCGTGTAATACTCGCCGACCGGTTTCTCCTCGGTGGCGGCGCTGGGGGGCCGGAAGTCGGTATGCAGGCTTTTGCCGCCCCAGGCGGTTTTGATCAGCAGAATCGGGCCTTTCACCTGTTTTTCCAGGGTGATGCCGAAGGTGAATTCCGGCCCGATTTTCGGGCCGCGCCCTTGCGCGCCGAATCCCGCCGTCAATGGTCCCTGCTTAACGGTGTTATCGCCGGTCAGGTAAGAAATCCACACCCGCTCACAGACCTTTGGTGTCCCGTCGGGACCGCGCATCTCTTTGAGCAAGGGCGCTGTTTTCGGATCCATCCCGAGTGAGTCAAAGGTCCGCGTATCCGCGTGTCCTTCCATATTGGACTGGCCGGCGAGGATGTAGACTTTCAGGGGGGCGGCAACGGCTTGGCTGTAAAGTCCGACGACGCTGGCGCTGATAAGGATGGCTGACAGGGATCTTTTCATGATGACACCTTTCGTTTGTTGTGATCCGTTTTCATGGCGTGCTTGACACAGCAAACATGTCTCGTTTCGTAGTGAAGTCAAGAGGTTTATACGGAAATTGACGCTGCTAACCGGTTACAAATTTCTTTGGTGCGCGGGTTGCGGAATGCCAATAGCGCGGGTATCTTAACCGGTGACATGATTATGTGAGCGCGCTGATTGACGCGTTTTCAGCTCGACATGGAAAAAATGAACTCCAGGAGGTTTGTATGAGGCGCGGGACTAAAATGTTAACCTTGGTGGCGGTTGGACTGGCTGGGCTGTCCGCTGTCGCTGAAACCTTTGTCACGATCCAACCCCATACAACCGGGAATGGTTTTGTTGTGACCTGCTCTTGGAAGGACGGTTTTGCCACCGGCATGGATGCTTCCTCCAACGGCAGTAACGCCTACCTCGATGATCGCACACTTGACGTTAGCGCCAATTATACGATGACTGCCGGGAACCACCCCGATTCGCTTATTCGTTACAGTCAGCATAATAACGATGGAGTAAACGGGAACTACTTTCAAGTGCCGCCCCTCAGCTCCGGCACCGCGGTCCATTACGACGGCACCAACGGTGAGTCCTTAACCCCCGGTGACTGGATGCGCGAATCCTCGCACGCCAATGTCGGTTTCGATACCCTTAATGGTTCCCCGGCGCCCGGTGACTGGTACAACAACCCTGGTGACTACGGTGGTGTCCGTTTCTTCGGTACCGGAGTCCAAGGCGCGACATCCCTCACGAGTTGGAACGGGATCGGTTCCTCCTCGGCCTATGGCGATGAAGTCTATGAATACGGCGCTCTTTTGGGTGACGCGATGCAGTTCGGCGTGAATGGCAGTACCCCCGGGCTTGCCGACTCTATGCGTATTGGTTTGGCCTATGACGCCGCTTACGCCACCAGCACGATTATGGAAGGGTTACTCATCGGTTACTTCCTGTATCCCGATACCTATGTTGCTGGAAGTACTCCGGCCAACGAATTTACCAATCAATTCAATGTCGGCACTTGGACCAACAGTTTAGCTGACATAACGCTTACCGTTGTGGACGATCCCAATTTCACTCCCTTGCTAGTCACTGAAGTTGACATTCCCGAACCAGCCTCCATGGCCTTGCTGGCGATTGGCGCTCTACTGGGATTCCGTCGGCGGCGGGCGTAAGTTAAACAGAAAAATCAGTGACACCGCCCGATCCCGCCACCAGACGCTACCCGCGCGCCCCGGTCATTCTTATTCAGATCCGCCGCCGGGATCTGCTTTACGAACTCCAGAACACGGAGATCCTGGACGGCATTCTGGATCAGGCGCATGCCTTTGGCTGGGAGGTGGTAAACGCCGAAATCAGCCATGACCGCTGTCCGTCGGGACTGCTCCCGGCGGGGGGTGTCGTCTGCGGTCTTCCGGATGATCCCTTGACGGTCCAGTTGCGCGGCATGGGCTGCCCGGTTGTCCGAATCGGGCGTTTTCCGCATCCGCTGGATCACCTCGCTCCCCCTGTTCTCTATGATTTCGCCGCCGCCGCCCGTCTGGCCGCCGGGCATTTTCATGAGCGCGGGTTTAGAGACGTCGCCTTTATCGGACGCGACCCCTGGGGGGATATGAAATTTCTGTATGACGCTTTCAGCGCCCATTCAACCGAGCTGGGCATGACCTGCCACATGATCCGCATACCCCAGGACACCAAGCCAGACGCGGAGGCCGACACCACCTTTGTGATGGACCGCGACGACCGCCGGGCGCGGCGGGTGGGGGAGGAATTAAAGGCGCTGCCCAAGCCGGTGGGGGTGCTCGCATCTAGCGATAAAATGGGGGCGACGATCTGCTTCTGGGCCAGACAGGCGGGGTTGGCGGTGCCTGAGGATGTGGCCATACTGGGCCTTGGCGATGACCGCTTTCATTGTGAAGGATCGCTGGTGAGTTTGTCATCGGTCGATATGAATGACCGGGAATACGGATGCCAGGCGGTTTGTCGGTTGCGGCGGCTGATCAATGGAGAGCCCGCGCCGCCGGGGCCGCTGATGATTCCGCCGACGGGTGTTCACATCCGGCGCAGTACGGATGTCCTCGCTGTCGATGACCCGATCGTCGCCCGGGCTCTGCGCTTTATGTGGGATCACGTGAAACAACCCGTGACCGTGGATGATGTCGCGGATCACATGGCCGTGTCCCGGCGCAAACTGGAACGGGCTTTTCGGAACACGTTGGGCCGGGGGGTCAACGTCGAACTGCGCCGCAAGCGCCTTGAAATCGCCCGCGAGCTGCTGCGCGCCACCGAGTTGACTGTCGCCGATATCGCCGACACCACCGGGATCGGCAGCGCTTCCTACCTGCACCGGACATTCCAGCGTCAATATGGCATGACACCCGCTCAGTTCCGCCAGAAAAAAATGACATCCCGCTGAGGCTCGGAGCGCGCGGAGGTCGGAGGTCGGAGGTCGGAGGTCGGAGGTCGCCGGGTCCAGCTTTTACGCCAAAGGCGTTATGGCATATAGCCCGGGGTTGCCTCAACCCCGGGAGTCGGGAAAAACCATTCAACGCCAACGGTGTTGTGTCGGATGCGCGGAATAAACCCGCTCCGAACCCGTCCACCAAAGACACACGGAAGCGGTGGACGACGTACAAAGATCTGAACCACTGATTAGCACTGATCTGACACTAATTTTTGAAAACAGGGGGGTAGCCACAAAAAAGCACAAAAAGCCACACAAAAAATCAACGCCTTCCCGCCCCTCTTCATTTTCGTGCCCTTTCGTGGCCATGAATTCGGCTTCCTCGGGGCGTTTTTTTTTGTCCTCTGGATTCCGCGGTCTCCGCGGCCAAAAAGAGCGGCAGGGGACTGCCGCATCCAGTGAGTTTGGCTCCGCGGCCCCTTGGATTCCGCGGCCTGCCTCGGCGTAGCCCACCCACACGAGTTGGTGTACCGAATTTATTCGGAACAAGCGCCGTCCGGGCGCGTTATGGCGGCGGCCCGCCGCGGGTCTTTCTTTTCCGCCCGGTGTCACCGGGCGCTGGCTGGGGGACCCAGCCAGCCACATCATATCGCGTTCCGCGGCGACCGCGGGGCCGCCTAACCAAAGACACACGGAAACGGTGGACGACGCGCGAAGATCTGAACCACTGATTGCCACTGATCTGACACGAATGTGAAGACAGCCACAAAAAGGCGCGAAAAATATTTCCCCTCGATCTTCCTGTAATCAGCGACGATTCCTCCTGAGGCGGACAAGCAGCGGCGCCTGTTTCCCGTGTTCTCCAAACCCGGGGGCGGGGCGGTTGCATTCAAAGGCAACAGGAAAAAGGCACGGCGACGAGCCGCTCGTCAAGCCGCCGCGGGTGTTCGCCATTATCAACAACAATGCCCAAAGGCAAATTATTCTCGCGGACAAAGTCGCGGAGGGCCCGGATGCCTTTCCGGCTGGCGTCATGATGGTATTTTATCTCGATGGGCAATGTGCCGAATCGTCCCTCCAGGACCAGATCCACCTCCGCCCCCGCGGCGGTCCGATAATGATAGGCGTCATGGTCCACACCCCGATTCTGCAGTCCCCTAAGCAACTCTTCAACCACCAGGGATTCCCAGGAAGCCCCCATGGAGGGATGCCCCATCAGATGGGGCAGATCCCTGATCCGCGAGAGAAAATGAAGCAATCCGGAGTCCCGCAGATATCCCTTCGGATGTTTGACGACCCGTTTACAAACGTCTTTGGCATAGGCGGGCAGGTGACGCCAGACAAATGTCTTGTGAGCAATATGAAAGTAATCACGCGTGGTGGGTTGGCTGACACCAAGCGCCCGGGCGGCTTCCGCGTAATTGACGATTCGCCCTGAGAAACCGGCCAGCATCTCGACAAACTGCCGGAATCGCGGGGTGTTGAGTCCGGGAAAGAGCTTGGCGATGTCGCGGTCGAGATAGGTTTGAACATATTGCCCCATCCAGGCCTCGCTAAACGGCTCATCGTCGACCCTCCAGGGCTCCGGATACCCCCCGTGGAACCAGTAATGATGGATCTCTTGCAACGTCATGCGGGAGGACAACGTCAAGAGCGGTTCCGCCCCCGCCTCAAGATCGTTGAAAAGATCATAAAAAGGGGCGTCGCCACCACAAATTTCCTCCAGACTCAAAGGCGACAACTCGACAACCCCCACACGCCCCGCCAGACTCTCGGATATGGCATGGACAAGATCGGGCGAACTTGATCCTGTGATGATAAACCGTCCCTTTTCCGAGCGGGAAGCGTCGATCGCCACCCGCAACGCGGGAAACAAAGCCGGAAGCACCTGCGCTTCGTCGATGGCGGCGCGCTCGGGGTGCAACCGGAAAAAAAGATCCGGATCCGCCGAAATTTGCCCGTAGTCCCCCGCCTTCTCAAGATCGAAATGGTGCCAGTCGGATGTCAAGTGCCGGACAAGGGTGGTCTTCCCGCACTGCCTGGGGCCGACAATCGCCACACACGGAAAAAACCGCAGGTAGTCCTGAACAAGGCGGATGGATTGGCGGGAAATAAACGTCATCATAAACACACAGTAAACCACGCGTTTTAAAAGTCAAGCTTTTGTTTTGACTTGTTTCGGAACCGGTTAGCAAGTGGGGTAAATTGTGTAGGGCGGTCTTCCAAGGCCGACTGTCTTAAGGCAATTCACACTGATTCGACACTAATTTTTGAAAACTGGGGGATAGCCACAAAAAAGCGCGAAAAGCCCACAAAAAATCAACGTCTTCCCGCTCCTCTTCATTTTCGCGCCTTTTCGTGCTTTTTTGTGGCTATCCCTTTCTTTAGCGGCATCTTTTAGAGTCGTGCCTTTTCGTGCTTTTTTGTGGCTATCACCTTCTTTAGCGGCATCTTTTCATGCAGACCCACGTGAGCTGACTCAAGGCACTCATCGCCCGTACGTTAGCGCTTATGGGGCATGATCCGCGGGTCAAAATGTCCGCCCCGTGTCGCATATGGTCATAAAAATAGCCGCAAGTGGTCACTTGGTGTCCGTTTCCATTGGGTGTATAGTCTTTGTTAATCAGCGATCGAACCACACGGAGCGGGGCGAATGACGCGCCGCCCCGGCGGAAAACATGACACTTACATTATTTCTGAACACTGAACACTGAACTCTGATAACCGATAACTGATCAATAAAAAAGAACCCCAACCCGCGGCGACGCCGCAACCCCCAAGGAGACCACCATGAAAATCCGTAATACACATGTCGCAGCACCAGCATTGATCGGAACAATTGTTGCGTTTCTAATGAGCGCAGTGACAATTCAGGCGGGTGTTGTGTTCTTTGACGATTTCGAGGCGGGCGCTAACCCCTACGGGGGCACGACTCCGGATGTTAGTACCTATACTGAAGCCAACACCAGTGGTCAAGCCAACACCACCCTGTGGGTCCGGGCGACCAGCGGCTATGGCGCTAGCAGAAACGGCCTGATTGACGATTTGGGAACCGATTTGGGAAACTTCGTTGACCCTGTCGGGCAGCAGGCCTATGCTTTCAGGTACACCAACTCAGGGGTGACCACAGCCGCAGGCAAACTTGGCGGCGGCATTGCGCTCGACACTACCTACACCGTATCTTTCGATGCTGTATTGGACGGTTATAATAGCGGAACTGCCTACGCCGCTTATTTGGTTTTGTTCGATGACGGTGCGGCCCGCAATGCTGTGGAGCAGGCTGAAAAAAACACTGCCGCTGTCCTTGCACAGAAGACGGGCAATGTCACCAATGACGGGAATTACTACACCTTTTCCTTCAACTACACGACCGGTAACAATGTGATTGACAACAATGGCGCGGCAAGTGGCACAGGGACGAGCTGGCTCGCCAGCCTGTTGGGCAAAGATCTCGCGTTGCGTTTCAAGGGCGCAACCACTGTTGCGAATATTGACAACGTGCAAGTTTCTGCCGCGTCAGCCTATGCCAATGCTTATTGGGACGGTGGCGACACGGGTGGCACATGGGACAACGAAGTCGCCAATACCGTCTGGGATGACCAAGCGGACTTGTTGGGCACAAACAGCGCATGGGCTTCTGACACGACCGCCATGTTTGGTTCCACCGTTACGAGTCTTGACGTGGTCGGAACTGTCAATGCGGGAAGCATGAATTTTGCCGGCAGCACAACGGTTTCGGACGGAGGAAGCGGAGAACTGGCACTGGCTCGCGATGCCGCAATTTCTGTAGCCAGTGGTGCAACGACCGAAATCGGGGTGGCGCTAACCGGTTCACAGACCCTGTATTCCACGGGTCCCGGAACGCTTGTTTTAACAGGGGCCAATTCCTATTCCGGCGGAACCTACATAACCGGTGGCACGTTGCAGGTTGGTGACGGCACCACCACAGGCACTTTGGGCGATAGTTCCGGAGCAGTCATCAACAATGCTACTCTAGCGTTTAATGTGAGTGACAATCCCTCGATTGGCAATGCCATTTCAGGTTCTGGCGCTGTGAATGTCAACGCCAATGCCGGCACACTTACTCTGAGCGGAAGCAACAACATTAGTGGAACAGTTACTGTTTCCAGCGGCACACTCTCCCTGACTGGCGCGACGAACACTATTGCCTCTCTCAATGCCTCCAGCGGGGCAGCCATTTTTAACGGCTCCGGGGCACAGTCGGTTGGCATCATTGCGGGATCTATCCAGCAGAGCGGTTCGGGGGCTCTGAGCCTGACCGGCAACAACTCCGGTTCGACCGCGACGGTCACGGTTGACAACGGCACGACGCTGAACGTCGGCGGCAACCTGGGCTCCGGTGTTGGTGTCACCAATGACGGCACCGTCAACTTCAACACCGCGTCCACCATCGCCGTCGTCGGCGCGATATCCGGCACGGGCGGAGTCACCCAGTCCGGCGCGGGCACAACCACACTGACTTCTGCCCTTAACGACTACAGCGGCGCGACTGCTGTAAACGCCGGGACACTGGTTGTCGATGGCGGCGGCGTCATTAATGGAACCAGTGGCGTTAGTGTTGCAGGCGGCACGTTCACCTACAGCTCCTCCGCGGCGCTCTCACAGACCGTTACAGTGACGAGCGGCACGGTAAATGTCGGCAGCGGTTTAACCGTCAGCCAAATTGATGTCAGCGGCGGAACAGTCAACATGGCCGGCACCGCTGGTGTGATCAACGCCACCGGAGGCATCCTGGAAGCGTCCGGAGCCACCACGACAGGCCTGTTGACGGTTAACGGCGGAACGATCGAACTGGGTGATGGTGTCATCGCCAGCATGACTGCCACTGGCGGTGTCACGGTCGGCGCTTCGGGCGCTGTCCTGAACTGGGATTACAACGCCAGCACGGGCGACCAGATCTTGGGCGACCTCGATGCCACCGGCGGCACGTTGACGATTAACGCGACTGGTTTGGAAGCCGTTGAATATGGCACTTGGACGGTTGTCACTGGAACGGTCACAGGGTTTACGAACATCGTGGTCAACGGCGCGGGCAACTGGCTCGTGTCCGAAGGCAGCTTGGTGCTGACCCTCATCCCCGAGCCATCGACGATGGTTCTGGCCGGCCTCGGCCTGGCTGGCCTGACCCTCCGCCGTCGGCGGAAATAAGCGGCGCATCCGCAATCGTTTAACGTCAACGCCCCGTCCGGGAAACCGGGCGGGGCGTTTTTTTTCTATACGGCGTTGAGACCGAGACATATAACCGAGGAATTGCGGATAGCGCCCCAATATGCCATGATCTAAAATATTGTCTTTTCTCAATCAAGATAAAAGTAGAGAAACGCGACTTGCGCCAAACATGAACCCAAGCTAATTTTAGCTTTTGATGGACATTCAGCTTCACCAAAATTGGAATCCAAGGATCGCCATTGAACCGTATTGTCTTCAGCCTATTTTTTGCTTCCGGCGCCTGCGGCTTAATTTACCAAGTTGTCTGGAGCCGCA
Organism: Lentisphaeria bacterium; assembly: GCA_032251435.1. Taxonomy (GTDB): domain Bacteria; phylum Verrucomicrobiota; class Lentisphaeria; order Oligosphaerales; family MVZH01; genus JAVVEH01. The sequence continues at coordinate 2,317 of JAVVEH010000071.1, read as the reverse complement.
TTGCCACGCATGTCTTCGGCACCACCACTTTCGCCGTCAGTACCGTTTTGGCCGCGTTCATGGCTGGCCTTGCGCTAGGAAGCTATTTTGGCGGGAAGCTGTGCGACCGGTTTTCACGACATCTCAAACTGTACGCATACTGTGAAATAGGCATCGGTGTCACCGGTTTGTCAAGTGTCCTTCTGCTGGAACGTCTGACCCCGCTGTATGTCTGGCTCACCCATACTGTGGGATATTCCTTCTTACTTTTCAGTCTGATCCGGTTCGGATTGATTTTCCTCCTCATCCTTGTCCCCACCATCCTCATGGGGGCGACATTGCCGATCTTGAGCCGCTTTATTATCAGACGGTTCGACAAGCTTGGACGCCTACTTTCGTCACTATACGCAGTCAATACGATAGGGGGCATGGGGGACAGGTCTCTCGCAGAGGCGCGGAGAGCGCGGAGAAGATGTCTGTATCTGGATCGCCACAAAAAGTCACAAAAAGCCGGCTAGACCGTATCGTGAAAGGGTATCGAGCCACCACGGATCCGGCTTCGCTCCATGAGCTACGCCGTGACAAGTAAGCGCGGATTTTGCGGAGTCCGCAGGCGCAAAGGCCGCGTTTTGGCGGCGAGTCCGGCACGCTCTGCCCGACAGGCACGTCTCCAGTCGGGCTGGGAAGCCCGACCTACGGGGCGCCTCGGCGCCCCCCCCGTAGAACGGGCTTCCCAGCCCGTTTGGTGGCGCATCGCCCACGCATATTGTATCGGCTTCCCCGGAAAACCTTTCAGGATGGCCTCCAGCTATTCCCCGCCTCTTTTTTTTGTGCCCTTTCGTGGCCATGAATTCGACTTCCGCGGGGCGTTTTTTGTCTTTTTTTTGTGCCCTTTCGTGGCCATGAATTCGACTTCCGCGGGGCGTTTTTGTCCTCTGGATTCCGCAGTCTCCGCGGCGTTTTCGGAAGGACTGCCGGTGGGGCGGCATCAAAGATTCCGGCTAAAGTCCGGTACACCAACTTGGGATGTCGATGCTTTTCGTGGCCCCCCCCGGTTCGATTACGATGACGACAACCGCTTCGCTGACAACGACAACGAGCAGGTCGATCAGATCGCGCCAATCCAGGGCTCATCTCATCTCCCAGCCAGCCACATCATATCGCGTTCCGCGGAGACCGCGGGGCCGCCCAACCAAAGACACGCTGAAGCGGTGGACGACGCGCATAAGCTCGGAGCGCGGAGCGCGGAGGGATGGAGCCGCCCGGCCTCGGGCGTAGGGAGGCGCGGAGAGGGAGATTGGCGATGGTGTTCTGGACGTGGAGACCGATCCCCCCTGCTTGCCGTTTGGTTTCTCCGCTGTATAGTAGCATCACGGCATCAAGAAAACAACACATCAAAAATCAAGAAGGCTTGCCATGCGGACGACTTTGACATTGGACGACGATGTGGCGCGGCAGTTGCGGCAACGGGCGGCGACGCGGCGCGGCGGCTTCAAACAAGTCGTCAACGAGACACTTCGGCGAGGCTTGGCCAGCGGCGAGAAACCCGTCGCCCGGCAGCCTCTTTTCGAAATTCACGCTAAGCACTGCGGCTTTCGGCCCGGCATCGACCTTCTCAAGCTCAACCAACTTCTGGATAGCGACGATAGCGCCCGCTTCATCGCGGCCCACGCTGGTGGAAAGGCCGCGGACGCGTGATTGTTCCCGATGTCAATCTACTTGTCTACGCATACAACTCCGACGCCCCTTTCCACGAGCAGGCGAAGGCGTGGTGGAAGGGCTTGATGAACGGGTGTCACGATGTGGGACTGCCATGGGTCGTATCGCTTGGTTTTTTGCGTCTGATGACCAATCCAAGGGTGCTGATTCAGCCTTTGACGGCCACCGAAGCCATGTCGCACGTCAATTCCTGGTTCGAACGGTTGCAGGTTTCCATTTTACAGCCGGGGCCGCGCCATTTGCAGATTCTCCAGAGTTTTGCGGACCGGCAATTGCTTGTCAGCAATTTGGTCACAGATGCCCATCTGGCCGCGCTGGCCATCGAGAATGGCGCCGAATTGCATTCCAACGATGCGGATTTTACCCGCTTTCCCGGGCTTCGGCATCGCAATCCGATTGTTTAAGCGCCCAGCGGGATTTGGGAAGCGGGTTCCCCGCGGAGGCGCGGCCTAGCGAATCCGCGGATGTCGGATGTCGGAGGTCGGATGTCGGATGTCGGATGTCGGATGTCGGATGTCGGATGTCGGATGTCGGAGGTCGGATGTCGGAGGTCGGATGTCGGATGTCGGAGGTCGGAGGTCGGAGGTCGGAGGTCGGAGGTCGGAGGTCGGAGGTCGGA
>JAVVEH010000070.1:0-12178 GCA_032251435.1 Lentisphaeria bacterium | reverse complement strand
CCGACATCTGGTCTCTGACCTCCGACCTCCGGTATATATACGACGGCTGGAACCTGATTTTAGAGCTGATCCAAACAACGGACAACGAACAACAGACAACGGACACGACGAAGTCGTACACCTGGGGCCTCGACCTATCCCAGACGAGACCCAGCGCGCCGGCTTTGCCTGGCGCGCTTATGCCCCTAATTGACTTGACACTGCCTACCTGCTGTTGACATGTAATTAACGTTTTCCCGTTTTCCCTTGTATCCTCTCCATAGCCGCCTTGCTTGCCGCCTTAAGCCGGACATCACTGCTACTGCCCCAAAGCGTCAGATTTTTTAGGTCCGATTCCTCGCCAAGCAACCCGATCGCTCCAATAGCTGCCACGCGTAAGGGAACGGAATCATTGGAAGCCGCCAGGTTTCTGGCCACGGGAAGAATATCTTTATGGCCAGCGTTGGCGCATATCTGCAGTGCAGTCATGCGAGCAGCAGTGGTGAATGTGTCATCGGAAGCGATGGCAAATCCTCTTGCTACCACTTTTTGCTGATCAACGGCATCCTTCAGAAGCTCAAGCGAAATAAGGGCGGTTCCGGAGATACTCCAGTTTTTGTCCGTCGCGGCCCAAAGCGTTTTTTCAATGTCAGCCTGTTCTTTATGCGTCCTGGCCCGCTGATGACACACGCGCAGAAATTGAATGCAGTAATCCCGCCACACAGCGTCATGCCCTTCATCATTGCACATCTTAATCAAATGGTATCCAAGATCGGCAGGCATCCGTGACTGTCGCACCAGAATATCCAGAACATCATTTTTCAGAGCGTTGAGTTCCCCCGGAGCGATAGTGTCCCGGTTGGCGGGACGGTCCAGAAATTTGCAGAGGATGTGAATCGTTTGCGGGGATAGGTTTTCACCCAGACGACGTGCGGCGTCAAGCCGGGCGGGAAAGGCGTCGGTGGCTCCAGGAGTGACAATCAATGTCAATACACTGTTTTTGCTTATGGCCGGAGCGGCCTTCTCCTGCGCCGTGACAATGGCGGTGAAAATAACTAGAAAAACTGTGAAAAAGCGAATAAGCATAAAGGTCCTCCATAATTAAAGCGTAACGCGCCTGGGTCTTCGACCAGGTGTCATTCCATTGCCTGATCACTGATGATCCAAAACCTATTCAAAGATCCGTTTCGATAAGCCCTCAAAGTAATTCTTGACCGCGACTTGTCAAATGACAACCCGGGCTATATTCATGGGGTTGGTCAACCTCGAAGGATTCGTGATTGAGACGATGCGTAACACTCACGCTATAATTTATTTTTCCGTCCTTTTTTTCGCGGTCGCGGTCTGTCCGGTTCAAGCCGCGGAAACCACCGCGGCTAAAACCCCGCGACTGGTCTGTGAAAAAAACATTGTTGACTTTGGCACCAAAAAGACCACTGAAAGCTTCAAACACACGTTCATCATTTACAACACAGGCAAGGCGGTCCTGCGCGTCAAATCACTGCGCCTGTCGTGTTCGGGCTGTTTTGAAGCTGTCATCGACAAGCGGGAAATTAAACCGGGGGAATGCGCCAAACTCGAGACAGCCGTTGATTTAAAAGAAAGCGAGGGCAAGGTGCGCAAAGCTGTCATTCTGACGACAAATGATCCCAAGCGACCCATCGCCTGGTTCCGGTTGACCGGCAAAGCGGAAGCCGTCAAAAAATGACCCGCTGAATCCTCCCGGCTGTTTGGCTTTGAATCTTTCCCGTATTCACCCGTTTCGCATCTGAAACGCCCGCCAGGCCATCTCCAGCGTGATCCCCGCCAGCGCCAGAAATAAGCCGGTCATGGCGAGTTTCGTTTTCACCAGATTCTTTTTTCCCCAGTTGCCGATGGCCCGCGCTCCGATTCCATAAGCCGCCAGAAACGTGACAATCGCCAGCGGCAGAATGAAGGCCAGGCAGTAAACACTGAGAAAGAAAAGCGCTTTAACATTGATTCCGTCGCGGTTGATGATTGAAAGAATGGGCAGATATATCTGACCGGTGCAGGCCAGCTCAAGCAGGGAAACCACGCAGCCAAGCGCGAGTCCCGCGGGAATCAGCAGAGATGTCGCGGACAACTTCCGCACCCATTCGTGAATTTGCAGAGTTGTGTCAGGCGACAGCTTGCCACTTAAATCTTTGGCTTTTCCGGTCTTTTTATAGATGACGGCGTCGCGCAGATGCACACCGGCGAACCACAGGGCGACAAGCCCCAGCCCCCCGTACAGGACTGTCCGGACCCAGACCATTTCCTGAATAAACGCCAAAACCGCCGAAAGCCCCAGACCAATTAGAAAATAAGCGATAAAAACCCCGCTGCAAAAACTGCTCCCCATAACCGCCACCGCCTTTCGTTTCCGCCCGATACAGGCTAGATAGCTGACTAGGAAGACCACAACAGCGAAAGCGCAGGGGTTTATCCCGTCTATGAGACCACCGGCGACAACAACCCCCACAGTGAAGACGTCAAACGCCTTTTTTGTGCTGGCCCGGCCGATTTTTTCTAATTCCTGTGGCGATATTTCACGCCAGAACGGTTTGGCTGACGAGGCCTTCAGTTTGGCAATGATATCATCTCGGGAAAATAGTTTCCCTCCCCCCCAGGCATCCGGCCAGACCAGAACCGGGGGCTTCCCAAGGTCTTTTGCCGTGATGTTAAAGGTTTCGCGCATAAGCTCAACAAAACCCCGCCCTTCGGCTGCGCGCATACTGAACCGGTCAACAGTCAACTTCGGCAGTTCGTTTTTTAAGTTTCTCAAGACCAGCTCCTGTCTGGAGCAATTTTTGCAGCCTTCAAGCGTAAGAACCGCCATAATTAAATCGCTTTGTTTGAGCTCGGAGGAATCATCCGAAAACACATGCGAACCCGCGACAAGTTCCGAAGGAGGGGTGTAGCTGACAATGCCGCTGGTCCCCTTGGTGATCCGTAACAAATGTGTCAGAATTGATGGGGCCGCGCGCTTTGAATCAACAGCGTTAAACAATCCCTTGTTCCAGATCTTTTTTATCGCCTTCCCCCCGTAAATCAGCTTGCCCCCGATAAGCGCGACGGGTAGATCTCCCGCTTGTCTCACCTTCAGCTCCTTCTCCAGGGCCAGCAAAAACATGTAGCCGTTTTCATTGTCGACATCGACCATCGTCAGTTGAGCGTGAGGCTGCCCCTTGGAAATGTCCGGCCAGAGTTTTTTAAGCTCCCTGCATTCGTCACAGTCGGTGCCGAAAACGACAATCTGTCCGCGGGGAACTGCTCCCGCGGATGCCGGTGCCACGGCGGAGGAAAACAGGACCAGGGCCGCGAAAATAAATTGCGAAACAGAAACACGGGGGAAATGGACGCTCGACATGCTTTCTCAATCTCCAGCTTTTTATCTTCAAAGACACCCATACTGTAAAGAGATTAAATCATAATGCAATTCTGGCCTCCGACTCTGGAAAACGCGTCCGCCTTATGGCGTTTCGAAGCCTGGACAACCGGAACTTCCCCCCTCCCATGATGACCCGGACAATACAGTCAAATTAGAGAACGGTCTAAGCCGCCGGGGGAAGACGGAAGCTTGAGCCTGTCAAAAACAGTGAGCAACCGAAACGTCAACAGGCACAGGCACCGGTGCCGGATTCTTTAATATTGAGCCCTTGAATGACAAAAGATACAAGGCCATGCCTGGAGGTGTCAAATAGCTATGCCTGGAGGTGTCAAAGACTTTTTCCAAAAAAAACTTGACATCAGATAAAGTCTCTTTATTTTAGTTTTCAGCGGGATGAATGACACCTGTCAATTCCGCAGTTTGGAATGAATATTCGAAAGGACGGAACATAAAGAATGTGTGCTCGTGAGAAAGTCACACGTCAACCCGGGTAGCCGCTGAGAAAGACTGCTCGGATTTCCTCTTGGAGTGTTCCTTTTTTTCCGCTTGTTTATCTGTTGACACTGCCTCCGCCGGCCAGTTGGTGGCCGAAGGCGCGTGAATCTGTTTGAGAGTGCCGCCTGTATGTGCGGATTCAAAAATTTAGGATACAAGTCAGTCAAATCATCCACTGTGTGGGGCCGCGACAGCGGTAAAACGGTATGCCGGAGATAGTCGCGGATACGGTTTTCCCCGCATCATAAAGGAAAAGGGAACATCATGACCCCAGTAAAACAGAACCCCGGATCTATGATCACTGCCGCCGCCGTCCTGACGGTGCTGATAGTCACCTTTCTGCCCGCCCTGGCCCTGGGAGTCGGCACGGAGGTCATCCTGGAAGATAGTTTTGAAAATCCCGATGTCACGGGAAAAACAGGGCTGGAACCCGCCGGATGGATTCAGACGCCCTCCACCAGCCACCCCCTGTATGTGGGGCTGATGGATGAGGAAAACGGCCAGTATTTCACTACCCCTTTCGGTAGCCAGGCTGTCAACCTTTATTTTGGCTCCGGAGCGGCTATGGAAACATCCGCCTCAATCCTCCCGGAAACGCTTCTGGAAAACACCACCTACACGCTTACGTTTAATGTTTCCCGACGCGGCGACAACACACAGGGAAATTACAAGGCCGAGTTTGTCGCTGTCGATGAGGCGACCGGGGGCAGAACCCTTCTGGCATCCGCCGCCGGGGTCGTCACACAAACGGATATGTCTGAAACGGCATCTCTGTCCTTCACCACAACCGATGATCACACACCTCTTCTCGGGCAGCGACTGATCCTCGTCCTGCGAATGGATCCCGACGCGCCAAACTACCGCTTTTCAGTTCTCGTCGATAATGTCAAATTGACTAAAACCTGCCTTCCCCCCGAGCCTTCGGATATGATCACCGTTCCGGGCGCCGACGGCGGTGGATGTGATGATGACTTCCAGATCAGCGCCGGCGAAACAAAAACCACAGACTATGTGGCGTTTCTGAACTCCGCGGATGCCGCGGGAAGCCTGATGGTCGCGGACGGGAAAGTCGCCGACGCGGCGACCGGCGACGCTTACTGCCTCACAACTGCCGCCAAAACTGGAGCGGCGGTTGTTTATAACGCGGATGCCGCGCCCGGAGAACGCTTCACCCCGACCGCGAACCGCGACAATCATCCCATGGTTTTTGTCTCCTGGATCGGCGCGGCCGCCTACTGCAACTGGAAAAGCGATCAGAGCGGAACACCCGCCGTCTACGACTCAGCCAATGACTGGAACGCGGATATGACCGCCCCCGGCTATCGTCTGCCGACGGAAACGGAATGGTATAAAGCGGCCGCCTTTGATCCGGAAACCGCCCAGTTCAGCCTGTACGGAAACAATAAAAATGAGATATCAAGGGGGGAAGCCAACTTCCTCGACAGTGGAGATCCCGCCGAGGGGAACCAGCCCGCCATAATGCCCTACGCGTCCTACCCCGCGGCATCGGCTTACGGACTCTACGACACCAGCGGCAATGCCTGGGAATGGTGTCAGAATAACTATGGCGACAACGCCGCCGTGAAAGCCGCCCGGGGGGGCGGCTGGGGAAATGTTCCGCAGGATATTAAAACCACTTCACGCATCGGTTTTAAATCGAACATGATGCTTGATTCTGTCGGTTTCCGCGTCGTTCTTCCGGCGGCGCGACCCTGAAAACGCGTGAATAAGGAAGACATGACTTCATATTTTGGAAAATCATGGGAAAAATCGACAGAAAAAGTGACAGGGTCACTCACTTGCGCGGGGATACAGCAATTATGAAACATTACAGATTTTGTCTTTCAAAAACGCTCGGAACAGCCGCCCTGGCTTTCTTCCTGGCCATCCCCTTCCCGCGTGCCGCCGCCGCGGTCGTCGTCGGTGGGGACAGCCATTCCGCGGCCATTCTTCCCGACGGTGGCGTATTAACCTGGGGATCAAATATCGACGGCCGCCTCGGAGACGGCTCTCCCGGCGGCAGCCGCCCCTATATGGATCATGTCCTTTCTCCGGACAGCGTGTCAATGCTCACCGGTGCGGCCGCTGTGGACGCGGGAGCCGCCCACACCGCCGCCCTTCTCAAAGACGGTGGAATTGTCTGCTGGGGTGACAATAAGAACGGCCAGCTGGGCACCGGGGACAAGAGAAAATCAGCTCTGCCTGTCCGCGTGATTGACGCTGAAACCGGACAACCTCTCACGGATATCACCGCCGTCGCCTGCGGGGCCGCCCACACCCTCGCTCTGACAGCCGACGGCACGGTGAAAGCCTGGGGTGCCAACAACGACGGACAGCTGGGCGGCGGCACGCGCGCCGACAGCTCCGCAGCGGTCACAGTTCTGTCTCCGGACGACGCGGGACCTCTGACCGGCGCCGTCGCCGTCGCCGCCGGATTCAATCATTCCCTGATTCTACTTTCTGACCACACAGTGGTGGCCTTCGGCGCCAACTCCCGCGGACAGCTCGGGGACGCTTCGACCACAGCATCGTTCCTGCCCCGACGGGTTCTGTCCGCCGACGGGACTCAGCCGCTCGGTGATATCGCCGCCCTGGCCGCCGGCGACCGGTTTACTGTGGCCCTCAAAACAGATGGAACCCTGTTAAGCTGGGGATGCGGAGACGACGGACGGCTCGGGAACGGACTATCTTCAGACCGCTCGCTTCCGGGGCCGGTCCTCGGTTTTGGAGGCAACGGTGTTCTTTCCGGCGTCGTCTCCCTGTCCTGTGGACAGGCCCACACCCTCGCAGTACTTTCGGACGGAACCTGCGCGGCCTTTGGCCTCAATAACGTCGGACAGCTCGGAATCGGCACAACTGATAACCGCACAGCACCTGCTCTTGTTCTCAATCAGGACGGCACTGTTCTGTATAATGCGGTCTCAGCCGGTGCTGGCGACAACCACAGCTTTATTCTCCGCGAGGGTTTCAAGATGCGCGCTTTTGGCGGCGGTTCCAGGGGAAAACTCGGAACCGGTGACACAGCCGGTAACAGTGATCAGCTGGGCGGCAGCCCCAAGTCGGATGCCAAATCCGCAAAACAGGCACTGACCCGTTCATTTCCGGTACTGGTCGACAGTGATCAGGACGGCCTGTGCGATTTCTGGGAAATGGTCTACTTCGGCACACTGGACACCTCTCCCGACGCGGATCCGGATAACGACCTGGCGACAAACTACCGGGAATATCTGGCACTGACCGACCCCACCTTTGATGATACCGACCCGGAAGGGGACAACGATAACGACGGCATGACCAACGGCTGGGAAAAGGCCAATGGTCTGGACCGGGATAACTCCGCCGATGCAGCCCTGGATATCGATGGCGATGGACTCACCAATCTGGAAGAGTTCCAGGCCGATACCGATCCCAACCGGATGGATACGGATTTTGACGGGCTGTCCGATGCCTGGGAAATCGCTCACGGATTAAATCCCGCCACCTTTACCGTGACAGATCTGCTCGGGCTCTGGAGCTTTAATGAAGCCGATGGGACAACCGCCCTGGATAGATCCCCTCTCGCCGCCCACGCAACGCTGACACATGTCACACGCGCTGCGGAATCCGCAGATACCTTTGTGGTATTCAACGGCACCGACTCATTCGCCGCAGCACCCGCCAACACCTCCCGCGCGTCCGATGTCTTCACCATCGCTTTCCGCTTCCGCCCCGACACGCTTTACGGCAACACAGTCACAGCCCCCGCCGAAGACGGCGAAATGACCATTCTGGAACTTCCCGACACCCCGGGTGGCTCCCCCGTACGCTTCTATAAAACGGCCCGGCACGCCCTCGCCGCAGACCTGGATGGCATTATCATGACAACAGCCGACGGAGCCCTGATGGAAAATCGCTGGTACCATGCCGTCCTGACAGTCAATGCCGACAACACAGCAGCCCTCTATATCGACGCTGCCAGGGGCGATCAGAGCCCCGTCACCGCCAGCCTGGACGGTCAGGCGGTCAATATCGGCAACAGCAGTGCCGCCACAACGCCACTCCAGGGAGCTGTCGATTCTGTCTGTATCCTGTCAAAAGCCCTCACCCATGACCAGGTGAAGGATTTGGGGGACGCGTTCAACGACAACGACGTGGACGGACTCACAACGCTGGCCGAATACAACGCCGGAACGGACCCCGAAAAAGCCGATACCGACGGCGACGGACTCTCAGACGCGGATGAACTGCGACTGGGCACCAACCCGCTCCGCGCGGATACCGACGGGGACGGACTCAATGACGGGGATGAATACGAAGCGGGAACGAATCCGTTTCTGGCCGACAGTGACTTCGATGGATTGTCCGACGGCTGGGAAGTCGAAGCCGGACTCGATCCCTTGGACGCGCCCGGCCAACTCCTGGCCTGGTGGACATTCGATGAAGCGGAAGGCGACCGGGCCCTCGATAAGGGAGCCGGAGGATTCCACGCGGCCCTCACCGGCACGGTCAGCGCTCCCGCCGTGCTGGGGCGCGCCCGGGTCTTTGACGGCCTGGATGACAATGCGGTGACCGCCGCCGCGCCGGCCTTTCCCGGTGACGCGTTCACCGTCCTCGCCCGCGTCCGTTTCGATGCCCTCTACGGCAATACCGTCACCGGCGCGGAACAGGACGGAACCATGACCGTCACCGTGCTGAACGCCGCGGACAATACAGCCCTTTTCAAACTGTCGCGCACACCGCGACACGCCATGGCCGCTGATCTGCTTGATCCCGCCACCGGTGCCGCCCTGCGGCTGGAATCACCCCAGGGGGCCGTTCTGACCAGCCGCTGGTACCAGATTGCCCTCCTGTTCGGCGATGGCAAAGTCACCATGCTGATTGACGGTCGCCGGGCCACGGAAGCCACCACCACCTCAACCTTCCAGTGGAGCCCGGAAACCGTCCGCTTCGCCTCATCCGGTACCGCTGATGACGGCCTCCTGGCCGGAGCTGTCGACAACATCCGCTTTCACGCACTGCGCATGACTGCCGCCAATCTGGACGCCCTCGCCGACACCGCCGCGGACACCGATAATGACGGCTTGAGCGCCTACGCCGAAAGTCTTCTCGGAACCAGCTACGACAACGCCGATACCGACGGGGACGGGATCGCTGACGGGGACGAAATCGCCGCCGCCAATCCCACCGATCCGACCAACGCCGATACCGACGGCGATATGATGAACGACGGCTGGGAACTTGCCAACGGTTTCGACCCCCTCAGTGATGCGGACATGTTCCTGGATGCGGACAATGACGGGCTGTTGAATTTTGAAGAAGCCCTCTTCAGCACCAATCCGCATGACGCGGATACGGACGGCGATACGCTGTCTGACTATGATGAAATTTATGTCCATAAAACCGATCCCCTCCTCGCCGACACCGACGGCGACACGCAACCGGACAACTGGGAGATTGAAAACGGTACCGACCCCCTCAGAAAAGATGGAGTTGCAGATCTCGATGACGACGGTCTGACCAATGAGGAGGAATACGCGCTCGGAACCGACCCCCTCAACGCGGACACCGACGGCGATGGCGTCTCCGACAGCGAGGAAGTGCTTCTGGCCCGGACGGATCCCCTGACCGCTGACTTCGACGGCACGGTCACCACTATTCAAACCCTCGTCGCCACAGATGCGACAAATATGCTCGGAACCTGGGAGGTCGAGGGGGACGCGCTGGTCGCCAGGGATACAAAAGGCTGGCTGGAATACTCCATCTCCCTGCCGGAAGCCGATGTCTATAAACTGGAGGTGGACGGGACCCAGAACAACCCCGTGACCACTGAACGGTATTTTAACCTGCGCCTCTTTGTTGACGGAGCCTACGCCGCCGCCGATGTACTCGAAGCGCCTTATGGTTCCCCCGGCACCGCCGTGTTTTACCTGCCTTATCTGGCGGCCGGTCAGCATACCATTCGGGTCGAATGGCGTAATAATGCCCTGTACACATCGCTGAAAATCAACCGCCTGCGCCTGCTTAGTCCCGGTGGCACCGACTGGCGGCAGAACCGCGCCGACGCGCTTTCCGCACTCGATGACAACGCGCCGACGATTAGCGCCGTCTCCCCCGTGTGTCTCGAAGGCCCCGGATATTTTGTGGATGCCATGAAAATTCTGTCAGGATACATTCCCGCCGACAGCCCTCTGCCGGTCGAAAACAATCAGCTTGTCAACACGGTTATTCCCGCCCCCGCTGAACGCTGGTACGCCAATATCGACCTGGATCCCGCCGCTCCGACTCCCGTCACCCTCTCCTGGCAGAATGGGATGAAAACACAGAATCACTCCGTAACCTGGACCGTGACAAATGTCATGATCGCTGAAGATCTGACAGTCAGAACCGGCGACGCCTTGCTGCTGGATGCCTTCCCCGAAGGCGAAACCGGCGGCTACATCACCTTCGCAATCGAGGGGGAACAGCTCAACAGCACTGTGGGAAATCCTGTGGTCCACCGCTTCGAACAGGCTGGCGAATACACCGTCGGCGCCCTCTGGACACCGCAATCCGGCGCGCCGGTGTTTAAAGAGATCACAGTCACAGTCAAAAGCTGCTCTTTCAGCGGCTCCCCGATCGCTATTGTCAATAAAGAACGCATCTGGGATAATCCAGGGGTGCCCAACGAAGCCGTGTTGAGCTATGATACCGGCATCAGCCTGGTCAACACACCGCTGGATCCCTATGGCCGCCGTTTCGCCATCACCGCGTGGGATGACAAACCAGCCCGGATCCTCGCCCGTCTGGGCGACGATGGCCCGGTCATGGCGTCAACCGACATTCAGAGCATCGCCTACGAAGGTGGTATGAAATCACGAAATTATGACGTCATTCAGACATTTGACGACGGCAGTACCCTCGGCGAAATGCGCCTGGTGCTCGGAACCGTGCCCCCCGACCTGGTGATTAAAATAAAAATCATTGTATCCGGTGTCACCTTCGAAGACGGTACAACACAACGCACCGTGACCGCCGACGATTTCAATGAACTCGGCGAATACCGCTACAGAATGATCAAATCCGCCGAAACGCTGACCTCCGTTTGTCATACTGTTTCAGCATTTCAGGACGGTGTTAATATCGGAGGATTCTAATTTGGGAGCGGGAAAAAGTCGAAGTTTGTAGGCCGGACTTCCGTGTCCGGCTTAGCCGGGGAAAGAACCCCGGCCTACGAAAAGCGCAAATCTCAGAAGAGGTGAGAAGACCGAAGACGCATTTAAAGTTGGACGTTAAACGTTGGATGTTCGAAAATTAAATAATCCCGCCCGACCCGGGCGTAGGGGAAACGTTTTTTAAGTCCCAACGGGACATTGCAATGATAGCCTAGGGCACCGCCCTAGGTCTGTCGAACAGAAAAATTATTGTCCTCAAGGAACGACGCAGCAGCATGACTCATTGGGCAATCTATGCACCTTGCATACGATTTTTTGGATTCCGCAGTCCTCTGCGGCTACGAGCGGCAGGGACTGCCGCATCAAGAATACAATGTCAATTATCAAATTGACACCAATGCCCCCCACGGGGCAATGAACGTGATGGTAAAAAAGGTTTCTGTTGTTAACCGCAACCAAAGGATAACTGAATAGATATGTGTGACCTCAAATTAAAATATATTGTCTTCTCGTTCGCTGCTGTTCTGGCGCTGACTTTTAATTCGGCTTATGCAACCAACCCGGCAAGCTCAGAGGTGAAGGATACACCTCCCCCCCCTGTGGTCGAACCCCCAGACGATACCGAAGACTGCCAGTGCCCTCCTTGTAACGGCAACGACAAGACATCTGGCACGACCGCTAATTGCATCAAACTGGTCATTCCATTAGGAGCCTGTGAATCCTGCGGATCCTCGGGATCCCCCGGCTACGCTGCGAACGATGTCCTCGGCAAGCCTGTCTTGTTTTTTCAATATTTGAAACCCACCCCGGTCATCTTTTCCCCCCAGGGACTGCATTTCTACTCCAATATAAACAGTTGGATCACCAATGTGGTCACCGATATAGCCAAACTGCCCGAAGGTATTGCCAGATCCGTCACCCTCCGCCGCCCCAACGGCGAGGACATGGTCTACTATTTCAAGGCGGGTTCACCCCTGGGTGTTCCCCCCGGAACAGATGGTACCTCCGGCAAATATGTCAACTACATCACCCGCCTGAAAGCCTTGGATGCCAATGGCGATCTCACGACCGGTACCCCCGTATACTATGAACGCCAGCATGCCAAAGGAAGACGATCCATCTACAATGCTTCTAGTATAATGTAAAATTTAAACTTGCGCAATCTTTAACACTAACCTATATT
>JAVVEH010000069.1:0-12273 GCA_032251435.1 Lentisphaeria bacterium | reverse complement strand
AAAGCGTGAAGGCGTGAAAGGCGTGAAAGGCGTGAAAAGCGTGAAAAGCGTGAAAAGCGTGATGGCGTGAAGGCGTGAAGGCGTGAGAGGCGTGAAAGCGTGAAAGGCGTGAAAGGCGTGAAAGGCGTGAAAGGCGTGAATTGTGAGTTGTTGGGGTTGCATGTCGCGCGGCCCGGTATGGGAACTATATTAACCGTTGGTGAAACAGGTGACAGGCGAGGGGTGAAATCGCCGGAAAGACCATGATTTCCGTGGTCGCGGGATCAGGCGGAGGTGAAAAGACAGCCATGATGCGACACATAAAATATCCATCGTTGGTGTTATTGGCCGCGGTGGGCGTTTTCAGCGCGGCGGCGATTGTGTTCCTGCTGGCGCATCGGGACCGCCCGTCCACCGCTTCGCCGTCTGAGCTTCCTCTGACCGCTGAGACGGAAGCCTTGATGCGGCTGGGAGGGGAGGTGCTCGGAGCGTTTGTGGCCGGCGAATTTCCCGGAGAAACCGTCACGCTGGTGACCTCTCCGACCGCCGCCGGGTCCCGCCTTCCCGATCCAGAGCGAGCGATGTTGGACGGGTTCCTTAGAACAACGGAAAGAATCTGTGATGTGCGGATGGCGCCGTTATCCCCGACCGCGGAGTCCGCGGGGGCGCTGTGGCAGCCGGGGCCGGTCTACGACGAGGCGTTCAGGGGCGCCGCGGACTCCGCGGCGATTGTCTGCCTGGCGGGGTTGCCGGATCGGTTGTCCACCATGCGCTTTTGGTGGCAGGACACTCGGCCGCCCGTGATCATCGCCAACGCCCCGGTGACCCAATTGGAAAAGTTGATCCGGACGGGTAAAATCAGCGCCGTGTTGACCGGTCGCCCGTGGTTACCGGGGGAGCCACCCTTGGCGGGGACGCGGAACTGGCTGTTGATCACGACGGAGACGATTGATGAGATCACCGCTCACTACACGGCTCTGTTCACAAAAAAATAAGCCGCGCGCCGCTTTTTCATCGCCGCGACGGCGGGTAGTGGCAAAGCGCCGCCGTGTCACTATATTTGCCCCTTGAGTGTATTGATTAAACAAGAGAGCGCGATGAATCGTGAATTTGGCTATCTCCGGGTCGCGACCGCCGTTCCGCCGGTCACGGTCGGGCATGTGTCGGAGAATGTGACGGCGCTGCTGGCCCTGGCCGCGGAGTCCGCGGCCGCCAATGCGGATGTGGTGGTGTTCCCCGAATTGTGTCTGACGGGTTACACCTGCGCGGATTTATTCCATCAGGAGGTTCTCTTGAGCGCCGCTGAGGCTGGGCTGGCCCGGTTCGCCGCGGAGACCGCATTGCTTGAGCCGCTGTTTTTTATCGGCGCGCCGGTCCGGGCGGGCACCCGGTTGTTGAATTGCGCGGTCGCCGTGCAACGAGGCGACATCCTGGGATTGGTGCCTAAGACATACCTGCCTGGGTATGGAGAATTTTACGAGCGCCGCTGGTTCGAATCCGGTCAGACTGTGAAGAAGCTGACGGTTCATGTCGCCGGCCGCGAGGTTCCTGTGGGGACGGATTTGCTGTTTGTGAATGAGGCGGCGGTAATCGGGGTGGAGCTATGTGAGGATTTATGGGCGCCTGTTCCCCCTTCCACCGCCTTGGCTCTGGCTGGAGCCGAGGTTCTGGTGAACCTGTCGGCCAGCAACGACCTGGTGGGCAAATCACACTACCGGCGCGGGCTGGTGAAACAGCAGTCGGCCACAACCATGAGCGCCTACGCCTATTGCTCAGCCGGTGGCGGGGAGTCGACGACGGATGTGGTTTACGGCGGGCACCGGTTGGTGGCTGAAAACGGCCACGTGCTGGTGGATGAGCGCGGGTTTTCCTTCGCTCCGGAGCTATCCGTGGCGGACGTGGACATCCATTTTCTCCGGCATGAGCGGTTACACAACCGGACATTCAGCGCCGCGGGGTCCGCGGCGCCCCTGGTTCCGCGGGACATCAGATATCATGTCAGCCGCGGTCCCCTTAATGACATAAAACGATGCCCGCCCCCCCTGCCCTTTGTTCCGTCCCATGAAGAGGACCGGCACCGTGTGTGTGATGAGATTTTCGCCATCCAAAGTCTGGGTCTGGCCACCCGCCTGCGTCACACGGGGCTAAAGCATGTGGTGATCGGGTTGTCGGGCGGGTTGGATTCCACGCTGGCGCTGCTGGTGTGCGTGGCGGCGTTCGAGCGGTTAGGCCTGCCGCGGGCGGGCATTCATGGTGTCACCATGCCGGGCTTCGGGACAACGGATCGGACTTTGGGCAACGTGACGAAGATGTGTGATCAGTTGGGTATTCCCCTCAAGCGGATCGACATTCAGGATGTTTGCCAGCAGCATTTCAAGCATTTGGGACATCCCGGGGACCAGCATGACATCACCTTTGAGAACGTTCAAGCCCGGGTGCGCACGCAGATGTTGATGGACACCGCCAACATGGTCGGCGGGCTGGTGGTCGGCACGGGCGATTTGTCTGAAATGGCCTTGGGCTGGTGCACGTATAACGGCGACCATATGTCCATGTACGCGGTGAATATCGGTGTGCCGAAGACCCTGGTCGCGTTCCTGGTTGAGCATGTCGCCGGCACCCGTGATGAGGCCGGTCTTCGGGAAACACTTCATGACGTTCTGGCGACCCCCATATCCCCTGAATTGCTGCCCCCGGACGAACACGGCGTAATCGCTCAGAAGACGGAGGAGGTGATCGGGCCGTATGAGTTGCATGATTTTTTCCTGTATCACCTTATCCGTCGGGCGTGCCCGCCGCGAAAAGTGGTCCGATTGGCTCAATTGGCCTTTGGAGACACCTATGAAGAGGCGGTCATTAAACACTGGCTCAGCACGTTCATCCGCCGTTTTTTCCGTCAGCAATTTAAACGATCGTGTGTTCCGGACGGGCCGAAGGTGGGGACCATCGCTCTGTCTCCCCGGGGCGACTGGCGCATGCCCAGCGACGCGGATCCAGCGGCGTGGCTGGCGGATTTGGACTGATTGATTGCCATGGATATGACCAAAACCATCGCGTTACCTGACATCAGCGGGCCGCTGAACTTGGAATCCACCGTGCGGGTTGATGAGGCGCCGGTGTCCGCGGGATCTTCCGTGCTGCCTGCGGAGCTGGCGGATCGATACGCCATCCGCCGGGTTCTGGGGCGGGGATCATTCGGGATTGTGTTTCTGGCTGAGGATATGCGGTTGGGGCGCCTGGTCGCGATTAAGCAACTGTTCGCCACGTCGGGCGACAACGCGGAGCAACGGGAACGTTTTCTTCAAGAGGCCCGTATTTCCGGACAGTTGGAACACCCGAATGTCATTATTGTTTACACCATTGAGGGGACGGATGAGAGCGCCTGTATCATCATGGAATATTTGGGGGGGGGCAGTTTACAAGACGTTTTAAAGCGGGAGGAGGATCTCTCGTTCCGGGCGGCGGGCCGGGTGATGCTGGGTATTTTTTCGGGTTTACAGGCGGCGCACGGCATGATGGTGGTGCATCGTGACATTAAGCCGCAGAATATTCTTTTCGGCGTGGGGCCCGCCCCCAAAATCAGCGATTTTGGCATCGCTCATCTGCCCGCCAGCGCGGGCGGCTCCGAAGTGCTGGAACAAAGCGTGACCGAAAACGAAAGTGTGATGGGCACGCCGCTTTACATGTCGCCTGAACAAGTCATGAAACTGGATCTGGACGGGCGCTCGGACTTGTATTCGGCCGGGGTCATCTTCTATCAAATGTTGACAAGGCGGGCGCCAATCGCCCGCCGGAAGGGGATGACGTGGGATCAAATCGCGGACGAAATCATCCATTCAACGCCTGAGCCGGTGCGGAAATACCGCCCCGACTGTCCTCGAAAGCTGGAAGATGTGGTCATGCGGCTATTGGAAAAACGCCGGGAGAACCGGTATGACAACGCGGCGGAGGTGATCCGCGATCTGATGCTCGCGTTGCAACGATTGCCGGTCAAGGAACTTTCACCGGAGGAAATCGCCATGCCAGTGATGTATGGTGTGGGAAATTCTCCCGGCTCGATATATGCGGACATCATCTCCCTGTTATTGCTGGACGGCGTGATCAGTCCGATTGAACGTGCGGAGTTGGACATTCGGGCGGAACGGCTGGGGCTCAGTCCGAAGCAGGCGAAGGCGATTGAGCGGCGGGTCCGCGAAGAACGCGGGCTGGCGGGCTGAATATCCGCCGGGTTCTGATGAATACATTTGAAAATGACGGCTTGCCCATTACTTTGTGGGCGTGATGTCACTTGTTTAATCGACACATTCGCCATGTGGCGTTTCAGGCTAAACCCATGTTTAAACGTGTCATTTATTTTCTGGTCCTTGTCACGCTCGCGTCCTTTGGTCAAGAGAGCCTTGACCTGTCCCGCGGAGACACGCCTAATGTGTTGGTGATCAATTCCTACCACACAAGTTACCGGTGGACGGAAAATGAGGTCAACGGGGTGATCAGCGTCCTGGGAAAACGCGGCGCCATCCAGGCCGACGTGTATATTGAGTATATGGATAGCAAGCGTTTTCCCGCCGGCTACGACCTTAATTGGCGGTTTAAGGATTTTATCGTCCGGAAGTATGCCGGGGTTCACTTTTCAGCGATTGTTGTCACGGACGACAACGCGCTGAATTTTATGGTGGACTATCACCGGGATCTTTTTCCCGACACACCTGTTATCGCCTGCGGGATAAACCGGGCTGAGAATAAAGTTTACACCGATCCACCGCTCTTTCATGTTATCCGGGAGACGATTGATGTGCCGGGGCTGATGGCGATGGCTTTGGCGCTGTTTCCGGCCACAAAAAACGTTGTCCTTCTGGGTGACGGCACCACCACCAGTCAACTTGACCGCGCCGCGACCGAGGAGGCTTTGAAACAGTATCCTGGCCTGAACGTGGTTGTGTTGGATGGCGGCAGGCTTTCCGTGGAAGATATTGTCACCTCGGTAGAGCATTTTCACGAGAAAAGTATTTGTTTGTTCACCGGTTTCTGGCGCGATCATGAGGGTCGGAAGACCGCGCCGGAAAAAGCGATTCGCACCGCGGCTCTTCACATGCCGGTGTTTGTGTCCTCTGACGGGTATTTTGAACCGGAAGTGGTTGGCGGGGTCATGACTTCGGGGTTTAAGCAAGGGCAAGCGGCGGGGGAAGCTGTGTCGCGTGTTCTCAGCGGGGTCGCGGTGGCCGATCTGGTGACCGCGTCAGGGCGGCAATTGAACACGGCCATGGTGAATTATCCTGTTTTGGCGCGATATGGTGTCACCCGGAAAGAGCTTCCCGGCGAAGTCGTTTTCGTCGGCAAGCCGGACTCCCGGTTTTTAGCCAGGCACTGGCGCGCGCTTTTGTCCGGGGGGATTATTATCGGTCTGCTGGTCACGCTGATTATCGTCACCACCCGGGACTTATTCAGCCGGGTGGAGATTTCCAAGGCCTTACAAAAAGCGGAGCGTGACTTGGAGGCCACATTTGAATCCATCATTGACGGTTTGATTGTGACAGACGCTGATGGAAAGGTGCAACGGGTGAATTCCGCCGCTTGCGGGTTGATTGGCTGGAGCAAGGACGAGGTCATCGGCTGTGATATTACGTATGTTTATCAGACCTTTGAAGTGGGCACGCGTCGGGCCGCGTCACGGTTTTTCGCTGACATGGTCGAGCGGGGGAGGCACGATGACAATGCGCTGGAAGAACGGATATTGGCCGCCAAAAACGATGAGGAGCATGTTATCGCCGAAAGCGTGTCGATCATCCAAAACAGCAAAGGAGACATGCGGGGCCTGGTCGTGATTTTCCGTGACATCTCCGAGGAAGTCCAGCAGCGGGAAGAACGCCAGCACGCTCAAAAAATGGAGGCGATCGGGAAACTGGCTGGCGGAGTGGCGCATGACTTTAACAATTTATTGACAAGTATCATTGGCAACGCTGAATTGTTGCGCATGAGTCTGCAGGATGATGAGGAAGGGATGGAATGCGCCGAGCACATTATCAAGTCGTCCAGCCGGGCGGCCGATTTAACGGGCCAACTGCTCGCCTTTTCCCGCAAAGGACAGCAGGTGAAACTTAAGCCGGTTAACGTGCATGATTTGATTGACGAAGTCATCAGCCTTCTCGGCCATAGCATTGACCGGCGTATTAAGGTTGTGAAAAAGAAAGAAGCTTACCGGCATTGGGCGTTGGGGGACATCACTCAATTGCAAAACGCCCTTCTTAACTTGGGCATTAACGCCCGGGACGCGATGCCGGAGGGAGGCACGTTGACTTTTTCCACCCGCGATGTGGTTCTGAAAGAAGATGATTCGCGTATCGTCAATGGCCAATTAAAGCCGGGAAAATACATTGAAATCGAGGTCGCGGACACTGGAAGCGGGATAGATCAGAGACTTCGAGAGCGCATTTTTGAACCCTTCTTCACGACCAAGGCGGAGGGCAAGGGAACGGGCTTGGGACTGGCTGTCGTTTACGGGATTATCCGCACGCACCGGGGCAATATCGGCTTAAAGAGCCACTTGGGGAGGGGGACGACGTTTACGGTTTCGCTGCCTCTTTGCAACGCTCCCGGATCAGAGATCAAACCGATGGCGGCACCCAAATTCCGCTCGATCAGAAAAGGGCATATTCTGGTTGTGGACGATGAGGAGTCGATCCGCTCCTTGTTGGAAAAAATGCTCAAACAGCTGGGCTATCAAGTCAATGTGTGCGCGGACGGACTCGAAGCGGTGAATTACTATTCCCGGCATGGCGCGGAGGTGGATTTGGTCATCATGGATCTGATGATGCCGAGGATGGGCGGGGAAGACGCTTTCAGACGGATTCGAACGATTGACCCGGCGGCGAAAGTTATCCTTATCTCAGGGTATACGAAGAGTAAAATCGTTGAAAAATTATTGCAGTCGGGGGCCTTGGGATTCATTTCCAAACCCTTTCATGTGAAAGAGTTCAGCGACGAAATCCGGAAACATCTTGGCTGATCCGCCGGTGACACGCCGGGGTTTAAGACTGACAGGCTTCCCGGTATTCTTCCAGCAATGAGTCAATCAATTCCTGAACCGTGATGATCTTGTCCACGCGGTGAACATTGGCGCCGGCGAAGGCGAAGCCGCGGTCAAAATTTCCCACCCGGGCGTTCAACAAAGCCAAGGCGATACAGTAATCGCTTTCCTCAGCTTCACAGGTGACGATACATTTATACGGGCAGCGCACGGGTTTTCTCTCTCCCTGGGCGACGGAGTGGGTGAACGGGCTTTTGATCGCCCGCCCGGGCAGTCCCACCGGGCTTTTGATGATAATGACATCTTCCGGTTTGCTGTCCACATAGGCTTGCTTGAAGGCGTCGGAAGCGTCACACTCCTCAGTGGCCACAAACCGGGTGCCCAGCTGGACCCCGGCGGCGCCTAGCGTGAAAAACTTGGCGATGTCAGCGCCGGTAAACACGCCCCCCGCGGCGACAACGGGGATTTTCGTTCCTGTTTTGTCTTCAAAAATCTTGACCGCTTCGACGACTTCCGGAATCAGTTTTTCAAGCTGGTAATCCGGATCATCCAGCAGTTCGGGGCGGAAACCGAGATGGCCTCCCGCCAAAGGTCCTTCGACCACGAAACCATCCGGCAGCCGATTGTACTTGGCGAGCCATTTCTTACAGAGCAAGGTGGCGGCCCGGTGAGAGGAAATAATCGGCACGAGCTTAGTCTTGGAGCCTTCCGGAAGGAACTCCGGTAAAGTCATCGGCAAGCCAGCCCCGGAAAAGATGACATCCACTCCTTCTTCAGCGGCCGCCCGGGCATAACTGCCGTAATCAGACAGGGCCACCATGATATTGACACCCAAGGCGCCGCCTTCAGCATGCTCGCGGGCCTCCCGAAGATGATATCGGAGCCCCCTGATATTCGCTCCCAAGTAGTCGTTGGACTTATCCGCCGCGTCGTAGCCGAGACCGACCGCGGCGACGACACCAAGTCCGCCCGCGCGGGCTGTGGCGGCGGCCAGTTTACACATGGACACACCAACCCCCATGCCGCCTTGGATGATAGGCACGGGAATAACCAAGTCGCCAAAAACCAGAGGCGGGGGGGATGGTTGTTTAGAAGAGGAAGTATTCAATAGATTTGCCAAATTTTGTTTCCCGGGGAGGAGAGGACACGATAACCGGGAACGTTGTGCGTTAATTACAGTCGGCGCGGGATTAGTGTTACCTTAATAAATCGCGCCGTAATGTAGCGCGGATTTTATAAATCAAAAGATGAAGAGCGACGCGCGTGCGTTATTTTTATGTGATGGGACATTCATTTAGGATCGAACAGGGTTTAGACCGGCCAAAGTCGGCGCGGTTGCATTAGTCAGCGGCTTTATTCGTCATCAACGTAAAGCAAGACAGAACACTGGGGGCAATTAACTTTCTGCCCCTTCATGGCGTTCACGCGGACTTGTGGCGGAATTTCCATATGGCAGCAACTACAGCTGTTGTTCACGACAGGCGCGAAGCCGATTGGCTCCCGCCCCGCCCGCAAGCGGCTGCTGAGCAGGCGTTCGTACATTCGGGCGACATCCTGGGGAACATCGGCCAATAACTCATCGCGCTGCGCGACCAACGTCGCTTTTTGCGTTTCACAGGCTTGCAACCGGCGTTCCAAATCATCAATATGCTGATTGGTGCGTTTCGCGACAGCGTCAAATCGTTTTTTTTCCGCTTCGAGTCGTTCTCTAGCCGTGTCCCGCTGTTCCATCAACTGCAATTCTTGTTCTTCAAGCCGGCCGACTTTTTCTTTCACCGTCTCGATTTGATGCATGGCGGCTTTATAGTCATTGTTATCTTTAATCATCATGGACTTTGTCTCAAAGTCCCGCCGTTTATTCTCGGCGTCCTCCACATCCATCTGCAGTGTTTTGATCGCCATTTCAACGTCTTGGAGGGACTTTTTCGCCTCATTGACGGCGCCTTCGGCATCGTCCAGGGTCGCCTGGGCGTTCTTTTTATCCACCGGAACCGCGTCAACTTGGGTTTGCAGCCGGGCGATACGCAGATCCTTGTCTTGAGCCGCTTTGAGGCTTTGTACCCAATCTTGCATCGTTAAATGACCCTATAAATTCATTGAATCGGTTGCTGAATAATAAAACAGATGGTAACTTAACGCCGGTAAGATGTTTTTCCACTCGCCACACCACGGCTTTTGAGTCGACCCGCGCGCGGTCCGCGTCGGTAAAATGGTTCACCGCGCGCGGGAAGGCGATATTTTTTTTTGCGGCCGTCAAGGAAACGGGGAGTTCCCGGGTGAAAAACGGACTTGAAAACTGGGAAATTTTGGTCACTGGCGGCGCGGTGCGGGTGGGACGGGCCATCTGCGAGGCGTTCGCTGAGCATGGCGCGCGGGTGATTGTGCATTGTCATCATTCCATACGGGCGGCGAACCTTCTGGTCGAGAAGCTTCCCTTGGCGGCCAACGGGAAAGAGCACAGTGTGGTCCGGGGTGATTTGACCGACCGGGATTTCCGCGCGGGACTGATCCCCGGCCTCAACCAGCGGGGGATTCGGCTTAACTGTTTGATTAACAACGCGTCCACTTACCGTCGGTCGCCCCTTCAGTCATTGTCCGAAACGGCGATCCGGGAAGATTTTGACATCAATTTTTTCGCCCCGTTTATGCTCATGAAAGATTTCGCCGAACACTGCGGCTCCGGGTGTGTCATCAACCTTTTGGATCAGCGGATCACGCTTGTGGAAAAAAACACGGGCGCCTACGGCTTGGCGAAAAAAGCTTTGCGGGACGCGACGGAAGCGGCCGCCCTGGAATGGGCTCCCGCCATCCGGGTCAACGCGGTCGCGCCGGGTTACTCGTTACCCCCTCCCGGCGGCAGTGAGGAAAACATGCGGCCGTTAATCAATAACATTCCCATGCGTCAGGCGTCTCCGCCCGCCCACATCGCCGCCGCGTGTCTTTTTCTGGCGACATCGGAAACCGTGACGGGCCAAGTTCTTTTTGTTGACGGGGGCATGCACTTGACATCACCCGGGCGGGAGGAAACGTGGCGCTCGGTCACGCCGGGAAACAGGTGACGGCGCGATGGCGAGAGCAAACTTTTCCGCGGATGACGCGTCTAAGCCGATTAAGCCGCGTGTAAAACCCTGAGAGACAAGCGGCCGTCCACACATTACCATGAGACAGACTATGATACTGAAACGATGTTTTCCCGCCCTTCCGGGCCTCGCGTGGATCTGTTTGACCTTGAGCGCCGCCGGCGGGGAGCCGCGGGCGAGTGTATGGACCAGCTTGCCGCCTCTGGCCTGGCTGACGCGTCATATCGCGGGTGAGACCATATCGGTCAACTCGCTGCTGAGCCCTGGTCAGGATCCCCATACGTTCTCTCCCCGGCCGAAAGAGCTGGTGGCGTTAAAGGACGCCCGCTTTTTCCTGCATTGCGGTACGGATTTTGAGCAGGTGCTGGCCAAGAAAATTCATGCGATGTCTCCAGAGATGGTTGTGGAAAACGTTTGGACAGATCCTGATCACGCCAAGGAAGGCGGCCTGGGCGCCGGACACGGGGAAAGCGCCCATGAGGGGCATCAGCATGGACATGACTGTTCGGTTCACGCGGACGGAAAAGACCCGCATGTGTGGATGTCCCCGGTGAATTTAATCCGCATGGCGGGGCAAATCACCACGTTGCTGGCGGCTCAATTTCCCGATCAACAAAAGGTGTTCACGGCCAACTTGGCTGACCTCACGAAATCGCTGCGAGCCGCGGACACAGATTTCGCCGGGCGTCTGGCGGCCATCAAAGGAACCACGTTTTACGTGTATCATCCCGCTTTCGGCCATTTTGCCGACCGCTATCATTTAATTCAGAAAGCGGTGGAAGTCGAGGGAAAAACGCCGACACCGAAGCAGCTTCTATCCGTTATCCAATCCGCCCGGAAAGAGGGTGTGACGACGATTATCGCCAGTCCGCAGTTCAGTGAGCGGTCATCCCGAATTCTCGCCCGGAAAATCGGCGGAACCGTGGTCAAGGTGGATCCCCTGAATCCCGACCCGCTGGCGGCGATGCGGCAGCTCACAGACGCGTTGCTCGGGGAGACAAGCGCGACACCCTGACCGTCTCCCGCGGAGGGCAAAGCCGTTTAATCCACGACCTCCGGTGTGGTCAGCTTGTCATAGAAGCTCACATAGTTGTCTTTTTGGTCGGAATTCCGGCAGGCGATAGCGGTCCGGGGATGCTGGTTGAGCATGCCCGTGATGGCGTACGGCAATAAGTATCCCCACTCGATTTCTTTTGTGAGAGGCAGGTAATGCTTTTCCAGCACCTGTAAAACAGGGCGGAGATCAAATTTGGGATTTTTGAGGAATCCGATAAGCAGCTCCAGGGGGCAGTTTCCCGCTCCCCGGCCGATACCGAAAATCGACGCGTCCAGCATGTCAGCGCCATCGATAATCGCCTGAATCGTGTTGGCGAAAGCCAGCTGACGGTTGTTGTGCGTGTGAATGCCAATGGTTTTTCCCGGCATGGCGGTCTGGTATTTTTTCACCAGCCAGGTGATATCTTCTGAATACATGGAGCCATAGGAATCAACCACATACACGCAAGGAATGTCCGTGGCGGCGATTTCCGCCAACGCCTCATCAATATCTTTTTCCAAGTTCGTTGAAACGGCCATGATATTCAGGCTCAACGCGTAGCCTTTGGCCATGATGCTCTCGGCGAGGGCGATTCCCTTGTCCACGTCACGCAAATAGCAGGCCACCCGGACCAGATCGAACATGGACTGCTCGCAGGGCGGAAAATCCTCGTCCCGAACCCGGCCGATATCGACCAGGCAGGACAGCTTGGCGGTCAGCTCAACGCCTTCCAGCGCGCTCCGGACATCCTCCTCTCTGCAAAAGCGCCATTTCCCATATTCTTTGGGGTCAAAAAGATTGGGATCCGCTTTGTAACCGATTTCCACATAATCGATCCCGGCGGCGGCGCATTTGATATATGTTTCGCGGACCAGCTCATCGCTGAACTGCCACTTGTTAATCAAGCCACCATCACGCACGCTGCAATCGAGCACTTTAATTTCCGGGCGGTACATAGCCACTTCCTGGTTAGTTTGGTCTTCCGCCTGAGCGGATCTTTCGAGAAAAACAGGGCGTAATGTAACTCTCTAACGGATTGTTTCAATCAGGCGAAACAAGACGGGCTTTCCCATGGCCGCTCTCCTTGAAACTTGGGAATGATGAACAGATGAACAGATGAACAGATGAACAGATGAACAGATGAACAGATGAAC
>JAVVEH010000068.1:0-12980 GCA_032251435.1 Lentisphaeria bacterium | reverse complement strand
CTGGTAAAACTCTTCAAGATTTGGGGCCATAATAAATATCACTGATTTTGAGCTCTGGCGGAGGCAAAGGAGCATCGGCCAGAAACAGCCGCGTTAATTCAACCGCTTTTTCCAGATTTCCCTCCGGCAGCCAGTGAATCACCCGCCCTCCCCGTTCCATTTTCCGAAACCAGATATCCTGAGATTTGCAAAATCGCCGAATATGCGTGAATAACTCAGTGAAGAACTCCTCCTCGGAAAGCGATCCCTGGAGGTGACGGGCGGCATAGCGGTATTCCAAGCCGAAGTAGTCCATTTTTTCCCATGAGACCCCCGCCGCGTGCAGGCGCTGGACCTCATCCAACAATCCCTCCTGGAGGCGTTCACGCAGCCGCCGCTCAATCCGCTGGTGGACAACCTGGCGGTGATAATAGGGCGCCAGAACCAAAACGTCCAGATCGGGCGGCGCGGATTCATCCGGCCGCCCGGACGCGCCCGCGGACGCGGACTCCGCGATTTCCAACGCCCGGATCACCCGTTGCCGTTGCGTTTTGTCGGTCCGGTCAAATATCGTCGGCGAGACGCGCCGCAACCGTTCAATCAGTTCCGCCGTCGGCACGTCTTTCAGGGCCGCTCTAAAGACAGGATCCGGTTCGCCGCCAGGTAAATCATAGCCCTCAATGAACGCCTGAATGTAAAGGACTGTTCCCCCGACGATGACGGGCAGTTTTCCCCGCGCTGAGATCGACTGGAGAGCGCTGGCCGCGTCCCGCAAAAAACGGCGCGCGTTATATTCCTCCAACGGCGAGACAATATCAATCAGGTGATAGGGCACCGCGTCGCGGCCCTGACCAAAATCGGCCAAATCTTTGCCGGTGCCGATATCCATGCCGGTGTAAACCTGCCGCGAGTCGGCGCTGATGATCTCCCCGTCGAAGCGGCGGGCGAGGGACACGCCCAGCCGGGTCTTACCTGTGGCTGTGGGTCCGGTGACGACGACCGCCTTCATTCCGCGGCTTCCGGAGGGGCCGCGACCGGCACAAGCGAGACCTTTTCCAGCGATGGGGGTGACAGGGCCTCCGTGGTGAACTTCACCGCGCTGTCCGTGTAAACGCCGACTTTTAAATCATACACGCCAGGCTTCTGGATGGAACTGATGTCCACAAACGGATGCACATGAGCCTTGTCCAAAGCGCTCAAATGATTCTGAGGTCCCCGCAGAATCACTGTCACGGGCGGCAATCCGTCCTGAGGTTTCACCACCGGAGTCAAAGCGTTCAACACACGGACAGGCAAATCTTCAAATTTGCGGCTGCTGTCGTCCTTGGCAATTTCAAATCTGAGGGACACTCGCGAAGGACTCGCGGTGACGCGCGGCGCGACTTCCAACGCCACGTTTTTCTTCTGAAAGCTATCCGTGAGAGTTCGATCCAAGGGAACAGGCGCCGTTTTAATTGTTTCCATGCGGTTAACATCCCGGCTGGGGCCACGCACGCGCACCGTCGAAGGAATGGACTCCTGGGTGAGCATTTGATAATTCGGCGCGAGTTTTCCACTGGTTTGCGGCACGACAACCACTTCCTTGGTGATAATGCGGTCCACACCAAAGGTGACCTGCCGGGGTTTGGCGGACAACAACCGGGTGCCCCGGGGAAGCGTCACATGTTTACGCCCGGAAATGGACGTGCTGTAGTCATAAACCCCCTCATCCACATCATTGATTCGTATGGTGACCTCAAGATTTCCAGGTTCAATACTTTCCAATCTCGACTTCGCCCCCCGGAACGTGAGGGTCACCACCGTGGGTGTCTCTTCAACAAAGATCTCGCTGTTGTCGTAAACAAGCCGGACTGGCACATCTTCAAACGATTTGGTCACCAAAATCTCAAACCGCACGGTGTACCAGATCACAACCGCCAAAAACAACGCCAGGAATTTGCGCCCGAAATCAACCCGGATGATAGCTGGAACACTGTTAAAATTCATATACCCTTGGCACCCTCGCCGTCAAATTGCCCACGCAACTGTTCGCGTTTTTCTTTTTGGCGCTTAATCAGGTGTTGCTGGAAATGCCGTTCAAGACGCTCCCGGCTTAATCCCCGTAACAAGCGGCCTTTGTAGGCCAGGCTGACCGCTCCAGTCTCTTCCGACACGATGACCACTAACGCGTCCGTATCCTCACTCAGGCCGACACCGGCCCGGTGACGGGTTCCCAGGCTTTTACACATTTCGGTGTTTTGCGTCAAGGGGAAAAGGCAACCCGCGGCCAGGATCATGTCGTCTTTGATCAGCACCCCCCCGTCGTGCAGGGGCGTGTTGGGAAAAAAGAATGTCGTCAGCAACTCCTGTGACAACGGCGCGTTGATCACCGTGCCACTTTCAGCGATGGCGCGCATGCCGACATCCCTTTGGAACGCGATCAACGCGCCAATTCGGTGATCAGCTAGAAAGAAAACGCTGTTAATGATGGCGTCCAACAGTTGCCGTTCTTTTCGGGGCGAATTAATGAACAGCGCCGGACCGCGGCCGACATCAGCGAAAACACGCCGTATCTCGGGCTGGAAAATGATTAAAATAAGCATCGCCGCGACCCCCCAGAGCCGTGACAACACCCACTTCAGAACTTCAAATCCAAAGAGATTGGAGAGGATGGTTAAAAAAAGCGCGGTGAGCGCGAACCCCGTCAATACCGTGGCGCTTCGGGTGCCTTTTAAGAACAAAAGGATGTAATAAATCAGGGAAAAAAGAATGACCACCTCGGCGGCGTTGCGCAAAGGATCGACAACAAATTTCCCGAATTCAATCAGGATTAGAAACGCGTCATGTAGAAGGGTCAAGGGGGGTCGTACTCCATTCAGAAAAGCTCAGAACCCGTGATATTCATGGGGTGAATATATCCCCCATCGGCCGCTTTTCCAGCGTGCTTACAGACGAGACCGGAATTCCGCTTGACCGTGGACTGGACAATGCTTAACCACAAACAGCGCCCCTCCCTCCGGGCCGTTTCTCTCCCGGTCGCCGCAGGCGGCCGTGGTGACGAAGGCCATCGTCATATCCGGCCCCGCGAGAGTTAAGCTTGAGACATTGCGGGCGGTCGGAAATACCATTTCAGCGACGGGAATCCCGTCGGGACTGTGGCGGATGACGCGATGCCCGTCCCAACGGGCGGTCCACAAAAATCCCTCCGCGTCAACGATCATTCCATCCGGCCGGCCCACGCCTTCCCGCTTGTCGACATCAATGAGAACCTGCCGGTCGTGGATATCGCCCGTCGCCGGATCATGCGCCCACCGGTACATGACAGCCAGGCGGGAATCATTTTGATAAAACCACCGGCGATCCGGAGAATACCCCATGCCATTCGGCGTGCCCATTCCCTCGACCAAACGCTCAAGCCTTCGATCCGTGTGTAATCGGTAGAAACGGCCGGCGTGCGCGCCGGTGGACATCGTCCCGCAATACACACTCCCGTCAATACCGGCGATCACATCGTTGAACCGGCCATCCTCCTCCCCGGGAACCGTTTCCATAATGGTTTCAAGGAACTGTCCGTCCCGCCAGATTCTGACCGCGCCCCCACCCATGAAAAGAGCGAGCGCGCCATCTTCCTGCACCGTAAACCCGCCGACCGGAGACGGAACCTCAAATGACTCCAAAACGTCTCCATCCGCGGCGCAGCGGTACAGCCGTTGTCCGGAAATATCCGTCCAGTAAATCCGTTGTTCATCCGGATGCCACAGCGGGTTTTCACCGATCCCGCAGGGAATGTCAACCAGGCATTCCGGCATGGGTAAATCCATCATGAGCCTATTCCTTATTTCGCAAGGAAACGAACCGGCGGGCCGCGGAGTTTACCGTGGCAAGTCAATAACCAATTCACTGTCACCATCAAAGAAATGCGCTTTTTTCATATCAATGGGCAGGTCAAGTTTGTCCCCGTAGGTGGCGGTCACATGAGCGTCCACCCGGGAAATAAACCGGTGGTCACCCGCTTTCAGGTGCAGGTATGTTTCCGACCCCATGGGCTCGGTCACTTCAATCGTCGCCTGAATGGAGGGCGCTCCGGCGATCATTTTAGCGCTGTTCGAGCCGATATTCTCCGGTCGGCTGCCAAAGGTGACCGGCCGGCCCGCATGTGTTCTTAACGTCGGCCGCCAAGCCTCGGGAATGGTGAATTGAAACGCCCCCCCGTCAAACATCACGGTGTCGCCGTTTTCCTTGATGACACCTTCGAAGAAGTTCATCGGCGGTGTGCCGATGAAGCCGGCGACAAACTTATTCGCCGGGTTATCATACAATTCCGTCGGTCGGGCGACTTGTTGAACCACCCCGTCTTTCATGACGACGATCCGGTCCCCCATCGTCATGGCCTCCACCTGATCATGCGTCACGTAGATCATGGTGGTTTTTAACTGGGCGTGAAGTTTGTTGATTTCCACGCGCATTTGCACGCGCATCTTGGCGTCTAAATTGGACAACGGCTCATCAAACAGAAAGGCTTTCGGCTTGCGGACAATGGCCCGTCCCACCGCGACCCGCTGCCGCTGGCCGCCGGACAGGGCTTTCGGCCGCCGGTGGAGCAACTCCCTGATGCCGAGGATGTCGGCCGCCTCCTCCACCCGTTCGCGAATTTCAGGCTTTTTGTATTTCCGCAGTTTGAGGCCAAAGGCCATATTGTCGTAAACCGTCATATGCGGATACAGCGCGTAATTCTGGAACACCATGGCGATGTCGCGGTCTTTAGGCGGCACGTCGTTAATCACCCGCCCGTCAATGTCGATCACGCCTTGGCTGACTTCCTCCAACCCGGCCACCATCCGCAGCGTGGTGGATTTACCACATCCGGACGGTCCCACCAAGACAAGGAACTCACCATCGTGAATTTCCAGTGAGAAGTCCTTGACGGCCTCCACACCGCCGGCGTACATTTTCCAGACATTCTTGAGATTAACGGTCGCCATTACCTGCTCCTTGTCCGTGTCGTTTTCGGGCGGTCAGTTATGGGCCGGCCGCGCGGTGCGGATGGACAAGTCAGGCCGGGCGATCGTCACTTTGGTGCGCGGCGGCAGGGACTCGGTAATCCACACGTTACCGCCAATGACTGACCCGGCGCCAATCGTGACATCGCCGAGAATCGTCGCCCCGGCGTAGATGGTCACGCTGTCAGCGATATTCGGATGCCGTTTCACCCCCTTGATCAACTCCCCTTTCTCGTCTTTCGGGAAACTTAACGCTCCCAAGGTCACCCCTTGATAAATTTTCACATCCTTGCCGATCACCGCCGTCTCACCAATCACCACACCAGTACCGTGATCAATGAAAAAACGCTCACCCACCGTCGCTCCCGGATGAATGTCAATTCCGGTAAGCGAGTGCGCGTGCTCAGACATCACCCTGGGGATGAGCGGCACGCCGGATTTATAGAGTTCATGAGCCACCCGGTGAATGGCGATGGCGCGCAACCCGGGATAGGCGATCACAATTTCATCGGTGGAGACGGTCGCGGGGTCGCCATCCAAGGCGGCGGCGACATCCGTTTTAAGAACGTCCCGAATCCTGGGCAGACTGGCCAGCAGGTCAACCACCGCGGCTTCAGCCATGGCCGGACAGTCGCAGGTCTCGCAACACACTGACCGGCATTGGTATGAGAACGCCCGTTCGGCTTGTTCGATCAACTCACGGTAAATGTTCTCCAAATGGTGCCCGATAACAAACCGAAGCCCCTCCCGCCGACAGTTGAAACGCCCGCCATAACCGGGGAAAAGCACTTCCAAAAGCATTTCCAAAGCTCCGATCACACAATCGCGTTGGGGCATGTTCATGCCGTCAATGTGATTGATGCCTTTCTCGTCCTCATACGTGGCGCAAATCTGATCAAGCACATCCCCGGCGACAGCCTCTGTCCAGCGCGGGGCCGGCCGGTCACAGCGGAACAAGCCGGAACATTTTTTTTCACGTGAACCGTGATTCATCCATTCACCTCTACTTTTCAACCAGCAACGTCACGGGGCCGTCATTGACCAACGACACGTCCATGTGAGCGCCAAACACCCCCGTGGCGACCCGCACGCCGCAGGTTCTCACGGTGTCAACAAACCGGTCATACAAGGGCTCTGACACCGCGGGGTCCGCGGCGGCGGAAAATCCGGGGCGGCGGCCTTTCCGGGTGTCACCATACAGCGTGAATTGAGAAACCACAAGCATGTCACCCGTAATATCCAGCAGAGACCGGTTCATCTTGCCCTCCCCGTCCTCGAAAACACGCAGGTTCACACATTTATCCGCGACGAATTGAAGCTCTCTATCCGTGTCACCGGTTTTAATCCCCAGAAACACCAGCAATCCCCGGCCGATTTCACCCGTCATTTTTCCGTCCACCGCCACCGCGGCGGAGGAAACTCGTTGAATCAACGCCCGCATCAATTGAATCCTTGAAAATTACGGTTCATGCTTTATAGATTGCCGCCTGCTCGAATAGAGTCAACTGGACAGGAAGATTGCATTCAGACTCATAAAAATTTTTCCTGCCCAAATAATCTAAAACACACTCTCCCACAAATTTTGCCAAGCGACAGGGAACAGCATTGCCGACCACCTGTTCAAGAGCGGACTTGGTGCCGCTCAATTTCCAATCTTTCGGGAAAGTCTGGATCATGCTCCTTTCCCTCGTCGTCAAGGGTCGCAAGTCGGAAGTTACCGGAACCGGATCTCCTGGATGTCCCGGATACCCATCGGGAACCGGGCGATTCACCCCTCGAACAGTGGGGCTGGGCTCATCAATACTAAAAATTCCGCGTCTCGCATAGCTACGCGGATGACGGTAATAATATTCAACTCCCAGAGAATCGCCAAAATAATCCCGTAGAGTCATCGGTTTTTGTGATTGGTGGCGGCGGTAAACAGTCGTGAGGACATTGTCTTTGCCACCCATTTCTCCGAAAACAATCATACGTTTTCGGTTCTGTGGAACCCCACAGAGAGAAGCGTTTAAAACAGCCTGGGAGATGCCATAACCACAAGCTTTGAAGATTGAAATCGCTTCGGAAAAAGCGCTGGCGCGTTTGGCCCGTTCCACATTTTCCATAATGAAATAAGCGGGCTTAATGTGCTGGATAATTTGAGCGAAGGTGACGGTCAGGTTGGCCCGCTTTCCCTCATTACGTTTTCCGGCGGAGGAAAAATCCTGACAAGGAGGTCCGCCGGCGATGATGTCCGGACAATATTTCTCAATCTGAGGAACAATGGTTTCAAGATCGGACACGTCACATTGGATAGCGGGATGATCAGGCATGTTTTCACGGTAGAAAGACAGAGCGGGACCCCAATTATCGAACGCGGCGACAACATTCAAGCCGGCATCTGTCAATCCTTTGGACAAACCGCCACCACCGCAAAAAAGATCAACAACCCGCAATGTCACTTTTTCTCCTGAAATCACTCGAACAAATCCTTGGAAAAATACAATATCGCATCGAATCGCCGTTCAGGACTAAGCAGTTTATGACCGTCCCCGAGAACAATATTTTTAATTTCATTCTTGTGGATGACCGGTTTAGTCAGACGAGGGGACCTTAAATATTGATTCGTTTTATTTCCTGAAATGGCAAACCCTTTATCATTCTGAGCGCCAAAATTCATGCCATCATAAATAGGTTCCTGAAAAACCCTGTTTTCACTTGATGTGCTCAATTCATGCAAGAAACGAATCAAGCGGAAGGCCGTTCGCTGCTGACGGCTAATTTTTTCAGACGACAAACTTGATTCGGATGTGGCGGAATCCATGAACAGCCGAGTCATAGCGAAATCGCTCCAAACAAAAATATCAAGGCAATGATCAGCCAGGCGGGAAGATTTCCCAATCGTTTTCCATACGGGTTGCATGAGGAGGGGGCGTTGCAGATACTGAAATTCCTGTATGAACGCTTCCAGAGCGGCGAAGAGTTTTTCCCGATGCGTCCGCATGGTTTCCCCCACGTCCCAGTGGCGAATGCGATTACAGACGGGAGAAAATATATCTCGAAGCGCGGCCAAGTTGTCAACGCATGACTCGGCCATGCTCATGGCCATATACCGCATTGTGGGATTCCGAATAACCAGTTCCGCTCCATAGCCATCCTCTGTCTTGTCGGAAGTGGTATTGTCAGGTAAAACTGTCAGCTTCACCTCTAAAGGCCGGATTGGAATATTTCCGTCATTGCTTTTAATGACAAGATCAATTGGTTTAAGTGCGTCATAGACGAACCGCTGAAAAGGCGAATAGGCATCTTCAAAAGAAAAAAAGAGCTCATTGTTGCTCTTTGATGTGCCAAAAAGTTCGCTTATGGAAAGTTCATTGACAGTCGTTTTGCAATCCGTGGCATGGCGAATATAAACAGCCGGGTGCCCTTGATCGCGCATGTAACAAGCTAACGCCGCGGGAAAAGACGAGTTGAACTGATTTTTACCCCAGTAATATTTATCCTTGAAATTCCGGTTGGAATGGTCAAGGCCGTAAAGGCCTGGCACGGTTTTCATAACAGATGTTCCGCCGCGAAGGCGACCGCGTTGTCAAAGATCTGTTGTCCGAGCCCTTTTTCCGGCAGAGACCCGGCCAGTTTCTGGCGGGTCCAGAGCGGATGATTGTACGGTGACAAATACGCTTCAGGATGCGGCATCAAACCGAAAACACGGCCGGACGGATCACAAATGCCGGCGATCGCGTTCACGCTGCCGTTCGGATTAAAGGGAAACTCCTGGGTTGCTTTGCCGGTTTCAGGATCCGCGTAGCGCAAAACGGCCAGATGCTGAGCTTCCAGCGCCGCCAACACGCGCTCATCGGCGGGAATAAAGCGTCCTTCGCCATGCCGGATGGGCAACTCAATGGTCTTAATGCCTTTGGTGAACACGCACGGACTGTCGGGATCGGCGACCAGCGTCACCCAATCATCACGAAACACCCCCCGCGCGTTTTGCGCCAAGGCGACCTCCTGATCCCCCCCATCGTTAAGCGCGGGAATAATCCCCAGGCGGGTCATGGTCTGAAAACCGTTGCAAATCCCGATAAGTAACTTGCCGGCCGCGACAAAATCCTGGATTTGGTCCGCCAATTTTGATTTCACCCGGTTTGAGAAAACGGTGCCAGCCCCCAGGTGATCGCCGAACGAGAAGCCGCCGATAAAGGCCAGCACATGAAAATCGGCCAACCGCGCCTGGCCGGCCAACACGTCATTAAGATGAGCGAGAGTCACATCCGCGCCCGCTTCACGCAAAGCACATTCTGTTTCTTTTTCGCAGTTGAGGCCAAAGCCGGTAATCACCAGCGCCCGGACAGATTTTTTTTGTTTCAGATCCATTTAAACGCCATCCAAAGTTGTCGTGTAAGCGCAGGTGAGTTCATCCACGCTTAAAGTGATCGTCCTGCTGACGGTTTTAAGCGTCAGCGCCGGCTCCGCGGTCACCCGCCCGACGCAAGCGAAAGGCGTTCCTTCAAGCCGGTCTTCAAACGCGGCTTTATCCTCCGGCGCCACCGTGGCGATAAACCGTGAATTGCTCTCGGAGAACAACACGTCCGCCGGGGTGAGGCCCGCGGCCGCGGGGATCGCGGACACATCAATCTCCATGCCGAGATCGCCGGCCACGGCCATTTTAGCCAAAGCCACCCCGAGACCGCCCAGCGCGGGCGTGGATAAAGAATGACAGAGTTCCAGTTCCGTCAACTGGCTGACACGGCGGTAGAGATCTTTGGCGGCGGCCGCGTCCACCTTCGGCACGTGGTTGCCCACAGCGCCAAGCATGGCGAAAAATTCACTCCCGCCCAGCTCAGCCCGCGTGTTTCCGATCACATAGACCAAATCACCGGGACACTTCACATCCAGTGAAACCGCCTTGGTGATGTCTTCCATCACGGCCAGTGTCGAGAATAAAACCGTCGGCGGAATGGAAATGCGCTTGCCACCCTTCGTGCTGTCATTTTTCATACTGTCTTTGCCGGACACGCAGGGGACACCAAAGGCCTTGGTGTAATCATACAGCGCCCGGTTGGCGCGGACCAATTGGGCGGCTTTGTATTTCCCGTCCGGATTGGCCGGGCTGACCACCGGATCCGGCCAGCAGAAATTGTCCAAACCCGCGACCCGGTCAAGCTTTCCGCCGACCGCGATGGTCCGCCGAATCGCCATGTCAATGACGGAAGCCATCATGTCATAGGTGTCGATATCACTGTATCGGGGAGCGATCCCGTAAGCCATGATCACGCCGTCCGTTCCCAGAGGCTTAATCATGGACACCGTCGCGTCCGCCGCGACATTCCGGTGAACCCCGGTGTAGGGTTTCAGAACACTCAATCCCTTCACCTCGTGGTCATACTGGCGGGCTTTAAATTCACCGGAGCAGATATTCAGACGGCCAAGCAAGCTGAGCAGATCCGCTTTCACATCCCGGTCAACCCCCACCTCCGGCTCCGGCCAGACCGGCGCCCGCCACTCGGCGGGAATGGTCAATTGCGGCAATCCGTCATGCAGAAAGTGTTCCTTCAGCCAGGCGACGGTTTGTCCATTGTAGGTCACATGCAGGTACCCGGAGTCCGTGAATCGTCCCAGCACTGTCGCTTCAACGTTGCGCCGTTTGGCGAAAGCTAGAAACGCGTCCAGTGATTCAGGCGGCACGGCCAGGCTCATCCGTTCTTGCGCCTCTGAGACAAAAATTTCCCATGGTTGCAAGCCGGCGTATTTCAGCGGGGCGTTGGCCAGGTCAATCTCACAGCCGCCGCATAATTCAGACATTTCACCGAGGCTGGAGGATAATCCGCCGGCGCCGTTATCAGTGATAAAACGGTAAAGAAGTTTATCCCGGGCTTCCATCAGGAAGTCCGACACCAGTTTTTGCGTGATGGGGTCGCCGATTTGAACCGCCTGAACAGGCGAATCCTTGTGCAGCTCCTCGCTCGAGAAGGTGGCGCCATGAATGCCGTCCTTGCCAATCCGGCCGCCGATCATCACGGCGAAATCTCCCGGCTCAATACTTTTTTCGGCTCCGGATTTGCCATTCAGCTCCTTGGGCAACGTGCCCAGCGTGCCGCAATACACCAACGGTTTACCCAAATACCGGGGATCAAAATACTCCCACCCGGCCGCGTACGGGATGCCGCTTTGGTTGCCCCCGTCGATAACCCCCTTATGCACCTGGTCCCGCAAACGCCGGGGATGGAACAAGCCCTCCGGCACGTCCGCGGCGGCGGTGAACGGGGATCCGAAACAATAGCCCCAGACGTTAAGCACCAGATTCGCGCCCATACCCGTTCCCATGGGGTCGCGGTTGACACCGACAATCCCGGTCATGGCCCCGCCGTAGGGATCCAACGCGGTGGGACTGTTATGCGTCTCCACCTTGTACACCACATCCAGCTCGTCATTAAAGCGGATCACGCCGGCGTTGTCGTGAAAGATGGAGACCAGCCAGTCGATGGTCTCGCCGATCTCCTCCGTGCTTTTGCGGATGTAACTCTTAAAACACGAATCGATTATCTCCACGTCCCCGTCGCCGTCGCGATACTCGATGCGGGCGTTGAAAATTTTATGTTTGCAATGTTCTGACCACGTTTGAGCGAGCACTTCCAGCTCGACATCCGTCGGATTGATGGATAATCCCATGTGTTCCCGGACTTCCTTCTGGGAAAGAAAATACGTCTGAATAGCCTTCATTTCTTCCAGTGTGAGAGCCAGCGTTCCCTCTTTGCTGATACGGATGAGATCATGGTCGGCGACCTGCAGGTCAATCACATCGACATGCGGCTTGGAGTCATCAGCGAATGCCGGACGGTTCTCCGGTGTCCCGGCCGCCTTCCATTCCTGGCGGGAAGCCAGATGCACGGTCTGGATCAGATCATTGGCCAGCACATCAAAGGCCAGATGCTTCACCGTCTCACGGTCAAAATCCGGCGCTTTGATAAAATATTCCACGGAGGTGTACACCTCTTCAGAAGGGTCAAGCGGTCTTTCGAGAACATCCGCGAGCAACTTCCGCGTGCTCCGCGCCACATTGTCGGTCACCCCCGGACCAAACCCGACCACCACCTGCCAGTCAAAATCAATGTCCGGGGCGGTCTCGCCCACAGCGCCGGTCTGAATGACGGGATTGGTTATCGCCGCCACAGCTTTCTCCGCGTCATCCCGCGAGATGTCCGCGTAAACACTATACACGTCACGCGTGAAAATGTGATCAACAGGCAGATCAAGATATGAGCGGATCTGGTGCAGCGCGCCATCGCCACGAGGATCGCCGACGTTAAGTTTGGGACTGACTTCCAGACGGTAGTACATTCGACATTCTCAGGTTGTGACCCCGCGGGTCATGGATACTTTGCAAATGAAGGAGCAATATATTCAAAGAACAGGTAAAAGAAACCGCCGAAAGTGAATTCTCCGTGTTTTTCAACGGGTTGTCTCCACATCTTCCCCGACGGCTTGCTGACAACAAGAGCCTTACGAGTCACACAGTGACAAATTGACTGGCGACAGTGTCGCCCGCGGCCTGGTCGCCTATGTCGAAAACAAAGTTGGCGTGACCGATATCTCGAAGTATACTTATACCAACGAGCCACACCATGGCTTTTTTTACGGGACGATGTCCCTTGGACGCGGAACGGACACAGTGATGATACGCCTCCATTCAAAAATTACGGCGGCACAGGTTCGGTGGTGGGTGCTGCCCCAGCACCCATAACCACCACCTACACCGCCAACCAACTCAACCAGTACAGCACCTGGTCCAGTGGCGGGGGCACCCCGTTGACCCCGCAATACGACCCCATCGGCAACCGCACAGGTTCGGTGGTGGGTGCTGCCCCAGCACCCATAACCATCACATACACCGCCAACCACTCAACCAATACAGCACCTGGTCCAGTGGCGGGGGCACCCCGTTGACCCCGCAACACACTCAGGTTTCAGCCTTCACCCCTCAGCCCTCATACGACTACATGGGCCGCCGGGTTGAAAAGAAAGTCTATACTCGCCCGACAATTG
>JAVVEH010000067.1:0-14637 GCA_032251435.1 Lentisphaeria bacterium | reverse complement strand
TGTAACCGGTTAGAATCTGGAGGGACATTGTGTGGGGCGGTCTTCCAAGGCCGACTGTCTTAAGGCATAGCCGGGCAAGGAACCCCGGCCTGCGCCCCAGCTGCTAACCGATGAGGCGGGGATCTGTCGGGCGGGGTTGACGCGCGTTCGGCGGGGATTATGGTACGCTCCGCTGTCGGCGCTTTGTCCGCGAATAAAATCCCATCCTTGCCCCGGAACCTTGTCCGGAACCGAAATCCATTGGATCTCGGTTCTGGTAGGGTCTTGACAATGGTTTTTGGGCATCCCCCCGGGATGGCTGTGAAATGAGGCTGTTTTTGCATCTGGAATTAGAAAAAATAGACCAATATTTCAAGGAGGCCGATCGGCTTTGGAATGTGAATCCGGAGCTGGTCGGCTCCTGTCAGTTCTATCACATGTGGGAAGATGTCTGTGAGCCTCGGCCCTGGCTGGTTGACGATGAAACGCTTACTGTCGGCGGCCATGAGCTGGAGTTGACCGGGGCGGGGCGGCGGGTGGCCTGGGTGGACTGGCATGCGGATGAGCTGGCGCCCGTCCTCACCATTGAGGGAGAGGAGGCCAGTCAGTTTTTTCTGCTTGGATTAAGTGAAGACGCTCCGGTCGTGCATGAATTACCGTCCGTTTCCTGGGAGGAGGAGGAATTGTCTTTCGGGGAGCGGTTAGAGGTCGTTTATGATGTTATCGCCTGGATGCGGAAGACTAACCCCACGCGGCATGTTCTGGATATCACGCTCGGCGATTTTCGCCGGGCCATCGAGGCAGTGGCCCCCCGTCATGACAGCCGGGTGGTGCGGTTAATGAAAAACCTCAGTTTTCCCTTTATGCGGAAGATGCTGAAGAAAGCGGCGGAAGACATGCCGGAAGATGAGCTGGGGCCGCAGTTGACGCTTCCCTTCGGGGACACCTACGCCCGTTCGGAGAGTCCAGGCGAGGAGGTGTCCGCCCGGCGGCGGGTTCCGGGCGGCGGCGCCCGGGTCATGCGGATGCCAGCCCGTTCCCCTGGTCGTATCAGCCGGGAGCTGGAGTTTCTAGCCGCCGTTTGCGCCCGCCTGGCCGAGCATGCGGCCGGGCATGTTCTAGACTTGGCCCGGGCCAGGATTGTCGGGACAGATGACAGCCGCGGTGAAATTGGGGTGGAACTGCCGGTGGAGACGATCCTGCCGATAGATGAAGGCGATCGCTATCAGATTTTTCGGGATGGCTGGTCACAGCCGTTGGGAGAACTGATTGTCGGGGTGGCTGATCTGGATTTGATCCAAGGTATCATCCGCTGGCTTGATCCGTCTTGCCAGATTGTTCCGGGCCCTGGCCTTGTCGCCCGGCCCCAGCAGAGTCCCTGGCGGTTTATCGCCGGAGCGGTGGAAAGCCTGCTCGCCCATTTCAGGGATCAGCGTCGGCTGGCCGGGGCTTCCAACGCTGTGCTGGGAACGGGTGAATCCCAAACTGGCGGATACGATGACGCGTCCCCGCCGGACCACCTGGACAGCAGCCAGGGGCAAGCGTGGTGTCAGGCGGTGAATCATGATAACGACACGGTGTTGATTCAAGGGCCCCCGGGAACCGGCAAGACGGCCGTGCTCGAAACCGTCTTGCGCGAGCTGGTCCGGCGGGGAAAACGGGTGCTGGTGACGGCGCCGTCCAACGCGGCCGTGGATAATATCTGCCGCCGGGTTATGGATCTGCCCTTACTTCGCTTTGGCAATCGTGACAAAGTGATCGCTCCGGACGTGGTGGACACATGCTGGGCCGGGATCGACGCGAACGTGCGCCGATTTCTGGAAAAGCGGGGTGACAGCGGCGGAATGGTGTATGCCGGCACGCATGTGGGATGCCTCCGGGATGACATTATCGCCGCGGATCGGGAAGCGAACGGCCTTTATGATGTGGTGATCTTTGATGAGGCGGGAATGTCCGGAATGGCGGAGTTTTTGCTCTGCTGCCAGGTGGCGCGGCGCGCGGTGCTGTTCGGGGATCACCGCCAATTACCGCCTTTTCCCATGCCGGTTGAGGTGGAAGATGAAATGCGTGAAACATGGGAGGCGGTTCCCCGGCACCTTTGGGCGTTGGTTAAAGTCAGCGCCTTGGAATGGCTGAATGAGCAGCGCTGTTTTCCCATTGTCATGCTGCGGAATTCATATCGGTGTCAAAATCCCCGTTTGATGCGGTTCGCTTCGACATTATTTTACAACGCCCGGGTCAGGCCCAGTGATCAGGCGGAATATTTTCGCCTCTCCTATGCCGAACGACTGGCGAAATATCCTCCGTCCAGTCTGCGTGTTGTGACCACCAGCTCACTGCCGGAGGAGGAGAGGCGCGAGCGCGTGATCCTGGGAGGAAAGCGTCCCGGCTTGGAAAATCCCCTGGAAGCCCGGCTTGTGGTTCAATCAGTGTACCAGTTGCTCGGTCGCTATGCTCTGTCTGAAATCAGCGTGATCACTCCGTATCGGCGACAGGTCCGGCTGGTGCGGAACATGCTCTCTCTCACCGAGGCCCGCGCGTGTTCGGGCGGTGACATCAGG
Source organism: Lentisphaeria bacterium (assembly GCA_032251435.1). Classification (GTDB taxonomy): domain Bacteria; phylum Verrucomicrobiota; class Lentisphaeria; order Oligosphaerales; family MVZH01; genus JAVVEH01. The sequence goes on along the minus strand of JAVVEH010000067.1, from coordinate 12,097 downwards.
GAGGAGGACTGGAACACGTTTCTGCATCGGAATGTCTCGACGGTCGACAGCTTTCAGGGAGCGGAAAGTGACGCCGTGATTATTTCCTATGTGCGCAGTAACAGCGCCTGCCGGATTGGCTTTATTGATGATCCAAACCGGGTGAATGTCGGTCATACCCGCTGTCGGCGGGAGCTGATCATTATTGGCGATTTAGACTGTCTGGTCAAGGGGGCTCGAAGCACGATTTTTCAGCGCTTGGCCTATGCGGTACAGAGGGATGGTGAGATCATGCCCGCGTAACCGGACACCGGTGAGGAAAAGCGTCAAGGCTTCCCCGCCGGGGCGGGGCCAAACAGATTCTGACCAGCGCGCGGTGGATGACACCGTCTCAACAGTCAGGCACTTTCACTGACACCGCGAGTCCCCCTCTGGACGTTTCTTTATACTTGTCGTTCATGTCCCGCGCTGTGCTCCACATCGTCGCGATGACATCGTCCAAGCTGACGCGGGAGACCGCCGGATCCCCGGCCAGGGCCAGTCGGGCGGCGAGGATGGCGGTCGAAGCCCCGAAGGCGTTCCGTTCGATACACGGAATTTGAACCAGTCCGCCCACCGGGTCGCAGGTCAGTCCGAGGTGGTGTTCCATCGCCATTTCCGCGGCGGCGGCCACTTGTTCCGGGCTGCCTCCCATGATCTGGGCGAGCCCTCCGGCCGCCATTGACGCGGAGACACCCACCTCAGCCTGGCACCCTCCCTGAGCCGCGCTGACTGTCGCCCCTTTCACATATAGTGAGCCAAGCTCCCCGGCCGTGCATAACATGTCCCGGACGTGCTCGAAATGGTTTTTTCCTTCGAAGCACCAGGCGTACAGAAGCACGGCGGGGACAACCCCGGCGGCGCCGTTCGTCGGCGAGGTGACCACGCGGCCCATAGCCGCGTTGACCTCGTTAACCGCCAACGCGAAGGTCGAGGTCCAGAGCGACACGGTCTCCGGTCCCGGCCGTTCGGTCGACAAGCGGTCCAGAAGCTCTTCGCCAAACGGTCCTTCACGGGCGGCGAGCTTGGACGCTAAAATCGGCGCCCGCCGCCGCACGCCGAGTCCACCAGGCAGGATGCCGCGTTCGGACACTCCCTCCAGCACGCATTGTTTCATGGTTTCCCAGATCTTTCGGAGCCGCGCGTCCACGGTCGCGGCCGATTGCCAGAATCGCTCGTTTTCCAGAACTAACTCCGGAATGCTCCGCCCGGTCGCCCGGCAGCGGCGCAGCAATTCCCCGGCTGTCTGGCATGGATGAGGCGGCTCCGGTCTGTCAAAATCCCGAACCGCCTCTCCATGGCGGTGAAAAGCGCCGCCTCCCGGAGACACGTAACGATGTGACAGTCGGCGGCCACGGCTGAGCCGGTAGGTGATGTCAAACGTGTTGGGATGTGTGGCGACGGCGGTTCCGGTGTCATACTCGATATCCGCATCGTGGTCGAAGGGGATGGAGGAGCCGCCATTCAGGGCGATGGATTTCGCGCGGGTCACCGTCTCCAACCGGTCGGCGAGGGATACCGTGTCAACCGTTGTCGGATCCAGTCCTGACAGACCGAAGATGATGGCGGCATCCGTGCGGTGTCCCCGGCCGGTATAGGCCAGGGATCCGTAGAGTCGGCAGCTCACACGTCGGACTGAAGCGAGCAGGTTCTCCTGTTCCAGGCAGGCGAGGCTGTGACGCGCCGCCCGCCACGGGCCCAGCGTATGTGAACTCGAGGGGCCAACCCCGATTTTAAACATGTCAAAGACAGAAATACGGCTAGGCGGCATGAGGCGCTTTCAGAGCCGACCGGAAAACCGGCCGGAAAACAAGGTGTTGGCTATCGCGGTGATTATCGTGAACGGGTGGACTCATGGATGAAATGTGAAGAGCTTTGGCTGACATAGCGAACCGCGTGTCCCCGCCCTTAAGATAATCTGAAGAGGTGGTTTGACAAGCCGTCAATCAGTCAGTATAGTCCGGTGAACACGTATCGAGTCATAGCCTGTGACGGGGGAGATGACGGGGGGGTGTTTCAGTTTGTGTTGGGTCGCGCGGTCTCCGCGAAGCCCGCCGGATGGCGGAACAGGGCGGGGAAGTCGCAAACGAACAAAAGGGGAGCGATGCACGCTCAACGCGTCAAAAGACACCTTCTCGTCATGGCCGGGGTGATTGCCCTCGGGCTTGGTGTCGCTGGTGTCGTTGTGCCCCTGTTGCCGACCACACCGTTTCTTTTGCTTGCCGCCGCCTGCTTCATGCGGGGGTCAGATCGTCTTTATCACTGGCTCACGCGCAACCGCTGGCTGGGCGGGTATATCCGCAATTACCGCACGCGCCACGGGATGACCCCGCGGGCCAAGGTCGCCGCGCTCGCGTTGCTCTGGATTGTGATGGGCTATTCTATTCTGCAGGTCGCCCGCGCTTGGTGGCTGAAAGGTCTGCTGTGCGCGGTGGCGGTCGGTGTCACGGTCCATGTGCTCCGCCTGAAGACATTGCCGCCCGACACCGGGCGGACGCTTTCAGACGGAGAATGCTGACGATAATCCAGTCCCGGCGGGCGGCTGAAAGATGACTTGACACGGCGGTGAGCATGTCGCTATGGTCGATCCGTCGCAAAATCACGATAAAAACGAAAGGAACCACCCATGAGCAACGAAGCCAAATGTCCCGTCACCGGCAAAACAACAAGCGTCCATCCCGCCGCCAAGGGCACCTCAAACCGGGACTGGTGGCCCGATCAGTTGAATCTGAAAATGCTGCATCAGGACCCGCCGGCCGGAAATCCCCTCGGTGAGACCTTTAACTACGCCGAAGCCTTCAAGGCGCTCGATCTGGCGGCCGTGAAGAAAGATCTTTACACCCTGATGACGGATTCACAGGACTGGTGGCCGGCTGACTGGGGCCATTATGGTCCGTTGTTTATCCGCATGGCCTGGCATAGCGCCGGTACTTACCGCGTCTCCGACGGACGCGGCGGCGGCGGCACCGGCAATCAGCGCTTCGCGCCGATCAACAGCTGGCCGGATAACGTGAACCTGGACAAGGCCCGCAGGCTGCTTTGGCCTGTCAAGAAAAAATACGGACAGAACATTTCCTGGGCTGATTTGATGATCCTGGCCGGCAACTGCGCCCTGGAGTCGATGGGCTTTAAAACCTTTGGATTCGCCGGTGGCCGTGAGGATATCTGGGAACCGGAGGAAGATGTCTATTGGGGCGCTGAGAAAGAATGGCTGGCCTCAAGCGACAAACCCGACAGCCGCTATTCCGGGGACCGGGATCTGGAAAATCCCCTGGCGGCGGTGCAAATGGGATTGATTTACGTGAATCCGGAGGGCCCCGACGGCAATCCCGATCCCCTGGCCTCCGCCCATGATATCCGCGTGACCTTCGAGCGCATGGCCATGAACGATGAGGAGACTGTCGCGCTCGTCGCCGGCGGACACACCTTTGGCAAGTGTCACGGCGCTGGCGACACCAAGCATGTCGGGCCGGAACCTGAAGCCGCTCCCCTTGAAGAGATGGGGCTTGGCTGGAAAAGCAGCTTCGGCAGCGGCAAAGGCGGCGACACAATCTCCAGCGGCATCGAGGGCGCCTGGAAGCCGCATCCGACAACATGGGACATGGGGTACTTGAAGGTGCTGCTCGGGTACGACTACGAACTGGTCAAAAGCCCGGCCGGCGCCCATCAGTGGCTGGCGAAGGATGTGGCGGAAGAGGATATGATCGCCGACGCGCACGACCCGGCGAAGAAGCATCGGCCCATGATGACTACGGCCGATCTGGCGCTGAAGTTCGACCCGGTCTACGCGCCGATATCGCGGCGTTTTCTCGACCACCCCGAAGAATTTGAGGACGCCTTCGCCCGCGCCTGGTTCAAACTGACTCACCGCGACATGGGACCGCGCGCCCGCTATCTGGGGCCGGAAGTGCCCGATGAGGAGCTGATCTGGCAGGATCCCATCCCCGCTGTTGATCACGAGCTGGTCAATGCCAGTGATGTCGCGGAACTTAAGAAAGACATCCTCGCCTCGGAGCTGTCCATCCAGCAACTGGTATATACCGCCTGGGCGTCAGCTTCCACATTCCGCGGCTCAGACAAGCGCGGCGGCGCCAACGGCGGGCGCGTCCGTCTGGCTCCGCAGAAGGACTGGGAGGTCAACCAACCGGAACAACTGGGCACGGTGTTGACGACGCTGGAAGCGATCCGGAAGCGGTTCAACACGAATCAATCGGGCGGAAAGAAGGTGTCTCTGGCCGACCTGATTGTCCTGGGCGGTTGCGCCGCTGTCGAGGCCGCCGCCAAAGCCGCCGGCTTCGATGTGCGGGTTCCCTTCACGCCGGGACGCATGGACGCGGCGCCGGAACAGACCGACAGCGAGGCGTTCGCCGTGCTGGAACCTCTGGCGGATGGCTTCCGCAACTACTTGAAAACAAGATTTTCCGTCGAGGCGGAGCATCTGCTGGTTGACAAGGCGCAATTACTCAACCTGACCGCGCCGGAGATGACTGTTCTGGTCGGCGGCCTGCGGGCGCTGGGGGCGACCTATGGCGGCGCGCCGCATGGCGTGTTCACCCGTCGGCCGCAAACCCTGACGAACGACTTTTTCGTGAACCTGCTCGATATGGGCACGGAATGGAAGCCGCTGACGGACGACGGCCAGATGTTCGAAGGCCGCGACCGGGCGACGGGCGAACGCAAGTGGACCGCGACCCGCGTGGATCTGGTTTTCGGTTCGAACTCTCAGCTCCGCGCCATCGCCGAAGTGTACGCCAGCGAGGATGCCCGGGAAAAATTTGTCGCCGATTTTCTGGCGGCTTGGGACAAGGTGATGAACGTCGACCGCTTCGACCTTTAAACCCAGACCTGACGGGCTGTCCCGGAAAACGGCGACATAGGTTTAGGATCCATTTTTGCTTCTTTGGTGTCTTTTATGATTGGCATATCCAAGCTCTACTGCGGCGCGGTCGCGCCGTCAGATGTATTGCGGTACGGGGGGGATTCTGCGGGGATGCCCGCCCGCCTGCTGCAATTCGCGCGGGAGAAAAAGCCGGTGGTGGTCTGGAACGTGGGCCGCCGGTGCAATCTTCGGTGCGCCCACTGTTACTCACAATCCCGTGATTACGCCTACAGTGGCGAACTGACGCGCCGGGAAGGCTTCGCGCTCATTGATGATCTCGCCGGATTCGGCGTGCCGGTCATCCTCTTCTCCGGCGGCGAACCTTTGATGCGTCCTGACATCATGGATCTGATCGCCCGGGCCCGTGCGAAGGGCGTGCGGGCGGTTCTGTCGACGAACGGCACGCTGATCACGGAGGAAACGGCGGCCCGGTTGAAGGATGCCGGCCTTTCCTATGTGGGCGTGAGCCTGGATGGCCTCGGTGAAACCAATGACACATTTCGCGGCGTGCCGGGAGCTTTCGACCTGGCCCTGCGCGGCATCCGCGCCTGCCTGGCCGCCGGTGTGAAAGTGGGGTTGCGGTTCACAATCAGCGCGCAGACCGCGCCGGACATCGGCCGCATATTCGATCTTATCGAACGCGAGGGCATTCCCCGGGTCTGCTTCTACCATTTGGTGTACGCCGGCCGCGGCGCCGCTCTGCGCCGCCAGGATCTTGACCATGACCAGACGCGGGCGGCGGTCGATCTGATCCTGGACCGCACCCGGGCAATGGCCATGAGAGGCGACATGATTGAAGTGCTCACCGTGGACAATCATTGCGATGGCCCCCACATCTACCTGCGCCTGCTCCGCGAGAACCCCGACCGGGCGGCGGCGGTTCTTGAATTGCTAAAGATGAACGGGGGCAACAGCTCTGGACACGGCATCGGTTGCGTCAGTTGGGACGGCGAGATCTTTCCCGACCAGTTCTGGCGGAATCATTCCTTGGGTAATGTCCGGAAAACACCCTTCAGCCGCGTCTGGTCGGATGAAACCAATGAATGCCTGGCCAGCCTGCGCGCCCGCGGAACCTTGTTGGAAGGACGCTGCGCGGCCTGTAAATGGCTGGATATCTGCAACGGTAATCTGCGGGCGCGGGCCGAGGCGGTCACCGGAAACATGTGGGGCAGTGATCCCGCCTGCTACCTGACTGACGAGGAGATTGGCCGATGAGCGTCGCCCCCCTTTCAACGCCGCCGCTCCGACTGGTCTTTTGGGAACTGACGGCGCGGTGCAATCTGCGTTGCCGTCATTGTCGGGGTGAGGCGGGCGAAAACCCCGCCGCCGATGAGCTTGGAACCCGGGACATACTCCAAGCCGCCGACGATATCCGCGCCGCCGGTGATCCGATTCTGATCCTGACCGGTGGTGAACCGCTGACAAGGCCGGATTTCTTCACGGTGGCCGAGGCGTGCGCCAAACGGTTCTCGCGGGTGGCGCTCGCCACAAACGGCACATTAGTTGACGATACGACAGCCCGGCGTATCGTGGCCTCGGGCATCCAGCGTGTCAGTGTCAGTATCGACGGCGCGGATGCCGCCACGCATGACCGGTTCCGGGGCCAGGGGGGCAGTTTCGATGCCGCCCTGCGGGGATACGCCGCGCTCCGTCGGGCTGGCATGTCCATGCAGATTAACGTCACCGTGGCCCATCACAATGAATCCCAGCTGGAGGATTTATTGACCCTGTCATTGGCGCTGGGAGCGGACGCTTTCCACGTGTTTATGCTGGTTCCCGTTGGCTGCGGCGCGGACATCGCTCCCCGTGAACGGCTGGAAGCCGACCGCGTCGAGCAGGCGTTGACGTGGCTCTTTAAACGGGCGGGCGATCTGGAAGGGACACTGCAGATCAAAGCCACGTGCGCTCCCCAATTTCACCGGATCATGCGTCAGGCCGGAACGGCGCCGGGAACGACAGCGGCCACGGGTGAACACGGCATGCACACCGTCACCCGCGGGTGTCTGGCTGGAAGTTCGGTTTGTTTTGTTTCCCGGTGTGGCGATGTTCAGCCGTGCGGATACCTGCCGGTAAAGGCGGGGAACCTGCGGCGGCGGCCATTTGTGGACATCTGGCGCTCGGCGCCCGTTTTCCAGACTTTGCGCGATCCCGGCCAATTGAAGGGAAAATGCGGGGTCTGCGCGTACCGGCTTGTTTGTCAGGGTTGCCGGGCCCGCGCCTATGCCAAAACGGGTGATTTTCTCGAAGCTGATCCGGACTGTCCGTATCAACCGTCCGGCACCGGCGCGGTCTCGGAACCGGCCCGTGGGGCGGGGGAAGGTCAACAATGATCCGGGGCGCCGCGCTTTCAGTTGACGATCGGCGTTTGCTCGACCTTATTCAGTCGGATTTTCCGCTGGCCGCCGATCCCTACGGGCGGCTCGCGGAATCCCTTGGCGTATCGGCCGCCGCCACGCGTCAAGCGGTGATCCGGCTCCGGCAGGCGGGCATTATCCGGCGGATTGGCGGGTCATACGTGCCGGCCCGCCTCGGGCACGTCACGTCGCTGGTCGCCGCGGAAGTGGACGCGGCGACCATCGAGCGCGCCGCGGCCCGGGCGAGCGGCTTCCCGAATGTCACCCACAACTATGAACGGGACGGGCGGCTCAATCTCTGGTTCACGGTGATCGGCGGCGATCAGAGGCAATTGCGGGAAACGGTCGCGTGTGTGGCGGCGGCGGGGGGTGTCCGAGAGATTCACATGCTGCCGGCTCTGAAAACCTTCAAACTCAAAGTACGCTTTCCTTTCGACTCCGCCGCGGTGTCCAGCGCCCGCCACGGGACTTGTCAGCCGCCAGGGGGCGCTGACGGGGCGTGCCGTCCTATCGACGCTGAAGACAAACGGCTGATCGCCCGGACATGCGGAGACATTGGCACAGGTTTGACGCCCTACGATGACCTGGCCGGAGAATTGGGCATGCCGCGGAATCAGTTGCTCACCCGTCTCCGCGCCTACCGGAAAGATGGATGGATGCGGCGCTTCGGGGCGATTATCCAGCACTACGCGGCGGGCTTTAACGCCAACGGTCTGTCGGTCTGGAACGTCCCGGATGAGCGGGTCGACGAGATCGGCGCGCGTTTCGCCGACCGGCGCGAAATCAGCCATTGTTACGAGCGGCCCCGTCTCCCCGGCTGGCCCTACAATCTGTATGCCATGATTCACGGAACGGGACAACGCGTTGTCCGCGGTGTCGCGGACGAGCTGGCGGCGGGCACCGGCGCCGTGGATCGCCAGGTGCTGTTCTCCCGCCGTGAGTTTAAAAAAACCAGCATGGTGTATTTCAGCGGCGAAACTGGCGGTCATGGCTGATTACTGACGCTTCGCCGCCGGTCCCGGTGGTGGCGGGTTTTATGTTTACCGATCCGCCACCGCGGCGAGGATCATCGCCAGATACGCCTCATCAGGCACATATTCGGGCACGCTATTGCCTGTGCCCAAAGCGTAGCCGCCGGCTTGTCCCTTTTCCACCATCTTCCGGGCCCGGTCAAACACCTCCCGGGGCGAATGACGGCAGATGTAATCCACATCAATGCCACCCAGAACCGCGATGCGGCCACGCAGGTCGTCGTAGGCTTTTTCCACGGGAATGATCGTGTCTTCGTATGAGTGGCGGCCGTCATATTTCATCTCTTCGACAATATCATCCATGATTTCACCGTAATAGCCGCATGAGTGCAGAATCGCGGGTTTTCCCGCCGCGTGGATGCTTTCCACGATCCGTTTGTGCCAGGGAAAGACAAACCGCCGCATGTCATCCGGAGACAGCATGGTTTGCGTGTTGAATCCCCAGTCATCATTGGAGATACAGGCGCCGACACCGGGACGCGGCGCGGCCAACTGATAAAACCGGGCGAGCCGTCCGCCCACGCGCTCAAAAATATCGTAAACTAACTGCTCATCATCTAGAATCATTAAGCAAAGATTCTCGTAGCCGACCAGTCGGATCACGTTTTCCAACACGCCAAACGGACCGGGAACAATCAGTTTCATGCCGGCGGGGAGGGTGGCGGCGGCCGTGTCCAGATGGTCATAGTCCGCCAAGGCCGGATCCGGCCACGCGTAGGTGTCAAAAGAGGCCCGGTCGGTGATGATGACACCTTTATTCAGGGACAGGGATGAGGCTTTTTCCTGAGCGCCTACGGCGAATTCAAAATTAGGCACATGGGTGGTCGCGTAATCGTATCCGGCGGCGTAAAAGCCCCGTTGCGTCACCAGCCATTCCGGGGCGCCCGCCACAGTCAATCCCGTGGTTTCAGCCAGGCGGCGATAAAGCGGCCCGTTGAGAAAAAACTCAAACAGCGTTGGACGGTCCGGGGTTTCTCCCCGCAGCACCTTCAGCAGATGCTTGAAATCAGGTGACGGCGCGGGCAGGGATTGAATCTCAAAAGGGTTATGCGCCATTATTTTTCCTTACCTTTCCTGATAAAAAAAGAATCCGCGGGAAAGCCGTGATCATTTCCGCGCGCGTGTCGTTTTTGGAGGTTATTACCGGTTTCAATCTATCCGGCGTGGCATTCTTTCATCCGCTTGAGAACATCGTCCAGCGATCCCGTGAACGGTCCGGGCGTTTCCATTTTCAGGGAGACCAGGGCGGCGGCGAATTTCAGGGCTTCGGAGGCGGAATGATCCAGCCGCCAGGAAAGGTATGAGGCGAACGTCGTATCGCCACGGCCGGTCCGTCCGACCACGCTTTTATTTGAAAAGGGTTCGTAGAGTTCCCGTCCGTTGATCCGCCCCAGAACACCTTTGGATTCGGTAATCAGAATTTCATCCACGCCCCAGGATGCGATCTCCGCGGCGGCGGCGCTCAGATCGTCCATTCCGGTGATCAGCCGCGCTTCAACAATATCCAGTTTCAGCTTGCTCAAACAGGCGCAGATATCCCGTTTAGCCGACACGTCTTTGAAGGCGATCTCGCGATCCACGGGATTGACTTGGCGGACGAAACTCTGCATGTCGGTGGACAGCGTCCAGTCACATTGTGACATTTTCCGGACAAAATCCAGGCTGAACTCCCGGTCGGAGATACCGGCGAGATGCACATGACGGCTGTTCAGACCAGCCACATCATTCATCGTGAAGAATCCCGCGTCGCGGGTTAGAATGAGCCGCCGCTCATCGACATCATGCGTTTCGTGAATCACCCGGCTGTAGGTGGTTTCCGGCGCGGCGGCGATAAACACGTCCACGCCGGCGTCACGCATCGGCTCGACGATTGGCGCGTCCGCCTCGGCCATCCGGACCACAGCGGCGATTTTTTTGCCGGTGCGGGCCGCGGCCATGGCGCCGCAAAGCACGGCGCTGCCGGGTGAAACCACTGGCTCAGGCATGTCGGGGGTTGAAATCTCGTCGTAGCACATGTGCCCGACAAAGGTGATGTCGTAGGGTGTGGTCGTATTCATGATTTATCAGATTCCATGGCGGTTGGTTGAGGCGCCCTGAACACAGGCAGGCCGCCGGGGACCGCGGCGGCCGCCGGCGGGTGTTTTTTCACGCCGTTATCCAGTCCCATTCCGCGGTCTCGTCACAGGTGCGGACGGAGCATGCCGGGCTCGGCAATGCCCCTCTTTTTCCTAGGTATCCGGATATTCCATGTGGAAAGGTCTTGGCATACAAAAGCACTCCTGTCGCTTCCTGAATTGTTGAAAGCAATATAGAAGCTCACATTATAAAATCAAATCGGAGGCTTTTACGGGACAGACCATGGTAATGGACCGCTTCGATGGGCTCCAGTTATTCAAAGGTTTCCGCATGTCCCGGCGAGACAATGTAAGTGGTGTCCCGAAGAAGAAAAACGCGATCAACAAGTGATTCTGTGCCGAAATGTTGAAGGAACCAGCGAAGGCGCTTAAGAATACGCTCCCTGTTCGGTTGACGAAGAGCAATGACGACAACGCCATGATTGATGGGAGACTGCCACGGAACGGTGTGGAAAAAGTCACGGTCTGTAGTCAAAAGAACGGCTGTGTTTTTCTGCGCGAACCCGAACAGTGCGCTGTCGTCTACACCTTCTTTTTCACTTCCTCGGACATCAAGTACCTCGTGTCCCATGGCGACCAACATGTCCGCCGCGCTGCGAGGAAAGTTCTCGTCCAAAAGGAACCTCATGAAACAGCCTGTTCGTACGGTGCTTCCTCAAAACGGGACAGTTGCCCGCCAAAGTCCAGGCTGGCAAGCACATCATCACGGGTGATATTAGGATAGTCCTCCAGCACACTTTCAATGGAGTCTCCGCCAGCAAGCGCCCCCAGGATGTTACAGACCAACACCCGGGTTCCTCTGACAACCGGTTTGCCGTGGCAGATGGACGGATTTATTTCAATGCGTTGATTCATTTTATGGATCCTATTCGTAATCTGGCCGTAAGCTAAACCAAATTAAAAAGATTGCAACTCTCTTTTCCCCACAAGGGAAAGCGACTAAAAAGTGCGTTTTCAGGTTCTTTCGACTGTCGCAGGCGTAGCTCAGGGGGTTGGGAAATCGGGCAGACCATGGAGTTAAGCTAGCCTTGGGACAGATGGTCTGCAATGGCAAGCAGGTGGGATTTTAGCCGAGGGTCAAAATGGGCTGTCGCGGCTTTCGCGTTTTTTAGCCGGTTAAATTGGAATCCACAAACAAGATATCCTTTTCTTGCCAAGATTTTCCTTGTTTTTTATACTTTCAAGTCATTTATCTAAAATGATTTATGAGATAAAAGCAAATCGGAGGACCCGCTTTTACTCGACGTTGTTAATCGAAACTGAAATATCATCGCCTCCGCCAGGTTTTTTATCCGGACCGTAGGAAAATACCATTAACGTATCTCCGCCTTGCTCCAGTTGAAATACTATTGGCGTGCCCCATGCATCAACAAGATATCCGTCAGAGTTGAACTGTCTGGGAGAGAGATATATAAATGGAGGGTGTTTGGCAAAAACAGAACGTCCCGTAAGACGCTTAACAATCATTTTGCTATCGATATTGGTGATGGGGCCGCAAAGTTTTACTGACGCTTTAGAAGCCACCTTGATTTCCTCGAGCAAAGCATATGTAAATTTCCCGGACATATCTCCTCCAGGATGCTTGTCAAAAAGGGGAAATAGAAGAAAAAAAAGCATCACAAAAAGTAAGCGTCACACCTGACCCATCTAAAATTCGCGTTTTCCGCATATAAAGTAATG
>JAVVEH010000066.1:0-16772 GCA_032251435.1 Lentisphaeria bacterium | reverse complement strand
TTTCACGCTTTTCACGCTTTTCACGCCTTTCACGCCTTTCACGCCTTCACGCTTTTCACGCCTTCACGCCTTCACGCCTTTCACGCCTTCACGCCTTCACGCCTTCACGCCTTCACGCTTTTCACGCTTCGCCCCGTTGAGGCGTGGACAACCCCCGATTTCATGCTACGGTAACCCTGTCGTCCCGGCGGCGCGTGACTTGACATCGATTCACGTCATTGACTCTCCATGTGTTACCTGTCATGATCCTTACTGGAGGATGCCTCTCGATGCGTCAAAAAAAATTGAAACTGTTCGTTCTCGACACCAATGTGATTCTGCACGACAGTTCCTGTATTTATCAGTTTGAGGAGAACGACATTGTTTTGCCCATGTCGGTATTGGAAGAGCTGGACCAGTTTAAAAAAGGCAATGATTCCGTCAACTTCCACGCCCGCGAGTTTGTCCGGTCCCTCGACGCGTTAGCGGAGGATAAACTGTTTAACGGCGGCTTGGAAATCGCCCCGGGATTGGGAAACATCAGCATTACGCTCGATTTCCCGTTTCATGACAACATCAGTCAAAGTTTTTCTGAAAAAAAAGCGGATCACCGGATTCTCAACACCGCCTATTGTCTGGCCCGGAATGACCGGAATCACGAGGTCATTCTGGTCTCCAAGGATGTCAATTTGCGGATGAAGGCCAAAGCCGTCGGTTTGCAAGCGGAGGATTACACCTCCGACCATGTGAAAGATGTGGGCGAGTTGTACGAGGGCTATGGACTGGAGGAGGATATCGCCCCGGCCATTATCGACCGTTTATATCATGACGACGAGGGGATCCCCGCGGAGGAACTCGCTCCCCGCCAACTCCCGCGGCCCAATGAATACCGGATTTTAAAGGCTGGCAAGCATTCCGTGCTGGCCCAGGCCAGCGATGACGCCCGTGTCCTGCGCCGGGTTGAAAAGTGGACCGCCTACGGCATCGCTCCCCGGAACGCCGAGCAAATCTTCGCGTTGGACGCGTTGTTGAATAACGACATTCAATTGGTCAGCCTGACCGGAAAAGCGGGCACCGGAAAAACTCTGTTGGCGCTCGCCGCCGCCCTGGAACGGCGGAGCGGGTATCATCAGATTTTCATGGCCCGCCCGGTCGTGCCGCTCAGCAATAAAGATCTTGGCTTCCTGCCCGGAGATATCAAGTCAAAACTGGATCCCTACATGCAGCCGCTGTTTGACAACCTCGGGGTGATCCGCAATCAATTTAAGGAATCAGATAAACGAAATCTGAAAATCACCGAAATGCTGACGGAGGAGAAATTAGTGATCTCGCCCTTGTCCTATATTCGCGGACGGAGCTTGGTCAAGGTGTTTTTCATTGTGGATGAAGCCCAAAACCTGACTCCCCATGAGGTGAAAACCATCATCACACGGGCGGGAGAAGGCACTAAAATTGTTTTCACCGGAGATATCTTCCAAATTGACCACCCCTGGCTGGATACCCAGTCCAATGGCCTGAGCTACCTCATTGAAAAAATGCGGGGCCAGCGCCCCTACGCCCACATCGACCTGAAAAAGGGCGAACGCTCCGAATTGGCGGAACTGGCCAGCAATCTGTTATGACGCTGGATCATACATAAAAACACCTTTCACCGCTCGTCACGACCGATGAGCCCGCGTGATCAGTGGAACGCCTGCCTATGGTTGACAGCCTGACAAAAGAAAAACGCTCGTGGAATATGGCTCAGGTGAAAAGCAAAAACACCAAGCCGGAGCGCCTGGTCCGGGCTCTGCTGCACGCCGCGGGCTTCCGGTTCACAGTGAACGGACCGAAAAATAAGCAGCTGCCCGGCAAGCCGGATATTGTCCTGCCGAAATACCGGACCGTGGTGTTTGTGCACGGGTGTTTCTGGCACCGGCATCCCGGCTGTAAGGCGACCCGCACACCCAAGTCAAATCAGGATTTTTGGGAAGCCAAATTCGCCCGGAATGTGGCCCGGGATCAACGCGACGTGGCGGACTTGACAGCGGCGGGCTGGGCCGTGGTGGTCGTCTGGGAATGTGAGCTGAAACACCCTGAGACTCTGCTCGCCAAACTGAAAACGCGCTTGCTCAAAACCCCCTCCAGCCTCACCTACGAAGAACCGGCGGAGCGTTATCTCACCGCCGCGGAATCCGCGGACGACTGAACCCGCTTGCTCATGAGCGATAAAAAAGCCCTTCCCCTCTTCAACTATTTTTTTGAATCCATGAAAACAGCGGGTACTTTATCGTGGTTTCCACAATAAAACAAGGGTCGGATCATAGACCGAATACGGAGGCTTCAGATGGGTAAACTGACATCGATTTCACTGGCCGGCAATGACACGCGCGGCCTGGTGGTGTCCATAACTGAAAACGGTGACTTACGGATGTCCGGCAAAGAGGAACTGGATTCCAGGGACATTGGTGACGCCGACAGCCGCTATGCCGGAGACCTTGAATATTCCCTGATCGTTGACGCGGAATTCAAAGACACCATGTTACTCCAGTTGATTGAGGAACGGTTTGAGTCAGAAGCGGAATTCCGAGATTGGCTGCGGAAAAAATGTGTTCCGGGCAAGCTGAGGAATGACTGATCAAGCTCCTTCGAGTGTCTTGTCACATAGCAGTGGCTTTGTAGTGTCGGTCTTTTTATTTGCCTTTAAACAATCGGTTCAAGTACGGCGGCAGCCTCTTCACAGAGGAGGCCGGAGTAATCAAAGCCCGATGGATTCAGGAACCTGGTTAAGGCGGCGCGAACGTACGGAGCCAATCAAGGCGTGTGGCTGTCGCCCAATGGTGGCTATGCCACAGCCAAGGAAAAGCGCCTTGCTTATGGCGGATCGCTAGGCTACGAGACGAATGAAAACGGCTACTCCATGGGTGGCCCCACCTACCGCCAGGCCTTCTTTGACACCTGCCTCAAAATGAGAAATAATCAACGTGTCCCCAAATTTCTCAAATTTCTAAATTTCCCTAAATTTCGCTTTCAAAGGCCAAAATTTTACTGGCTGGCGCACTCGCGGTGACAAGCACGTGTTTTCTTGCCCGGGTGGCACAAACATGGAGCAGACTGCGTTCCTTAAGTTCAAACTCCTGTCGAGCAAGATCGCTGTCCAGGCCCTTCATAACAGATTCCAGTGGAAGCGCCTTTTTCGTTACCCCCGCAACTATCATCGCGTCAAATTCCAAACCCTTGACCCGGTGCATGGATGCCACGCGCACTCCTGGCTTGCTAGTTGCATCGCTGGCGTCACGGCGAATCCGGTGAATTTTTATTCCTTCCTGAGTCAAGGCGCTGGAATATTCTTTCACCATTGCATCGGTCCGGGCAACCAGACAAACAGACCCAAAGGGTATACCCGCTTTTTCAAGCTCCTTTAAATGAGCAAGAATCGCTGCTTTTTCTTCGTCCACGCTTTCAAAGGTTTTGACAACCGGGGCATTGCCATGAAATAGTGAACGATATCCTTTCAGCGTGTCTAGCCCCCCGTCCAGGTCGTCAACTGAACAGCCTTCAAGAAGTGCCACAGCCCATTTCCGAATTTCATCACTTGTTCTGTAATTCAGTCGCAAGCGGCGACCACGACCCCGAATATCTATACCACAATGGCCAAGAATAATTTTGTGGGCGTATATCCGCTGGTGAGCGTCCCCAACGATGAAGAGGTCGTTAGCTTGGCAAGGGGGGACAAGCGCTCGGATGAGCCGGAATGCCTCGGGGCTCATGTCCTGTGCTTCGTCAAGAATGACAGCCTTAAAAGCGGCGTCTCTATGTTCCTCCAATAATACCCGGGCGTCTCGCAAAACGTCTGTAAACTCCTTGTAGCCTTCTTTCCTCAGAAGCGCCCGGTATTCCTCAAAGACGGGCCACACTTCTTTTCTTTGCCGACGGCTAAGGCGCTGTCCCCGACCAATGCGAGGGGTCCTCAAATACTCCTCTTCGGTCACCCCACCACCAGACTGAACAACATCCTGCCATTCCTGACGATAAAAAGCAATTGGCAATCCCAGATCGTTGGGAGCCAATTCGTACGCTTGCTCCCAAAAGTCGGTTGCTTTAGTTTCGGAAGTCAGTGGGGTATAAGAAAACCCATGCTTTTTCACGTAAGCACCCGCCCACGCATCAAGGTTCACAACCTTTATGCGCCGTTTCACAGCCAGTGGACAGATCTTGCTCAAATTGGCTTCAATGTCCTCGGCCAGATTTCTTGTGAATGTGGTGAAAAGAATGCGGTCGCCACTTCCGTTGAAAACCTTTTCGGCAAGATGTTTCGCCCGGTGCATAGCAACGACTGTTTTGCCGGTGCCAGCGCCCCCCAGAACTCGGACGGGTCCATTGGCATTTATGGTCACCAGGCGGCGCTGGGATGGATGAAGGAAAACCCGCCACTTTTCAAGCGGGGCCTCAAGCAATTGAGTCAATTCAAGATTATCCGTGACCACATGGAAACGCCGTTTGCTGTCGTCTTTCTCCAACGCTTTGGCAAAATCTTCTGTGTCAATGTCGGTTGCGGGCTCCGCATCAGCCTTCGTCTCAGCGAGAACTTCTTTCACCGAATATCCCATGGCGAGCATATACAGGGCCTCAAGTACCTCTTCGGGAAAGAGATCCTCCTTTTTTTCCAGATCCTCATCACTATTCAGGCTTCTCGCTTCCGCCAACAACGATTCGGGGAGTCCCAGGCTTAAAAGTTGCTTGTCACTGCATCCAGAGAGAAGCGTTCCGTTGGCGGGCTTGGTATCAGCTAATTGCGCTTGTTTCTCTGTTGACTCACAGGTGACCACCTGTACACTTCCGGTATGCGCATTCACAAGGACTTGACGTCGTTTGGCCCAGTCGTAGGCTTCATCATGATGGTCGACCCAGAGCAACAGGTAAACATTTCCTTTTTCCGGTTTCAATACAATTCCCCGGTAGGTTCCGTCAATTCGCACCGAATGCAGCTTCGGATCCCTTGCGCCACTGATCTTTTCATAATTGATACCAGGAGCACATGGGTTTGTGCGGAAATTTTCCACAAAAGCACTGACTTTTTTCTGCTGCTTAGCTGGAAGCTTAGCGAAGGATGACAAAAAATCCGTGCCTATGCCAACCGTCAATTTATTGCTTAGACTACTCACACTTTATCTCCTAAAAAATCGGCCAGTTAAAGGGGGCTAAATATGCTCCCGCTATTGCAGGCACGCCGCTTCTGAATACCGGTAGGCAATCTGCTTCGGATTGCAGACAGCTCTAATCCCCGAAAAAGTGACGCGTCACCCTTTCAAAACAACCCCGAAGGCATCTGGCGCCGCCGTCAATTCTTCAATAGTAAATATCTTCCATCCCGCGCTTTTGAAAGCTGCGATCGACTCCTCCTGTCCGGCATATATAAAGGCAATCCGCTTGTCAGCCCAGGCCAGTTCCGCTTCCCCCACAATGCCTCCTTTTTCATCGCATAACTCAAACGGAATATCATCAATTCCAGGTGGTTGGATTCCTTGTTTGGCCAGAATACGCAGTGTAGACAGGAGGCTCTCGTCTAGAATTTCCGCATAGCCATCCAGTTGGACCTGGCTGTCTTTTCCTCCGGCAGAATCTTTATCCTTGGAATCATTCGGATAGAAAAATTCCAAAGCGTCATAGTCCCCGTCGACAAGCCCCTGAGCAGTTACGAAAATGGCCCGGGGTAGAAATTGAAACAGGTTCTGCAGACGGAGAAATCCATTCCAAGCTTCCCGATAACCGTTTTGAATTTCCGTTCCCGTATCTCCAAAGTGGCAAATTGCGCCCACATCCGCAAAACGTTTCTCCCTCACAGCTGTGGCAGTAGTGCAGGCAAGAATGGACACCCAGTGTTTCGCCGCTTCCATTTTAGGAGAATTTGCACCTAGTAAAACCCTCTCGTTTTCAAATCCCTGTACAAAAGCGTCTTCAAGCGGGTGATCTTCACCAAGGAGCAATGACACTTCCTGCTTCAAAGCATCCAGATCCACTATTTCCTTTCCTAAAAACATCATCGATTGAATAGCGGCACTCGTCTGCCAAGCCACCGGGTCCGGTGACGCAAGATAGTCAATCAGCGCGCTGAAACTGTCCCGATGATTCAAATCACCAAGAGCCGCGACCCCACTGTCCGCATCATAGGCGGCAATAAGCTTTTGCTGCTTTTGGTTGCGGGATGGAATAATAGGGTCAAAGTGCGGATCCGTTCCTTCGTCACGGTTTTTAAGATCATTCCAGGTCAGGGACCAGACGTGGTATTTCCCGGAACGAATCAACCCCATGCGCTTCGCCATATCATTGCCCACCTTACTGGGACCTTTTGTCAGGTCAGCGTGCGGGTCAAAACCATCCAGATAGAGCGCAATCGGGAGCGTTTCAGACCGCTTTTCAGGACGGACGATAAAATCAGGGCGAGTTGTCAGCGGAACAGCGGGTGGCTTGAGGTCAAGCTGCGGCTCAATAAAATACCCCCGGTCCCCCACATTCAGATACCATCCTGATTTACAGTTAACTATTTCTTTCTTGAGCTCAACTCGGCGTCCTTCATACCGCGCTTCCCGCAAAGCTTCTATGAAAAAGGCTTCCAGCTCACTTTCCAGATGGGCATTCTGCTTAATACCGGTCACCGATTCGATCGGTACTAGGTTGTCGCGTTCAGCCAGCACCTGACGTAAACAGTCGATAGCCGCAGTGCGGGAAATGTTGGGGATCTCAAAACTTCCCCGATAGGCATAAAGACACCGGTAGCACCCATCTTTATCCGCGGCGTCCCGGCATTCGCACTGCTCCAGAATCTCAAGGGCGCGCTGAAGCAAATCCATAAGGTTTTCGGGAGAATTCACCAATTCCTTAAGGTACCCGGTTCCCCCCGGGATACAGTCGTAAAGCAAAAGGTAGCGTTTTCGGGCCTGGCTTCCGGCTTCCAGCGGTTCCTCTTGAACCGTACAGGCAATGTGGTCGATATTGCCATGAAAATGCTCGCGCAGCCCCATAAGCAACGCGGCGATGAATGACTGTAGATTCTTCGCTGTTCCCGAAAAGGGCCCCGTCGGCAAAAGGAAGCGAATGGCCTCGGAATGGAACTGTCTGTAGAGATAAATGCATTCCATGATAGCCGAAGGCGTCTCCGCGTCTCTTCCGCGAAGCGGACAGCCCACGGCGTGGTTAATGGTGTCTTTACCTTTTTTTCTTGTCACCACTTTCCCGCACTTCGAGCAGATCCGGAACCCGTCACGGTTTACCTCGTGCCCGGCGACAGTCACCATCTCCCCGAGGGTGGCTTTATTGCCGAAGTTAATCTCCCGGAAGGTGGCGTGACGACAGAACTCATACCCGAAAGGCATGTCCTTGGAGTCGGCGGCAAAGGCGCAGGTGACATCCGTCGGTTGTACGTTTACAACCATATGTTTGTTGAAAAATTGTGGTTCCCGGTCATCACTTTCATCCCTGATTCGACTTTCATTGTCCTTGGTTGTAGCCACGACCTGATGCATCCTAAGCATCTGCCGGACCTGCCCGTTATCGGCCCAGCCGGGACTCCCGCAGTTGGGACATTGGGAACTGGGCGTGACGTCCGCTTTGACCTGTTCCATATGGGGACAAGAATCACAACACCGCCAGGCTTCCACTTCGGATAGCCGCATATCCACCTGGTCGACGACCACTTTGCGGCCTTCGCCGTAAAACGCGTTACTCGGCGCCAGTTCATGAATGGCGCTTTTGGCCGGACGTTCATATTCGTAGACTTTCGCATCAAATTTTCGCCCTTCGCCAGCTTTCCGCCGACGCAGGATAACGGAGCGTAACTGGACTCCGGCCTCCGGGAAAGCATAGTTAGGAAGCAACCCGATATCCGTGAAATAGTTATAGGTCTGCTTACCGGTGATCGATCGGGCGATTCCCACCATCGCATTACGTTCCATCTCCAGATCCTCGAGTTGCTGTTCGTAATCAGCATCTCTGGCATCGCTGGTCTCGAGTTTTTTGATGGCCTCCCGCAGAATCTTAACCCGCCCCCGAATCGCCTTCAATTCCTTGGCGATGTCCTCAAGCTCTTCCAGGATCCGCATCCTCACACCCGAACTGTGTCCGCCTTCACCAAGAACAAAACTTCTAAGCTTTTCGGCCGTGTCCTCGGGCATGTTTTCGAATAGCGCGATGAAGTCGTCTAGCAACTCTATTCGGTGTAGATCAATGTATCCCAGCAGTGAGAATGGAAAAAGTGCCGGATTTTTCTTGCCAAGATTGGCTATGACCGTACTCAATTTCGCGGGAATCGCATTATTGGGGATGCCGGAGGCGACCCACCGGTCGAAACAGAACGCCGTAAACTGACGCTGCAATACAGCCGAAGCGGATAAAAAACATCCGGGGGTGCCCACCGTCCCGGCAATCATCTGCAACGGTTCCGCATAGAAGAAGAGATCATGAGGTTGCCCGCCGGCTACGGTCAGATTGAATGACCGACCGTCCCGTCTGCCACTTCGACCGATACGCTGGAGGTAGCTGGCCTGATTGGGTGGGACATTGCACAAAAGGACCGAGGAAAGATCGCCGATATCGATACCCATCTCCAGTGTCGGTGTGCAGGAAATTAAATTTGGCTCCCACCCGTACTGTCGGTGTTTAAAACTTTCCTCAACTTTGGTCCGCGCGTCGCCGTCCAGCAATGCCGTATGCTCCTCCGCCACGAGCCTTTCAGGGCGCCCACTGCTATAAAGCCGGGCGTAATAATCTGTTGAAGGGGACGTTTCATTATAGTCCCCTTTGCATCCGATCCGCAGACATGGCAGTTTCAACCAGTGCGGCAGTTCCGATTCCGGCGCGGCGACGCCATGACCACATACTCCGCAGCGTAAAGGCTTCACATCGGCGCCAACGACTATGTGCCGTGGCTGGATACCCCACACTGGCTTATCCTTGACAAGCCGCCTGCCAAGAATCCCTTCCTTTACCAGCGCTTCAAGGAGCGGATGGTAGAGGTCTCCCGCGAATTGCGCAACAAGGGGGCAGTCCTTGCCGAAGTTCCTTTTTGCCCAGTCCTCATACCAGGTGTGGCTTGCCCTGCCACCTGACAGCAACTGGTCAAAGCGCGTGCCGGAATGAGTTGTTAGAAATATAGGGGTGCGCGTCCGCAGACCAAAACGGGGCATGAACAGTTCATTACGGCCCTTGTTGAGATGGTAGTATCCACCCAGATCATCAACGTATGCGTTCAATGCGGGATGCCATACGGCGCCTTTGCTCTTCATGAGGTTAAGAAACCCGATGCAGAATCCGAGCAGCTGTTCCTCCGTCACGCTTTCCATCCCCCCGATTCCGTTACGGATGGTATCGGCCACTTGGCCGCATGCTCTCCGAAGTCCCCCTATGTCAACTCCGGCAACAGACAGGCTGCTTTTTTCCAATGTCCGCCCGATCCGGCTGCGGAAAGCATACTCACTGAAGACTTCCCAGCCGATCCGTTCCCGAATCAAGTCGGGAAGATCGGAGCCCGACCGTAACTTGCCGGTGATCTTGAGTTGCTCATAATCCTGCAACCAGGCCATATCCGGGGCGAGAAATGTGGCGATGAAATCCGGCTCCCCGAGGGCCGCGGCGTAATGGTCAGCCATTTTAGCGGGAAGATCCGCCAGAGAAATCGCCTTCTTCCGTGTCGCCACGAATTGCTGCAAGGCGGTTCGAAAAGTGAACCGGTAGGTGCGGGCGCCAAAAAAACCGGCCCGGTGGGCGGCATCTTGTACCGAGTCGGAAAACGCCAGGAGTTTGCGGTCGGCATTGAAAACAGATGTGAACAGCTGCGAGATGCCGACGCTGACCAGGCTGGCCGCCCGTGAACCCATCACCGTCAGACTTTCCTGTCCCAGGCAGTAGGGACAGTTATGAGAACTGACCTGTCGTGTGCCCCCGCGAACCTGGCGCCGGGGATTGCTGGCATAGACCTTTATCAGCTGCCCCTCATCTCCACAGGATGGACATTTTTCCAAACCTGTCCCGCTGGTCAGATGCAGGCAGTTCCCACAAAAGTAGTGATCAAATGCCGGCGATTCTTCCAGAGCCGGCGTGCCTCCCGGGAAAAGGAAGTGGGTGGTCGGTGAATAGTTGAAGAACCCTTCATATACTTTTTGAAGATCCTGACCAAAACGGGTGTCAGTCGTGCGCTTAACTCCCAGCCAGCCCGTCTCCCCGCATTCGCGGCAATGGACCAGCGGCAGATGGGCGACACCCTCTTCCATGTTCAGGTCGTCGGCAAATCTCAAAACCGGCTGTTCCCTCACGCTGCAGACTAAGCGCCGCAGTTCGCGCAGCCACAATTGAAGCCGGATGTCGACCAGGGGACGGCATCGCTTCAGCTTTTCAGCGTCCGACAGGGCTTCCCAATCTTCGCTGCCCCGTTTAATGGGGTCATTTCCTTCCCGAAGCGCGAACCCGGTCAAAGCCAGCAGACTGCCGATGCGGTTCAGACCGCATTCTTTGTCCCCCCTCGCACCTTCAGGAATATAGCGCTCCAGCTCCTGCAGAAGGTCGGCTACTGTATAGGGTTTGCGGCTTAAAATCGATAGTAAATTGCGGAAGAATCCATGTCCCAGAAGCCTATCTCCTAGCTGCAGGCGCCAGTCCGGCATGCCGAAATTTTCACCGTCCTTATCGAACCACAAGGGTATCTGCCCCTGCAAATAGGCATTTATATCGGCATAATTGTCAGGCATCATACTGTCCGCCTGATCCGGCCTCGGAAACCGGGTCGCCATGTGAATCATGGAATTGGCAAAGAACTCTTCAGCCGACAATGTCTCCTCGGTGATGACCGATTTATCATCGAACGTTTCGCCAAACACTTCACCGGCATATTCCCTAAGGCGACTGGTTTCGGTCGTGTCACCCAGCGTGGCGGAGGTCCCGATACAACATAGATTTCTTTGCGGAACATGCAGACGGTTTTTCAACCGCCGGATCAGACACGCCAGATCGGTGCCCTGTGCTCCATCAAAGGTGTGCAATTCGTCCACCACCATGTAGCGCAGCGTATCCGGTTCATTGTCTTTCCATAACTCCGCATCCCGCGGGCGGATCAGGAGGTAGTCAAGCATCTTGTAGTTGGTCAACAAAATGTCCGGGGGGGCCGCGCGCAACGTTTCCCTGTCGGTAATCACATGATCCTCGCTCATCATGGCGGTTCCTTTACCGCCTCCCTTGTCACCGACATACAGGCCAACCCGGACAGTCTTTTTCAGTTTCGGGTTACTGTGAATTTCTTGAGCGAATCGTTTCGCCTGGTCGGTCGCCAGCGCGTTCATTGGATAGATAATGATCGCCTTAATGCCGGCAATTCCGCGTCGGGCGTAGCAATCCGCCAGCAACGGATACATAAAACACTCAGTTTTACCGGACCCGGTTCCAGTGGCAATAATCGTTGACTGAGGAGGATTCGCTCCCAGGCGGGCAAACGCCTTCTCCTGGTGTTGATACGGGGGAAAGCGAAGGGGCACATCAGGGAAGACATCTTTGCCACCGGCCCCGGGGGAAAACGGCAGTTTGACCGTCACATACGGCCCCTTAAACACCTGCCCGGTTTCCGGTGCGAGCAAGCCTTCCAGAACACCTGAAAAGAATGGCGTGTGGATCGGGAACGTGGTCCGCAGGAAATCTTCAATGCCCCCCCGCACCTGTTGTGATATGATGGATGGGATCATGAAGTCGACTTCCGGTGCGCATTAAGTCTTCTGACAAGCTCAAAAACACCAGTAGCAGGATTGGCCCGGGAAGGAACCGGCTCTTTTGACTCCCATAATTTTTCAGCGCGGGTTATGGCTTCAGCTTCATCGCCGTCTTGTTTCCTCAGCAGAGAATAGAGGTTTTCGGCTTTTAATTGTTTTTCATAATTACATTCAAAGATATCACTCAGTTTATGATAGATTTCATCCCGTGCCAAAGGATGCGTAACATCCTGAAAGTGAAGTAATATCCAGAGTTCAAAACACTCATTCGACCATGCGGCACGGTACCGTTTGGCATCTTTTTTACTCTTCTTAGCAGCTAATGCCTCTTTGACGCTCTTTTTGTCTTTGGCTTTGACCTTGTTAATGGCATTGTCAAAATCATGAGGTGGGAAACTGTCACGGTCCATCACAACCCAGACTTCGTCTATGTGCTCTCCATTTTGCTCATATTTTCTTTCTTCCTCCTCAGTCCATTTAACAAGAGAGAGCGTGTTTCGTCCGTCACCATCAGCAATCACAGCGATATTGCGGGGCAAGATCTGTTTCAGCTCGTTGAAATAGTTGGGTTCTGTTTCTTTCCCCTCGCAGGCAATCAGATATCTACGCCGCGGTGTCATAGAGCCAAACCGGCCCTCTCTCCCCAGACGTTTTTTTCGTTCGCGCAAAGCCCGTTTTGAACCTGGAATCTTGCCAGCCTGTGCCATTTTAGTCTTCCCTCTCAATGCTCTGGAAAATTTTAAACAAATCCAAACTTCCCATGAAAGGGATGGCACCGTAACGGCCTTTCAAATAGTTGATTTCAAAGTTGGCGTCTTTCCTGACAGATGCACCACTCTCAAGTTTAAATTCAGCCAGACTGTAAAGATCTGTCGCAGCGGAACGGTTCTTTTCGGTGAAGAATATCTGGTCCCGTCTGAATAGACCGGAAGCAAGAAGATTGGTATCATGTGTAGCAAAAATCAACTGAGCCCCTCGCCGGTTGATTTCCGGATCATGAAACATCCGGATGATGTTCAAGGTAAGTTTGGGATGCAAGCGAGCGTCCAGTTCATCAACCACAAGAATCCCTCCTCTATGCAAGGTGTCACGAATCGGGCCAAGCAGATGAAAGTATTTCTTTGTACCAGCGGATTCTGCTTCATCAAAAGGCATTCTTCTGACACCGAATTCGCGACCTTTGGAATCATAAGCTTTTCTTTCGGTGTAAAGAATGCTTGTTTTCCTCAGATCTTCCTTGAAATCTTCCGGAATATCCTCAGGCAAACCGGGTGGAAGTTCTTTTTCAAACGGTTTCTCCTCGACAATACCTTCAATCCCAATGTCCGCCTGATCTAATAGTTTTAAAACCATCGTGTAGCTATCAGCATCTTTAATATATTGGGTGGTGAAGTTTCTAAGTCGACGATCCTCTACCCCGGAAATGCCATTTAGCCTGTTAAAAAACAGAAGCAGAGACTTGGCGATCTCACCATTAAACTGGGCGCATACCGAAAGAAACAAAGAATTGTTCCGGGTTTTGCCTTCCAAATCCAACCCTTCTCTAAAATTTTTCTTTGAGACTTCAATGGTCTGCTCTTCCCGCAAAAACAGATTCCGCTCTTTACGGCCTCCTTTGGGCAGTCGAAAAAGCCATTCCCCATAAATTTTTTCACTGGTGGCTTCAAAACCATACCGGAATTTTGAACCATCAATCAAAAATTCCATTTCGAAAGAAGAGGGTCGCTTTCCCAATTCTTTAGGACCCAGAAGAAATGGAATAACATTGGGAATAGGATCGCCTTCCTGACTATCAATCGATGTCTTTACAAAATGAGTGAAAAAATTAAGCCCTTTGATTATGTTGGACTTTCCAGAGCCATTGGCTCCATATATCACTGCTGATTTGAGTAATTTTTGGCGAGGAGCATCAATGACATTTACCTTAAGCTCACTGACCTGTCCCATCGCTTGCATATCCAGAGTTATACGCTCGTTGATGGACCTGAAGTTCTCAAGAGTGAAATTAATTAACATGACTGTTTTCCTTTGACTACACGAAGACAACAGATTATTCGATGAGTAAAGGTCCTACTATAGCCACAAAATCCAAATTAAAAATCATTATATGAGAAAAAAACTCATATAATCGCCTTAATAGCACAGTTTATTACACATTTCGGCTTTGGATCACTCTTCGGCCTTACCCGCCTTTTGAAAGTAGGCTTCTAGCATTGCCCTTACCATCAGATTGCCGAAACCATGTTCCCTGCTCCCATCAAGGAAGAATGCCAAGATATTGCTGTAGACATTCTCCCAGTGCGGAAAACCCGCAATATCCATCAGGGTCGGCGGGAGAGCTGGGGGAGGATCAAAGCTGGTGTAGCCAGCCAGGAAGTCTTGCAACTGTGCAATATTAATTGGGATCGTGTTCTGGGACATTCTTTGTTCTAATCAGTCATACTAATCTTGGGAAACTTCCCCCGGATGCGGCCAAATACGCAATGCCAGCTTTAGAAGGGTTTGGGTCCGGTCGCGGATTCTTTCTTCATCCCAGTTTTTAGCATTCTCATCCTGGAATGCCCGGTTCAGGTTGATAGCACTGTGCTTGAGGATTTCCGGGCGTTTCTTCTCCCAGGGACCATTCGATAGAGACGGGTTAAGTTTTTTCGTCAGCAGTGTCAGGTTCCCGATTGTATGGACAAGGTGATCCCGGGCATCAGTGGCCTCCTCTGTGTCGGTGATACTTTCCGGTAGCGGCCAATGCCCCGTCCAGCTTTGGGGCATCAGGTGCTCAATCTGAAGATATTTTGGCACCCATACCTTCTCTGTCTTCTCCGTGAACAGCGCCTTATCCAGAGCTTCCAGAAGCATTCTGACCCGTGCCCGCACCAAACTGTTGTAGATGGGTTCGGAATGCCATGCGTGACCAAACTCTTCGTCATCCGGCCAGCGTGAACTGTCACTGTCACTCAAAAGGAAGAAGTTCTCTATAGAAGCGGCGGTTGGTTCCGTCTTCTTGATGTATTTGACCAGATCCAGGAATAGACGGTTATAGTTTTTGGTTGTCAGTCGGCAGACCGTGCGTCGGACCAGGAAGGATTCAATCACAACCAGGCAGGCTTCCAATTCTTCACGGGATTCCAGATCTCCCAGCTCATGGAATAACCCCAGCAAGCAGGGATAAAGGGTCGTTGTATCCAAGGCCTGTAGCCGGTCAAAGAAAACACCGATTCTGGACTCTTCGTTGAATTCCCAGAACGACTGATAGATGCGCGCATATTTTAGCAGCTGATCCAAATGCTGTTCCGCTGACCGCGGATCCTCAATCCTCACCCAGTCTCTAAACGTTGGGAAAAGCCGGTCGGCTCGAATGTCCTGATCACGCATCAGGGTCAGGTAGAACTGCAGAAAGATGTCCAGGCGAAGCCGAGTCAACCGCCCTTGTCGGATTTCCGCTTGCCAGAAATCCCCGTCTTCATCCAAAGGAGACCAATAGTTTTCGTACAGAACCACCTCTTCGCCAAGCCCGTTTGACCCTTCGTGTAACAGGAAATTTTTAACCAGATCGGATGGCGCCAACGGAGTCCCGCGGGCATTCAATGTCTCAAAAATAACCTGCGCGTCGTCGCTGCGATCAAGGTCAATCACGACGAGGTAAAGATAATTCGTAATATTGAAATACAGCGCGTCGATGCAAGCCTGAGTTGGATATTGAGGCTTGTGTTCCTCTATCCATTCTGTAATTGTTTTGTGAAAGTAGAGATAGGCATCAGGAATTTGCTGCCATACCCATTGGTTGCCGGTGTTCACATCAAAAGCAATCTTCACCTTGTCCGGTGATCCGGCAGCAACGGTTTTTACAAAAGCCTCCTGATCTCCGTTAGTCGGCCAGACTTTAAAGACCTGTTCGTCGTCCTCTGACAGATTCGGGTAGCTGTTCTTGGTTAGGGTTCTGAAATGCTCGTGGTACTGGGATTCTCCCAACTCCTCGCAGATGTCGCGGATGGCCGCAAGCATAAGCTGCAGAGTGGTGAGTCGCTGCTGGCCGTCAATCACCTTGCGGGTCTCGATATTCCCGGTCGGGAGCTGATCCAGGTCGAGCACAATTGCCCCCATGAAGTGAGGCTGATATCGTTCTCGGGCCAATCGCCGCTCCGCAAGGATGCGCACATCCTCCCACAGCGGTTCCCAATTCTCTTCCTGCTTCCACACATAGCGCCGCTGGAACAATGGCACGAGATAACGACGCGTTTCCTGAAACATGCTGCCTAAATTACGCTTTCCTGCTTCCATATTGGTCTATTCCTCATTCATCCTTTCTTTAAACTCCGCCCAGACCTCGCGGTAGTCGTCTTCGCGGTCGCACTTCGTAAACGGGGCGACGTAGGTAATGTCGCGCTCGACTGGGCCTTCGATGGGGGCGGGGTGATCGGGGCAGGGGCAATCGTAGGTGACACCGTCTTTGGTGAAGCGGCCGTGGGCGAAGCGGTAATCTTTGATGGTGTCGTCTTGAACCGTTTTGACAACGGTAATGGAGTGGCCAGGGGCCAGTGGTGAGTGGCTGGGAATGAGGGCGCAGGAAACACCGTCCGCCAGGTTCTTTTCATTGATTCCGGCGATTTCCAGAAGAGATGCCACATCCCTTATTTGGGCGCGGGCAGCTTTTTCATCAGGGTTGGGATCATTCGACTCAATTCCTCCTGTATGTCCAGAACTCTGTCCAGTGTGTTCTGTTGCACATAACCTAAGCGCCTGGCAATCAGCAGCTGCGTTTCCACCTCCGCCAGTGATCCCCGGGCTATCGACAGAAAATTCCTGAATTCCAGAGTTGACTGCCGGGCTTGCCCCTCCGCTATGTTTGACGGTATTGAGACGGCTGCACGCCTGAGCTGATTGCTCAGGCCGTACTGCTCGTGTTTCGGAAACTGATGGGTCAGCTCGTAAATCAGCTGAACCAGATCCATTCCTTTCTGCCAAATCAGAAGATCTTTGTAACTCTTTACCATAGTTCGTTCCCCTATTTTCTTCGCCACTAGTACAATGTAAAATTTAAAGATGCGGATAAAGATGTTTAAGTTTCGTCCT
>JAVVEH010000065.1:17669-18250 GCA_032251435.1 Lentisphaeria bacterium | reverse complement strand
GGATCAGGGGAAAGGGTCGGGGGAGCACCTGCGGGGGAGGCGGAAGGATCAGGGGAAAGGGTCGGGGGAGCACCTGCGGGGGAGGCGGAAGGAGAAAGGGAAGGCTGCCCTGCCTTGACAGCACTCTTATCCAGTTGGCTTGTAGGTGCAGACACTATGACCTCGGCGTGCGCTTAAGGGTGTTGATTGTGCTGGTGAGAATGCCGATGATTTCACTTGCCAGAGAAACCCGGTGTTCAACAATCTCTGCGGGAAGCCATTGCTTCATCCTAATGTAACGGCCTCGAGTCTCTCGGGCTGATCCTCGTGCTATGTCAAGAAATCTGGCGTATTCTTTCCGGCTTGTCCGACCATGTCCCTCCTCGATGTTGGCACATATGGAATCCGCACTACCCACCTGCTGAGGTGCCAATTTGAAACAAAGTGGCTCCCGCTTCAACCCATTCATATCCCTTACAACCAAGTCAAACAATTCCATAGCCTTGCGATATCCACCAAAAGTCTCAATACTGTCCTGCGACATCTTATCTGCCTCTTTTTTTCTAAACATCCAACTGTCCGTCTTGCCCTCGACCCTTCGG
>JAVVEH010000065.1:0-17569 GCA_032251435.1 Lentisphaeria bacterium | reverse complement strand
CCTCCCCTCGACCCTTCGGCCTCCCCTCGACCCTTCGGCCTCCCCTCGACCCTTCGGCCTCCCCTCGACCCTTCTCCCTTCCCATTTCGCCTTTAGCCTCGCCTGCTACTTCTCATAGCGGATCCTCGGATCCAGCGCGACCAGCAATAGATCGCTGACGAGGGTGCCGAACATGCTGAGCAGCCCCAGAACCATGATCATGGAGCCGGCCAGGTACATATCCTGGTCCATCACGCCGGTGAGAAGGAGCGGCCCGACTGTGGGCAGCGCCAGCACCATGGCGATGATGGCACTGCCGCTGACCAGCGCCGGAAACAGGCCGCCGATGCCCGACACGAATGGATTCAGGGCAATCCGGACCGGGTATTTGATGAGCAGTCGGACGGGCCGCATGCCTTTGGCCCGGGCCGTCGTCACGTAGGGCTTCTTCAGTTCATCCAGGAGATTGGCGCGCATGACGCGGATCATGCCGGCAGTGGATGACACCCCGACGATAGCCACAGGCAGCCAGATATGTTTCAGCAGATCCAGAACCTTGGCCCAGTTCCACCCTTCCATGGCGGCAAATTCCGGAGAGAACAGGCCGGTGACACCGGTAACCACCATCAGAACCAGAGCCAGCAGGAACGTGGGCGTGCACATGCCGAGAAAGGCCAGGCTGGTGAAGAAGTAGTCACCGATTGAATATTGTTTCACGGCCGAGTAAACGCCGACCGGGAAAGCGATGAGCCAGGTCAGCAGCACCGACCCCAGGGTAATGCAGAAGGTGAGTAGAAGGCGGTCCCCGACCAGCGTATTCACCGGCATGTTGTCCTTCATGCTCAAGCCCAGATGGCCCTGGAGCAACCCCTTGTCCCGCTCCTTAAATGTCACGAACCAGCGCAAGCCCATCCAGTAGACGTACCGCATGACAACCGGCTCATCCAAGTGGAAGGTCTCGCGTATCTCCTTAATCTCCTGCGTCTTCACTTGGTCACCCTGCTCCTCCAACTGAGCGATCAGGCTGGTGGTGTAGTCCCCCGGAGGCAGTTGGATGATGGTGAAAACCATGACTGAGATCACCACGAGCATCGGCGCCATCAGCAGCATTCTCTTTCTGACAAAGGGATGGCGGACGGCCAGCATGGCTACGAGTGCGGCGGCTACACCGATCAGCAACCAGCGGATCAACGGAGCAATCCATTTTCCGGTGACGGAGCTGGCCGGTGCAGTGCCGGCTGCCCCGGCGGATGCTGTCTGAACCGATCCCACACGAGGCACCGGCGTCAGTATCAACTCTTTCATAGCCGCGACGGTTGACGGATCATCCTGATTCAGCGGTTCATCCCAAAAATACGTCTCAATCCCCGCGTTACCGCCGGGGGAATAGGTCTGGAAGCCATGAAAAGCCTTCTTCGGCACGTTGCGGAAGCCATTCTTGACGAGAACCAGTTGTGGAAGTCCTTTGGTAATGTTGATGGACCAGACCTGGTCGGCCGCGTTATAGAGCATTTTGTGCACCAGTTCCCTCTGTTTCTCGGGATTGGTCTCGCCCAACGCCTGGACGTGCAGCTTGAGATTTTCCCGCATGGGATGTCCCGGCGGCGGTGCCAAGCCGGGAACCTTTCCGGCTAAAGCCGGTACACCAACGTCTTCCCGGTTTTCACTTGAGTTTTTCGTCATTCCTTGGGTGTTTGGGTCTATGGGTATTCGGGTATTTATTTCCCCGTCCCCCGCACTCGCCACACCCGCCCCTCGTCCCTCGCCCTCGACCCTTCCCCTTGCCCCTTTCTCGCCGCCAGCGGCGGCTTCCTCAGCGTAGAGTCCGCCAGCATTCAGCCACTTCGTATAGCCGGGCGCGGTGTAGACGCTGGGGTTCACACCGCTGCGGAGGGGAAAGTGCGGGTTGCCGCTCCACCAGCTCAACTGCTGCCGCCGCCCGCCCTTCTCCGCCTGGAAAAGGGATTGGCCGACGGGGCGCACAATGGCCCGGATCCCGATGGTCTTCCAGTCTTCGATGATGAACTGCATCGTTTCCGCGTCAGCGGCAGGCGGCAGGCTCTGGATGAGCACCAGGCGCTGCCCGTCAGGGAATGCGCGGTAGCCCTCGCCGTCACGGGGAGTCAAACCCAACTCATCGAGCAGGCGGTTGGCCAGGTCGGGTTCGTACTGGTGGTGCAGTTTGGCCACATCCTCGAAATACCACTCGCTTCCCTCTTCGGGCACCATGGCCATGGGTTCGCCCACGCCGCGATACACCGCGTCGATGATCCGCTGCCGGTCGATCGATACCGACAAGGCAATTCGAAAGCGCCGTTCCCGCAGCAGCGCGGCCAACGCCCTGCCGTTCGGGGCGGCATCCTCGCGCATCGTGATATTGGGATAGATCACGAACGGGACCTCGCCGCTCCACCAATGATAGACCTGGAAATCGTACTGATCGCGGTTCCGCATGTAGAGCGTGTAGTCCTTGAACAAGTTGTATTCCCACTGCATGCTGACTCCGCACTGGGCAAAGGCGACGCTGTCACGGGTCAGCAGGTTGTCGGCAAGAATGCGGTCGATGTAGGGCAGTTGGTTGCCCTCCGTATCCACGGCCCAGTAATAGGGGTTGCGGACGGCCGACTCGGGATTCAGCGTAGAGTATTTCCGGTACAGCCAGGGCCACATGCGCGGGTGTTCCGGGTTGGTGTGAAGTTTGACCTGCTTGTAGGCGGTGGTCGGGTTGCTGGTCTTCAGCTCCGCCATCCATGCCGCGCACCGGCTCTCGTCCCGTTCCGGGTGCGTCGGGTGAAAATATTTAAGGTAGTGTGCCGGGGAATTGGCGATCTCCAGTTTTGCCGCCACGAAGCGGGGGAAGGCGCCGTAAGGCTCGGGAAACACAAACGTCACCGCGTAGTCATTGACCTTGACGACCTCGGGGGCCCGGTTGCGGATCATCATATCCGGGCCTGGATTGCCTTGGAAGTCCTTGCAGTTTTCCTCCCAATCCCACCAGTAGACGATGTCGGCGGCGGTAAACGGATGCCCGTCCGACCAGCGCACGCCGCGGCGCAGATGGAACGTGAACTCACGGCCATCCTCCGACATGTCGTAGCTCCTGGCCAGATGGGGCACAATGCCTTTGGCATACACGTCATAGCGGAGAAGCGTTGCCGCCGACCCCCTGTATTTGATCCAGGCGATGCTGCCGCCGCGCGTCCAGGTGCCGCCGTAGTTGCCGATGCCCTCGACACCCCGTATGACTAGGGGTTCGCTGACCCACTTGCCGTCGATTTTCTCGCCTATACGTTGATGTACGGGCGGCAGGTGCCCTTCGTCAACCAGTTCCTTCAAAAGGGGCGGCTCACCCTTCGGATACCAATCCGCGCGCTCACCCAGTGAATAGTCCACATCCGCGACAAACTGGAACGGCTCGCCATCAAGCGCGATGTCACGAAGTTCCTCCGCCTCGGCGATCTTCTCCGCCGGAGGCGGCATGGGGGTTTCACGCATCTTTCCAGGCTGAAAAACACGGCTTAACAGCATGCCCAATCCCACGAAAAGCGCCAATGCGATCGCGGAGCCTCTTAATAGTCGTAGCAGTTTCCGCATTTCAGTTTGCCTTTGCCGTCACGCGTGCGGTCTGAACCAAGTCTGGGGCAGGGAGGGGAATGAACCGCGTCGTGTAGCGCGATGTCCGGATTTTGTCCGCGCTGGTTTGTCGATCGCCTGGTCTTCTTATTGGTTCTAGAAAATCTACCCCTGCTTGCGGGTTCCACAATCACATAAACAACCAAAAACAATACATTAAATTCCCTTTGAAGCGTCATCCGGACGCCCCAGATCGAACGCTGACTATTCAAAGCGGTTCACGGATACAATTTGGTCGTGCCGCCATCAATGATGTCGGTGCAATTGGATGGACTAATCGCCAGGGTGTTCGCCGTGACCGCCCTGACACCGGT
Source organism: Lentisphaeria bacterium (assembly GCA_032251435.1). Lineage (GTDB taxonomy): Bacteria > Verrucomicrobiota > Lentisphaeria > Oligosphaerales > MVZH01 > JAVVEH01. The sequence goes on along the minus strand of JAVVEH010000065.1, from coordinate 13,643 downwards.
CGGGTTACCGGCGCCGTGGCGGCGTGACGAGAGGGGCACCGGTTCAGTCCTGATGAAAGACCTCCCGCAGAGGGCTGCAAACCGGGGAATTATCTGGGCTGGTTTCCATAATATCCGCCATGTAGGCCCACCATTTCTTGACGATCTCCGTTTGCGGCAGATCGTCGGCGGAGTTGTCGTCCGTGAGTTTCCGCACCGCAAACAGCGTCAGTGTCTCCTCGTCAAGGAAGATTGAATAATCGGCAATACCGGCTTTTGTCAGCACCGCCGCCAGTTCCGGCCAGATCTCGTCATGGCGTTTCTTGTATTCTTCTTCAAATCCCGGTTTGAGCTTCATTGTGAAGGCATGTCGTCGCATCATCATCACCTCATATTGGATAATTTTGGTCGCTACTTTTTTGTCGATTCATAGTCAATCTCTCCAATCAACTCATTTTAATATTATTACTGTTTCGTCCATAAATCATCCGCGCAAGACAATGGGCGCGGTCATCAATCCCAGCGGTTTCAATTGATACTCCGGACTAAATCGACTGCCGTCAGCCCGCCAGGCGTTGAGTCCGTTGCCCATCATTCAGCCCTCTACCGGATTGGTGAAATGGTCGCACAAGCTCTTGATCTCTGCCCAGACCGTGCCGGCTGCCGTGCTGTCAGCGCGACGCGCGTAGACCAGCATGCCGGAACGTGGCACCGGCACCTCCTTGAGATCTGCCGGCCCATCGATCGGAGTGCCGCCCCAAAGCGGTTCCCAGCGTCCTTCGGGCAGATACAGCGATCTGGCATCTTCGGGAGTCATCACCGGGGCCACCAGAAAACTATCCCCCAGCATGTACTGGTCTTCGAGGTCATATCCACGTTCGTCGTCGGGGAACGCGAGAATCATGTGCCGTATCAGGGGCAGGCCGGTTCGCGTCGCCACCCGGGCCTGTTCCACCAGGTAGGGCATGAGAGCGCAGTGCATGTTCGAGTACAGGCGATAGATGGCTATCGTTTCCGGATCGAAGTCATGGGGATGTGTCACCATGCCGTGGGTCTGCATGCACGGCCCGAAACACGCCATCTGGGCGCCCCGGATAAACACGTCCTTCTCGACATTGCGCGTTTCATCCTCCGACCGGGCGTACCCCGCCAGGTCGTGTGCCATGAAGGGAATGCCGCTGAGACCGGCGCTGAGCATACCGCGCAGAATCGCTTGCAGCGACTTCCATTCACGCCGCTGATCACCCGTCCACATCATGGGATAGCGCTGCGCGCCAATGCCCCCACCCCGGGAGAAACAGAGCCCCCCTTCCGGACGCACCTTCTGATAATAGGTGTACATCCGGGCGTTGAAAAGCACGGGGTACTGGTGGTGCATGCCCTTGGGACTGCATCGATTGTGAAACCGCAGGTCATCGATTTCAGGAAACTGTTCGCAGAAATCGATTTTGGCGCCGTCGATACCGATGGTCTTGTGGAGTGGATCGGAGACGGTCTGGATCCACCACTTCCAGGCATCGGGGTTGGTGATGTCGACGAAGCTGCCGATATGTTCTCCCGGCGCGTCCATCGGGTTGTCGCCTGCAGTTTCCTGGTGGGCGATGTTACCGGACGTGTCGGCCACGAAGTAGGAGGCATCGGCTTTCAGGGCGTCAAAGTAGAAGTCAAACGGGTGTTGAGAGAGGAACTGCCAGATCCGACCCGTGGCATAGTAGGCCATCACCTTCTTCCCCACACTATGCAGCTCATCGCTGATGACCTTCAGGTCAGAGTAGGTAGCCGGATCGTAGACATCCCAGCCCTCAATAATGGCGCTATGCCAGGGCAGATCGCTTGCCGCCATAGCCCGCGCCATCGCGCGGATGCCCTCGGAGGTGGCGAACTCCTTCTTCCTGACATGCCGGCAGACATGGATCCCGAACGCCCAGTCGGCGGGCATGGGCGAGCGCCCGGTCAAGGCGGTGTATTGATCCAGAATGTCCGCCGGTGTTCCGGCGAACAGGTACAGATCCAACGGCGCGTCCCGAAGCGAGATCCGCCACTGGTTTTCATCTGCATGCCCGAGGTCGAACGCCGAGTATTCAAACCGGTTCAGGTAGACACCATACCCGCCCGAGCTGATCATGAGGGGGATGGGTACATAGCTGTTCCCCTCGGTCTCGTTCCACCTGTCCACGGCCCAGATACTGACTTTCTTGCCGCGTTGGTTCAGGCGATTGAAGCGCTCCCCGGTTCCGTAAAGCCGCTCGTCATCGGTAAGTGTCCCCGTTACCGATCCGCCCTGCGTGATGTCCGTGATCCGCGTCAATTCCCGCCCCTGAGCATCAAGCAAACAGATGGACTCGCCCAACCGCAGACTGGTCGGCCCCGCCCCCCGGAGAGTCGTGCCCGATAGCTCCAGCGACGTGATTTCCTCACGGGTCTCGCCGTCGAGTTCCGCAGCCAGGAGTTGCGCTGCCCCCATGAGATCACACGTGCCGTCGACGACCTGCAACAGGCGCCAGGCGCCAGATCGGGTTTGGGAGATCTGTAGCGTGGCATCTCCCAGCGGCACGCGGACGGTTCTGGCATCATCACTGAGAACGATTGATCTGTTCAAAGTCTGCTCCTTTAATTCGAAGTCGTTTTGTTGGTGTCTATGTTTGAGCATGATCACTCCCTTCCAGCCTTATGTGGATGGTGCCGGTCGCTGACAATGAAGAATCTACTGCGCCGCCATTCGGCGCACCAGAGCAACCCAGTCCTCGCCTGTATCATGCGGGGGCAGCCCGATGGTGACGCCGGCGCCGGCGCTGACAATCTCCGTTGTTCCGGTCTGGAGATCCCCGCCGTTGCGCGGATCGAACCAATGCACGGAGAACGTCCCCCCGGCACTTGAAAGATCAAGCGATTTCGTTCCTCCGGTCGGCAGGTAGATGACGTAGACCCTATCGGTGCTCGCGAGGCAGAAGCCCTGCGTAATGTCGTTGGCGGCATTCCCGATCAGCTCGTTGTGATTCCGCATGCGCCAGAACGGGACGTGCCGCATGAAGAAGTCGAGGGCATGGGCGCACACATCCCAGAAGGCATCGCGGCTGCGCCAGTCTTGGCAGGTCAGGTCTGAATTCGCATGCCGATATCCGAAGTACCACTCCAGCCCAGCGCCTCCGGCCATGAGATGCCCCCAGAGAGCATTCTTGCGACCGTCAACATGGCTGTTCCCGGCATCGTCGTCCGGGCGTAGCGCATGCGATGCGTCTCCTGGCTCGTCGCAGGCGACCACCCACGGTTTTCCGGCTTTCACGGACCGGTTGATGTAGTTCAGCGTAAGGCTGTGCACATGGCTGAAATCGCTCTTATGGGTCTGGAGCGAGAAGCCGGTGAGTGCCGATGCGCTGCCCAGCAAGTCGTAGTGATTGCTGCCGTTATGGATCACAATGTGGTGCCGGTAGGGATCGTGGTTCCGGAAGTAAACGGCCCACGCCACTTTCTGCAATGTGCTGGCATTGTTGATCTCCTCGCCGAGATTCCAGTTCAGAGCCAGGTGGTGGCTGAAGCGCGCAATGAGTTCACGGTAGTACAGCATGCGCTCGGGACCGAGGTCGCCGCCGTCCATGCGCAGCTCGTTCTCCGTCTCCTGGGTCTTGACGTGCAGGTACATGCCCAGTTGGTCCGCGTAGCAGAAGACGCGTTCCCACTGGTCCAGCTTGGAGACATCGAAGCGGTCTCGATGCACGCCGCCATTCGCCCAGCGCTGATTGTCGGCAATTGCCTCATAGGCGGCGGCCGTGGCGGCGAGGCGGTGCGGAAATACGTTGTCGTCGTCACCGTCGATGTTGAAGGTGAGGAACGAGAACGCGTTCATTCCTTTGCCTGCCAGGTACCTGATGGCCCCGAGCAGTTCGGTGCCCTTGCCATCGGCCCATGTGTACGCCGCCGCCTCTGAGGCATCATAGTCGCCGGCATGTGGACTCCAGCTCTTGCGGCGACGCCCCACATTGGGCGTACCGTCGAAGTCCTCGTAGGCGAACAGGTTTTCGGGGGCATCCGCGCCGCACTTGAGGAAGTACTCGCCCGTTCCGGCGAACCGCAGGTGGTGCTGGCTGACAACCTGAAGCATCCCCCTAGCCCGGAAATCGCATCCGGTCTTGTCCGTCGGGCCCACCGTGAAAGCCCCCGTCGCGCCATCGAAGAAACCGGCGCTATCCCCGCCCTTTTCGTCATCACTGATGGCGACATCGACACCGGTTCTGAACGATGCCGTGTACATCCATTCACCCCGCTCGTCGGGCGCGAAGTGCGCACGCCACTTGCTGCCGCTGTCGGCCCCGGTATCTGCAGCGTTCCCGTCGGCCGCATAGTAGCCGGGAACCGTATAGCTCTTTCCTGACGAAGCATGGGAAAACAGAACATTGAGCCGGTAGTCCCGGAACGGGTTCAGCGTGGCGGTTTCGGAGGTGCTTGGCCCGTCGAAGGTGATTGTCACCTTATGCCACTGCTTGAGTTCACCGGATACGACGACGGAGTCCAGGTTGACGGTGTCGCCGCCCATAGCGATGGAACCCAGGCAAAACAGGCTTGTCGCTATGGTGCTCATCACTCTTGTGCTCATTGTTCTTCTCCTGTGGGTTGCCCACGCCGTCACAATCCAACAGCAATGATTTCATGGATCCCGAGGAACGCTTCCGAGCGTTTGACGCGTGTTTTTTTCAATGGCATGTTTGTGGTTCCTCTACAGATAGTTTTTGTAGTCGATTGCCCGCAGATTGTCAGGATGCCCTTTGTGCCCGAGGCACTTGGCATTGTGCTGATCAGACAGGATAAAGAGTACGTTGGGCTGCATGCGTGTTCCTTGTGCGTCTATTCCATGTTGAAGCCGGTGAGTATTGGGTTCTTTATCATGGTCTCTTCGTATCATTGGCGGCTTGTATTGTCTTTTCCCTTTGTTTTCTTCATCGAAAGCTCCTATAAAAACCAGAAAACATAAACATGTATTTACATTACCTCTCAGATTTCAAGCAAACGGTCACCGGGAATGTATGGCGGCAAGGGCTGCATAAGCGGCGTTAGACTTCCCGTCCGCCGCCAGCCTGTGTTCCTTATAGGCAAGCTCATGGCCGCTTCCTATGTACATACTCTGAACGCCCTGCTTCTGGGTTACGGTCAGGATGGCGAATTGGCCTTTGAAGTGGATGCCAAGCGCCGCGTCGGAATAAATGTCGTCCAGGTTTTCCTGAATCAGCACATACTGAATGACGGCGTTGCCATTCACTTCCGCCATGACCTTGACACCCTTGAAGACGCCACCAGCCATCAATCTTTCGACAGATTTCACGGATGGTTCTCCGGTATGGGATTCATAGGCCACCACGAAAGGGTTCGACCAGACTTCGCCATGATGGCGCAGCAGGAAGGTTGGCAGGGGTTTCTGCCGATAAGGATCCGGCACAACACTGGATGACGGCGCCGTAACCTGAGTCATTTCCGCGTGGAGGCCCGCGGGAACCCATGCCTGCATCACAACCGGCCTGTCTCCCAGATTCTCAGCGGTAAAAGCTGCCTTGAACCCGCCCGCTGACGGCTCGCTGGTCATGATGTCTTCAAAGTAATGCCAGCCGGGATGTTGGTATCCTCGGCGCCGTTCGCCTTTTTTCGCTGCCTGATAGCGATCGGGCGTGTCTTTCATGGCAACGGCTTCGCCGTTTGCTGTGATTTCGAGACGGTCGCCCACATTGTGATAGAGATAATCATGATATTGCTTTGGCGTGTCTGACTTTGCGCGAAATACGTCCAGATAGTAGCCGTGTTCGTCACTCAGCCGAATCAATGCAACGGTGCGCTGGTGCTCTGCCGGAGCCACCAGGTTGTGCTTATCCGTAAAGCGCGTCGTCGCAAAGGAGTGGTTTGGCGACACTCCCGGCTCGCCTGCCCGGGGTTCCAGAACAACTGGCTGCACCCGGTCCATCCCCAAGTTCTGCCAACCGCCGTTCGCCGCGCTCGCACCATTGCTGATGACCGTATTGTGGGCGGCAAACAGGCGGTAATAGTTTTCATGCAGCGGGGTTCCGTATGTGCCTTTCCCGCCATCGGTTCCCAGCACGTAGCCTTGGCCGTACAGTTCCAGATCCATTCCGGACGCATGGCTGTGAATGAAGCTGCCTCCGGCAACGACGGCCATCAGACTGTTCTTCACGGGATTCGTCTTGCTGATGTTGCGTTGAATCGTCGCTCCAGCATGTGGCAGATGGTTGCTCCGCGGACGCGGGGGGTCGGCATCTACCTCGTACTTGCCGGCAAGATCCTCTATGGCCCACAACAACTTTAGCGGGGTTTGGTATGCAGCCGGGCCGTAACCGCGTGCCCCCAATTTACCCCGGACGTACGTGCCGTTGGCAGTGCTGGAAGACAGAAAGCCTGAAAAATGCTTGATCTGGTCTGTATTCTGATTCAAGACGGCCAACTGCAACGCCATCTCATAAGCGAGATAGTCCGTTCCATAATGTCTTCCAGCATCGCCGAAGGGAGGGACATCCCCGTTCGGGTATCTCAGATTGTACATGGCCGTGATCGAATGAGGAATATTCGGGAATCGACGGCCCAGTTTCAAGTCTGGATAGATGCGGTCAACCAGGGTCATGTGAAAGATCGTTAGCGTGGTGACATGCTTGGAATAGCCAAGCGATTCAGGCCAGATATCGCCCGGCTGTTTGAAACTCCGGTAGATCCTCGCGAGCGATGCCTGATGTCGCGTATCGGTATCCACGAAATAGGGCAGCAGGCGGGCCCGTTCGTCAGCATCATCGAGCGCCATCATGTTCTGAACCAGACTGGATGACTCCAACACCGGCCAATTGCTGCCAACCCCGCCTCTGTTCAGGGCCAGATCCACGTAGGTTCTGAAGACCTTCTGCCCGGCAGCGAAGTTAAAGTCACGCAGCTCACCGGAAGCCAGATCGTAGACCTTGCCCCCGTTGATCAGATACGGATGGACAAAGTCATAGATGATCGGCAGTTGCGCCCCCAGTATCCTGGCCTCCAGCAAATGATCATCACACAGCCAGCCATCGTTTCCGCCACCTCTATCGAGTGGCGTTCGCAGTGGTGTTCTGGTCAGGGCATTCACGAATGTGGCGAGGATATCGGCGGCGGCGACCGCATACTTCTCTTCGCCGGTCAGATAATGGAGAACCCCGCAATCGATGGCATCCTGCTGCGCTTTCATTATCGCGGTCACCTGCGCTCTTGGGTATCCCCAGCTCAGGTCTTTATCCGATTTCTGGATGCCGCCGGCCTTTCGGAAGAAGGGAAGCGTTGGCGCGGATCCGTCCTTGGGCCAAACCAGCGGCAGAGCGAGCAGTTTCTCCCGGCGCGCGTTCAGGCTGTCGGGCACGGCCGCATCGGCGCGGGCCTTCAGCTCGACAAACAGCTCTTTCGCCCAGGCATGATTATCTATTTTCCGCAGAATGGTGTCCCGTTCGGAAGGTTTCACCCAGATCATCGGGCGCTCCACCCCGGCCCATGAGACGCAATTTGAGGACAGGACGAGCATGGAAACAAACCTCCATAACCGGATGCGTTGAGCAATTTTTCTGATCATCTACGCCACCTTATCACACCCTTGTCCACGCCGGGGCTCTGCACCTGGAATTCGCCACGATACGGGATCTCTCCCGTCGCGTTCACCGTGTAGCCCCATTGTTCGACCGCCTTCTCTTTCGACATCACGCGGTCGCCGCGGGCCTCAAGCTGAGACTGCAGCTTCGCCTCGAGCCGCTCGCGCAACTCGCTGCGCGCCGGATTGTCGGCAAGGTTGTTCATCTGGAAGGGGTCGCTCACGTTAAGGATTCGTCCCAAGGGACCTGTTTCCGGCATGAACGCTTGCCTTGCGACCCGTGCATGTCGCCGTGATCGGACGTGAAGACGAAGATGGTATTCCCCGCGATACCAGCCTCCTCAATCGCTTCGTAGAGATCCCCGACGCACGAATCGATGGCGGTGCAGTGGGCATAGTATCCCCGGAGTTCGTTCCGCGTCGTTTCTTCCTGCTCCGGTGTCACATTTGGTCGCAGTTCAAGCGACTCGGGGTGGTAGAGCGCCGCGAGTTCCTCGGGTGCGTTGTTGTGTGGGAAGTGCGGGCCACCATACCCCACAAATAGGAAGAACGGCTTCTTGCCATTGGCATGGTCGCGGATGTACGACTTGGCATCCTCGGTCTGCGCGTAGGCATCATACCCGTCCCATGTGCGTTTGGTCGGGTCATCGCCTGCATAGTAGTGGGAGCACTTGTAGTCGTGTGTACATTCCAGCACCTTCCAGTAGTCGAACCCTTGCCGACGTTCACGCGGGATGTAGGAATCGCGTCCGTGGCCATCCAGGTGCCACTTGCCGATATAGCCGGTCTCGTATCCTGCCTCGCGGAGAATTTCCGCCATGCACAACTCCTCAGCCGGTAGATAAAGATCATTGAGGAACATACCAGTGCTTGTGGGGAAGCGCCCCGTCATTAACGACGCTCGCTGCGGCGTGCAGACTGGGCAGACGGATACGGCATTCTTGAAGTTGATACTGCAGGCGGCAAGGGCATCAATGTTCGGCGTGCGGACGTTCGGATCCCCGGCATAGCCAAAGGCCTGGGCGCGCCACTGGTCGGTTAGAACAAATACAAGGTTTGGTTTACTCTGCTTCATGCGCGCGTCCTCTGCCTTTTCCAGCGTGTTTGCGGCGTGCCGATCCGAAATATTTTCAGTCATTGAATCGTGCCCAGAAATACTTTCCCTGTTCGTCCGCGAATGCGTACGGCGTGTTTCCGTCGTTGAGCCGAACCCGCTCCTGCTTCAGCAGCGCCCTCAACGCCTGAAGGGCAGGCGCGTGGTTCGGATCCTGAGCCAGATTGCGCAGTTCGTGCGGGTCATCAGCGAGATCGAAGAACTGCGTCTGCCGCTCATCCTCAACGCAGTACTCAATCAGTTTGTAGCGCTCGTCGCGAACGGCGCGTTGCCAGTTCATATAGGCGAAGTATAGGTGGTCGCGGTGGGGCGCCTTCGCATCGCTGAGAACCGGCTTGAGACTCTTGGACTGCACGGTGCCGGGGACAGGGAGGCTGGCCAGTTCGCAGAGCGTCGGGTTGATGTCGAAGAGGTAGCAGAGCTGATCGCGGGTCTCTCCCCTGGCGATTCCGGGACCGGAGATGATGAGTGGCACCCGCACGGAGTGCTCGTAGATGTTCTGCTTTCCGACCAATCCGTGGCGCCCCAGCGCCAGCCCGTTGTCGGAGGCAAAGACAATGATGGTGTTCTCGTACTTGCCCGTTTCCTTCAATGTCTCCAGAATCCGGCCGATCTGCTCATCCATGGTGGTGATGAGCGCATAGTAGTCGGCGATGTGCTTCCTGATGTCGCTCTCCGTTCTTGGCCACTTCACGCGTTTTTCGTCCCAGTCGCGGTCGGTTCCACTGGGGAAGGGATGCTGCGGCATAAAGGCCGCAGGCAGTCGCATGTCCTCGTTTTTGTAGCGTTCCCGGAACTCCGCCGGAGACTCCCGCGGATCGTGGGGGGCTTGAAAGGCCACGTATGCATAGAAGGGCTGGGTACTGGATTCATGTCTCTTCAGAAAACTGATGCATGCATCGGCATAGACCTTCGTCGAGTGGGTGCCCTTGTACTGGATCCGGCTCTTCTTGTCATAGATCCCTTCCGGGGAGAACGGATAGAGAAACTGCCGGAACTTGGAGGCGCTTGTGCCACTGAAAAGCAGCTTGTCACCTTCGCTGTAGGCTCTGTGGAACTGGCCGCTGATGCCGGGATGGTTCTTGCCGGTGGCGAAGGTCACGTATCCGTTCTCACGGAAGACCTCCGGCAGCGTCTTGAATTGCTCCGACATCTCATATCCCCAGATGTCCTGGTTCTCGATGTTCCAGAGCGTCCGCCCGGTGAGCAGGCAGGCACGGGACGGCGAGCACACACCCGGAGACGACGCCCCCATGATGTACGTATTGCGAAAAGCCACCCCGTTCCTGGCCAGGGAGTCGATGTTCGGCGTCTGGATGGCGTTGTTGCCCAACGCATGAATCGTGTCGTGCTGCTGATCATCGGAGAGAATAAAGAGCACATTGGGTCTGTCATCCGCGCGGGCGGCCTGCGGCACCATGCAGGAAGCGGCCATCGCCGCCGCCAATGAAGCACTGCCAGTCAAGAAATGTCGTCTATTCATGTTCATGTTCGATCCTGAGTCCTTGCATTGGGTGTCCTACAGCGCTTCATGCCGCGGCGGAGCGGCGCCACACTACTTCAATCGTCTGAACGCGACCTCCGGCTTGCTTTCGTCGGCGATGGCAGCCAATGCCTTCTTTGCCTCGTCCTGGAAATTCTTGTCCTTGTAGCTGCGCAGGAGGGCCGGTATCTCCGCCCCTTCCTTGATGTTGGCGATTGACCTGCCGAGTTGTGCCCACTCCCGCATGATGACGACTTTGGTCCACCGCCCGCCCTCCTTGAAGAGATTTACGCTGGCCCGCACTCCTTCGCTGGAACGACTATGTCTGACCCATGGTCTCGTGTGCTTTCGCGGGAGGAGGGGATACAACCGCCTTCATAGGTTCTCATTTGTATGGGTCGTGCAACTGACCCGACCGTCGCTATATAATGATGCAGTCTTATTTATAATAACCGGAATGGGGATAAAGGTAACCAATCAAGCAGGCACAGATCCCGCCTAATTCTATACTAAAATGACCAAGTCTATCATTAAAGATGATTCGTAATTGCTCAAATGCCCGAAACAGAAACCCCGCCCGTTACGAAACCGATCAAAAACAACCTTTCAGCCACGAGGATTCATCTTCGCCTTCACCCCGGCGCAGAACCCGTTCGGCGGCGGCCACGATGGCCTCCTCCTGGCCACGCGCCTTCAGGTAGGCGGCAATCGCGTCGCGGTCATGGTGCGACCAGATCCAGCGCGGCAGGACATGCGTTTCCAGGTATTGTCCCCAGGCCTCCTTGGCAGCCGGCCAGTCTTCTTTCTCAACCGCCAGCCGCACCGGCTCCAGCGCCGGGCGGGACAGGTCAAGCTCCGCAAAGAAGGCCGATTCACCCGTGATCGCCACACCGTCAGCCCAGTCGGCATTCGCGACATAACCCCCACCGCAACAGGCCACCGCAATAGCGCACATTAATGATTTCCTTGCGTTGTCTTTCAATTTTTCTGCCTGTTCCGAACCTCTTCAACGAGCAGCGGCGGCAACTTGGCCTCTTCCAGCCAGACGCTGAGGTGGCCCTTCGGCGGGGCGGCCTTGCCCTGGTATCCTGAGCGACGCAGGAAGGAATGCACCGCCACGGTGATCTTGCCGGATTCAAGCTCGGGCAGGAAGTCGTTGAAGAAATACATGCCACTGGTGCCGCCCTGCTTGAACTTGGCACTGTCTTCTTCGGCAAATTTCTTGCCGTTGAGGTAGACCACAAAGCCTTCGCCGGCGAAGCCGTGGTTGCCCCCGCCGACGACGAGGCGGTAACGGTGCCCTTCCTTGAGCTTCGGCACAACTGCCTCTCCTTGTCTTAACGTCCATGAGCCTGCACCTTTGGTTGATCGTTCTTGGGAACTGCAATACGGTGTTCCCCACCGGCTAGCCCCCGGGGCAGAGCCATCCGGATCATTCCGCGCGCCTCCGGGTGTTCGAGACAGTCCGTTTTCACGCCGTCAACGTCAACCCGCCGCGTTCCCGCGGGCAACAGGCAACGTACGGTGCATCCCGGCGGAACGGTCAGCCGATACTCGATCATGCCATCGTCCTGCTGGAAACTTGCTTCGACCTCCCCCTGCGGAATCCGCAAACGGATGGCGGCGGATCCCAGACCGGTCGGGGGACGGGGGGCGAAGCGGATCGTTTTCCAGCCCGGCAGCTCGGGGCTCACCCCCATCACTTCGTGCGCGATCATGGCGATGGGCGCGCTGCTCCAGGGATGGCACCAACTTGTGTTCCACTTCAGATCCGGCGCCCAGGCCTCCATGCAGGTGGTTGCCCCCGCCTGTAGCATGGAATGCCAGGAATGCAGATCGGTACCCGTCATGATATCATAGGCCAGCTCGGATTCGCCCATGTCGTACAGCGCCTTGAGCACGAAGAAGGAGAAATAGACCCCGCAACTCAGGCGCTTCTGCCGAATGCACTCCACAATGGGCGCCGCGTCCTCGGCCGACAACATGCCGGACAGCAGGGGGGTTACATTGGCGTGCAGGGCGCTGTGGGTCGATCCGTTGCGGTCCACGAAACGTCCCGTGGCGGGATCGCGAAGCCGGGCCAGCACCGATTCCCGGACCCGTTCCGCCCGGCCGGACACGAATGCCTGGATATCTGCGGAGTCCGCAATCTTCGCCAGGCGCCCGGAGGCCAGCAAGGCGCCATGATAAAAGCCCTGGACCATGGTGTTGACCACGCCTTGAGGGTCATCCTCAATCTTGCGGTCGCCCATCAGGTAGGGATCATCGTAGCCGTCGCGCAGGTTCTTGGGCCAGTCAACCAAGACCGAGTAGCGCCCTGTGGCATGGGAATAGAGATCCTGGAGCAGGCCGCTCTCGTTCTCGTAGGCGGCGAAGTAGGCGAGCTGCCGCTCAAGAACGGGTATCATCTCGCGCACGAAGGTCGCGTCGGCCGTCCACTGGTAGTAATACTCGAGCAGCACCGGCCAGAGCAGGGAATATTCCGCCAGTTCGCCATTGATGTAGTTGGGGGCGGTGCTGGACAGCCCGGGGCAGTAGCCTGAGGTGTTGGCGACATCTTTCAGGAACTTGCGCATGATCCGTGCGTCGCCCGTCAGGATCAGATGGCTGATCCCGGTGACAAACCCATCGCCGAGGAAACCGCCTTTTTCGCGGGTCGGGCAGTCCAGGTAGGTGTCGATGGTGCCGACCCGGACACCGTTGCGGCACAGTCGCCAGATGTCGTTGAGCAACAGGTTTGAGCTGGCGAAGCTCGACGCATCCTCCGGGAAGGGGTAGTGGCGCTCGTGCGCCCACACCCGGTCCGGCTTCAGCTCTTCCGGCCAGTTGAGCACCTCCACATAGCGGAACCCTTTGTAGTCGAAAAATTCGAGTGTCTCGTCCGGTCGGCCGGAGAGGGTGCAGAATTCCTGATAAAGGCAGTTGCAGCGCATGTCGTAGCGGACCGTTCCGGGCGCCAGCAACTCCTCGCCATGGCGGATCTCCACCTCCTGGCCAGGCGCCCCGCTCACGAGAAACACGGTTTCGCCCGACAGTTCCGTGCCGAAATCGATGAAATAATGCCCTTCCCCCTTTTTCACTACCCGCTCCGGCTGCCGCTTGAAGACAGCAACCGACGGCGTGGGCTGGGGCGACAGGCTGTAATTTTCCGGGATGCTGCCCACCAACGGACGTTGCCATCCGCTGTCATCGTAACCGGCCTCCGCCCACCCAACCGGCAACTTCCGCAGATCAATGTCTTCCGAAAACGCCGTCTGGTAGCCAATCACATGTCCCACGCTGTAGGCGTCTGTCCGGCAACAGCGCCACGTCTCGTCGGAACAGAGGGGAAAGGAAGAAGGGGAAGGGTCGAGGGAAGGGCAAGAGGGCGAAGGGGAAGGGGCGAGGGGCGAGGCGTGCACATGCGTCGTGTCCATACCCGACCCTTCTTTCCCTTCTCCCCTCGCCCTGACTCCCCCCTCGCCCCTTCCCCCCTC
>JAVVEH010000064.1:0-18839 GCA_032251435.1 Lentisphaeria bacterium | reverse complement strand
GAGTTTTATTTTAACCAGTGGCTGCTTGGGACTGGTATTCGCTGCCGCTCATTTACCAGCCCCTGAGGCACACGTTGTCTCGTGAAGACGAGAATAAGATGATTGAACCACGGAGTCACGGAGGACACAGAGTTAAGAGAGCACAGAGATCTGCATATTTTGTTGCGGGGCCCGCAAAAAAATCTGCCAGATAGCTTTAAATGGAGCAAAGCCAGAGAGCGGATCGTCAGTCTTTGTGACCTCCAAAAGGAAAAATATTGACGGAGTTTATTTTCGGCTTCTTAGGCGAAAAGAAAATCCGGCAACCTCTGTCTTCGTCTTCTCCCAGCCTCCGTGTCTCCAGCGTAGCGGGTGGTTAAACAAGATTTTCAGACAACCATTGCCTGCAAGGGACTGGTATTCGCTGCCGCTCATTTACCAGCCCCTGAGGCACACGTTCGGGAAATCATTGATGCACAAGGTGGACAACAGCGGATTTTTGGGATATAGTCCCCGCATGACTACACTGAAAGAAATTGAAACGGCAATAGAAAAATTGCCTCGGGAAGAGTTCTTCGCTCTGACCGATTGGGTTCGCACTCGTTCCGGAGACGAATGGGACCGACAGATTGAGGACGACCTAAAGGCCGGTCGGCTGGATCATCTGGCTCTGCATGCCCGGAAAGAATTTCTTGCAGGAAAGACATCCGCGTTTCCGGGCAAATGAAGAGCCACGCCACCAAAGATTTCTGGTATCTATACCGAAATCTCCCGCCAAGAATCCGCAAAATTGCTGTGAAGCAATACCGGCTTTGGGTTGAAGATCATCAACATCCATCTGTCCACTTCAAGAAGGTTGGCACTTTCTATTGGTCAGCCCGAATCACCGCTGACTACCGTGCTTTAGGAACAGTTGTGGAGGATACCGTTGTGTGGTTCTGGATCGGCACTCACGCGCAATATGACCGCCTGTTGAAAAATTGATAGACCCGAACCAGTAGGTGCTGACGGACGGAGTACCGCCGCAGACCTATTTGTTAGCAATAAAGCATGCCGAAGCTCGAATCAGAACAGCTTACTTGGACAATTCGCTACCATAATGCGAATTCGGATTGGTATTACTACAGAATGACTCTGCACTGGCAAGGCCAGCCTGTTATCAATCCTTCTATCCGGTATCCGAGTGACGACGGGATACCGAGGGATGAATTTGGGATTTGCCAGAATGATTATGATGGACTCAGAGAATTATTTGACCGGGCACTTTCAACCAACAAACCGTGCGCATGGGATTCCCTGGAGCCAGCCACGAGGATCGCCATTTACCCAGGCACAATGTGGCCTTTTTGCCCAGAACGATGGGAATGCAACGATCAGCAGCCCATTGAGGATTTGATTGAATGGGAACGCAGGCGCTTTGTAGAAGCTGCAAGCCCGAATGGAGTATGGACTGTGATGATTTTGATTGATTCGGAGAACTTTCGCAATGCGGATCTTGTGACTGGTGATGGGCTTGTGTTGACTTTATCAACAGAACGACAAGAAATTGAGAGATTTAGAAGAGAGATTGAAATTGAGCATCGAGAGTTTTCTAAACGGATCGGATGCAATTAGCCTGTCAGGAAGGAGCAGCATGTTTGACACGATGTTGCACTCCACGGTGAACAGTGGTGTGCCGGACATCTACTTTACAGCAAAGAAGACTTGACTTGCTATCAAATGTAAGTATATTCGTCACACTATGAGAAAACCTTTTCTGACAACCTCACACGGCGCCCTTTACGACGAAGATTGTTTGCAACTTCTTCGCAGGCTCAAACCTGCCGTTGTCGATACCGTGTTTGCCGATCCTCCGTTCAACATCGGCAAGGATTACAAGAATGGCTATAATGACTGTGTAGCCCATTCCAAGTACATGAGCTGGTGCCGTGAATGGATCGGGGAATGTTGCAGAGTCATCAAGCCCGGAGGGGCATTTTTCCTTTATGCCACCCCCGAACTTGCGGTGCAATTTGCTCCCATTTTGGGAGAAAGGATGGAATTTCGCCACTGGATTGCATTGACTATGAAGGGTACTTATCCACGCGGCAAGAAATTGTATCCAGCCCATTATGCGCTCTTGTACTACACCCATGGAGCCCCGAAAGTTTTCAATAAGATCCGACTCCCTATTGAAACTTGCAGGCATTGTGGAAAGGAAATCAAGGATTATGGCGGGCACCGTGACAAGATGAACCCCGAGGGAGTGAATTTGATGGATTTCTGGACGGACACGTCGCCCAACCGGCACAAGAAATTCAAAGTTAGGCCGGGGGTGAACGAATTGAAGCTCATCATCCCCGAACGTGCCATTCTCATTTCTACCGATCCTGGTGATCTTGTCTTCGATCCATTCGGTGGCGGTGGTTCGACCTATCAAGCGGCAGAAAAGCATGACCGCCATTGGCTTGGGACAGAACTCTATGATGCCTCCCATATTAGGAGGAGGATAGAGGACGAATTCTCTTTTTCCGCGATTCAGTCACCACAATTCAATCTTGAGGGATTATTTGTCGATGAAGATAAGCAAAATCAAGTTTTACGGCGGATCGAGGGACAAGGTATGTCGGCTAGGGTTGGCGCATATCTTTCTTGAGCTTCAAGAACTCCTCATCAATACTGAAGTCCGGGTGCTTGACAAGAAGCAGGCAAACGGTGCCGGCGTTGTAAGAGAAATGATTGATGCCAAGTTTGGCGAGTATGCCGACTGGATACAATCAAAGTCCGGTGACATCGACTGGGTCAAACGTTTTCGATACAACCAGACAATCGTGTCGAGAATTGGAGTGGAGATTCAGGTTTCGGGGCGAAGCGACCTTCTGGCCCGAGACATTGTGCATATACGCAACAACCTACAGGACAGCAACATAGATGTCGGCATCATTGTTGTTCCATCCGACGATTTTGAATACCGGCTGACAGATCGTGTGGCGAACTTCAGCTATGCTCTTCGCTATGTTGAGGAAGAGCTTCGCGAAGCTCAGTCCTACCCAATTATCCTGGTAGCAGTTGAGCATGATGGGTTTTGCGACGTGCCTCTTCCCAAGAAGAGGACAAATCGAGGGAAAAGCTAACCATTGGCTGCTGACTGACGCAGCACCGCCGGGCGCTCCTGTCGTCGCTGCCCGTCGGCACTGCGCAGCAGACCCTGTCGTCATCAGAGGATGACGGATGTTTTGCGGATTCCGCAGCCTGGATCAATCAGTACGGGTCGGTTGCCGGACGCGTTTTGGAGCGCATCCGTCCCGGATGCATCCGTGTGAATTGGCCGCATTGCGTCGGCTGGTGGAACAACGTTGACTGGCCAGTTGACCGAAACGTTTCGACCATGAGAAGGCGGTTTGATTGGCAAGACGGATGTTCGCGGGGACGCGAACGGTCCAGGGTGTTTGTTGCAGCCGGTGCCCCCGGTTGATCAAGAAAAATCGCATACCAAACAAATGCACCGGATGTCGTACCTCCGCCGGTGAAGACCGCTGGATTACCCTTGGTCTTTCCTCGTCTGGAAAATTACTTGTCGTTTGCCATACATTCCGGGAAGAAACATCAGAATCAGCGGTCATTCGTTTGATTTCCAGCCGTAAAGCCACTAAGCATGAATCCCAAAGGTACCAAAGCTCATGAAAAAAGAATATGATTTTTCAGAGGCGGAAAGAGGTAAGTTTTTTCGCCCTGATGTCAAGCTTAATCTCCCCATTTATCTTGATGAAGAAGTTTTGACTTTTATTCAGAATATCGCCGTCAAGAATGATTCCGACATTTCTTCTGTTGTCAACCGCCTTCTCAAAACGGACATGAAGTTGGTTGAAGTCGCCAGCTAAGGTTTTTTCGAACATGAAAGTGGTAGGGACTGGCATTCGCTCCGCTCATTGGCAGCCCCACACCGGCACGTTCGGCAGGAGGGTCAGAAATGAAAATTAAAGAGTGGAAAATTGCCGGTTCACCGGCACATACGGTGCGGATTGAACACTGGTGGCTGTTTTCTGGGAAGGCAAGGATTCTAATCGATGGCGAGGAGATCTTCTGTCGGCCGTTTTGTTTGTGGGACACAGGTTTCGAGCATCGCTTTGAGTTGGGCGGCAAGCCAACGATTGTCCGATGCTTGTTTCGCACTTGGCATTATGAGTATGAACTGTGGATTGACGGCAAGCTCCAATGAAATTGCCGCACGTGTTGGTGCCGACTCTGGTTCCGCCGCCGCTTCACCGGATTGGCACGCCATTTTGTGCGGCAAGCAAGTCCACATCTCAAACTTGCTATCCCGGCTCAGCCTTGTAAATTAGTGGGATGAAACCATTGGTCTACATTGAAACGACCATTCCCAGCTTTTATTACGAGGTGCGCACCGAGCCGGAAATGGTTGCCAGAAAAAACTGGACCCGCGAGTGGTGGAAAAGCTACCGGCATCTCTACCGGATGGCAACCAGTGAGGCTGTGGTGGCCGAACTTGAAGAAGGGGATTTCGACTCTCGGGAAAAGGCGCTTGAATTGATTTCGGAAATCCCTCTCCTGGGAGTCCCCGACGAGATCGCCGATGTCATCGATGTCTATCTCGACAATCACCTCATGCCCAGAGATCGTCTCGGGGACGCGTTGCATCTGGCTTTGGCCGCCTTCCATAAATGCGATTTTCTTCTCACCTGGAATTGCCGCCATATTGCCAACGCCAACAAATATGAACACATCCGTATCATCAATGGACATCTAGGCTTGTTCGTACCATCTCTGATTACCCCTATGGAATTATGCGGCGAGGACAGATCATGAAAGACAAAGCACTGGAAGCAGTTTGGAAGAGCAGGAAAAGCATTGCCCAAAAATGTGGCTTTGACTCGCATCGGCTTGTCAAGTTTATACAGCAGCGCGGCAAAGACAAACAGGCCGAACGAGCGGGTGCACTGGACGCTCCTACGTCGCGCCAGTAACCTATTTTTTCGGTCAATGAAAAGCTTGACATTTTTGGCGCGGGTAGTATCTTAGTGGTATGAAAGTCAAGACATCCATCACACTGTCGGGAGAGGTGCTGCGGCTCATTGACCAACACCATGTGGAATACAGAAGCCGGTCGGAATTCCTTGAGCGGGCCGCAAGATCGTTTCTGGCAAACCTTGCTAGAACTGAAGCGGAACGTCGCGATCTGGCGATCATCAACGAACATGCGGACGACCTAAACGCCGAGGCCGAAGACGTGCTTGCCTATCAGGTGGCTCTGTGAGACGCGGGGAGCTTTATCGCGTAAAACATCCCTCGTCGCGGGATCCCCGCAAGTTCCGCGTATTTCTTGTCGTTAGCCGACAGATCCTTATTGAGTCCAGGTTTTCAACTGTGATTTGTGCTCCGGTTTACACTGCTTACGAAGGACTTACAACGCAAGTCCCAATCGGCATTGACGAAGGGATGAAGCACGACTGTAGTGTCCACTGTGACGAGCTCGTAAGCATCCCAAAATCGATGCTTACCGACTTCGTTGGCATGTTGCGGCCGGAAGAGATGATAATGTTGGATGATGCGCTGAAAGCTGCCCTGCAGCTGCATGACGATTACCGATAGACCAAACCGAACGAGCGGGTGCTGGCGGACGGAGTACCGCCGCAGACCTTTTTGTTCTCCAAAAGGTGATAAGATATGAACGACATCACTCAACTCACAGTCAATTCCCTCGGCGCTGCCGCCGATGACAACGGCATCGACCTTGACGGTCGCTGCCTGCTCACGCGCCCCGATGGAATTGACGAATGGGTCGAAACCAAGCGTCTCTCTTGGTTGATGGACAATGGATACGACCTCTCGGTCGATTTGGACTCCGCCACCCCGTGGCTGCACGCGGTGGCGACCAACATGGCGATCGTTCCGAATGAACGATGGAATGAAGCGGACTTCTCGTGGATTGCCAAAGCATTGCAGCCAGGTTCACCCACCAACCCCTTGACGTTCTGGCAACTTCAGGAACCACCACTGCCCGTCACCTTTGCCTTCCGCACCATGAATGGTGCGTCAGGCATCTTTCGACTGACGGCATATTCAAAGAAAGAGAAGACTGCCGCCATCGAGATCAAGACTGCATGACAAGGACTGCCGAACAACACCTTACACACCTACAAAATGGGCCGTGCGGACGCGGCTCATTTTGAGGGTGAAGGCAAGCGCTGGACGGATGGATACATCATGGAAATCATCTGGACAGATTACATGCGATACCGTGCTGAACTCAGAGGCTTCGACCTGAGGGATATTGAGCATATATTACTGCATGGCAATGAGCGTTACAATGATGCCGCCACTGGTCGGCGCATCGCTGTAGGCATCGGGGGCAGCGCGCGACTGCTTATGATACCGTTTGAACAGGACGGCGAGAACTTGATTCCGGTAACGGTTCACGTCACCACCCGCCAGCAGGTCAGCCTGCGGGTAAAGACCGGGAGGTTTACACATGAATAAATCCCACATGACCTATTTCGAGGATGACGATGTCCTTCACATGATCGTAGCTGAAGGCGAGGAAGCCAGAAGTGTCGAGATCAGTCCCAATATCACGGCAGAACTCGATAAGGACGGCTTGTTGCTAGGGATTGAAATCCTTGAGGCCAGCACCTTCTTGAGGGATTCGATACTTGAGTCGGTGGAAGCCAAGGTTCTTCACCTGACGGGCTCCGCCGCGTAGGAAACAATGAACGATGACAGGCCGAACGAGCAGGTGCTGACGGACGGAGTACCGCCGCAGACCTATTTGTAAAGGGCACGTTAAAAAACGCTGGCCCGGGTATTCCGCAACCAGCGGTTGAGGAACGCCGCCAGCAGTGACAAGGCGAACAAGGCGCCGCCCAGTCCTCCGGCCGTCACCAGGTCGGCGACGGGAGCTTTAGGCGCGGCGCGGGCGGTGAAAGACACCAGCAGAGGCGCGTTGGGCGTGACTTGCAAGGGCCGGGTGAAGGTGATCACGCGGCCCCGCAAGGGCATGTTGACTTCCAGTTGGACACCGGTGCCGACGGCCGCTTCCTGGACCTCGATGATCCGGTTGGTGATATGCTCCAAATTTTCGCTGTCCGCTTTACTGATTGACCCTTGCAGACGGGTCACCGTCTGGGCGTCTAAGCCTTGAACATTCATGGTGTCGTCCATGGGCTGGGCGGCATCCGCTTGATTCGCCGTTCCACGCTGTTTCCGGAAGCCTCCCCGCCGCTGGACCAGTCCCGCGACGGCTTGCTCGCGCATCAGTTTATTCAACTGGACCCGGGCGTCCTCATTCAACGCGGGGTCGGCGTAGGAATAATTGTAGGCCCATTCCAAGGCTTGTTTCGCCTCGTAGGCGTTACCTTCCCGGGCCAGTTTAAAGCCTTTGTCCTGCAGATCCCGGGCGTTTTTCAAGTCAATTTCCTGTTTCCGGGCGACGGCCCGCTCATATGACCCGAGGTCATAGCTCAAGCTGACGGCGGTGGCGGCGAGAGAGCGCTCCCGCACATTCAGCGTGCCTTCAAAATCACGGGCCCGCCAATGATCAGGCACGTAGAGGTTCCACGTGATGTTTTTCAACGGCAGGTCGAATTCCGGGCCTTGGTAGCTTTGGGCGGCGAATGTCCAATCCGGGGGTGTCTTGACGACGTAGATGAACTGGATAGTCACCGTCAACTCTGTGGACGGGGTCTGGGCGAGAGGAATCAAGATGGTTTCCCGGGTTTTGCTGTCCGGGCGTTTGGACGGGGCGACCGCCCCGCCATTCACCACCAGCGACCACATGTCAGCCCCCGTCGGCAAGGTGACGGCCACGTGGCGGCGGTCGCCGCCGCGCAGATTCATGTCCACTTGGGTGATCCGTTCCCCGGTATCGGTGACCACGGTGGTTAAATGAGTTGAAAGAACTTCAGCGGTCAGCAAATCCGCGGCTTGATGGCGGATCGCCTGGAAGCGGACATCATACTCACCGCCGGCGACAGTAAAACAGAACGCCGCGCCCGACAGGTCATCCCGGCCGAACTTGGCCGGCACGGTCCGCGGATCCGCGGTTTGCATGGTTTCACGCGTGGTTTCGTCCGGATGCAGTTCGACTCGGTCGCTGCTGAAAGCGACGACAAAGCCCCGCTGCAAGTCGACATCCGCGGCTCGCACAGGCGCCAGCGCGACCATGCCCGCGGCGCTGTCAAATTTGGTCTCGTAAGACACGGTCAGAGGGAACGGACGGGACAATATTTTATCCGCCAACTCAATCCGCCACCGGCCTGAATTTTCCTCCACCTCTTCCATACGGGCGATATCAGGTCCGCTGATTTGTAATCCAAGCGCTCCGGCGGGAACGGTGATGTCGAAAAATTTTCCACCGGCGTTATGCAGGCGGTAGCGTAGATAATGCTGGTGGCGGACCATGCCTTCACTGATGCGGGCGACATGGAGAAACTCCAAATTAATCCGCGGTTCAATCACCTCAGCGGACAAACCCAGTTTCCAGTCGGGTTTCAGGAGTTTAAAGACCAGTGTGCGTTCATCCCGGACGCCGGTTTGCGATGTGTCCAGTTCACTGACCCCTTCCCGTTCGCCGGGCTTCACGGTTAAGCGAATCCCATGCGCGGAAGAGACGGTGATCTGACCGCTGTGTTTCAGCGATCCGGCGGCCCGCAGCCGCGGTGTCTGAATGTTCGGGGGCAATTCCGAAACCGGCTTGCTCAGGGCGAAAGAGAGCTGACACGGCCCCATCATTTTATGATGAAAATGGATACGGACCACACGCTGACCTTTGGCCGTTTCTAAATCCTCGCTGATCTCGTCCCAATGGCTGATTTCGGTGGCGGACAGGGAATCGATATCGTAATCGCCCGAGAGTGACACGTCGAGAGAAAAAACACCGGCTTTGGCAATATCAATGGTAAAAGCGCCGCTGTACAGCAGGCGGTCATCGGCGACGGTAAACCCGGCCTGCTCGTAGGATCGGATTTCCGGGCGAACTTCGTTAATGGTGAGGGCCACGGAGTCAGCGGGATCGGCGATACGGAACGCGTGCCGGACTTGCTTCGCCTCGAGACCGTGTGTCGTGGTGATCAGGGACTGGGCGTCGCGCAGGTAATCATTGAGATTCAAGGCCGGCGGGTGGTCACCCAGAACCGCGTACACCGCGGGGGTGGTGACAACGCCGATGGTTCCGCGTTGATGGACCGCGGCGGGGACGGTGACCGTGGCGATCTGATAGTCGGCCGGCAGTTTGCCACTGGTCATTTGAGTTGAGATCGTCAAGGCGAGTGTGCCGGTCGCGGCTTCCGCGAGTTTGATTTCGACGTGTCGGCTGGCTGGATCATAGCGCCAGGCGCCGATGCCGGGGCCATCCACGGCGGTGACGGTCATGCCATCGGGCACGGTCAATGTGATGTCCTTGAGTTCGCCCTGGGCAATTTGAAAAAGAACTCGGTGGCGGCCGTCGGCCAGCCCGGCGTCAAACCGGAACAAGGAGCTGACTTCCGCGAAAAAGGCGGTGGCCTCACGTTTGGTTTCCCGGCTGCGGGGTTGCCAGACAAACGCCAGGTCTTCCCCCGGAGCGAATACGGCGTGGGCGGTTGTGGTGTCGTCTATTTCCTCTTTCGTAAACCGCACCGCGCCCGCCGCGGCGATGTCCATGCCCGCGCGGGGCACGGTCAGAGTCACGTGATTTGTCAAGGCCAATGGCAACGGCATGCGGAACCCGCGGGCCTGGCTTTCCTCAGCGGGAGGAAGGGGAGCGAGAAAGCGGATATTGAAGGTGTGGGTGCCCGCTTTGCCGACTTTCAACACCAGCATGTTATCTTGACGGACAATCTCCACATCCTTGGCGATCTTTTCAGGAGTCATCATCACGACTCCGCCATCAACCAGAGGAATTGTCACCGGGCTGATTGTTTCCAACGCCAAGGTGACATCCACTTGCACATGGTCTTTTCGGGCGGCCAACCGCACGGTCACATCACGGGTGATCGTCTCATAACCAGCAAAGGTCGTGGTGGAAGCCATCCCCGCGGCGTTTAATCCACTGAACAAAAGCGTGGCTGCCAAGAGTATGGCGGTGACGGCGGACGCGGCCCCGCCCGCGTATGCTTCGGAAGGGGCGGGCGGTTCAGGTTTGTCCATGGATTCCGGCGGCGTGGGCGGGGGTTCCCCCGAGAGGTGGGGGGGCGGAGGTTTCGGGGTCGGCACACGGAGAACACGGACGGCGACAGTCACTGCGAAGGCGGACATCAGAGCGGGGATAACCCAGGCGATTCCATGAATGGCCACAATGCCGCCCACCGGGAATTGCAGGGCGAGGCAGAGGCCGGCGGTCACAATCGCCGCCCAACCCAACCCGCGGGCCAGGCTTTTTTTCCGGAACAGAACCAGTCCCAAGCCGACAACTAAAGCGAGTCCCCAACCGAGAACCGCTTTAAAAGAGATGAGTCCCAGCCAGGCGGGCATGATTTTCACCGCCACGCAGGCGCCGGGGGAACTGTCCAGATCCAGGGCCTGGGTGAAGCTCAGTTGACGCGCCAGGCTCTCTGTGGTAAAATCTTGACAATGGATAGATAAGGCGGCCGCCAGACCCATGAGCGCCAGACAGGCGAAGACGACGGCCAAAACGCCCGGGACCAAAGCCCGGGGTTTAAACATCGCCACGGGTAACAACGCCAGGATAATGACGGTAACGACGACACCGGGAATCCAAGGAGTGTCAGCGAGAAACGCCACGCCGCGCGATAATTCACCGCCCAACCGGGTCACGATCGGCGTGAGGCGGCGGTTTATCCGTGCTGACTCGTCTTTGACCAGCATAGTGCCGCCCGGCCCCGGTTTCAAGGCCAAGGTGTCAGGCACCCGCACCGTCCACTGAGAATAGGTTGACTGGACCAGGCTGCGGGGCGCCTCCAGCGGCAATGCGTCAAACCAACCGAGTTCGCCAAACACCTGTCCGTATTCTAATTCAATGGTGACCGGGGCGTTGGGGTTACGAAGACGCTCAAGGGGGATCATCAACATGCCGGTTTCTTTATTACGCTGGGCCACCACATTCCGGCTGCCGCCGTTCTCGTCACGTTTCCGGACGGTCCAATAGGCGGTGTGCTTGGGCATCGCCAGGTTTAGATATTGTCCGGAGGAATTTTTCACTTTGTATTGAATGCGGGTCACCGCCTGGGTCTTGCCGTCGTTATTGACATTCACGTTGGTGTCCAGTTGCATGACCTCGATCAACACGGGCAGCACGGAACCTTGAGCGAAGGGAATGATTTCCACCTGTTTCTCATGCGGTACCCCCACATATTTATAACTTTTCAGAATGGGCAGTTTCGCCAGCAAGCGGTAATTCGCGGGAATTTCATCCGGCTTAATTTCCAAAACCAAGCCCGTGTCATCGCCCTGACCGCGCAATTCCAAGTTCAATCCGCTGGTAATGGCGATATAGCCATTTTCGGTTTCCACGTCCAGGCAGGTGACACCGCCGGCTGACAATGTTTCCTTGGTGGACGGCCGTTGATTGTACGTCACTCCCAAGTTGAAGTCACCAATCACTTTGCGCTGTAGTTTCACGACCCAGACATCGCCTTGTTTGTCCCATCGACGGACATCCCGCCCGACAAATTCAACGTTTTTGCAACTGGCTGGAATCCGAAACCGGAACTCATCCAGCGGCGATCCGGAAATAAAATAGTTGATTAAGCTGGAGCCATAGGTGATACCATCGGCCGCGGACAACAGGTGAAACGCTTCCGCCAAAACCGACGCGGGTTTCACAGTCGGCACCACGCTCAAAGTCCATTCCGGCTCCCGGAACCGGTACGCGAACTGAGCGCCCGGCACGGTCATGGGCACGGATCCGGTGTGGACTTTACGCAGATTTTCACTGTCCACCTGGCCCAGTTGGACACCCTTTTCAGCCGCCAGCACGATGTAGCCGCGCTGGTTTTCCGCTTTTTTCACCACCATTCCCCGCAGGCTTTGTTTGACACCCACCGGCGAGCTCCCGGTTTCCGCCCGCACTTGCAGCAGAACCCGGCCCATCACCGGTTGTTTAAATTGAATGTCAACCACTCGGGCGCCGGAAGGGTCAAGCGTGTCCAAGACGCTGAAATCCTCCACCTCCGCGCCGGTGACTCCCGACACGGCCAGCGCCGGATCAATCAACACGTGCAGATTCCGGATGCCGGTGTCCCGGATATCCAGTTCCACGTCAGCGGTGACGATCACATTGTCTTCCTTGATTTGAACGGCCAAACGGGACGCGGCATCAAAGGCGGGAATAATATCCGCGAGGGAAATGGTCAATTGATAGGGAGTCGTCGCATGGCTGTAAAAAAAGGCTTTTGTTTTGGGCAGCGGACGGGAAAATTCCTGAGAGAACAGCAATCGGGGAAAGGCGGCGGTGTCAATTTGAGACAAGCCCGCGGTATGGGTCACCAGTAATTGCACGGCGCTGTCGGTGCCGACGCTGACATGACCGCTGGCCCGGATGACTTCCAGAGGCTGGATGATGGGCACATTCACGTCAAGGGGAAATTTGCCGAGACTGGTTTCACCGATAATCTGAACAGGATGCGTGCCGGTCACCGGTCGGTTGAGAATCACATGCAAGGTTTGGCCCGCCGCCGTGACGGCTAATGTCCAATCACGGATGAACGGTGAGCGAACTTGCGTGACACTGACATCTTGCGGAACGGAGAACGCCAGGTCGCGCAATTTCCCTTGCGCCACTGTGAATTGATACAAACTGTCCAAACGCAAAGCCCCGGCGCTGACCGTGGCGACCGTGTTCGCGTCGCAGGAGAGAACCAGTTTGCCCTCCATCTCACCCACCCGGGGTTTCCATCGGATCACAAAGGGGTTGCCGGATCCAAGCAAGGCGGTGATTTTCAACGTGCCTTGCTCATCCAGGCTTCGGGTTTGTTTCAACGCGCCGGGAAAAACGACCTCCAAGTCTGTCCGGTCACAGGTGACTTCCAACGCGCGGGTGCCGGAGGACGGGGTGACAAACGAGGCCTCCCGCCATCCGCTTTCATCAATGGTATGGGGGGCGACAGCGAATAGCGTGGTGACATCAGTGTCGACTTTGCGTCCAAACAGCGCGTAATATGTGCCCGTCTCTTTATCATACCGCAGTGACGCGCCGTCCGGCAGACGCGCCCCTTCCGGCACCAGGACGGCGTCTCCCTGAATCAAGGCCAGTTCCGTGGGCGCTGTCCGGACAGCGGCGTGAAAAGTCAGGGCGAAGGTGATATTCTCACCGTCAATTGAGCCAGCCACTTTCATATTCGACAGCGTTAACGGCTCCTTTTCCGCCGCGTCGGTGGTGAAGGGATGGAAGGCGAGAAGGATCAAGGGGATCAGACGGTTGAGCGTTTTCATATCAGGCTCCAGTCCGCGGGATTCAGGGCGCGGGTTTATTGACAAAAAACAGCGGTCACTCACATCATTTAAGACGGCGTGAGGGACGGTTTTTTCAAAAAAGGTGGGATCCTTTTCAATGATCAGATGACCGGCCTTCAAGCGGGCTCCGCCCGGAAATTTTCTCGTGACTCGGTCTTCGATTTCTGACCTCCGCGGCTCTATCCTCCCCTTTCCCCTCGCTCCTCGCCTCCCGCCGTGGGGCTAATCCCGGGCGTGCGCCCAGAGAAGCCGGGAATTCTGGCTGGGGGGGAGCGGACGGGTTGAGCCCATGTTTCCCTCTGTCAAGCTGGCGGCCACGCCCCGGGGGACAACGGCTTTGGCGCCGGTGACCCGGCTTTCCATTTCAATGGTCAGGGCGTGCATTTCCGTGGTGGCGGCGACCGCCGCGGCCCGGCGGACTTCAGCTTTGGCCTGGGCCACCCGCTTGTCGCTTTCGGCCTGTTCGGTTTGCAACCGGGCGCCGATATTCTCGTCCACATTCACATCGGCGATGTCCACCGAGAGAATTTCAAAACAGGTGTTGCTGTCCAGTCCGCGTGACAGGATGTACTGGGAAATGTGGTCAGGATTTTCCAAGATGTTTTTGTGTGATGGGGCTTGGCCGATAGCGGCGACAATGCCTTCCCCGACCCGGGCGTTGATCGTCGATTCTCCGGCGCCGCCGACCAGGCGGTCCAGGCGGGTGCGGACCGTTACCCGCGCGGTCGCGGCCAAGCGGATACCGTCCTGACAGACCCCGAGAATGTACTCCATGCCGGATTCGGGCGGCGGGCAGACCAGCACCTTCGGATTCACATGGGTCCGCACGGCGT
Organism: Lentisphaeria bacterium; assembly: GCA_032251435.1. Taxonomy (GTDB): domain Bacteria; phylum Verrucomicrobiota; class Lentisphaeria; order Oligosphaerales; family MVZH01; genus JAVVEH01. Next base: position 4,641 of record JAVVEH010000064.1, on the reverse strand, counting down.
CCGCCACATCCCGTCCCGCCAGATCAATTGCGGCGATGTCACGGAACGAGAGACCGAGATCCGCCTTGCTGGCGCGGACAACCGCGTCGGCCACGGCGGACAAGTTTCCGCCGCTGAGGATATGCGTCTCGATATCATCCGCGGTGACATCGACTCCCGCCTTGCCCAAAACGATCATGGTTTCCATCACCACTTGCGGATCCACACGCCGCAGGCGCATCATGGCCATTTGGACAAAACCGAGCTTGATCCCGGTCATCCGGGCTTGCAGCCACAGTTTGAAAGACATGGCGATAATGATCACCGCCACGAGGAGAATGAGACCTAAAAGAATGGCGCCGGCATAAAGAATGATCATTGTTTCGCCTCTGTTCCGCGTGTTTCCATGTTATGTTACTCCAGCCGGGAGCAGTCGAAGATTCTCCAATACAATAGCGCCCGAAATGTTTTTCGGCTTGTCGGCGGCCATTTTTTTCAGCTTGTTGTATTTTTTTTCTTTCAGTGTACCTGTACAGGGTGGGTTCAATTTTTGTTAAAAGAGGTTTGACGTATGCGCACGCTCATTGCCAGTCTGTTTTTCGCCGCTTCCGTGATCCATGCCGCCGCTGAGACGGTGGATTTGGGAAAAATTATTGATTTCAGCGATATTTTCGCCATGACCGCGGCCGAATTTTTCAACTCGGCGAATCAGCCCGGACAGCCCCCGTCGTTCGACTGGGTGTCGCGGGAGACGCGTGAGACCGCCCGTTTTCCCAAGTGGCGGAACAGCCCCCCGGTCAAGGTCTGGGGGCTGGACATATTTGAAAGCCTGGTGACATTTGATGAGAACGGCGCCTTGCTGGCGTTGAAAATTTCCTTTTACAACAAAGGTGATTCCGCCGCCGCGGGTGGACAACAAGCCATGCTTCTGGACAGAGACAGTTTCGGTGCCCGTTACAAGAAGGTGACCAGCGCCATTTCGGCATGGGCGAAAAGCCCGGGCAAAGACGGGGAGACCACCATGATGATGGGTAACCGGGTGAAAATCCGGAAAAAGTTCTGGGTGAAAGAGCCATCCTATGTGGCTGAGCTGGAATGGAGCTATTCAGGCCGGACATCGGATTTTGTCGGCGAGTATATCAATCTGACCTTGACCCGGCTGACCCAGGAGAACGATCCGCGTGTCCGACGTATTGTGACGACCGCGGAAAAGCGGGCCGGGATCCCCACCGCCAGGGATTTAGTGGCGCGCGTCAGTAAGAATTTCAAAGGTGATGTGTTTATCAAAGAGTTTCCGATGGTTGATCAGGGAACCAAGGGATATTGTGTGGTCTCCACTCTTGAACGGGTGCTGAAGTATTTCGGCAGCGACGTGGACCAGCATCTTCTCGCCCAGTTGTGCCAAAGCAACGGGGTTTATGGCACCCAGGTGACCCAGATGGTTGAGGCCCTGAAAAAGGCGGGTGTGAAACTCGGGGTCCGGGTCAAGGAAAATTATGAGACGGATAATGATATCCGCGACTTGGAGCGGATGGTCGCCTACTACAACCGCATGGCGAAACGGGAAGATAAAGGGGAGATAGCTGATGGTGTCTGGATCAAAAAACAGGGAAACAGCATGTTGTATGATTACGGGGCCGCCTTAAACGCCATGGACTGGGATGTCTATAAGGATGTGCGGCTGAAAAAAGAAAGAGTCGCTTACGGGCGGTTTGTCCGTGATATTCACACGTACGTGGATCAAGGTTTGCCTCTGGCCTGGACAGTGATGCTGGGAAAGATTCCTGAACCCGGGCTCAACCAGGCGGGCGGATTTCACATGCGCACAATCATTGGCTATAATGATAAAGAGGATGAGCTCATCTATTCTGACTCTTGGGGGCAGGGACACGAATTCAAGAAGATGAAGCTTGAGGACGCTTGGAGCATCACCATGAATTTGCATTCATTGATTCCCCGGCATTGAGGCGGTGTTTTTGGCGCCCCGTGTCACTCCTCGTTATGGTAAAACCCGAAGGCGGCCATGGCCGCGAGTTCCGCGGCGGTGAGGGGTTGTTTCGGGTTTTTTACCGTATCCGGGAGCAAACCGGAAACCGCGCCGTAATCCGCCAGGCTTTTTTGCCGGTTGACACCCTCGCCCTCATATACATCAATGTCGAAAATGGCTGTGACCATCGCCAGAGCTTGGATGGCTGTGACGTTCCGGTCCGGGCCGAACCGCCGCCCCGTGAACGGTTTGGCTGGAATAAAGTCCAGAGCTCCCAGCTCATCGGCTTTGATTAAATAGGGGGTCAACGGGTCATCCGCGCGGATATCCCGAAAGGGGGAGGCTTTCCCCGCCGCCAAGTCCAGGGTCATCCCGTTCGCGGACCGATTGGCATGGTCACTTGCTTTTCTGGCGTTTATGATTATTTTCAACGCCCGTTCCCGGGTCACCGGGGCTTCCGGCCGGAAGGTGCCATCGGGGAATCCCGGCAACACATCCCGGGCGGCCAGTAACACAATCTCCTCTTCGTACACATGGTGACGGACATCCGAAAACAAGCTGCTCAAGTGGCCAATTTCGCACACGCCCCGGTCCCGGTCTGGTCCATTTTCCAGACGCACAGTGGGTAACATGGCGGCCACGTCACGCATCAACGCCTCGGCGTTCTCCGCCAAATCTCTGGCGATGATATTCAGCACGTGGTCACCCATCAACACTTGCAGCAGCAATGACTGAAACTCCTTGTCTTTCTCATCTTCTTCAAACAGCAAATAAAAGGCGGGCAATCCATCCACGACCGCGGCGTCATTGCGGCGAATGATTTTCACATCCCTCGAGGTGTTGTCCAAAATATCCCGAATCTGGTCATCCACGGTTTTGTCCCGTTGGTGTTCCGGAACAAAGCCCCTGAAGATATTGATACTCGCGTCCCGGCGGGTTTCGATGCCCAAGGTCACAATGCCCGTCCGGTCATCGCCGTTGGTGGCGGCCAGGCCCCGCCAGTCCGGGGGAATCTCAACACTCACCCCTGTCAGGGGGAAGTCCACCTTTCCCTCCAGATACGGTTGCGGATACGCGCCTGGTTCTGGAAACGAGAGCCCGTTAACCAGATCCCGCACCGCGGCCCATTGCCGGGCCGCCACGCTTTCCTCACGAATATCCAACCGGGCGTTGATAAAAAGATAGCAATCATCCAACCACACGTAATACTGGATATGCCGCTGAGCGTCAACACTGACCTTAAACAGTTTTCCGGGTTTGCCGGCGATGTCCACATCCTCCTCGTTAAAATGATTGGCTTTCTTTTCAAACTGGCGCACTTCTTTCAAGGTTTGTTCCTTAAACGCGTCATTGAGCGGATACAGACAGTGTATGACCGAGACTCGGACGCCCACCGGCGTGGATATTTCCCGTTGGAGAAGCGCGAAAGTGTCCACATCATAGTGCAGCAATTCCCAAGGTTTTTCGAATGTGAGCCGCGCCTCCGGGTACATGCCTGTGGTCACGACACCCGTATCCTCCGCCTCCACAAATTGTCTGAGCCGAAAGGCCAGGCGGTCCTCCGCGCCGTCTTTCCCGCCGGGGGCTTCGGTGACCGCGGTCCGGATCCACGGCCGCAACGCGCGCAGATCAAGGATGTACCCCACATTTTCCCGGTAGCTGCGCAGATACACCGGCACGCCGATAAACTGGCCGTCTTTGTCGAGCACGGTGCCGCCACTGCTGCCGTTGTCAATATCCGTGTCCGTTTTAAACACGGTCATTTCCCGGAATTTCTCAAATCCGCTGACCTGGCCTTGAGTGAGCGTCAAGGTTTCCCCGCCACTGGCGGCGTAACCGGCCACCCGCATACGGTCTCCGGGATGGAGAGTGAACTCCCGATCCCAGGTCAGGTGTTTCAAGGGCGGCAGGGGTTCGCCGAAGACAGTTTGGGGCAGGAGTTTGAGGATCGCCACATCCTTTTCCTTATCCGCGGCCACGAGGCGGGCGAGATACTGGGCCACGGGGCGTTTCTTTTTGTCAAACGTGATCCCCACGTCAAACAAGGGCAGCGGTTTTTTGCGCAAGCTGTCATAAATCACATGATGGTTGGTCAGCACCAGGCCATCGGCGCTGATCAGGGTGCCTGATCCCATGCCGGTCATGGCGGGATGCCCGCCGGGGGTGCGCTGATAGGCCCGGATCCGGACGGTCGGGCTCATGGCGCTGTAATCCACCTCCCGTCCCGAAACGGCGTGGATCAGGGCCAGGGCGATGAGAGCCGTCCAACAGTGACGGGAAGCAGCCCGCCGCGTGATCCGCGACGACAAGCCTCCGCCTGAAAGGCGACGATCACGGGTTGAATGACTCATGAAAAAGGCGTGAACCGGTTTCAATAAAAAGGCATGGATAACGGACGGCATGGCGGGGGACCTTTCAAATAGTCTCAGATGGGCTCATTCAAGGAATTCGCCATCACACACACACGACGCGGATAGTTTAGCAGGTTGAGTAAGTGAGGGCAAGCGGGCGGCTCGTTTTTCCCAGCGATGAAGAGTCATCGCTGGGGCTGACTCGTGATTCGTGACAGTTGCCCGTTTCTTGTAGGCAGAAGCGGCCCCCCACTTTATACGGTAATAAACAATAAAGGGACAGGTTGTTTATAGATTGCATGTGAAAAATCATGGGGTATGGTA
>JAVVEH010000063.1:0-20484 GCA_032251435.1 Lentisphaeria bacterium | reverse complement strand
TTATTCCCTGTTCATCTGTTCATCATTCCCAAGTTTCAAGAGAGCGGCCATCCGGCGATGCCGGTCCGAACAAGACGAAACTTGCGCCTTCAGTAGGCCGGACTTCCAAGTCCGGCTTAGCCGGGGAAGGAACCCCGGCCTACAGCAAGTTTCAAGAGAGCGGCTCTGCGGTATCCGCAAATTTCGCTCCGAATCCCGCAGACGCAGGAAAACTGAAGCCCGACAAGGTGCGAGACAACGTTTTTTCTTGACCATCCCATGGGATGGCTGTGGGTCTGTTCAATAAGAAACGCTACAGTTCCTTCTAAAACCAGCTTTGATTTGCCTGGAAAATCTAACAGTTAATGTGTTACGACACCTTAAGTTACAACTTCAAAAATCCCCGCGCCAACCGAAAGATTATAAAATCCGTCTTTTTATTATGTTTTCTTGACCATCCCGTGGGATCGATTACGGCGTGGGTTGACGATACGACAACCACCCGCCCTTGTTATTCTTTATATTTCTGATATATTTTGTTCAGATTTAATGACAGCGGCGGTGACCGTCATCCGCGCGCTCGGTTTTTATAGTGTTTTTTTGTCGGGGCTCTTAGTTGGCTGGATTTTTTATCACATGACCCCATCACCTTTTAAAACGTGCCCGTTATGTTCCGCCACGTGGCGTGGTTTGGACGACTTTCTGGCCGATCCAGCGGTTCACCTCAATGGGTACCAAATCAACGACATCGCGATTGACAAGGGATTTTTTCTTTTCAGCCACACCCATGCTGACTGCGGGACGACGATGTCGGTTCCCGTGTCGGCTTTTCTCAGTTTGACATCCCAGCCCTTCATCAGCGGGCGCCGGCGGCCAGGACAGAGTTGTCCGGGGCATTGTTTGCGAAAAGACGACACCACCAGTCACTGTCCTCAAGCCTGTGAATGCGGCTGGGTCCGCGACATCATGCGGCGGATTCACCATGTTGGCGCCGAACAATCACAGGCTCTGATCCGGTAGACTCAGCGAATCATCCGTCGCCGGGGGATCGTATAACAGACCGCGCCAGAGCTGCCAGCCGGAAGGCCAGGCTTTTTCCAACAGGAGCCAATCCGCGCCCTCCGCGTGCAAGTGCGCCAATGAGGAGGCGGGGGGATAAAAGCGGCCGTCATCAGGGGGAATCAGCAGATAAAGCTGTTCCTTTAATGTGTCAGCCTTGAGGTCCTCTTCAAAGAAATCCACCCGTTTGATAAAGCGTTTTTCATCACTGTCAAAAAAGACGCCTGGCGCCCGCATGCCAAAAACCGCTATCCGGCCGTCCCGCCAATAAAAATCCGTGACCGAAATCACCTCCTCAACGCTGGGCGGACTCCCCACTAACTGGGTTTCCGGCAAGATCCACGATTTTGGCACCGCGATGGTGACAAAGATCGTCGCCGCCATCAGGAACATCGCCGCGTGGCGTTTCCAAGATGTCTGGTATTGCTCAAAAAGAAACAGGCTGGGAAACAACACGGCCGTGACCGCCAGAATCAACTGCTGCGCATGCAAACCCGGCATGAAAACCGGGGTGTCGGCGAACAACACGCCGAGAGCGAATAACGCGATCAACGCCGCGGCCACGCCCTCCGCGGCGACTTTCCGGCGACCGGCCACCGAGAAAAAGGCGATCACCAGTCCGCCGACACACAATCGCGGCAAAGCCACCAGACTTAGCGGAATGGAGCCGGGCAACGCCGACAGGGCCGCCGGCGTAAGGGCCGGGGCCAGAGAGACCAGAGGGTAAAACGGATTGCCCATGATCAACCAATTCGCCAGAAACAGCAAGACCAGACAGTAGCCGAAAGGCGCCCAAATTAAAAAGGGCACGCCCGTCATATTTTGAGTGTCGTAAAGCCGCGGCAAGCGCCGGATATTCAGCGTGGACACCAACAGAAAAACCAGGGCGGTGACTAAGCCGACCGGACCGCAGAAGACCAGCAAGCCGCAAGCGCCGCCAAGCACAACCGCGTCACGCAGAGAATTGTCGCGCTGCCAACGCACCAGGTGGTACAGGGCGCTGGCGACAGGAACGGCCGCGGCCCAGTTGGGGTCATCCGTGAGAAACGCGGTTTGAAACTCAGGACTCATTCCCAGGATACCCAAGGTCACTCCCGTGATCAACCGCCCTTTCAAGCTTTGCGGAATCCGCAGCAAATAGCAAAACGCCCAGGTTTGAGACAACGCGGTCAGCAGGGTCGCCGCGGTAAACGGCGTGAATTGGGCGACCTGGTTCGTGAACAGCAGGCAAATCGTGGTGAATGTGGGAAATTCAAGTGAGGAAATGAGCGCCTGACGGCCCCAGATGTGAGAATGCCCGAGCGCTTCGATGATCCGCGTGTGAATGAGGGCGGAATCCGTCGCGTGAACAGGCAGGCATAAGCGCGCCGCCGTGAATCCCAGCGCGATAGCGAACCAAATCATGGCGGTTTGCCGATGCCGGGCGGCGCCCGTCGCCGGCTCGCCTCCGTACCAAATTTTCGCGGATAAATCAGTCATATTTCAGGCTTCCGGGACCTCAAAATGCCGTGTTTTTTCCCAGAAGTGGGGTTTGTTTATCAGTTGCAGACACCCTTTCCAGGCGGCGACACTCATCATCGCCCAGTAGACAGGCATCAGGAGACCATACTTGGCCAAATGCCCGAATCCGCGGCGGACGCATGCGATTCCGCAGGTGTAAGCGAACAAAAAATTTCCAATGAACAAACAGGCCGCGGCCATCACAAAAACCGGCGGGGGGAAAAACGCGGTGAAGGCGCTGCTGCGGGTGAAAAACCAGACCAGTGTCAAGATCCAGTAAACGGGATTCACCAGTTGACAGAGTGGACTCGCCCCGACCAGCAGGTGAAAATGCAGGCTGTTGACAAAGCCCAGTTTTTTCGTCAAGTGGAGGGGATGGCGTGTTTGCACCAAATATGTTTGCACATACCCTTTCACCCACCGGGATCGTTGCCGGATCCAAAAGGGCACGCTCGGGCACGCTTGCTCCCAAGTGGTTGACGCCAAAATGCGGGTCCGCCAGCCGTTCACAAACAGGCGCATGCCCAAATCACAATCCTCGGTGACATTATACTCATCCCACCCTTTCAACGCCCGCAAGGCCTTCAGACGGAAATGATTTGAGGTTCCGCCCAGCGGAATCGGCGCCCGCAACTGATCCAAACCGGGCAGGCAGAGGTCGAACCAGGTGGCGTATTCCGTGGAAAAACACTTGGTTAAAAAGTTCTGCCCCGAATTGTAAAAATTAAGTTTCCCCTGGATACAGGCCACGTCATCGGGCACTTGGCGGAACGCGAGAGCGGCCTTCTTCAATTGATCGGTCTCCGGACGGTCTTCCGCGTCGTAGATCACCAGGAACTCGGCGTGACCGGTATTGGCCAGACCGATATTGCACGCCTTGGGTTTCGTCCGCGGCTCAGACGCGGGAATGGGAAAGATAACGAAAGGCGGCAGTGGACGAAGGGCGCGGGCCGCGGCCATCGTCTCGTTGTCGTCTTCCTCAATTAACAGGCGGATTTCCAAGCGGTCTTCCGGATAGTCCATTTTTGACAGGCTGCTGATTAAGTGCGGCAAAATCGCCGCTTCTTTATAAATCGGCACCTGAATGATATAATATGGCCATCCCCCCGGCGGCGGCGTGGCCAGTTCCTCGGCGCTGATGTCGATCTCCCGGCTTTTCCGTAAAGAGACATCAATCAACATCACCCGGTAAAAGGTCGACGCCAAATACATCACAGTCACCGCGATGTTGATCCACAACACGGTATGGAAGGGGAAAAATATCAGCGCGCACATCAGCAGGCAGACAACGCCGACCAGCGCCCGTTTTTGCCATGGCGCCAGCACATGCGTCGCCATTTCGAACCCCCGGTAACCCGTGTAACTCTCGTCGTTTTTCGGTTGGTTTTCCATGGGGTCAAGCACTACTTTTCCGAGATGTTACGAAGCGATCGAATAAGTGAATCAAGATACCAATCCCGCTCGGCGGGACGCGCGCCAGCCATATCAACGGGGGTGTTCACGTGATTAACGCCGGTGAAAGAGACTTCCGGCCCGCGGCTTGTCAACGCGCGGGCTTCGGAATACACATCAACCACCGGCACGCCCAGTTTCAAGCCCAGCCGTTTAAGGGACAACGCGGCCGCCCGGCTTTCCTCATGATCGACAGACGGTGACGGAGGGGATGTCACCAACACCGGAATAATGCCCCGGACCATACTCGCCCGGGCGAAAAACCGTTGCCGACGCTGAATGTCATCGCGGTGCGTCCCGGCCTCCAAGTCCAAAAGACCGACTCCCCAGATAATGCCGCCCGGCTTCATGGACAACGCTCTGGCCCCCAAATGAAATTGCCGCAATTCGGGCAGCACAGGTGATGTCGGCAAATCGCGATCATCCAGCCGATGAATCATATACGGGCTTCCGGCGTTCCGGCTGGACAGCCGCCGCGACAGGCGTTCTCCCCCCGCGCCCTTGGCCAGGTAGGTGTCCACCCAGATCACTGTGGCGTCATCGGGAAGCGTTTGAGCCGCCACAGGCATGGGCGCCGGAGAAGATGAGTCCCCGTCAATGTGCAGCATCGCGAGATGGTCTCCGGACCGCAACCGGTCCCCGTCAGCGACTAAACGCGACACATCACTGGTTGGCCGGAGAACGTCAATAATGACAGGCCGAACGACGTGTGTTCCCGCCAGAGAGGCGCTCAAAACAATCTGTTCAACCGCCGGAGTGACGGAAACCGTGACCGTCTGGAAGCGCCCTTGTTCCGGCAATGCTTGATCAAATCCATGAATGAGCTTGCCGGCGCCGTCAACGGTCTCCACCCGCGCGACCGGATCAAAGCCCGGCACCGTCGCCTCTTCATTGATGGATGTGTCCCGCACGGCCATTATGAGATCAACCCGCCCTGTTTTGGGAACCATCGGGGGTAACCGTTCCAAGACCAGTTCAGCCATGACGACCGCTGCCGGACGCCGCGGGAAAACGGGTATGCCGACGGTGAAACGCTTTGTCGGGAAAGGACCGCTGAGCGCGAGCCGTCGGGGCGCCGAGCCGGTGACCACCGCCGTGTCACCGGCGAATGTCCCGCCATCTTTCAAGGTGAACACCGTTTTCCGCGGGCCGGCCCCCCGAGTGGTCACCCAAGTCAAATCAGTCGTTGTGACCACGTGCCGCATGCCGTCCAGAGACGGCGAATAGACCACCCCGCCGTCGATGGCCACGCCCGGATGGACATCCCCCCGCTGGTATTCCAAACGAACGGCGGGCGGCATATGGCTGGCCGTGAGGCGCGCCGGCGGCCAGGCGGCGGGCGGGCCGCCGTTCACCGAGTAAACGGGTCGCGGAAACGCCTCCCCGGCCCGGCTGACCGTCAAAAGAGATAGCTCATGGATCCCGGGAGACAGCGTGACGTCGCGGCCTAACACCGCCCCGCCGCTGGCTGTTCCAGTTCCCCAAGCCGCCACACCTTCGCCATTGACAAAAACAAACCAGGCGGTATCCGCCGCTTCCACGCCGAACCGGAAGACACCTTTTTCTTTGACCATCAGGGACGCGCTGTACGCTAACTGGGTGAGATGTCTCTTCTCCCGCTGTGAGGAGCGCCTGGACGACCCCTGAGATATATAGCGGGCCGGGTCGTCAGTCAACCCCAGATCCCCCCGGAACGCCGGAGAAGGCATACGGCTCCAAAACGTGAACAGATCAGTCACATCGCCGGGGCGGGTGATCGCGTTCAGATAACCCGTGTGACAGGCGATGGGAGCGCTTGTGGAGATGGTCGGAGGGCTGTCTTTTCCCGCCGCCGTTAAATACAGAAAAACCGGCGTGTGATCGGGGAACTTGGTCTTGTCTTCAGCGCCGACATGATTCGCGAGACCGCTTTCCTGGGGCGACAAACCGATTTCCACGGCAATCAACGCCTCCCCTAAGCGGATCGGCCGGGTGGGCAGAACAGCGCCCGTGGCGGAATACGCGCCACGGACCGCATACTTGGAAAACGCCTCGTCAATGTCCATCCGCAGGGTGTATGACTGGCGTAACCGGGGCGGACGGGCCAGGCGGAATCGAACCGCGGCGTCAACCGCGCGCCAGTCATCCCAGGCCCGGGACAGAGGAAAAAAACTGACCGTCAACCCGATGACAAGCCGCCAAAGCCTGATGACCGGGCGGACCGGCGCGGAGCCCGCGGCTGAAAATGAAAAAGGGGCCATCCGCTCAGCTTTCCTCACCGGCGACCGTCACATCGTAGCTCAACTGCAGCGAACCGGTGATGCGTGAGATTTCCTCAGCGGCGGTTTGACCGGCGATAACCTTGTCCCAGCCATCTTCCCGCAACGTCCGCATCCCGCGCTCCCGGGCCGTGCGGCGAAGTTCCGAATTGGTGGCGCCGGCGCTGACTAAATCACGGATTTCCTCGTCCAGCAGGAAGAGTTCGAAAATAGCGATCCGCCCCCGGTAACCCGTGTCATTGCATTCATTACAGCCCCGGCCACGATAGGTGACGATCTCCGTCGGCGACAGCTCGCAAATTTGGGCGATTTCATTTTTTATCCGCGGATTTAAATGCGTGTCTTCCTCTTTGCAGTGCGGGCAAATGCGGCGCACCAGGCGCTGGGCGAGAGAGGCGACCAGAGACGAGGCGACCAAGTAGGCCTCCACATCCATGTCCACCAGGCGGTTAACCGCTCCGACGGAATCATTGGTATGCAGGGTGCTCAAGACCAGGTGGCCCGTCAGCGCCGCCCGGATCGCGATCTCCGCGGTTTCACTGTCCCGGATTTCCCCGACGAGAATGATGTCCGGGTCATGACGCAGAATAGACCGCAGGCCGGCGGCGAACGTCAACCCGATATCCGCCCGGATTTGCACTTGGCTGGTGCCTTCCAACTGATATTCCACCGGGTCTTCAACCGTGATGATCTTGCGTTCGGTGCTGTGCGCCTTCACCCCCGCTAACGCGGCGTAAAGCGTGGTGGTTTTACCGCTGCCGGTGGGACCGGTGACTAAAATAATGCCATGCGGCAAAGCCACCAGCTGCTTCATGATGGCGAACTGATTTAAATTCAACCCCAGCTCAGTCATTTCCAGGAAAATGGCGCTGCGGTTTAAAATGCGGAGACACAGCGTTTCACCAAACCGGGTGGGAAGAATACTGACACGCAAATCAAAGCCGTCGTCCCCGACCTGCACCCGGATGCGTCCATCGTGGGGAAGGCGCTGTTCAGCGATATTCAAATTGGCCATAATCTTCAGACGGGAAACAATGGCGGAATGCAATTCACGCAATCCGGGGGGAGTTGGAATTTCCCGCAACATACCGTCGATTCGATACCGGACAGCGGTGTTTTCGATAAACGGCTCAATGTGAATATCCGTCGCTTCCAACTGCACTGCCTCAAGTAACAGTTGGTTCACCAGGCCGATGATGGAGGCGGTTTCCTCATCCTCAGCGTCTAGATTTTGATTCTCAAACCCGTCAAAATGAACCCCCTCAACCGCCTTTTTCTGCAGGCTGCGGTCTTTGCGGATCTCCAAAACCGTGTCCGCGCCAATCCCGTAAATCCGCTTCAACGCCCGATGGATGCTTGACGGACTGGAAATCACCGGATTCAACCGCACCCCGAGTAACACCCGCAGTTGTTCCCGGGTGCGCATCGGGGGCGGAGCGGCGAAAGCCGCGGTCAATATTTTTTTCTCCAGCTTTGTCGGCACCAGTTTGTAGTTGAAAGCGACCTTCGGCGAGACGACTTTCACCGCTTCGATGTCAACGTCTTTTTCACCTAAATCAGTAAACGGCAGTCCATTGGCTTGCGCCACAGCCCGGTAGACGGCCTCCTCCGAGGACAGCCCCAGATCAACCACCGCCTCATGAGCGGTGACACTGGCCCGGCGCATGCGGCGACGCGCCAAATCGGCTTGCTCGGCGGTGATGGCGCCCTGACTGGTCAGGATGCTGAGAACGTCCCCGCGGACAACGGGAGCGGCTGGCTGGTCGGTACGGCGAAGCATAAACGGTCCTAATCGATGGTTTTGTCTTCCCAGTGTGGCGGACTCTCAAACACATTGCCGCCATAGGCGATGTTGATGACCGGCACGCTTTTGGCTTGACTCAGACGGCTGGATCCCCCATTGATAACCTCACGCACATTATCAATATGCCAAAAACACCGGATAACCGGAAATTCAGTGGCGTTATAACCACGGTCCTCGAACCCCGTCGGGGAACCGCCGCTGTCGAAGCCTGTGGCCCGGGTTCTCAGCTGGGCTTCTTTCACCACGCGCCAGCTGCCGCTGACCATGCTGGTCTGGGCGGCGTCGGACGGCCAGCTCCAGCCGCACGGCGCGTCAGACATTTCATAAAAATAACTGATATTGGGGATTCTCGTGGGATCCATGGTCACCCCGGTGTTCCCCGGACGGTCATACGCTTCTGAGAAATCGCCATCGGGGCGACCCAGCCAGTTTACGGCGGACGCGCCTTTTTGGTAGACATCGGCGCCGCAACGGAATCCTTCCGTGTCTTGAATGTAATCCGGCGCCAAGGTGGACAGCCATGGTGAGACCCGCCCCTTGTTGTCATCTTTATACATGATCCAGGCGATCGACATTTGATGCAGGTTGCTTGTGCACGACGTGATTCGGGCTTTATCCCGGGCTTTGTTCAAGGCGGGCAGAATCAAGCCGGCGAGAATGCCGATAATCGCGACCACAACCAATAATTCAATCAGTGTGAACGCTCCCTGACGCGAACGGGATCGACCGAAAACTGACGAGCCTTCCGCACGTGTGTTTCTAATCCATGTTTTCATCTTAAACCTCATTAAAATATGGGATGCGATGTCCATATTATCAGTAACCCCTTGGTTGACAAAAATAACGCGCGCGTTGGATTTGTCCGGCTAAGGTTTAAAAAAAAGACACAGGCATCCCGTGGGATGCTGGATCAACTTTGTCCAGAACCTTGTCCAGAACCAAAGTCAAAACGGATTCAGGTTCTGGACAAGGTTCTGGACAAGGTTTGAGTTTCGCGCGGATTTTAAAGAACATAAAGCGCCCCGCCGCTTTTTCATAGCATGCACATCATGAATAACCGGCTCGGACAGCCGGATTTTAGGATACTTCCTTTTGCGAACACTTTTTTTTCAGTTTTTTTGCGCGGTGGCGGGCCTTTTGTCCCTGTCCGGAATGTGCGCGGAGAATCAATCAAGCCTGAATCTGAACCGATGGCTGCGGAATCAAGACGCCGCCGCTCCCCGCGTGACCTTAGCCGGGGCCTCCGCGGATATCGTTATCACCTGGCCTGGGGAGAACCGCTATTCCACACCGGTCACCGGCAGCTGGAGAGGCTGGGAAAAACTGGTCATCACGTGCCAATTGGACAGCCCCCTGCCCTCAGGCACGGACATCTGGGTGTACACAAAAGACTGGGACGGGCGCTGGCGGCAAGTTCGCTTTCAAAACCCGCGCGTCAACAACGGACTTCTGGAACTGACTGTTCCCATCGCGGGAGACGCGGCGGCGGAAGCCTGGCAATCCGTCGGGCACCGCCGGGATTGGCATTGTCTGACCCCCGAGCGCATCAAGGTGGTAGGCTTGAAATTTGAAAACAGCGGGGACACCCCTTTTTCCGTCAAGGGAAAAATAACCGGGGTGATGTTGACAGATCCAATCGTCACGCCGCCGGACTTGACCGTCAGAAATCTCCACGTTCAATCGGCCTTCCCAAAGGTCGGCTCCGCCTATGAAGCCCGTTTTGAACTGCCGTTTTTTGAAGGGAACCCGTTCAGGCGGACAGACCTTTCGGTGGACGCCATTTTCACCCTCCCCAATGGACTAGCCGAAACAGTGAATGGCTTTTACGATGAGGGCTTTATCTTTTCACCCACAGGAGCCAAGGGTGATTTAATGGCCTGGGGCCGGCCAAACTTTAACATTCGGTATTGCCCCCGGATGACGGGTAAACACAAATTGGTCATTACTGTGAAGAATGGTGATCGGTCATTAACCTTCCCGCCGATGGAATTCACCGCTCAGGAAGCTCCTGAGACATACAATGGTTTCCTGCGTGTGGATAAAACCAATCCGCGTTACATCTCCTTTGACAACGGGACGTTTTTCCACGGGCTGGGCGTGAACACCCGGTCGCCGACCGACACCCGCCATGAAGCCATGGTCCCCCACAATCTATGGCGTGACGAAGGATTGAATTTTTATCGACGGGTCTTCCCTATTTATAAAAAAAATGGCATCAATGTGGCTGAAATCTGGATGTCCTCCTGGTGGCTGGCGCTGGAATGGATCCCGGACGCGCCGGGCAATCACGGTGTCGGCCATTACAACCAGCGCCGGGCGTTTATGCTGGATCAACTGCTGCGTTGCGCCGAGGAAAATGATATTTATGTCATTCTGGTCTTTAACAATCACGGAAAATTCAGCACGTTCTGTGACCAGGAGTGGCACCGCAATCCCTTTAATAGACGCAACGGCGGATATCTGGCTGGCAATGAGGATTATTTTCATGACCCCCGGGCGCTTCAGGACACCCGTGATTTGATTGACTACATGGTCGCCCGGTGGGCCCATTCACCCCATATCCTCACGTGGAAACTGTTTAGCGAAATTAATTTGACCGGCGCGTCAAATCAATTTTACCGGACGGACCGCATGGTGGACTGGCACCGTCAAATGGCCGGGTATTTTCTCGAAAAAGACATCTACAAACACATCGTCACCACGCATTGGAGCAGCAACTATAAGGTGATCAACGAGCCTGTCGCCTCTTTGGAACATCTCACGATTCTCACGACCGACGCCTATACGTCCACATTTGGCGACACGCCTACGATGATGGAGTATCTGGAAGGAACCGCGGCATATACCGGCGCGATCAAGAAACCCGTTGTCATCACTGAATTCGGCGGCCATCCGATGGGCGATTCCCTGCCGGTTTTGCGGCGGCAACTGCATGTGGGCAACTGGTATGGCTTTTTCAGTCAGGCGGCCGTCAGTCCCATGTTATGGTGGTTCGCCATTGTCGATGAGGAAAACTTCTATCTGGATTACGCGGCGTTGCGGGCGTTCACAGCCGGTGAGGATCCACGGACTATGCGGCGTCAATCCACAACGATCCGCGGAAAAGACGGAGAGCGGGTGGCGTTGTCGTTGTTGCGGAACAATGACCGGATGTTGATCTGGGGTTACGACACGCGGTATTATTATTCCGCCGAAGAGGGCAGGCCGCCCGCCGCGGTGAAAAACATCTCGTTGTCCGTCACGGGACTGTCGCCTGGGACATACACGGTTCAGCATTGGAATCCCGGCCGGGGTGATATTATCCAGACCACATCGCTGACCGTGCCGGATAATGGCGCCTGCCAACTGGATGTCCCTCCTTTCGCCGGCGATTTCGCCATTAAAATGCTGGCTGAATAGCCTCCGCCGCTTTGCTCCAGTCGTAAACAAAAGGAAATAAGATATACTATCCTTGTTGATGAAACCCACGCGGACACCGCGCATCCTCTTGTCAAATGTCTTTCAGGGGTGGGATCACGCGGCGTGATGGTGACGTTAAGCGGACATGTGAAAAAGGACATGCGTGTTTTATGGATGTTAACGAGCTCAAAAAACGCGCCGCGGAGCATCACGCGCGGCGCGAAGAGGAGCGTCGGGCCAAGGTCAAGAAACGAAGCCGGTTTTCCCGGAAGCGGTGGATCATCTGGTTTGTCGAGCTCATCGTTTTGGCTTTCGCCGTGGAGCATTTTATTTGGCGGCCAAGGCTCAGGGAAAAAGCCGCCGCGGAACACGCCGTTGACAAGCCAGCGGCACGCGTCAAGCGGGCGCCGGTTCTGGGGGACCGGGCCTTGAAGATGCCGGGCGTGCGGGAAGTCCCGGGCTGCCCGCTTCCGGACACGGACGCGCTGGCGCCGGGCGCGGCCGCCGCGCAGGCCGCCCAGTTGGACGTTTCAGCGGCCCTTAATCTGCCCGTGGAAGTGGAAAACAGCATCGGCATGCGCTTCCGCCTGATTCCTAACGGCACGTTCCTCATGGGCAGCCCGGAATCAGAATTTGGAAGAGGCGAGGGAGAGGTTCAACACGTCCGGGAAATTAAGCAACCGTTCTACATGGGCGCGTGGGAAGTCACCCAGGCCCAATGGAAAGCCGTGATGGGCGCGGACAATAATCCTTCCGGGTTTCCGGGAAGACGGCATCCTGTGGAAGAAGTCACCTGGTCCGATTGCCAACGGTTTGTCATCGCCTTATGCGCGAAAGAGGGCGTGCCGAAATGGACCTACCGTCTGCCGTCTGAACAGTACTGGGAGTACGCCTGCCGGGCAGGCGCCATGACCGCTTATCACTTTGGCGCGTCGGCCCGGCGGTTGAAAGAATTTGACAATTATCAGGGCAGTTTAAACGGCCGGCCACAAGCCTGCGGATCCTATCCCCCCAACGCCTACGGCCTGCACGACATGCATGGCAATGTGTGGGAATGGTGCCGGGATATTTTCGCCAACTATCCAGGGTGCGATCTGCCAGACGCGACAAATGGTCAATGGCGCGTGATCCGCGGGGGAAATTTCCATGTCGAGGCGGCGGATTGCCGGTCCGCGGAACGCGCCCGGCTTCCCCCTGAGTCAACGGGCAATGTGCTGGGGTTTAGAATCATACGGGTCATCCCCGAACTGTATCACCCGGCCTCCGGGCAACCAACCGGCGCGGACTCCGCGGGTAACACGACGGAAGAGTGACTCCATTGCGCCGTTTTCTTCTCCATGTATGCCGATTTTCAGCCGCCTGCGGCCTGCTTTTCTTGACATTGGTTTTTGTTTCGGCGCTGATCAGGCTGCCGCTGAATTTTGATAGTCAGCGTGTCGTGCTGCCGTTAGTCGGGGGGTTCGCCGGCGGATTGATTTTTGTTGTTTTTATCAGCCGGTTACCCGTTTTGTATGTGTTCGGGCATGAGTTGACTCACTGGGTGGCCGCCAAGTGTTTTCTCCGGGAAACCGGCGCCATGAAAATCAGCGGCGGAAGCGGGCATGTCCACGTTGAGCGTCCGAATGTCTGGATTGTTCTCGCTCCCTATTTTATTCCGCTGTATTCTTTGGCTTGGACCGGTTTTTACGGGTTGACGCGCATGATTTGGCGACAGCCGCGGCCCGGCGTGGTGATCGCCTTCAATATCGGGCTGGGGGTCACCTGCGCGTATCACGGCGCTATGACGGTTTACGCGTTGTCACGGGCTCAGTCCGATCTCAAGATGCACGGGATCTTTTTTTCTCTGTCATTGATTCTTTGCTGTAATACGGGCTTGTTGCTTTTTTGTCTGATTGTCGCCAGCGGGCAATGGGGACAAGGCTGGCGCCTGACCAGTGATTTTTTTCTCGTCTACGCGGCAGCCGCCGCGGACAGCGCGGCATCTGTGTTTCATTGGGCGCGGACACTGCTTAATTAATTTTCGGATCACGTATGCTTGAACACACATTTTGTCACATCCCCGGCATTGGCGCGGGCGTTGAAAAAAAACTCTGGGCGGCGGGGATCACCGACTGGGAGACCGCCTTAGCCACCGAGAATTTTCCCGTACTGAAAGACCGGGCGGACCTTATCCGCGCGCGGGCCGCGGAAGCCAGCGGCCATCTGCGCCGTCGAAGCCCCGGCTATTTTATGGATAGCCTGCCGCCCCGGGAACATTGGCGGTTGTTTCCGCATTTTAACCAGCGGGTCGCCTATTTGGACATTGAAACCACCGGCACACAGACAGGGGCGGATTACATCACCACAATCTGTGTTTATGACGGCGCCGATGTCCGCCATTACGTTCATAACCAGAATATGGACGCGTTCATTCATGATATCCGGGGCTATGACCTATTGGTGACTTACAATGGAAAATCATTTGACTTGCCGTTTATCCGGAACTATTTTGGTCTCGCGATGAATCACGCTCATATTGACCTGCGTCATGTTTTCGCCTCCCTGGGCTTTAAAGGCGGGTTGAAGGGTATCGAAAAACAACTGGGAATCGACCGCGGGCCGTTGGATGGCGTGGACGGTTACTTTGCCGTGTTGCTGTGGCGGGAGTTTTTCACCCGGGGCAATCAACTGGCGCTGGAGACGCTTCTCGCTTACAACATGATGGATGTGATCAATTTGGAATCGTTAATGGTCACCGCGTATAATATGAAACTGGCCGGGACGCCTTTCGCGGACCACTTGTCGTTAACCGCTTCTGAGCCGCCGGAAATCCCTTTCGCTCCCGATTTGGGCACCATCCGACGGCTGCGGGCCGGTCAAAACCACTGGCGCTGATTCTGTGTTTTCTTCACTGTGAGAGCTTCAAATGACTGATAACCAAGCCACTCCTTCTTCGCCCGGAATTGTCGGAAAAGTAAAAAAAACCGTCGCTGACAGCCGGAAATTTCTGAACGAGGATTTATGGGATGTGAACCTGAACATTCTGCCGGGGACACGTCGATACCTGCTGTCTGTTTTACGTGTCATCCACATGGTGGTGAAGGGATTCATCACCAACCGGAGCGGGGTTCAAGCCTCGGCGATGACGTATTTCACGTTAATGGCGATGGTTCCGGTGCTCGCCTTGATGCTCTCGGTCTCAAAAGGATTCCGTGTGCAGGACCGGCTTCTGGAAACGGTCGGGATTCAATTTAACACCGCCACGCGGGACGTGATTATCGCGCCGGATGGCGCCTTGTCTGAATTGCCGGAGGCGATGACCAAGGTGATCAAGGACGTGTTTCTGGCGGTTGAAAACACCAATTTCAACACCTTGGGCATTGTCGGTATCGCCCTGTTATTCTGGAGTGTGGTCAAAATGATGGGGCGCATTGAGGCGATTTTCAACATCATTTGGGGCGTGGGGAAGTCGCGGACGCTCATCCGCAAATTTTCAGACTACATCAGCGTGCTGGTGACGTTTCCCATTCTGCTGCTGCTGGCCACCAGCGCCAGCGCCGCGCTGCAGTCCGAGGGATTAAACACGCTACTGCGCGAGCGGCTGGGACATGCCTTCTGGGTGTATGAGAAGGGGCTGGGATTGACGAGCGTGTTCTTCATTGTTTTGGGATTTTCGCTGCTTTACATGTTTATGCCCAACACCAAGGTTAACATCTGGCCCGCGTTTGTCGGCGGCCTCATTGGCGGGATCTGTTTTGTCGCCTGGCAGTGGTTTTATTTCACGGTTCAAATCGGCGCCGCCAAACAAAATCCCATCTACGGGACATTCGCGGCGATTCCCCTGTTTTTAATTTTTGTTCAAATTGGCTGGCTGCTGGTGCTCTTCGGCGCGGAAGTGGGATTCGCCGTGCAAAATTACAAGACATATAATATCGAGTCATCCCCGAACACCATGTCTTTCGCCACCCAGCAACTGCTGGGCTTGCTGATTGTCACTGAAGTGGCCCGCGCCTTCCACAAGGGGTGTCAGTGGAACCCGGTTGATTACAGTTCTTCTCATAACATTCCCGCCCGGGTCACGGCCACGGTCCTGGACCGACTGGTGGATGGCAACGTGCTCATCGCCGTGGAAGGCGATAAAAAAGAGCGGTCCTATGTGCCGGCGAAAGACTTGGGAACGCTCACCGTGGCCGATGTCCGCGCCGCGCTCAGTGGAGCGCCCTTGAAAAATATCCGCTTGACGCTTGAACAGACCTGCCCGTCGCTCTGTGAGCGTATCAATAAGCTGGAAAAGCAAATATACGACGACTTGGGGGACAGCCCGATGGCCGACGTGGCTCTGGCCTGTTAACGGTGGAGATTCTCCGGGAAAAACGCGGTGCCCGCGGCCGGGGTTCTGGCCGCGGGGCTCACTGTTGGCGGTCTCCTTCGCCTGTGGCCCGCCGTATTCACCTCACTCACACCTGAATGAAGGAAAAACATCATTATGAGTATGCTTTGTTTCGACCCGGTCGGCGGCGCCGCCGGAGATATGATTTTAGCCTCTCTTTTTGATTTGGGAGCGCCGGTCAAAGCGGTAGACGCGGCCATCCGTTCAATGGGTCTGGAAGCGTTCACCATCGACTTTCAACGGCGGCAAGACGCGAACCACATTGTCTGTGGATTTTGTGAAGTCAGTGAGCTCCATCACCATCATCATGCTCACGATGATGACCATGCGCGGGACCATCATCACGGGCGGCATTTAGCGGAAATTTTGGCCATGATCGCCAAGGGAGATTTCAGCCAACGCGCGAAAGACCGGGCCGCCCGCGTGTTCAGGCGGCTGGCGGACGCGGAGGGCGCCGTCCACGGCATGCCGCCGGAAAAGGTGCATTTTCATGAAGTCGGGGCCGTGGATTCCATCGTTGACATTGTCGGCTGCTGCGTCGCCATGGATCTGCTGGATGTCAACACGGTGTTGTGCTCGGAACTAAAGATCGGGCAGGGTACTGTCACGTGCGCGCACGGGGTGTTGCCCGTTCCCGCGCCGGCGACCAGTAAGCTGATTGAGGGATTTCCCATCCGGCGACTGGCGGTTGACGCCGAATTGACCACCCCCACCGGGGCGGCGTTGCTGACCACATTGTCACAGGGAAACTGGACGAATCTTCCTCTGACGCTGGGAAAAATCGGCATCGGACACGGGTGCCGGGAACATCAACACGTCCCCAATGTTATCCGCGCCTATCTCTGCGACGATCAAATCACTCACCAGCTTTTGACTATTCTTGAAGCGGATATTGATGACGACACGCCCGAACGACTGGCCTATGTGTCTGAAAAATTAGCGGCGGCCGGCGCTTTGGATGTCACGACGATGCCTGTCCGCATGAAAAAAGGCCGGGACGGTTGCCGAATAAATGTTTTAGCCACCTGTTTAGAAGCCGACTCCCTGGCCCGCGTGCTGCTGGATGAGAGCGGCACCATTGGTGTCCGTTTCCACACGATCAACCGGGTTGTCTTGCCCCGGGAAGCGGGAACCGTTGACACGCCGTGGGGTCGAGTAAAGGTTAAAGTCGTCATCCGCCCTTCCGGGGTGGAAAAGGTTCCCGAGTTTGAGGATTGCCGCCGGCTGGCTGAAGAGACTCGTGTCCCGCTTCGCAAAATCATGCTGGCCGCGGCCGCGCCGGACCAGACCTGATTCATTCACGCGCCCTCATGGCGCGTTCATGAATCACTTTTGTCCAACGACTCGGGCAAAAGACGTGATGTTAGATCTCTCGCGTCAGGTTTTTTATGGCCGTCACAACGAATAAACGTATCTGGGTGATTGGTGACATACACGGCATGTATGATCCGTTGGTCATGCTCATCAACCATATCCGCCACGTCAAATACCAGACCGGAGAAGCGGCCAAACTTATCTTTTTAGGCGATTACATTGATCGCGGCCCCTGTCCGAAAGCCGTTGTCGACCTTATTTTATCCTTGAAAACTGAGTTTGAGGTTGTCTGCCTGGCCGGCAATCATGAAGACATGCTGCTGCAGTTTTACCGGGATTTCGATCTTTCCAGAGCCCTTGGCAATCCCTGGTTCGCCGGCAATGGCGGGCAGCAAACCCTGTGCGCCTTCATTAACAAGCCAGAGGTGTTCCAGGCCCTTTACCAGTCCAAAAATCAGCATATCCAAATCCATCCAAACGACTATCCGCTCCCGGATCCCTATGGTGATTTTTTCGCCAATTTGCGCTACGCCCACACGGAAGTGATCGAACATCAGGGGCGCCAAATCCCTTTCGCGTTCACCCATGCCAGCCTTTTAGACCGGGGAACGCTTCCCATCCATATCGCCACCTCAATTCCCGACATCACACCGGAAGAGCAATTGGCCCTCGTCGATTACGATCGGTTTCATCGTTTCCGCTACCGCTGGGACATCTGGATTTCCCATCTTCATCTATGGAATCGAGACATCCCCAAGGAGAAGTTTGGTGATTATCTGTTAATTCATGGTCACACACCCACCCCCGCCCTTGTCGGGATTCCTGAATTAACTGGCGACTTCGATCCCGCGTCCAGTCTGCCGTTTGTTAATTTCCCCGGGGGAGATGTCGAAGTGAAACGTGATCAAAACACCCTCGTTTTCAGTGGCGGACTGGATGACATCATTTCCATCAATATCGATACCGGCGCGGCCTATGGAAAGGCCTTGACCGCGGTCAGTTTGCATCCGGTGGACTTGTTTGACCACCACACGATTCGGGTGATTCAATCCCGTATGGACCGCTATGACCGGGCCACTGAACAAGCGGTGGCGTTTGACTTCGCTTTCCAACCCTGAGACTGACCAGCGGACGGGGCCGCGTCACGCGCGCCGCCGGGAACCACTCATCGTGAAAACTGGTCGAAGGGATAAGGGGAGGCGCGGAAGGGGAAAAATGTGGGTCCCTTTTTACCGGGGGGTGCGACATGAACATGTTAGTGGCTGTCGATTTTTCCGAAACAACAGATGTGGTCATGAAAGAAGCGGAGAAACTCGCTTTGGCTCTTGCCGGCCGTGTGTGGGTTCTGCATGTGGCGCCCCCGGATCCGGATTTCATCGGTTACGATCCCGGTCCCCAGGCCGAAAGAGATTATATCGCCCGGCAGAGGCACCGGGAGCACTGCGAGGTCCAGGATCTGGCCCGGCAGTTGAAAGAAAAAGGCATACAAGCGACTGCCGTGCTCGCTCAGGGAGACACCGCGGCGGTGATTTTAGAGCAAGCCGATCAGCTCGAGGCTGACATGATCATCCTCGGCACACATGGGCACGGAGCGGTGTATCATCTTATCGCCGGGAGCGTCAGCAAAGGGGTCATCAAACGGGCTGTTTGCCCTGTTTATGTCGTGCCCTCACGCGTGAATCGGTGATTTTTTCATCGCTGTCCCATGATTTCGGTGTGGGATCGGTCATCTTGAGCATCTCGCGGTCAGCCCCTTTTCCCCATGAGTTTCTTATGGTTTCCGGTTTATTTTAGCCTTTCCCGCGTTACCGTATGGGCTTACTTTATTGACCTGTTTTATTAATCAAGCGGGGAGAGTTTTTTTGCTATACCCCCCGCGCTCAAAAGGAGCCTTTCGGCTATGAACACCGCGAAATGGATGTGTTTTGTGTCCCTACTGTCAGTCAGCTTGACAGCGGTCGGAGTTGAATCCACATGGGAGTCGATCAATCAGCGCGCGGTCACATTATACCGGCAGGGCAAATACGCCGAGGCGATTCCGGTCGCCCAGGAAGCGCTTGAAACAGCCACCCGCAATGTGACAACCAGCTTAAATAATCTGGCGGCGCTCTATTTTAATCAAAAAAAGTACACTGACGCCGAACAACTTTACAAGCGATCCCTGGCGATGCGCGAGGCGGCCTATGGCGCCGATCATCCGGATGTGGCTTCAAACCTGAACAATTTAGCTGAGCTGTATCGGGTCAGCGGTCACTTCGCCAAGGCCGGTCCCTTGTACAGGCGGGCGCTGGCCATTCAGGAAAAGGCCTTCGGGCCCGATAGCCCGAAGGTGGCGATGACGCTGAATAATCTGGCAGGGTACGTCAAATTTGAAGGGCGCTACAATGAAGCTGAACAGTTTTTCAAACGGGCGTTGACGATTTATGAAAAGGCTTATGGTCAAGAGAGCACTGCTGTGGCCATGGTGCAAAATAATCTGGCGGCATTCTATTTTGAGCTGGGCTACCATGCGCGGGCCCGGCCGCTCTTAGAACGCTCGTTGGCGGTCCGGACAAAATTGCTCAGTCCCAGTCATCCCGCCGTTTCGGCGACCCGGATGAACCTCGCTGAAGTTTATACGGCACAGGGTAAGTATGAGCAGGCGCTTCAACTTTATGAGCGGGACCTGGCCCTTCGGGAGGCCGCGTTAGGACCGGAGCACCCGGATCTGGCGCCAGTTCTGGACACTATGGCCAACGTATGCCGCCGGTTGGAGCGAACGAACGAGGGAGAAGCCTATAAGCGGCGGGCCGACAGCCTGCGGCAAGCCAAACCTTGACGCGGGATGTGACGGGAATCTCCCTCGTTCGCGAACCGGTGAAAACGGTTCCTCTGAAATTAGTTCAATAAGGGGAGAGGAAAACAATGCGAGGAACCACTCATTCACACTGATTCGACACTAATTTTTGAAAACTGGGGGATAGCCACAAAAAAGCGCAAAAAGCCACAAAAAAAATCAACGCCTGCCCGCCCCTCTTCATTTTCGTGCCTTTTCGTGGCCCTTGCTCTTGTTTTCAACATGATTGAATCGACGGTGCGGATCGTGGGTCGTGGGCCGTCGTGAGCGGTCCCGAGACAACACCCTTGGCGTTGAATGGTTTTTTTCCGATTCCCGGGGTTTGAGGCAACCCCGGGCTATATGCCATAACGCCTTTGGCGTAAAAAGCCGGACACGGCAGTCCCCCGTTATTCAGGGCGCAAAGAGAATGCGGGCCGGGCAATGTAGGCCGGGGTTCCTTCCCCGGCTTAGCCGGATCTCCGACCTCCGACCTCCGACCTCCGACCTCCGACCTCCGACCTCCGACCTCCGA
>JAVVEH010000062.1:0-20767 GCA_032251435.1 Lentisphaeria bacterium | reverse complement strand
TTCGTTATTCCCTGTTCATCTGTTCATCATTCCCAAGTTTCAAGAGAGCGACCCTCCGGGGATGCCGGTCCGAACAAGACGAAACTTCCGAATCTTCAGAAAGATCCAAAGCGCCTCTCTTTCGATATTCGTTATTCCTTGTTCATCTGTTCATCATTCCCAAGTCTCAGAAAGCTCCAAAGCGCCTCTCTTTCGATATTCGTTATTCCCTGTTCATCTGTTCATCATTCCCAAGTCTCAAGAGAGCCACGCAGGGACAAGTCGCGGGTCGTGGCTGTCTATGTTTCCAATCGATCTTTCAATCCGGACGCCCGTTGGGTTCGCCGACGGACAGCGGCTTTGAACACCGGCTCATTCGCCAGTAATTCGACATGCTTTTTGGCCCGGGTGATGGCGGTGTAAAGCAGTTCACGGGTGAGCAGGGGCGAATCTTTCGCCGGCAGGGGGATAATGACATGTTCGAATCCGGAGCCCTGGGATTTATGGATGGTCATGGCGAAGACAATCTCATGGGCGGGCAGGATGCCATGCGGATGAAAAACAAAGCCGCCGTCGGCGGCGGGAAAATACACCCGTTTTTCCATGGTTGGCGGGGTGTCATCCCCGCTTTCGATCATCACATCCCAAATCACTCCGATATCGCCGTTAAACAGGTTCAACGCCCGGTCGTTTTCCGTGATCATGACCGGAATACCGGCCGCGTCCTCCCGCCGTCCGAAGCCCAACAGCTCCAGCATCAGGTGATTCATGATCTCGACTCCCTGGGGCCCCCGGCGATGGGCGCAGAGAATTTTAACATTCGCCAGCCGCTGATAAACCGCCGCCACGGCCGCCTCATCGGATGATGCCAAGCCGTTCATATACGCTTTGAACGCGCTTTTTTTCCCATCCAACCCGGTCACGACGGGCTGTTCAATCAATTCCTTGAGCACCCGCCGCAGCCGCGCGTCCCCGTCCGGGACAGGACGGCGGTGACATTCCTCATCACCGGCCAGGGTCAGTGCCCAGGCGGCTTCGGCGTCGCCCGCGTTAACCGCCCGTTTCACGCGCCCGATGCCCCGGTGATCATCAAATCGGTGGCTGACCATCAACTCCACGGTATTCGGCTTGAGCGTTTCAGCGCTGACCATGTCCGCCAGCACCGCCCCCGCTTCCACGGACGCGAGCTGGTCTTTGTCACCCAGCAGAATGACGGAGGCGTTTTCCGGCACCGCCGCGAGGAGCCGACTCATCAGAGGCAAGGCGACCATGGAGGCCTCATCCACCACCAGCAGATCGATCGGCAACGGATGCTCTTTATCATGCCGGAACGCCGGGGTGTTGTAGGTCACTCCCAGCAGCGAATGGATCGTCATGGCGGGCAGATTCCGCAGAGCGGTTTTGACATCCGGGGAGCAGGTTAACCGGTCACATTCTTCAATCACCGCCTCACTTAACCGGGCTTGCGCCTTGCCCGTCGGCGCGCAAAGCGCGATGGTCAAGCCGGGATTTTCCGTGAGCTTCAAGGCCAGGATGGCCGCCACCACCGTCGTTTTTCCCGTTCCCGGCCCGCCGGTGATGATCGTCAACCGCTGATCCAAAGCCCGCCGGACCGCTTGTTGCTGACGATCTTCGGTAAAGGCCGCCGCCTGGAAATATGCGGAGACCGCGCTGATCCGCTGGTCAGTGACCGCGGATACCGCGGCCGGGGCCCGATGTATGGCGAGCACACGAGCGGCCAAATCTTCCTCGTAACGGAAATAGCGCTGGAGGTACACCCGGCCATCGGTGTCAAGCACCAGGGGGGTGGCGGGTGTCGGGCTGATCACCGCGGCGAAATCAGGCCGGGCCAAGGTTTCCAACCAGTCCGGAGCGGCAGGCAGGATAACGGTGTTTCCCCGTCCTTCCAGATAATCCGGAAACGCGCGATCCGCCCAGTGGCGGATATCCAGACAGGTTTCCGAGCGCCGCTGGGCGAAACAACAGAGCGCGGCCGTCAGCCAGAGGATTGGATTGTCGGTCTCCGCGGTCTCCGCGATGAAGTCAGCGAAATGCGAATCAATCGCCTGAAAAGCGTCCGGATGACGCAGTTTTTTTAACGTGTCAATGGTCATCATTATTTTAACGCCAATATTTAGAAAGATTCACCGTGATTCCCATAAAGAATTTGACAGAAAAATTATAGACAGAAAAATAGGAAAAACGATGGGATAAAGTATAGCATTGAGTGTGTTTCTTTCCGCGAAGCGATGTGAACGCCGTGGGGATTTTGCCAGCGTCCAAAAAAGTGACTCTGTCACTCGATGGCATAAGTCCCGCGGCCTCTTCATTTTTCTGTCCCCAATATTTCTGTCTAGTTTCTTTCTTATCATCATCATGTTACAGAATTGCGCGAATGCGGCGCGTTCACGCAGAGCGTATGTTCCAGCGTTTCGATGAGCGCGCGATCCGGCCGGGTGAAAAAGACGCCATTATTATTTTCACTGTTGACACCACGGAGGAAGATGTAATACACGCCCCCGACGTGCCGGTCATAGTGATAATCCGGGATCCGGGACCGCAAGAACCGGTGCAGAGCGACGGTGTAAATCAGGTATTGCAGATAGTAGTGATGGTGGGCGATCTCCGCCAGCATGCCGGCCTCGTCAAAATCATCAGCCTGGCCATTAAGCCGGTTTGATTTCCAGTCGGTGATGTAGTATGCGCCTTGATGACGGAACACCAGATCAATAAACCCGTTCATCATCCCCCCGGTCAAGGTCTCGTTCCATTCGCCCAGCCCGACACCGAACATCGGGCGGATGTAATCAGACAGGACCGCCGTCAAATCCGTGGTTTTAAACCCGTTTTCCAGCGTGAAGTTAAATTCCAGCTCCGACAGCCGGTCAGCCATGGAAATGTCGCGGAATGTGAAGCCGTTTAAATCCGCCTTTAGAACCTGCCGGACCATCTCCTCCACGATGTCCCGCTTCCACTGTCGTTCCTTTGATGTCCCGCCGGTGTCCAGCTTATATTTTTCCAGACTGCGGCGGACCGCCTCCTGAATGGTGTCCCCGTCCGCCTGAAAATCGAGGCTTTCAAAAATCTCATGCCAGCAGGTGCCCGTCCGGGCGCCGGCGGGAAATGTGAAGATTGTCAATTGACCGCCGGCCTCGACACCGGGCGGGGGCTCAGCGTTATCGTCCTGGTCATGGTCTTTATCCAATGCCTCCGCGGGCGTTCCCGAGCGCCCGGGTTGCAGACTGGAAAAGCTGGTCACCCGCCAGTTGTCATCGATGAGAGTCCGGTCGAACACCGCCGCGCGCAATTCGCCAGTCGGCGCGGAAGGCGCGTGGCGCAGGGCGGCCAGCCAGTCTTTGTCGTGGAAACGGGTGTCCTCAACCGGAGAGCGCATGTCCGGCGGGTAGATGAAATCGTCTGTGGCCGGTTCCGCCGCGGTCACCCCGAGACTATTCAAACAAAGCCCGCGCCGAAACATGTAATCGAGGGATGACGATGGATGTTTGACCGTTGACTTCCCGCCCAGCAACGCGCAATGGTATTTCGCCCGGGTGACAGCCACGTAGGCCAGGCGCATGTTTTCCCGCAACGCCTCAACATTCCGGCGGGTGACATTGTCCGGATTGTTGAGCAAGTCAAGTGTCTGCCCCGCGCGCTCATCATGAAACAGCGTGAAGGTCGGCTTTGTTCCCCGGACCGCGTTTTGAGTCCATAAGAACGGACAAAAAACCACATTAAACTCCAAGCCTTTGCTTTTATAAATCGTCATAATGGTGACCGCGTCGTCATCTGACTCCAAGCGGATTTCCGCCTCCCCGTCGCCGTCCGGCGTTTCAGCTTGCCGTTCCAGCCAGGCGAGAACGCCTTCCGGTCCGCCGCCCCGCGTCTGTTCCCGCTGATGAACCAATTCCGCTAAGTGCAGCAGATTCGTCAGTTTCCGTTCTCCGCCTTCTTGTTTAAGCAGGGTGGCGCGGACATTTTTCCGCCTGAGCATGGTGTTGAACATCCCGATGAATCCGTGTTTTTCCCACACCTGTCCGAGTTCCTTGAAAAAGGCGACCCAGTCAGAGAAATCGGCCGCCGCCTCGTCCCGCTGGTGATCTCCAGCGCCAATGCTCTGGTCATTGTAACGCGCCAGAGTCCCGGCGTCGAGATGAAAAAAATCACCGGCTAAACAGCCGCGGAGATTTTTCAAGTCGGATGGATTCATCATCACCCGTAACAGATGACGAAAAGCTGTCGCCTCGGGGGAACCGAAAATAGCCCCGGCGTATTTCACCACCGCCGGAATTGTGAAGCGCCGCAGAACCTCCTTCATGTGGACCGCCTGAGCGTTGGTGTTCACCAAAACAGCGAAGTCTCTTGGCTCAAGCGGGCGTTCAACGAGTTGGCCGTCCACCTCTTCCACAAGTGACGCGGCCAGGGATTCCGCGGACTCCGCGGGAAGCAGCATCCGGGCGATACGCGTGGCGGTTTGCTCTCCACACCAAACAGTTAAATCCGTCGCGTTCGGCGGGCGCGCGTGATCGTTTTCAATCAGTTTAAGCGGCGGGGTCAGCGACCGTCCGTTCAGGCGCAGGCCGGTGCCGGGTGACATCTCACGCGCCCTCACCGGTTCAAACGGGATGGTGGGATCAAAAAACGTGTCACCAACGGTCTGGAAAAGATCATTCGCCGCGGTCACCATGTCCGGAGCCGAACGATAATTCACGCCCAGGGTATAGGTGGATCCCGCGTCCCGTTTCGCCTGTTTGTAGGTGTGAATATCCCCGCCGCGGAAACCGTAAATCGCCTGTTTGGGATCTCCGACCATGAAAACGGGGGCGCCGGCCCGCGCGAACACGGTTTTAAAGATGCCCCATTGGACCGGATCCGTGTCCTGGAATTCATCAATAATCAACGCTTTATAGCGTCCGCGCATCGCCTGAATCAGGGATTCGTCGCCACCTGTCACCCGGAGGTGGACATTGTTGAGCAGGTCATTAAAGGTTTGAATGCCCAGCTGCCGTTTGCGTTTGGGATATTCCCGGTTGAAGTAGTCCCTGAGATCATTATAGATGCCGACCGCGTCGGCCCACGCGGCGAACCAATCGCTCACCGCGTCAAAAAAGGGCGCCGTGATCCGCGTCACGTCAGAACTTTTCTTCGTGGCGTTCTCCGTCATGGTCTCCAGGGTGAGCATCCGCGCCTGGTCCACGGTCGGTTTGGACCAGTCTCCAGCGAACAGCTTTTCGACCGCGTCGCAATACTCAGTAACCAGCGAGGCTTTGTACGGACCGGCTTTGAGATCGGCCAGCGCCACCTGCTGAATCACGTCATCCCGGTTCCACAGCGGTTTCAGCGCCGCCAGGCGGGCGCGGATCACCGTTGAGGAAAACCCTTTCTCGCGTTGCAGCACCGTGACAGCCGCATGGCGTTGTTTCTCATTGATAAATGTCCGCATGTTCGCCAAGGTCACGCCCCGCGCCTCGCACATCGCCAAGGCGCTTTCATCCATGCCGTAGAACGTGTTCCGATAGAAATCGTGGATGATATCATCGATCAAGGCCTCCGGATTCGGCTCAAGCTGAAGATTGAAGCGAATACCGCTTTCAAACGCGTTTTCCGCCAGGACCCGCTGACAGAATCCGTGAATGGTGAAAATGGCCGCCTCGTCAAAGTCGCGGAGCGCGCGGGCCGCCCGGCACCGCCCGCGGAGCGCGGCCGGGCCGCTGTCGGATTTGAGCAGATTCTTGACTCGTTGAGGATCCCCGGGGGAGGGGGCGACAAGATCCGCGAGAATTTTCCGCAGCCGGTCGCGCAGTTCTTTGGTGGCGGTCTCAGTAAACGTCACGACTAAAATTTGATCAACGGTCAGATCCTCTTCCACAATCAAGCGGGCGAAAAGATTCTGGATATTATAGGTCTTGCCGGTGCCGGCGCTGGCTTCCACCAGATTCACGCCCGTGAGCGGGCAGGTATACGGATTGAGTGGTGTCATGGCTTCCCCTCCTCACCCGCCACGGGTTTAAAGATCATCCGGGCGTATTTGGCGAAATCCGCGGACTCAATCGCCGTCTCGCCATCGGGGAAACACAGGCTGATGGCGGGATCATTCTCTTCCGGGTCAGGGGCATAATATCCGCCTCTGAATATGGCCTTGGCCGCGCTCACACGGGCGCTCTCATCGGTGGTTTTTTTGGTGGCGTAGGCGTAAGCGCTTTCACAGAAAAACGGCAGCGGGCGTCGCCGCCCTTCCGCGAAAATGGCCAGCAGGCTGGAAAGCTCACTCTTGGCCGCCGCCGGTGACAGGCTGGCGAAGGCCTGCCCATCCTTGCTGTTCTTCATGCGGATAATTGTGTCCACCGGCCGCTCACAATTGATCAGCAAATGACGGAGCCACGCTTTGAGAATGTCTTTGCCTTTCACATTGGCGTACCGGCAATAAAGGTGCTCATCCTGGGCGACCGCCACGGTCCCGGCCAAAGTGATCCCGTCCATCGTCACCACGATTCGAATGGTTTCCCGGGCGGCGAGTTTTTCCCGCAGGTGAAATTTGGCGATAAACTGTTCCTCCATGTCCCGGCAGCGGTCCGCCGTCGCCCTGGCGCCGGGGGCGCCCGCTTCGATCAGTTGCTGACGGCGCAAACGGGCGTGGATATCGGCGGCGGACGCGCCGCTCAGCAAGGCGTCAAAGATATCTTGATTCACGCCGTAAGCTTCCAGGGTGTCAAGCGTGAAAGGTTCCGTGTCGGCCAATTGCCCGTCGGCGCGCTCCTTCACGTTCACACCCAAGGTGTGCCGTAGGTAATACTCGCACGGGTGGCTGAAAAACCGTTCTAAGTCGTCTAACTCAAGATCCTTGACAGGATCGACTTCGATCATCAAATCCGGCGGTTGAAACGGGGGCGATCTCTCTCCCGCCCGGAGCGCGGCGGCCGCCATGGCATCGCTTCGGGAATAGGATTTTAACCGGGGATCGGCGCCACTAAAGTAGACGGGGTGAAACGCCTGCAGGCGATGCTCCCTCTGGATCACCGCCAAGATGTCATTCCGGGATGACGGGGCGTTCCGGCCGCCTGTGGACAGCGTCCCGTGCTGGGTGATGTAATCAATCAATTCGCACACCGGTGTGGCGGGCGGCGCTTCCGCGTTGTCCTTCACGCCCCGCCCCAAATAACTGATGTGAAACACCTGTCGGGCGGACATCAAGGCTTCCAAAAACAAATACCGGTCTTCAAACCGTTTTGACCGGTCACAGGGTTTCAGGGCGGCGGCGGTGACATCAAAGCCGGGGCGCCGGTCAATCCGCGGGAAATCCCCGTCATTCATCCCCATCAGACACATCACTTTAGCGGGCACGCTGCGCATGGGTTGCAGCGTGCAGAACGTCATTTTCCCCTTTAAAAAGCGTAATTTTCCCGCCGCCGCCCCGCTCCAGCCCGCCAGCCAGTCGCTGATGACATGAAAGCCGACATCGCCCTGGCAGGCGGTCTGTTTCTCCAAGGCGGACAATTCCGCGAGTTTTTCCCGCAAAGCCGAAAGCCCCTCATAGGTTTCGTTGGTGTTGCCGAAGAACGTGTCCACCGCTCCGGTCAGTGTCGCCTGCCAATCCGACAGCGTCCGCGCCCGTTTGACCCGGTCACTCAGCGCGAACAAGGCTTCGACAAAATCCACCAATTTTCCCAGCAAGTCCGCCTGGTTACCCTCAATGGCGTCATACGGCGCCAAATCTCCCGCCACCACGTGACCATCATCCATCATGGCCATCCCCAAGAGCATCCGTTTCAAGGCGCGCCGCCAGGAATAATCGTCAAACGCGTATTGGCCCGAGGATTGACGGTGAGCGCCATCAACGCCCCACCGGGCGCCCGCTTCCCGCAACCATTTTTTCAGCAGCTGGAAATCCGTCCGCTCAATTCCGAAGGTTTCCCGAACAGGGGCGATCTCCAAAGTGTCCAGGACCGCGGAGGCTTTAAAGTCAGATGTCAGCAGGGCCAACACCTCCAGAAACGCCGCCACCACCTGGTTCTCGCCGCCCACGCTTTTATCGGCCACGCTGTACATATTCCGGAAAACGCCCTGTCCGAACACCGCGTCCACGTAGGGCGCGTAGTCGGCGATATCCGGCGCGGTGATTAAAATGTCCCGGGGTTGAATGGCACCGTCACTTTTATCGATCATAGTAAGCAAATTATCGTGCAGGATTTCCACTTCCCGCATCCGGCTGTGGCAGATATGGATCTGGACCGAACTGTCATCGGGCGCGATGGTGAAGCGGTCGTTTTCGTCCCGCGACCGGCTCTCCAGAATATCTTCCCTGACCTGTTCCAACAGAGACACCTCGCCGGCGGCCGGCTCCGCGAACAGCTCCTCGCCGCCCCCGTTGTCCACACCCTCATCTAAAATCGCCGCGAAAAACTCCCGCCCCTGGCGCCCCAGATTCGCCAGTAACGGGTTGCACCGACAGCAAAAATCCTCTTCATACTCACTGAAGTTCTCATCGAGTCTAAACACGCCGAACCGCTCCTTCAAACGATGCCGATCACGCTCGGGAATCTGGTCGAGCCAATAGCCCCGGCACGGAGTGACATAGAAAAAATCCACCTCAACAGACTCACTCAGGCGATTAAAAAAGGTCAGAAAAACCGGCGGCAGGGCGCTGATGCCAAACACCGCCAGCCGCGACAAGCCCGCCCGGGAAGGTGACGGGGCCGCGGGATCCGCGAAAAACGCCGCGAAACGGGCTGGCCGGCTCGTTTTGTCAACGGTCAGCCGCCGCCACAGATAGCGTTGCCAGGAGACCGCCGCGGGGTTTAAGCGCTCTTCGCCAGTGGACCGGGATGGACTGCCACCGTCTTTTCCCTCCCAGCGCAGCAGCATGTCCGGCCGGTAAATCTGGTATTGATCAAAGACATGGGCGACGCGCCCAGCCAGTTGAAAGGCCTTGATCTCCCGGTCGGGTCCGCCCTCTTTGCCCAGATAAGTGTCCAACGCCGCCAATTCATCAGGTTTTTCGTTGAGTATGCTGAAGATCCGCCAGGTCATGACATCCGGAGAAAAATACGCGGAATCCGCGTCCGCGCCCAGGATGTCTTCCATCACTTTACTGACAAACGGGAACTCGACGTGGGTGGCGTCTCCCCGGGACATGGTCAATTGTTCCCGCAGCCACTGCGCCATCCCCTGGCTCTGAACGACAATTGTTTCGGGGCGCAAGGGGTCGCCGGGAGTCGTCCGGGACCGCTCAACATATTTCTCCAGCAGGTTTTCCAGCCGGTCGCTTGTGAACAGGTTAAAAGCCATGTCCGTATTTTAACCTATATTGATCCACGGGCAACTATCGGCGAATACTGATGTCTGAAATAGTGTTGTTTTGTAAAACGAAGAACCAGGAGACGTCATCATGTCTTTCACACTTGAATTAGGCTCGCAAGCCCCGGATTTCAGTCTTCCCGCCACCGATGGAAAAACCTACACCCTCGCGGATTTCGCCGATGCCAAGGTGTTGGTTGTTTTCTTCACCTGCAACCATTGCCCATACGTGATCGGGTCGGATGAGGTCACCCGGGCGACCGCGGACGCCTTCGCCGACCGGGGGGTCCGTTTTGTCGGTATTAACTCCAACAGTGAAAACACCTATGCCGAGGACAGTTTTGAGCACATGGTTCAGCGCATGGACGAGCATCACTTTCCGTGGGTGTACCTCCGGGATGAAAGCCAGGATGTGGCGCTCCTTTACGGCGCCTTGCGGACACCGCATTTTTATGTGTTTGATGAGCACCGCGAATTGGTTTACACTGGACGGGGTGTGGACAGTCCCCGGGACGCGGCGAAAATCACGGTGAATGATCTGGAACGGGCGCTCACGGAAATAACCTCCGGAAAAGCAGTCAGTGTGCCCGAAACCAACCCCATTGGCTGCAACGTTAAATGGGAAGGCAAAGACGCTCACTGGATGCCACCAGACGCCTGTGACCTGGTCCTTTAGGTATATATGACAACGCTTTATCAACTTGAACTTGATCAGACCAACGTGAATTGTGGCTCGAGCCACGTCATCCAGTTAGAAAGCGGGGCCTTTATCATCATCGACGGGGGGTACTTCACCCCCGGTGAGGAGGACCGGCTCTACCGCTTTCTCGCCGAAAGATCAGATGGCATGCCGGTCATTACCGCCTGGTTTTTCAGTCATGCCCATCAAGACCACATCGGGAATTTCATTCAGTTTGTGAAAAAATATAAACCGCGTGTCCGCATCCAGCGATTACTCTACAGTTTTCAGCCCATTGACCTGTCGAACGCGACCGGCGACTGGAAAAGCAGTGATCCCGCGACGGTCAACGCGTTCTATCAAACACTCGAAAGCCATTGCGCCGATATCGAAAGAGTCACGCCGCGTACCGGGGATGTCTTGAGCTTTGACGAACTGACCTTGGAGGTGTTGTATACATACGAAGATCTCTATCCTGAACCCGCGTCCTTCAACAGTTATTCAACGGTCATCATGACGACCGTCGGCCAGCATAAAATTCTTTGGCTGGGCGATACGTCCGCCACGTCGGCCGACGTGTTGTTACGGCATCCGGAAAACCTGACATGTGATGTTGTGCAAGTCGCGCATCACGGTATCGACAACCACGAACGGCTGTGCCAGCTCTACGCGGCCACGCGGGCCGATGTCGCGCTGTGGCCGACGCCCGACTACGCCATGGTCGCCCGACGGGATCAAGCCGTGAATCATTTTCTTCTGTATGACACGGGTATTCAGGAGCATCTTGTCAGTGGCTACGGCACGATCACCATGCCCCTGCCTTACCGCCCTGGCATGGCTGCGAAATCCCCAAAGGCGCTTACCTTCACCCGACAACCGGATTCTTCTGTCACCTTCGCCAATGGTCTCGTTCCAGACTCGGCTTTTCGCTATTTGACACCCGACAAGGTGGATCCCGTCATAGACGAAAAGACATCAAAAAAATGAAGAAGCGATTGGCGGAACTTGGGCGAAGGTTCCGGGATGAGATCGACATGTGCCGGTCGATCCTCCGGGATCCGCATTGTCCCCGCCCACGGATCTTCTGGGGGCCGGAGGCTGCCAGCCACATTGGATCTTTACGACCAGGACCGGATTAATCGTTGCCCGTTTCCACACCTTTCCGGGGTCGACGATACCACAGCGCGCACCAGCGTTTTGACTTCAGCAAAAACGGGCAGAGAAGGATGCCCACTCCCCGGATAAACAAATACCACTCGCTGTACCAGCGGCTTTTGCGCATGGATGTGTCAAACGGTTCGGGAATAGTGACAAAGCGTAGACCCCGCGCGCGGCCCCAGCGTTTCAGGGATCTGACGAACCAGATTTCCTCCGACGCGTAGACCTGATGGCTGAAGCCACCCACCGCGTCCCATCCTTCCCGTAGGCAAAAGACGTAGGCGCCGGCGGCGTAACCGAACCGGGTGAAGACACGGTTAAACGTGCGGATGACCCGGCTCATGCCAGGCGTGACTGAATCCGTGGTGCCAATCAACGCGCCACCACCGCAAACCCCGCCCGCGGATATGGTGGTTAATGTGCGCGCCAGCAGTGAAACCGAGATGCGGGTGTCCGCATCGACAAAAATTAAGATTGTTCCCTTTGCCCGCGCCGCGCCGGCGTTGCGGGCCCGGGAAATTTGATTGACGGGCTCGGACACCACCTTCACACCAAACGATTCAGCGACGCGGGCTGTCGCGTCGGTGGAATGATTGTCCACCACAAGAATCTCTCCCGCGAAACCGCTGACCGCGGCGGCCGCGGCCTGGATGGATTGAAGGCAAGCCGGGAGAAAATTCTCCTCATTGTAGGCCGGAACAATAATCGAATAATCGAGAGGTGATTTATGGGGTGAAGATGGAATCGCTTTCAGCTCCCCATCACAGTGATCGGCGATTCGCCGACCAGGACCGTTTCACCCCAGACGATCACCTCCAGGTGTCCCTGATTGGCGGACAGCGTCACTTGGCCGGGTTCGGCGAGAATATTCAGCCGTGTGGTTCCGCAGGTGATCGATGTTTGAATCTTTTTCCAGCCGACGGGGAGATGGGGCGCGATCGTCGGTATGTCAGCGTGCATGGGCATTCCCAGGAACCCGTGGATGATCGACTGCCAAATAGCGGTCAGGCAGGAAATGTGCGGCCCTAACTGAGAATTCCTGGGGATATTTTCCAAATCCAGACGAACAATCCGATGAAACAGCGCTTCCGCGTCGTCTATTTTCCCTATTTGAGCGGCCGCGATACTATGATGGCACATGCTCAATGCCGAATCGTGGGTGGTGATCGGCGTGTAATAATCAAAATCCCGCCGCCGTTGCTCCAGATCACCGCAATCAGCCAAAAAGATCTGCGCCGCGATGACGCCTGACCGGCGCAAGACATGACTTCGCCCTAAACGGTCAAACGTCCATATTTCATCTAAGGGATGGCCCAAAGCCAGTTCGGGAATAACCACCGGCTCCAAATCCTCTTCGCCATCAAAACCGACTGACAATCCCTTGTCATGATTGAAGGGCAATAACATATTCGCCGCGATCTCCTCGAACGCGTCTAACTCGTCAGAGGTGATATTCAGACGTTCCCGCGCCTGCCGGGCGCTGGTGGGATTGGCCTCCTCAAGCGCCGTCAGTGCCGTTGTGACAATTCGCAGATTCCAACGGGCCATGGCGTTGGTGTAAAAGTCATTATTGATGTCCTGGTGATATTCGCCAAATCCCGTGACCGAGCGCAACTCATACGTGTCAGACCCCTGATGACGATACACGCGGGATGCCCAGAATCGAGCGGTTTCCATCAACACATCCATGCCGCCATCGGTCAGCAAGGCGATGTCACGGGTGGTTCGATAGGTGAACCAAACGCCCCAAGCCAAGCCGGCGGTGACATGTAACCCGGTCAAACTAAACTGCCAGAGCGGGCATGTCTCCTCTCCCTCAGGTCCCGAGCGCCAGGGGAATTTCGCTCCTTTGAGCCCCATCTCCGCGCTTTTCGCCTGGGCGGCGGGCAAACGGGCGATGAGTTTAAACACAATTTCCTTGGCTTCTTCCGGACGCAACAGGGCTAAACCGGGTAAGACCGCCGTGTACATGTCCCATGAGCAGCCACCGGACGCCCGCTCACAGATCAACCCCCGGGAGCCGACCGGACGGGCCGCCGCGGTATGCTGAAACAATTGAAACAAGGCGTAGCGAACGCCTTGCTGAATCGCCGCGCTGTCGTCGCTGTCAATGTCCAACGACACATCGCTTTCCGCCCAGACTTTCAGCCAGGCTTCCTGCTGTTCCGCCAGCAAGTGATCAAACCCGGCGGCGCAAGCCTTTCCCAACTCTTCACGGGCGAGAGCGAAAGCCGCGCCGGATTCCCGGCTTTCCCGGCTGGTGGCGACGGCGGCGATCCGTGTGAAAATAACAGGAACATTCCGGGTCAGGCGCCCTTCAAACCAAAGCCCGGCGAAGGCGTTTTTTTCAGAGCTGGCGTCACAGACCGATTCCATGGGTGACAACTCATCATGCGTCAACACGGCGACTTCCACATCACGTTCACAGGTCGTCGCCAGCATCACACTGCGCCCGCTCGTCTCCGCCGTCGGCGCCAAATCACATAAATGGGCATAACCGCCCCGATTGGTCACACGCCCGTCAATACCGGCTTCAATCGACACATCCGCCGCCTTCTCACTGACACAGAGCGAAAGCTGGAACGCCGCGACGTGGGGGCGGCAGCGGCACACAAAGCGGGTGCTTGATAAGGATAAAGGCACGCCACCGGGTGTGGTCAGCTCCACGCGCCGAGTGATGACACCTTGATCCATATGCAATGCACGGGTGTAGGAGGTGATATCACAGTATCCCATATCCACTGGATCCCCGTTGACAAAGATCCGGAGGCAGGTGAAATCCGGGAGGTTGACGATTTCGCGGGGATTTTCCGGACAGCCTGGCAATGTGATCACTGTCGGACGGGGACGGGCGTTGAACACATCCGCGGCGTAGTGCCCTTTCATCCCCTCGCTGAAACACAGGCCCTCCTCAAAACTTGACCGAACACCCAGATAGCCATTTGACAGCGCTAAAACACCTTCAGACAAGGGATAGGCTTCAGAGCTGAAACTGGATTCAACAACCGACCACGGAGCGACATCATACAGCGCCCGTGGCTCCTTCGCGTCTTGAGCCATAGTCATCTTCCTCTTTTTCGCCGGAGCCCGTTTTTCATGTGAATGGTAAAACGGGCGAGACTTTTTCAAACATTGAGGAAAAGGTAGCGCCGCTTGTGCTGTCTGTCAACAACCCCCGGAAAAAAGGGGGCTTTGACCTTGCCTGTCCCCATTGTCGGACCATGGAGACGCTGAACCATTTGACATGCCGGTCGCTCTTTTTGAGAAACTCTGCCGCTAACCACCATTTGGACGGAGGGGTTCTCCTCTTCATTCGTAAAAGACGATCCGAACCGCGCGTTTCGCCCCTTTTGGTCACATCCAGAGGATATTAGTCACAATCCGGGGATAGTAGAGGCTTCCTTTAGCGACACCGGACTGAAACTGATCCGAGCAGGCGTTGAATTTACTTCCCTCACGTTCCCATTCGGCATGGGCGTGGTCGAAGGCGTATTCCAGCTCATCATCAAACTCTTTATTCAGAATGGTCCGGGCGACATGCATGCACAAGCAGATTTTGCTCATCCAGGAATTGTCCGCTGTGCTGGATAGTTTCCAGGCGCCGTCATCATAGAGACACACACCTTTGACCAGAATATGGTCCAAGTGCTTGCTCAGGGCCTTGATCAGGCGGCCATATGGCCCGTCGGGATTCAGCGCCTCGTCCAATCCCATTTGCCGGGGAAAAATCAAGCCTTCAATGCCGGGAATAATGGCGCTCTCATTTTCGCCATCCAGAACCGCCGGGATAAAGCCCAGTTTCTCATCATAGTGGTTGGCGATCGTGTCCGCGCACCGTTTCGCGGAGTCCGCGGCGCGGCGGGATTCATCACTCATGTCAAGAATGTTGAAAAGGTGTTCCAACGCCAGATACGCGGCCCAGCTTTTGACTGCCAGGTAAAGATTGCGCCGGGCCTGCCCCAGGGAATGGTCAAGACTGTCATAGGTGGTTATCTCACCGCCGGGCCAGGTCCGTGAACTTTCGAATGTCATGATCCCGTCACGTTTTTCCGGGATCGGATGGTCGCGGTTGAGCAGACTTTCCAGGCAGTCCACAAGCACACCCCGGTTGCGCCACAGAAAGTCATCATCGAGTGTGCCCGTGTAATACACGCCCGCGCAACAGATCCAGTTGACCAATTGCTCACAGGTCATATGCGAAAAGCATTCCCGGTCTAAACCGCTGACTTCATAACTGGAGTGCCCCCGCGGACTGAAATGGTTGGCCACCCCCATGTCATGCGTAAAAGAAACGCCTCCCGGGAAAAGCGTGTCGGGATCATCCGGGGAGAACACTTCGTCAAAATAGCTGTATTCGGCGACAAACTTGTCAAGGACATTACGGACCGTCCAGGGATTGAAGCGCATTTCATAAAACAACATGTCCACCGTCAAATCAAAGGTGTTCATCATCAGATATTCACCCTCATTCACAACCCAGCAGGGGCGGCCCCCGTCGTCCAGCCATTCCGTGGAGCCGTAATAACTGCGGGTGGCGTGCGCGATGAGAAATTTTTGCTCATCATTGAGCGGGGCCATGGCCAGTTCCCGGTCCCGCAGAGCCGCTTCTTCCAGATAGTCCTCACTATTTTCCAACGCGTAATGCAGGACATCATTCAAATTGGCGAAATAGCGGGTGTACCAATATGTCATCGGCCGGTTGAACGTGGCGGCCGCGCCGATAAAATACCCGAGAGCGATCACGATATCCTTGCTCTCGCCGGCGGGAACGTTGATAATAAGCCCGGCCGTTTTTCCGAGCAGAAAATGCGGGGTCCGCGTTTTTTTCGACAACCCGTTTCTCAACCCGAACGCGGAGAATGTCTCCACCTCATCCCAGGTGGCGAACCCTAAACTTTCCCGGTGGACAAAGCCGCGCATGTCGCCACCAGTGGCGGCGTCCAGGGCGCTCCAGTTCCCATCGAGACGAATCGCGAAAAACCCCCGGATAGGCCGTTCCCCGTCAGTATTATCAAAGGACAACCGCACAAATGTGGCCGGGCAGCAAGCGAAC
The DNA here is from genome assembly GCA_032251435.1 of Lentisphaeria bacterium. GTDB lineage: Bacteria > Verrucomicrobiota > Lentisphaeria > Oligosphaerales > MVZH01 > JAVVEH01. The sequence goes on along the minus strand of JAVVEH010000062.1, from coordinate 4,604 downwards.
TTCACGTCACCGTCAGGGGCTCCGCCGGGTTCGGGAATGGGAAAAAAAGGCGTGACCGTCTCGAACCGGACACCCGGCGCCTCGAAACGGTCCGTCGCCCACAAGTATTCACGCGTGATGGCTTCTTCAGGGAAAAACCCGCCGGGCGCGGCCGCCTCGTCTTCACCGCCCACATATCGGGAGCGCTCATCATCACTCATGTGCGAAAACGGGAATTGATGAATGTGTCCATCCGCGTCCTCGTAACCCACGTGCACCCCGCCATTGGCCGGACCGCCCTTTTCAAGCGCCATGCCGCCGCGGGCGCCGAACATGCCATAGGTGAAAGACGCGTGAGCCCCCATCGGGGAATGTTGGGCGTGAAAAGAATGGGACGGGCGACTATCAAGACTCATGATCAATTCTCCAAAAAGGTGTCTGTGACTGCAATGCGGGAATATGGCTTCATTATCATTTCCCGCAACTGAATCAAGACCGTTCCAGGTTCGCGTCCCATGGGCTGGCTGGATTAACGCTTGATCCCAAACCGGCGATTAATTTCAGATGTGGGAATATTAATCATCACGGCCCGCCCGGAGGGAGCGGCGTATGGCATCTCCGTTTTACTTAAATCCGCGAGCACTTGGGGAATCGTGATATCATTCGGCTCCCCGGCTTCGCGGGCGGCGCGGGTGGCCGCGGCGCGGGCGATCCGCAGATCATCCGGGCGGGGGGCGCCCGCGCCGCCTTCCCGCAGATCATCCAGCATGTCCCGGATCATGCCCGAAATATTTTCCTGGGGAAAATTAACCGGGACCGCGGTCACTAGAAAGGTGTCGCCACCGAAGGGCTCGATATCAAATCCCACGATATTGAACGTTTCCGTCACCCGGGAAAGCAGAGCATGATCCGCCGCTCCAAGTTCCAGGGTGACCGGAATGAGCAGCGGTTGCCGGATCCCTTCCTTCTCACGGGCGGCCCGAAGCAGCTTTTCAAATAGAATCCGTTCCACCGCCGCCTTGAAGTCGATCATGACCAGCCCGGCGTGACCCTCGGCGACAATATGACGGTTTTGATACACGCCCAACACGCGCAGAGCGCTGATATCGGGGTCAGGCGCGGAGCCCGCGGAACCGGACTGGGACATCGGACCGTGATCCGTCCCCGGCGGCGGGCGGAACGAGTCAGGCGGGGTGGTGTGAATAACCGGCGCGGCCGCCGCCGTACCGCGGAGTCCGCGCAGTTCCCGTTGACGCCCCAGCAGGTCGTTTATAGCGGTGGGCGCGGGATTGGCGGACATGTCCGTCCCGAGACCGGCGTCTTGTTCTGATTGCGGCGCCCGCGTCACCGGCGCGGCGCGGGGACCGGCCAGAGGCCGCAACGCCCGGCGGACAGCGGCGGCGATGATCGCGCTGACCGCACGCCCGTCGCGGAATCTCACTTCCCGTTTGGTGGGATGAACATTCACGTCCACCATGTCCGGCGGAACGGTGATATACAAGACCGATGGCGGATAACGGCCTTTCATGACCAGGCTTTGATAGGCCTCTTTCAGTCCGGCGTAAATCTCCATGGCTTCAGCGGGACGGCCATTCACGAAGGCGCGTTGATCCCGCCGCCGCGCCCGGGTCACGCCGGGCCGGGCGATGAACCCAGTGACGCTGACCGCGCCCTCCTGGTAGTCCACGGACAACATGCCGTCATACAACTCCCGCCCAAGCAACATGGCCACGCGCGCGGCCCGATCCGTTTCCCCGCTCACTTGCAGCACGCGTTGATCATTCAACCGCAGTTCAAACGCCACGCCCGGATGAGCCAAAGCCTGCATCAAAACCGTTTCCTGAATGTGACCGTCCTCGGTTTGCGGGGTCCGCAAAAACTTTTTCCGGGCCGGCAAGTTAAAGAACACATTCCTGACCTGGATATGAGTGCCCGGCGCGCATCCGCAGGGGCGGACATCCTGGATCTCCCCGCCGTTGACAAGCACCTCCGTCCCGGAAATGTCATCGGCCTGGCGAGTGTGCAATTGAAACTGGCTGACCGCGGCGATACTCGGCAAAGCTTCTCCACGGAATCCCAACGTGGCAATGCGGTCGATATCAAAGCTGTCCCGGATTTTACTGGTGGCGTGGGCTTCCAAGCAAAGCAACGCGTCATCGTGATCCATGCCGCAGCCATTGTCACTGACCTGGATAAGGCGCCGACCGCCTTGCTGAATCGCCACCGTAATCCGGCTGGCCCCCGCGTCGACCGCATTTTCCACCAGCTCTTTCACCACGGACGCGGGGCGTTCAACCACTTCGCCGGCGGCGATGCGATTCGCTGTTTCCGGGGGTAAAATGCGAATGGAACTCATGGAAGGTTCTAGGTTTTCGGTTCCGGGGTCGGAGTTGCCCGGATCTCGGATTTTTGGGGTTCAGGGTTGCCGGACTTCGCCTGTTTCACGATTGGCCGCTGGTTTTACGGTGATTCCCAGTTTTTCGCGGCAGGCCTCGACATCTAATTTATTCATCAGCTGGATCAAGTTGGGGTAGATTTTGTGGTGAAAGCCGTAGCCACCGTTATTCATTTCGTCCAAGGCGTTTTCTTTAGACCAATTTTGGAACACCACCCGGTACGAGGCGGCGATGATACCGGTCCGGTCCGATCCATGCCAGCAATGAATGAGAATGGGGCCCTTGGCGGCTTTGATAAGCATAAGCGCCCGCAGCACATCAGCCTCGGTCACTTTGCCGGCTTCCATTCGCAGATGATGAAGCTTCAGCTTTGTATCTTTGGCCTCTTCGTCATCCGAATGGAAATTTCGCAGGTTCAACACCTCTTTGATCCCCAATTTTTCAATCTTTTCAAAATCATCATCATCCGGTTGCTCGGACCGATACAGCTTGTCGTCCACCTTGTAAAAATTCTCCAGGTCAGACCCGATGACGGGCGCCGCCCAGTTAGCGGGGCGGACGCGGGGAACCTTGTCATCCGCGGATGTCGGGGAAACCCCGGGAATAAAGAATACACCAAGGACCAGGAAAACGCCGAAGACGGCTAAACGAACACGACAGCGTGAACGGAGATAACACGCTTGGTTCATATTTTTATCTTCCATCACTTCCCTCATCTCGCGGCAATCCTCGATTTCAGCTTTTCAAATCTGTCACCACCCGGCGGATATTTTTCTTGCCGGCGCGCAGCATAATCTGGGCGTCCTCGAGGAGCGCGGCGGTGACGCTGAGTGTGTCATCAGTGATCCGGTCGCCGTTGAGATAACACCCGCCTCCCTTAATTAACCGGCGCGCCTCGCCATTGGACTTGCATAGACCCGCGTCGACAAACAGCTTCACAACCCAGATGCCGGCCGCCAGATCGGCGGCCGTGACGGTATGCGTAGGCAGATCATCATGCGTGGTTTTCAGGTGAACCGCGGTGACCGCGCTGGAGGTGGCAATCGTGTTTTCCGGATCGGCGAAACCAAACTCGGCGCCGGCCGCCTGGTAAGCCTTCGCGGCCTCCGCGTCACCGTGGGCGAGCCGGGTCGCCTCGAAGGCGAGAATTTCCTTGGCCCGGTTGATGGCCGGGGCTTCCAGCGCGCTCAACCCGCGGACTTCATCCATCGGCAGGTTGGTGAAAAAGCCCAGTAGCTTGCCCACTTCGCAGTCTTCCACATTCCGCCAGAACTGGTAGTAGTGGTAAGGACTGGTGCGCTTCGGATCCAACCAGACAGCCCCGGACGCGGTCTTGCCGAATTTTTCTCCGTCGCTTTTGAGCAGAAGCGGGAACGTCGCTCCGTAAACTTCTTTCTGGGATACCCGGCGCGTGGCGTCAATGCCGGCGACGATATTGCCCCATTGATCCTGACCACCCAGTTGCAAGGTGCAGCCATAGTCTTTTTCCAAGGCGTAAAAGTCGTAGGCCTGCAGCAGCATGTAGTTAAATTCCAGGAACGACAATCCGGTTTCCAAACGGAGCTTCACGGATTCCGCCTGCAACATCCGGTTGACACTGAAATGGCGGCCGAAATCCCGGAGAAAGTCGATATAATTCAGTGACCCCAGCCAATCCGCGTTGTTCAGTAACAAGGCTTTGCCGTCATTGAAATCCAGGTATTTCGCCATTTGCTTCTTGATCGCCTCGGCGTTGGCGCTGATATCCTCCGCGGTCAGAATCGGCCGGGCCTCGGTTTTTCCTGACGGATCCCCAACCATGGCGGTGGCCCCGCCGACAAGCGCGATGGCCCGGTGACCGGCTTTCTGCAGCAGACGCATGGCCATGATCGGCAGCAGATGCCCGATATGCAGACTGTCGGCGGTGGGATCGAAGCCGACATAAAACGTGACTTGGTTTTCCGCCAAGTGTTTTTCGAGCACGTCACGATCCGTGTGCTGGTATAAAAATCCGCGGTCGTCTAAAATGTGGAAAGCGTTCATTGTCCGCCTGATGCTGATGATTCGTCAAAACTGTCGCGCGGAACGACACGCGCGCCGCGGAAACGGTACCTTATTGTCAAAGGCCGGAGTTTCAAGATGAACGTGGCGGAATGCGTGAAACGTGGAAGACGTGGAAAACGTGAAAGGCGTGAAAGGCGTGGAAGGCGTGGATGGTAGATGTGGAAACAAGCCGCGAAATAAAAGAGG
>JAVVEH010000061.1:0-20824 GCA_032251435.1 Lentisphaeria bacterium | reverse complement strand
CACGCTTTCCACGCTTTCCACGCTTTCCACGCTTTCCACGCTTTCCACGCTTTCCACGCTTTTCACGCTTTTCACGCTTTCCACGCTTTTCACGCTTTTCACGCTTTCCACGCTTTCCACGCTTTCCACGCTTCACGCTTTTCACGATTCACGACTCTTCATTGCCGTGGTCCCGGCGATTCAATGGTAAATCCTCTTTCGCTGAGTATGTTATGAACGCATTTTTCATATCATGTATTGAATCCAATCAGGTGAGCGCATGGAAGTCGGTATCGTCGGTCTGCCCAATGTGGGCAAAAGCACATTATTTAACGCCCTGACCAATGTGGGCGCGGCCGCGCGGAATTATCCCTTCTGCACGATTGAGCCCAACACCGGGATTGTTCCCGTGCCAGATCACCGGTTGGCGGAGATTAACCGGTTTATTGACACCCAGAAAATCATTCCGGCGATGTTAACGGTTGTGGATATCGCCGGTTTGGTGCGGGGCGCCAGTCAAGGAGAGGGGCTGGGGAATAAATTTCTCAGTCACATCCGGGAAGTGGACGCCATTCTGCATGTGGTCCGCTGTTTTGACGATGAGAATGTCACGCACGTGGAGGGGGGATTGGATCCCGTCCGGGACATTGACACCATCGAAACCGAATTGATGCTGGCTGATTTAGCGTCCGCTGAAGCGGCGTTGAAAAAAACTCAAACGAAAGTCAAACAGAAGGATAAAGAGGCGATCCTTCGGGCCTCCGTGCTGGAGCGTTGCATCGGGGCCTTGGCTGAAGGGGTGCCGGTCCGAACGCTTGAGATGACCCCTGATGAGCTGAAATGCATCCGTGGCATGGGACTGATCACCGCCAAAAAAGTGCTGTATGTGGCCAATGTGGATGAAGCCGGGTTGCACGGCGACAGTGAGTTGTGCCGGGCGGTGAGCGCCTACGCCGAAGCCAACGCCGCCGGCGTTGTGTACGTCTGCGCCGCTCTGGAGGCGGAGCTGGGAGAATTGGATGAGGCGGATCGAAACGAGATGCTCGAATCCATGGGCATGACTGAACCCGCGTTAGCCACTGTCGCTAAGGCCGCTTACGCTCTACTTGGGTTGCAGAGTTATTTCACCGCCGGGCCCAAAGAGATCCGCGCCTGGACTGTTCCCGCCGGCGCCACCGCCCCGCAGGCGGCGGGAGTGATCCACACCGATTTTGAGCGCGGGTTTATCCGGGCGGAGGTCTATTCGCTGGAAGCCTTGAAAGAGCATAAAACCGAGCAGGCCATCCGCGCCGCGGGAAAGCTCAAGGTTGAAGGCAAGGAGTACCTCATGCGGGACGGGGACATCTGTCACTTCCTGTTTAACGTGTAAAGTTCAAGCGCTACAGGCGGGTCGCTTGCAGCTGGAGCGCAAGCTCAAGCAATCTACCCACAGGCAGTGAGGCAGACAGGTGCGGGCAGGTGCATCCGGGACCCGTCTTCGCCAAACTTGGCTTCGCCGAGGCAGGCGCATGCGCTCCATGGACCGTTTTCTGCCTGACTGCCTCTGGTAGTTCTCGAAAACAGCCGTCTCGACCAGTCAAAACCCTTTGGCTCATCATCCTTGGCTCTGACAGAGCCGGACTCGACCGGTTGTGCATTTGTTGACTGGTCCGGTCATTTTTTGTCTCATGGCGAGAGTGGCACCCGCGGTTTTATTTTTCTTGAAATTTCATTACCTGTTGACTGGCAACTGAATAAATCATTTGGTGCGGTTTTGGCACGCGGCTTGTTACAACACTGTCATGACCTGTGGCCGTCCCGGATCATCCGCGGGCGGTCAAAAAAGAACATCAGCCTGGCTGTGAAGAAGGACATGCTGACCATGACATCATCATCCATTTCAATGACCGCTTCGCTTGACCTCCCGACACAAAGCCGCGGATTCCGCGCCTTTGTGACGACGCAATTTCTCGGCGCTTTTAATGACAACGCCTTTAAACTGGTGGTGTCATTATATGCCGTCAGCTCATTGAGCAGCAGCGATGCCAGGAATACGTCTCTCGCTTTGGCGGGCATGTTTTTCACCCTGCCGTTTATTCTTTTTTCCACCTACGCCGGCAGTTTGGCGGACCGATTCAGTAAACGCCGGATCATGATCGCCAGCAAGGTGGCGGAGATCATCGTCATGGGGTTTGGGGCTGCCGCTTTTTGCGTCGGCAGCATTGCCGCCCTGCTGGCGGTCGTCTTTTTGATGGGCGCGCAAAGCGCGTTTTTCGGGCCGGCGAAGTATGGGTGCATGCCGGAAATGCTGCGCGGGAAGGATCTTCCGAAAGCCAACGGAATCGTTCAATTAGCCACGTTTCTAGCGATTATCGCCGGCACGGTGGCGGGCGGGCGGCTGTCCGCTTTTCTGGGAAAGTCCATTTGGACGACCAGCGCTTTTTTCATGGGTGTCGCCGCCATCGGGACACTGACCAGCTTGGGAATCCCGGCGATGAAACCCGCCGATCCCGACCGGGCGCTTTGTTTCAATCCCGGGCCGGAACTAGCCAGCTCTCTGCGTGAACTCCGCCAACAGCCTTCGTTAGCAAAATGCACAGCGGCCACCGCGTTCTTCTGGTTTATGAGCGCCTTGTTCCAGGTCACCCTTCTTCTTCACGCCAAAGAGCGAATGGCGCTTGATGACCGGGCGACGGGGTGGCTGCTGGCTTCTCTTGGACTGGGCATTGGTCTCGGCAGCGCCTTTACCGGGCACTTGTCCCGGCACCGGATCCGGTTCGGGTTCACGCCGGTCGGGGGCTTGCTGATGGCCGCCTGCAGCATCGGGCTTGTTCTCGCCAGCGCGTCGTGTGTCCTGACCGCCATCGTGTTGTTTATTCTGGGTGTCGGCGGCGGGTTCTATGGTATCCCGCTCATTTCCCATCTGCAAAAAGCCAGCCCGAAAGGGTCCCGCGGCCGACTCATGGCGTTTCGGAACATGATGAATTTTTCCGCCATGCTGCTGGCCTACCCGATCTTCTGGATCTGCAGCCGTCTGCTGGGCTTTTCAAGCGCCGGCATCTTCATGCTCGCCGGCGGCCTGATGATCGTGGTCGCCTTTATCACTGCCAAAGAGTTGGCCGAGCCCCTGATCTTAGATGTCCTCCGGCTGGCGTTACGGCCTTTTTACCGGCTAAAAGCCACGGGTGTGGACCATATTCCTGAAACGGGTGGGGCGCTCATCGTGTGCAACCATATTTCTTACGCTGACCCCCTCCTTCTTTTGGCCGCTTGCCCCCGGCCGATCCGGTTCATCATGGCTCGGAGCTTCTTCACTAAAAAACGCCTAAATCCAATCGCCCGGATGGCCGGCGCCATCCCGATTTCCGCGGATGACTCCCCCCGTGACATCGCCAAAGCCCTTCATCTGGCCGGCCAGCGGGTCGCGGCCGGGGAGGTGGTCGGCATCTTCGCGGAAGGCGCCTTGACCCGGACTGGCGCGTTACAGGCGTTTAACCGGGGACTTGAAATCATTATGCGGAAACAGACCGCGCCCATTATCCCGGCCTGCCTGGAAGGCTTGCACGGCACGGCTTACACCTATCATAACGGGCGCTTTGTCAGCCCGTGGACAAGTCACTTTCCCGTCAAGGTCTCATTGGCTTTCGGATCGCCCTTGCCAGCGGCGACACCGGCGCACGATGTGCGGCAAGTCGTCTCGGAATTGGCGGCCGATTTAAGCATGGCGACCGCCTTGACGGAACGCGTCAGCACGCGCTTTCTCCGCACGGCGAAAAAATGCCCTTTCCGTCCGTGCGCCGCGGATAACGGGAAAGCCCCGTTGTCGTATGCCGCCCTGGCGGTCCGCGCGCTGGCGCTGGGAAGACATCTGGCCACCCGCTGTGAGGCGGCGGAAACCGTGGGCATTCTGTTGCCGTCTTCCGTCCCCTGCGCGGTGACCAATCTGGCCGTGACCTTGATTGGCAAGACACCGGTGAATTTAAATTTCACCGTTGGCGGAGACTGTCTCGCCAAAGCCATGGAAGCATGTGACATGGACGTGGTCATCACATCCCGGGCCTTTCTCCAAAAAGCCGCCCTGCCCACGGATCCCCGCTATCTGTGTCTCGAAGAGTTAAACAAACGGGAACTGGAGCGGGCGGGCCGGTTCTCCGCCCTGGCTTTCTGGATGTTACCCAGCCATTTCGTGGCGGGATTATGGCGCCGGGGGGGGCGGACAACACCGGAAAATCTGGCGACAATCCTTTTTTCGAGCGGCAGTACCGGCACCCCGAAAGGCGTCATGCTGTCCCACGCCAACGTGAACGCCAATGTTGAAGCGTTGCGGCGGACATTGCAGTTGGGCAAACATGACAAGGTGCTGGGCAACCTGCCCTGTTTTCACTCATTTGGCCTGTTGGGGAATCTGTGGTATCCGTTTATCTGCGGGCATAGCGTGGTCTATTGCCCCAATCCCCTGGATTTTAACGCGGTCGGGAAGGCCTGTGAAGCGTATAACATCACGGTGATCATCACGCCGCCGACCTTTCTCAGCGGCATTTTCCGCCGCTGCGGAAAGGAGCAATTGGCCAGCGTCCGGCAAGTCATCACCGGCGCGGAAAAGTTGTCGCCAAAGCTGGCCGCCATGTTTGAGCGGAAATTCGGCGTCACACCCCGCGAGGGATATGGCTGCACGGAATTGTCACCCGCCGCCGCCTTGAACCTGCCTGATGTCAGCCATGGCCAATGGACTCAGGAAGGCGGCCGACCCGGAACGGTCGGCCGGGCTTTGCCGGGGGTGGCGGTGAAAATTGTGACTCCGGACAGCTTGGAAGACCCGCGGTCTTCCGGCCAGACCGCGCCATGCGGGGAACAGGGCGTGCTGCTTGTCAGGGGAGCGAACGTGATGCTGGGCTATTTCGGCGATCCGGAACGGAGCGCCGAAGTCCTGCGGGACGGTTGGTATGTGACTGGGGACATCGCGGCTGTGGACAGAGACGGCTTTATCACGATACATGATCGCTTGAGCCGATTCAGTAAAATCGGCGGAGAAATGGTGCCCCATGAGCGTGTGGAGGAGGAAATCAACGCGATCATAGGAACGATGTGTGACCGCAAATGCGTGGTCACCGGCGTGCCGGATGACAAAAAGGGAGAACGGCTGGTCGCGCTCTGCGCCACGGACGTGGATTTGGACCAGGTGCACCGTGAATTGACGGCCAGCGGGTTGCCAAACCTTTGGATCCCCAGACGGCAGGCGTTTGTCCATGTCGAAAAGTTCCCCATTCTGGGCACCGGGAAACTGGATTTGCGGGAAATCAAACACTTGGCCGTCACGACCGCGTGAATGAATCAGATGAGATGCCTATGTTTTCTTCCCATGGACGACCATCAAGGCGTGAAATTCCTGGTAGACCGACACGTCCCCAGGCAGCTCCCGCGCGCAAAAAGATTTCGCCGCGTGATAACTCGTCCCGGGCGGTATGAAGTTGTGGCGGGTCAAAATCCGCAACGTATACGCGTCGATAACCATCTCCAATTGTTCAAACGCGTATAGGCGTATGGAATCCGCGGTTTCGGGGCCGATTCCCCACAAAGCGAGCAACTGGTCACGGCGGGGAACCGCCTGTTTATTTTCTCGAAAAAAGCGCGCCAGCGTCTTTAGTTTTTTTTGTTTCTGGTTAAAGTAACCACTGGGGCGAATTAAGGCCCCAAGATCTGTTGAACTGATCCGCTCAACCGCGCGCGGCGTGAGATTGCCGGAACGGGCTAAGTGTGAGATAGCCTTCTCCGCGTTTGACCATTGGGTATTCTGGGTCAAGACGCAGCCGACACAAATTTCAAACCGCTGCCGCGGAGTCCGCGGGAATGTGAAATCCCCCGGATGGTAGCCGGGCCCCTCATCAGTTGTCACGGGCCACCACCCTTGGGGACCGTGGTGATCAAGCAGTCGGGTGTAAAAAGAAAATAATGATTGGCCTGGCATAATCAATGTTTTGAGGTTAGTGTTGACATGTGGTCAATGAAGCCCGCCCACGTGGGGAAAAACGACGTGACGCGGCAGTTTTAAATGGCGCGGTTTCAGCGATTGGTGAAGCCGGTCGTAATCATATCATGTGAGTGTATCACAGGACGAGGATTTTGCAATGGATGGCAGCACTCTCCCGAAGGAAATCCGGGGTCAATGGATTTGGGCGGACACGATGTCGGCCGACCCTGAGTCGTATGTCTTTTTCCGGCGGGAATTTTCACTGAACGAAATTCCCGCTTCCGCTGATTTGGCGATCACGGCGCGCAGTTTTTTTCATGTGTATGTCAATGGCCATCATCTTAGCTACGCTCTCGCGACCCATCCGGGGAAAGGGTCGTATGTCTGGACGTATGACATCACCTACCTGCTGGCCACCGGCGCCAATACGATCGCGGTTCTCGCCCACACCACCACCGTGGCCAGGAATTCATGTGTCACCCAGCCGCCTGGTTTCTGGTGCCAACTGAATGTGGGCGGCGCCCCGGCCATTTGGACGGACCGCGCCTGGCAAGTGCTCCCTGGGGACTGTTTTGGCAAGAATCGACCGCGTCAGTCCACATCCGGGGGGTTCAGTGAGCGAGTGGATTTACAACAATACCCCCATGGCTGGCAACGGGCGGGTTTTGGCGGGGCGAACTGGCGCCAGCCGGCGCTGTGTGAACCCTACAATCCGAAACACTGGACACTCAGTCCGTTCCCCGGGCCGGAGTTCACCAGCTCGGCGCTGCCCGTCAAGTCGCTGGAGGTGAACGGCGCCTGGCGGCGTGGCGCGGCGACAACACATGTCAGTTTCACCCATTTGGCGGATCGAAAAGGGGATGGGGTCTATGTGGCTGAGGCGTACATTAAGGCTGACGAGGACATGACAATTCCCTGCGGGGCTTTCGCCGATAATCCCTATCGGTTTTTTGTTAATGGCGAGGCGGTCAACGAGCAAGGCTTGTTACCCCTGGTGGCGGGGGCGTCTCACGGCTCGTGTAAATCCTTACCTTTCCGGCAGGGATCGGTCTGCGACCCAATGGGCACGATCACCCTGCTTGAGGGCTGGAACCGATTGAATGTCTTCCTGGACGTTGTCCCCGGCACGTCCGGATTCACGTTGGCCTTGCCCACGTTTCCGGCGGATAAGCTGCAAGTGAGGCGGGTGGCGAGCGAGAGCGCCATGCCGGGCTGGGCGATCGCCGGGCCGATCCGCACCCCTTTGGTGAATATTCTCGGCAACTTGCGGGTGACCGGCGCGATGGAAAAAGAGTATTATGTCCCCGCCAGCGAAGATCCCGTGAGTGAAGCCTTGGAGCTGACAATGTGCGATTTTCTGCCTGACACGCCAGTCGATCACGCACCGCGGATGATTGACGAGAAGGGCGTGTCGTTAAAGGCGGGGGACTATGTGGTTCTAAGTGTGGACCGCGTGTTTTTCGGCTGCCCGTCTTTTCGCGTCAGCGGGACGCGGGGGGATGTGATCGACGTTGTCAGTGGAACGGAACTTTCTGATGGCTACGTGGTGCCCGTGGACGGGGGACGGGAAAAAGTTGACACGGTACGGTTGGCGGATGCGGAAACCCAATGGATGAGCTGCTTCCCGAAAGCGGTTAAGCACATCATGGTTGTCGCCCGGGGGGTTAAAAGCACGGTGACACTACGCGGAGTTGAGCTGCATGTCCGTCACTACGCGTTTGATAATGGCGGGGAGTTTGACAGCTCGGATGAGATATTGAACAGCATGTGGCGCGTGGGTAAAAACACACTCTCGGCGACGGTTCAAGAGGGGTTTCTCGATTCCCCTTCAAAGGAGCAGACCCAGTATGTGCCGGACGCGCTCATCCAATCCTGGGCCGGGTATTTCACGCATGGCAATTACAGCCTTTCGGCGAAAGGGCTGGCTGAATTCGCCGCGTCCCAGTTCGAAACCGGAGAGCTGCCCGCCGCCGCTCCGAGTGGCCTGTATTTAAACATTCCCGATTTCGCCCTGCTCTGGATTGTCTGGCTCAATATTCATTACACGGCCACGGGCGATCGTAAATTGCTGGACCGCTTGTTACCCACAGCGGAAAAAATCTTTGATTACTTTGACGAGATCACTGATCCCGAACTGGGGGTCTTGTATGATTTGGGGCCGCGTTTTAAAGCGTATTGTTTCCTGGATCACACCCCCATTGAACGCCGCGGGCTCATTACCGGATTGAACGCCCTCTACACGCGCGCGCTGTTGACCGGAGCGGCTTTGTTCGACACCGTCAACCGGGAAGAATTATCCGCGTTGCTGCATCAGCGATTGAACAAGGCTGTGACCACATTGCGTGAGCTTACCTGGGACGATGACCAGCAACTGTTTGTCGATTGCTGGTACGACGGGCGCCAGTCTTCACAAGCGTCGCCCCAAACCAATATATTGGCGCTCTATGGCGGGTTGGCTTCGCCGGATCAATATGACACCATTTTTGACAGTCTCTATCAGCACGAGCCACCATTTGAGCGAGTCCCCGGGGATAAATCCGATAATCCCTATTTCAAATATTTTCTGCTTGAAACGGCGTTCGCTATCGGCCGCCGGGAATGGGCGTTTAATTATATGAAGTGGTATTGGGGCGGAATGCTGGAAAAAGGAGCGACCACCTGGTGGGAATTATTTAACCCGCTGTCTCCGACGGTGGACACTCCAGGTTCTTCCTGCCACGGTTACGGGGTCTCTCCAAACGCTTTCCTGATTCGCGAAGTCGCTGGAATTCGACCGGCGATCCCAGGGTATTCCGCCATTTATTTTAACCCGCTTATCTCCAGCTTGAAGTCGGTTAAAACGAAAATACCGACCCACTATGGGCATATCTCCCTTGAATGGACGCTGGATGATAACAATCAACTGGACGCCACCATTAACGCCACTTATCCCCTGGCCGTGATCCCGGAGCTCGATCCGGCCATCGCGGCGACGGCGACGTTGACAGTGGGAGATGAGGTCAGTATTTTCGCCGAACATGCGGAATGAGAGGCGGGCCGCTTGAAACAGGATCAGTAACGGCGGTTGAACGACCCTGTGAAGGCACCTGGCCAAACGTGGACAACCCGTGGAAATAATCCCGGCATGATAATTTCCACCACATCATAACGGACCACCAACCGCGGATCTCCGAGTTTATGCAGGTATTTTTTGCCGGCCCGGATGATATGGCGCTGTTTTTCCCTGCCGACCGCCTTCGCCGGTGAGTAAAACCCCTGTTTGCGGCGGGTTTTCACCTCGACAAAACAAAGTGTGGACTCATGCCGGGCGACAATGTCAATCTCATCACGCCCGGCTGAGACATTCCGCGCGAGGATGTCCATGCCCAGCTCGCGCAAAACCGCGGCGGCGACGCGTTCCCCTCTGCGTCCCAGGACTAAATGGCGTTGTTTTCTCCGTCGGAAAGGTCCCATGGCTACCATCTGAACAGGCTTCGACGCTTGCGCCGCCAAACAGCCGGATGGCCTGGCCGCGCACGGTAATCCCAGCCTTTCCGCGGCCATGCCCGGGTCCGCTCAGTCCGCGGCGGCCCGCTTATTGCAAGGTCACCACATTGAGGTTTGTCAGATTCACATTTTTGCAAATATCCAACACACCCACCAAGTTTTTCGTTTTTGAGCGCTGGTCGACTTTGATGATGACCGTCAATTCCGGATCCCGGGCGGCCATGCTGGTGAGGACGCTTTCCACCCGGTCTAAACTCATGGGCATGTTCCGGAGGAGATATTGCGTCGGACGGATCTCAATCTCCAGCAACTGGGGAGGGGTCTCAGGGTCTGAGGGTCTGTCCTGGGGCTGGGGAAGGTTAATCGCCAAATGCGCCTCGGGGATCTCTTCTTTGTAGGTGACGATAAAATAGATGAGCAACAGGAACACGACATCAATCATCGCCGACATCGGCACATCGACTGAACTTTTCCCGCCTCTGTTTTTTCTAAGCGCCATGGGAATGGTCTCCGTGGGTTGGCCGCATCCGGTTTATTTACCGGCCACCGCCACTAAATTCACTTTGTAATAACCGGCTTCGGTAATGACTTCCTGAACGCTTGACACATGCTCATAGCGGACTTCACCGTCACAGCGCATGAGAATCGTCAGATTGTCGCCAACGTTCTTGTGCAGGCTCCTCAGCAGACTTTCTAATTTCCGCTTGGTGATTTTCTGCTTGGCGATATTCATGGAACCGTCCTCCCGGATATTGATGGTCAAACGGTTCGGGGGCACATCTTTGACCCCTTCGGAATTTTTGGCCTGCGCCAATTTGATCGTGTCATCGACCACGTCCGTTTCAATGGACGCGGTGACAACGAAAAAGATAATGAGCAGAAACACCACGTCGATCAGCGACGCGACGGGGGTCTCAACCGAGTCATTATGCCGTCTTTTCATAGCTATATCCTCGCGGCGGCTTCAACCGCCATCTGCACCTGCCGGGCTCTGTTGAAAGAAGGGAACGATCCCGTCTTCACCCATCTGACTACCGCGGCCGGACCGGAGCGGTCCGCCCCGGCCGACGATGAAAAAAAGACCTATTCCTCAACTTCGGCGTTACGCAAAACTTTGATTAAATCCAACACGCTGGCTTCAACTTCCAATAAAATGCGCGTGGCGTAGTTTTTCACCAGCGTGTAGGCCAGAAGCGCCGGCACCGCGATCAACAGGCCAATGGCGGTTGTCCATAGAGCTGTCGAAATGGACTGCGCGAGAAGGGCGGCCTTGGCGGCGCCGCTGGCGCTGGACAAGGTGTCAAACGCTTTCACCATCCCCAGAACCGTCCCCAACAGTCCGAGCATCGGAGCAATCTGCCCGCAAAGATTCAAGTAGTTCACCCGCTGCATCAGTTTCTCATTTTCAATTTCAGCCGACGAGGCGATCGCCTCTTGGATGACTTCGTATCCTTCGGTGATATTCGCGAACCCCACCATGAGAATAGTGGACACCGGCGACGGACTGGATTCACAGGCCTCAATGGCGGAGTCCAAATCACCCTCATCCAGAGATTCGCGCACGCCTTCCACAAGTTCTTCCGGCATCAGCTTGTCTTTCTTAACCGTGATCAACGCGTCGATAATCAATGCCAATGTGGCGGCGGAACAGGCGAAGATTAAAAACCAGACAATGGTGTTGACCGGGCCACTGCCGAAGACCGTTGACACGAACCCGCCTTCAATGTCCGGGCCATCCTCGTCCGCGGCCGCGTTTTCCGCCGCCGGGGGGGGGGCGGCCCCGGCACCATCGGCGGCGGGCTCCTGCGCGTACAGGCTCAGGGCGGCGAGCATCACAGCGAAGATCATCGCCAAAGAAAAGAGATGTTTGAATGTTTTACCCATGGGTCATGTTTCCTTGTTGTTTTTTCGTCAATCAGTGTCGTAAGCGATATCGTATCAGAGAGCCTTTATTTGAACATGTTAGCGCGGGGATCGCCTTTGGCTTCCAATAAGGCGGCCACGCGCTGGCGGGCTTGCTGCTTTTCAGTGTCGGCCACACCATCCTTGAATAACAAAACAGTCTTCAGATAAGCCAGGATCGCCTCGTCCGCGCGGCCCTGCTTTTCCAGGAGCCGCCCGTCCGCCAGGAAGGCGAAAGCGGCCAAATCACTATCTTTCGAGGCTTTAAGTTTCTCAAGCGCGGGCGCCGCCTCATCACCTCGGTCCAAAGCGATCAAAGCCGATATTTTCGCTTTGTTGACGGCGTCGCTGTGGAGCCCGGCGACGGTGGTGGAATCCGCGCCTTGAACGACGCGCAAGGCGCCGGCGGTGTCACCGGTGGCCAGCTTTGAACTGGCCTGGATCGCGGCGATGTAACCGCCCCAGCCTAAATATTTATATTTTTCAAACATGCCCGGCGCGTTGGCGGCGACACGTTTATGATCGTTGGCGGCGAAGGCGCGTTCCAGGGCGGTCACGCTGTCGGGTTTGGGCGTGACCACATACTGGTACTGTCCCCGCTTAATGGTCAGCTTTGTCGTTCCGCCCGTCGAAACCTGCAAGTCCCCATTCGCGTCAGCGTCGATATCCGAGCACGCGCGTTTGGCGCCGGAAGACATCACGACATAGGTTGTCTGGGCGACCGCGCTCAGAGCGGGTCCCAGGATAAGACTGATACAACATGCACGTAATAGGCTGCGCATCGGTGGCATTCCTTATTCGTTAGGTGACTGATGTCACGGGTTCGGGGACGGCCCCCATCGTGGTTAAAAAATTCCGCTCTTAGAGAGCGTCTGGAAGCTGACTCATCGCTTCCGCGAATGCTCCATTCGGGAAACGTTTCCGGTATTCGGCGACGACGAGGTCGCGGCTTTGACTGTCACCAAGCAGCGCGTAACATTTCGCCGCCAGGTAGAAGCCCTGGTCAATAAAATCACGGCTGGCGGGATCTTTATCATCCGCGAGAACCACCGCTTCACCGTTCATGACTAAAATGATCTGTCCCAGCGGACCGAGCGCGCTTGAAGCCCCCTCTCTGCTTTCGTCGAGCAAGTAAACGAGGGCCTGTTCAACCAGCGTCTCGTTCAAGACGGCGCTATCCTGAGTGAACCGCATCACTTGTCCCAAGGCCTTCCTCGCCGCCATGGGGTCAGGCGGTGTCATCAGCCGACACGCCCGCGCTTTGAGAATATTGGCATCGTAAAACCGCGCGGTTTTTTCATTTTCCTTCAGCAGTGTGTCAAAATAATCCCGGGCGGCCGTGTATTGTTTGGCGCCCATCGCGCAAAGACCGGCGCGGAAAAGAATGCTTTCACGGTATTTTCCCGAGAGTTTGTCATAATCCGGATGGTTGGCATCCGCTCCGCGGGTCAGCAATTCCCGGCTGGCTCGCAGGCCCAGTTCCGCGTGAGCGGTGTCCATGGTCGCCTTGACGATGTATTTCAAATTAGGTGTCGCCTGCGCGTCAGCGGTGGCTAAAACCTTCGTGAAGGCGGTCGCCGCCTCGTCAATTTTACCAATTTCAAACTGAACCTTGCCCAAGCTGAACATCGCCTGTTTGACGGCGGCATGATCAGGGTACGTCTCCGCCAGCTTGTTTAAATAATTTTCGGCTTGCTCATACTGATTGAATTCGATGAAAATCGTCCCCACCCGGGCCATATTGTCCGGCACATGCTTGGATTTCGGGTACGCCTTCAGGAAACTTGTGAACGCTTGTTGGGCTTGCCGTTTGAGATCATTAAATTTAGCTTGAACGGGTTTGATCTCGTTTTCCAGATCGGCGATGGTTTTTTGGGCTTCGGCGGTGGCGGCGATATAGGCCTGGCGATCAGCGGCGATATACCCTTCAGCCACCTTGACTTTCTCATCCGCGGCAGCGGACTCTTTGGCGAACAGATCCAACGCGCTGTCCGCGGCCGTCCGCCATGCTTTGAGATTTTCTTCGCCGTAGCGCTCCGCTTCAGGTTTTTTCATCAACGCGATAAACACCTCTCCAGCTTTAATCGCTTGGCCGAGCGCCTGGACATGCGCCTCATTAAAGGCGATGTCCGCGGAAAGCAGGGCTTGCTGGCGGCGGGCGGCGGAGAGTTGGCGCTCAATAAGGGCCACCTTCGCCGCGTTGGTGTCTTTAGCCCGCGCCGCCCGGCGGCGGGTGAGTTCCGCCTCGTCGCTTTCCAGCCCCTCTTTGGCGCGGGTGGCCTCCATCAACCGGGCTTCGGCTCCGGGAATGAGAGCCCGCACCTCCCGTCCTTCTTCCCGGGCCGCGGCTTTCGCCTCGTCATCGCCCGTTTTGAACGCCAGCCGGGCGGCCTCGTAGCGTTTTCTCAGATCCGCCAGCCGCGCCGTGGCCTCGGCCGCCGCTTCAACCGCCAGATCGTGCCGAGTCGTCAGCTTGTCCAGCTCATCCTGGGAATAGTCCAGCTCGTCTTTCATGCCGATGAGTTGTCGCTCCAGATCACTGATCCGAATGACTGTCTCCGCCAAATCCTTTTGATTCATTTGGAGAGTGGTAAACGCCTTGTTCTTACTGCTGGCGAAAGAATCCATCAAGCCTTTCATGGATTGCAGGTCCTGATTCAGATAATCCGCCGCCAACCTCGCGGCGGAGGCCTTACGTCTGGGCAACTCGACAGCCCGCTCCGCATCCGTCCACTGGCTCACTTCCGCATCCGGAAGAAATTCTTTCAAGGCCTTCTCTTCCGGTCTTGGCAACGGATTTTTGAAGTCAACACTCACGTCCTCAATCTCTTTGCGGACCGCCGCCCGCCAATCGTTAAGTTCTTTCTCTTGAGTGGCTAAGCGTTTCAAATTTGTGGACGCCTCGTTGATGATGTCTTTTTGCGCGGCCTGTTGATCTTTGTTGTCCGTGATCTCAGGGCGGATCGCCTCGGCGGACAGGTCATAGGCCCAAGCTTCGTAACTAGTGGCGTTTTCTCTCACGTCTAAAACTTTTTCCGAGCCGGGATCAAATCCCTGGGTGTTATCAGGCGACACCCAAGCCAACAATTCCCGCAACGGGGCGATGGCGGCGGCGGGTGTGTCGGAGAAGAGCAATTGACTCGCCCCCTGAAATTGGGCGTCCAGGCGATCTTCGGCGTTTTCGTTAAGATTTTCCCGCTTCGCGTACGTGAGGAAGGCTTCCGCGGCGTCTTGCGGCTGATCCAAGGTGTCGAAGATCACGCCCATTCTAAAATAAGCCCGCACGCCTTTTGGGGTGCCCCCGTACGCGGAGGTCACCCGCTCATATTTGGCGATCGCGGACCGGAATAGATCACGGGCCTCTTGTTTCGCCGCTTCTTTTTTCTGGCGGTCTTTGATGGTATTTGTGCGGCCGGCCGCGGCATCCGCCTTCACATAGGCGTTCTCCGCGACCATGAAGGCGAGATCAGCCGCTTTGGGATCATCGGGGGCGATGTCCACAAATTTATTCCACGACACCATGGCCTCGTCCATCAGCGCTTGTTTTTCCGGGCCGTCGGTCATCTGCTTGGCTTTTTGGAACGTGACAAATCCCAATTGGAGAAGCGCGTTCGCGGTTTCCTCCGCGTCGGGAAACACGTCAGCCAAAAATGACGCGACAGCCTGCGCTTCCAGCATTTTCCCGGGCATGCTCGTATAACACACCACCAGTTTCAATCCCGTCGGCGGACCGAACCGCGGGCTGGTCCGGGCCATGCGCAGCGCGTCTAAAAAAAGCGGCGCGGCTTTTTCAAAGTCATTCGCGGAGTAATATTTATCCGCTTGCGTGATTTTCACCAACGCGCCGCCTTCGCTGTCGCTGCCGTTGTCGACATTCTCACCAAGTTTCGTCAGGATGTCAATGATTTTCCCATCCTCAACCAAGGCGGAGACACCATACGGGGAATCACCGTATTTTGTCTTGACATCGTCAAATTTCTCCCGCGCCTGTTTCAATTTTTCAACGGCTTGCTGTTTATCGCCGTTGAGCAGCGCGACACGGGCCTGCCCCTTGCGGATACGGCCAAAGTAAAACAGTGTCCCGGCGGCCGGGGATTCACTCGGCGGCAGCTCTTTATCAAACCCGGCGACAAATTCAGACAGCCCTTTCAAACCGGTAAAGGCGTCTTTGTAATGGGCTATCGCTTTCGCCAGTTGCGCTTTTTTCTTGCTGCCATCCGCCGTTTCACAGGCCAAATCGCCCAATAAAACCTTGCCCCGGGCGGCTTCAATCAAGGCGTTGGTCATCAACAGATAGGGAATTTGTTTAAACTGCAGGTCCTCCAGTTTTTTGGTTTCGTCTTCGATAGACTTCGATGTCACAGGCAGTCCCAAGTCAAGCGCTTTTTCGCCGGCGGCCAGGGCGTGTTTGCCTTTCTGATAGGCCAGCACGTCGGGCGGATACGCATGGTCCCCTTTCACCACCGCGGCGTTCGTCAAGGCCTTCGCCGCACCGTCAGGATTCCCCAGCTCGACATTCGCCCGCGCGAACATCATGACACTTTCATGAAAGTCGTCAACATCGGGTTTTTCCTCGCTGGCGGGTGTCGGGTTGGTGGAAAAGTAGGCGGCGAAGCCATCCGCGGCATCCGCGAAGGCGCCGCGTTTAAAGGCTTCGCGGGCCATAATCAAGCGGGATTGCCCATACAACGGGCTGCCCTTGGGAATGCCGGCGATGATTTCCTCCGCTTTGGAACGCTTTGACTGCGCGTAAAAAACCAAGGCTTTTTGCAGCAGGATGACATCCTTTTTCTCCGGATAGAGCTTCACCATGCGGTCCACCTGGTTCATGGCGTAGTCCGGCATGTTGTTTTCGGCTAACGCCCGGATCAAGCGGAGATCGTAGGAAAACTCATCGAGCGCCAAGACTGGGAAAGAGGCGAGAGCCATCACCACACTGGCGGGCGCAAGGGAGCGGAAGAGCCTCTGAAAGCTTCGCAAGAAATTCATCGGTTCCCTTTCGATTACAAGAAAGCCGGAAAAATGGTCGGGGCGAGAGGATTCGAACCTCCGACCTCTGCGTCCCGAACGCAGCGCTCTAACCAGACTGAGCCACGCCCCGATCATCATGAATCCGTGGTAAAACCACCTGCGCGCAGGCGGATAATCTAGCGTACTATAACGCGGGTATTCAAGGGGTCAAGAGCGAGTTGAGTGTGAAACAGGAGGTTTTTCACGCTTTCACCGGCTGTTTCCGGGCTTGCCGACGGGGCATGGTGAGGTATAGTGACACCGTTTAACATGCCCTTACTTCCGGGCACTAAGATGGAATGGAGCGCGTTATGACTAAAGCAACCGCGCGCGGGCGCATAATTTATTTGCGGCGGGAACTGGAACGCCATAATCACCTGTATTACTCGCTGGCCCGGCCGGAAATATCCGACCGGGACTATGACGTCCTGTACAGTGAGCTGGTGGCCCTGGAAGACCAGTATCCGGAATTCGTGACACCGGATTCCCCCACCCGTCGGGTCGGTGGCGGCCCCTTGGACGGCTTTGTCACCAAGCCCCACGCCGTTCCCATGCTCAGCCTGGACAACACCTACACGATGGACGATCTGGCCCGGTTTCACACGTATGTCACGAGCCGCTTGCCTGGCCAAACGCCAACCTACATCGTTGAGCCTAAAATCGATGGCGTGAGCCTGTCCGTCCGCTATGAAAACGGGGCGCTGACAACCGCGTTGACCCGCGGAAACGGCCGCGAGGGCGATGATGTCACCGCGAATATCCGCACGATCCGCTCGATTCCCTGGCGCTTGACCGCGGACCAGCCGCCGGCGGTTTTTGAGGCCCGGGGCGAAGTGTTTATGACCCGGGACGATTTTTCCGCGCTGAATGAGCGCCGCCGGGAAGCGGGAGAGACGGAATTCGCCAACGCCCGCAACGCCACAGCCGGCTCCTTGAAGTTGCTCGACTCCCGGGAAGTCGCCCGGCGACCGCTGGCGGCGATTTTCTACGCCGAGGGGGAGATCGACGGCATGCATGTCGCCTCGCAAACGGAGCTGCTGGACAGCATGCGGTCTTTCGGCTTGCCGACGGCGGACTTCGCGGTGTCCGCGGAAAGTCTTGAGGAGCTGCGGGCGGCCGTGGAGATATTGGGCAAGAAACGGTACGACTTCCCCTATGATATTGACGGAGCCGTCATCAAAGTCAATGATTTCCCGCAGCGGGAAAGCCTGGGCTTCACGGCGAAAGCCCCCAGCTGGGCGAAGGCGTTCAAATACGCCGCGGAGACAGCGGAAACAGTGCTGCGGGCGATTAGCGTGCAGGTGGGGCGGACGGGCATCTTGACACCGGTCGCCGAACTGGAGCCGGTGCGCTTGGCCGGCAGCGTGATCGCGCGGGCGACCCTGCACAATGAGGACGAAGTGAGGCGCAAGGATATCCGCGTCGGGGATACCGTCGTGATTGAAAAGGCCGGGGAGGTGATTCCCGCCGTGCTGGATGTCATCCTTGACAAACGCCCGCCCGGCGCCGAGCCATTTGATTTGCCCGCGCATGTGGATAACAAATGCCCGTCCTGCGGGGGACCCATCTCGCGGGATCCGCGGTTTGTCGCCTGGCGGTGTGAAAACTTGTTTTGCCCGGCGCAATTGGTGCGGCGCCTGCGCCATTTTACCGCCCGCGCGGCGCTGGACATCGAGTCGGTCGGTCGGATTGTGGCGGAAAAACTGGTGGAGCGCGGGCTGGTGAGTGATCCGCTGGATGTGTTTGACTTGACCCTGGAGCAGCTCGCCCCATTGAATCTGGGAACGGACAAAGACCCCCGTGTGTTCGGGGCGAAGAACGCCGCCAAAACGCTGGACGCGCTGGCCAAAGCCCGGGAACTGCCTCTCTCCAGGTGGTTGTTCGCCATCGGCATCGCCGATATTGGTGTCTCCACCGCCGAGGAGGTGGCCGCGGCTCACGCGTCGTTTCAGGATATCGCGGATTCCGCGGTCCTGCGGGACAGCCTCGCGGTGTTGAGGTTGCAGGAAGAAGCCCGCCGGGTAAATCCCAAGGGAGCCGATAACCGTGACGCGACGGCGGCGGAAAAGGCGCGGCTAAGGGAAAAAATGGCGGCGATTAACACGGAGCTTCAAAGGGCGGGCCGGGCCTTGGCGGACAAGGGGCTGGCCCGCCCCAAAACCAGCGGTCGGCTCAAGGCGCTGGATGAGGAGTTCTTGCCTGTGTTTGGCGAAACCGTCGCCACCAGTCTGATCACATTTTTCGCCAGTGAGGCTGGTAAGCAGTTGCTCGCCCGGCTGGCGGAGCTGGGCATTGACCCCAAAGGCGGGACATCCGCCGACACCGCGGACCGTCCGCTGGCGGGGAAAACCGTGGTGATCACCGGCGCTTTGACCTCCATGCGCCGGGACGAGGCCCGGGAAAAACTCCAGGCGCTGGGGGCGAAAGTCACTGGCAGTGTCAGTAAAAACACGGACTATGTGCTGGCGGGCGACAACGCCGGGTCAAAATTGGCCAAAGCCCGGGCATTGGGTGTCGCAGTGCTGTCGGAGGAAGCGGTGCTGTCGTTGTTTGAAAATCCGGCGGCGGCCCGCCCCGTGGCCGCGCCGTCGCCGGAGACCGACTCTCCTCCGGATGACGGCGCGCCGCCCGCGGCGGCCAAGCCCTATCAGCCCGCGCTTTTCTAGTGAAATGTCGTGCATTTTCAGGGAATCAGGCTACAGTTCGCGGTGTGTGGCCGGCGCGTCCAGTCTAAGTGCACTATCCAGGAGCCGATTATGTTTGGTCTCGGACATTGGGAAGTTATTTTAATCTTCGTCCTCGTCTTGTTGTTGTTCGGCGGGAAAAAACTGCCGGAAGTCGCCAAGGGGCTGGGGAAGGCCATGCGCGAATTCCGCAAAGCCCGCGATGAATTGCATGACGCGGTGAATCAACAGCCGATGGACTCCGATGACGCGGAATCCGGAGCGGGAGACGACGACGGTGGAACGCGTCCCTGAGCTGACGGAGCTGACGGAGATGACGGAGATGACGGAGCTGACGGAGAGCCGCCAACGGTGAGGGACTGGGCCGTTTTGTGAGTTGAAACCCATGACCAGAGGGCATAAAGCCGTGACCATTTATCCGGAAAACGCGGTGATCATGGCGCCGTTATCCGGCTATACGGATCTGCCTTTCCGACGGTCGTTACGGCGGCACGGGTGCGTGTACGCGTTCACTCCGCTGGTTGAAGCCGGGTCGATTGTCTACGACAATCCCCGGGCACCGTCCATTGTCGCCCGCGGGGATGACGAAAAATGGCTGGGCATCCAGCTTCTGGGGTCGGATCTGGCCCGGATTAAAACCGCGGTGCGGAAGATATCCCATCTTCGTTTTGACGTTTTGGATTTTAACATGGGCTGTCCGGTGCGCAAAGTGACCCGGCGCGGCGCCGGCGCCGCGCTGGGACACACCCCGGAATTCGCCGCCGAATGCGTCCAAGCCATCGCCGATCTGTCCCCGTTCCCGGTCACGGGGAAAATCCGCGTTCTGGATCATGAGGATCCGGCCCCCACGGTCCGGTTCGCCCGGTTGCTGGAATCCGCGGGCTGCCAGGCCCTGACGATTCATGGCCGCCTGTGGCGGAAGGTCTATAGCGGTCCCGTGGCGGTTGACGTGATAAACGCTGTCCGGGAAGCGGTGACGATTCCCGTCATTGCCAACGGCGGGGTCACGGACGCGCTGTCCGCGGCCGCTTTGCGGCGCGCGACGGGATGTTCGCGGATCATGCTCGCCCGCGGCGCGATTGGCAACCCCTGGCTGTTTGACACCATTAACGGGGGGAAGCCCCCCGGACATGAGGAGCTCTGCGCCGAACTTGTGAACCATATTCGTGACATGGTGGCTTTTCACGGCGAGGAAAACGGCATCAAAGTGGGACGTAAAATCATTGTCGCTTATCTCGCCGGGCGGGGCTACTCCCGGGATCTGAGAGGCGAAGTGACAGGGCTTCACTCCTGGGCGATGTTTTCCGCATGGATGGCCCGCGTCCGGGCCACGGGGCCATCCGTAGGCTTTCAGCGCCGATCATGAAAACCTTTTACTGTCATCCCATGGAATGTTGGAATGTTGGAATGTTGGAATGCTGGAATGTTGGAATGCTGGAATCTTGGAATCTTGGGTAAAGGGCCGAAATCCATCGACCGACAATCAGAAAGGGAATGCCAATGAGCATGTCGCCCAAATCATTGGCTAACTTGTTTCATCCAGGATGGAGAATGGCCTGCTAATAAACTTCGGAGCGCCAAGACTCCAGATAAAAAGTACGCGCAAGACCAGCCGCGGCCCGACACAGACAGGTGACAGCCCATTTCTTCGTGATTTTTTGCGCCTTTTTGTGGCCATTCTTAGAACTGTCAGCCTTCCACGCCTTCCACGACTTTCACGACTTTCACGTCTTTCACGTCTTCCACGCCTTCCACGCCTTCCACGCCTTCCACGCCTTCCACGCCTTCCACGCCTTCCACGACTTCCACGCCTTCC
>JAVVEH010000060.1:0-21520 GCA_032251435.1 Lentisphaeria bacterium | reverse complement strand
CGCCGATGCGGGGTGCTTGTGCTTGCGGATTCCGCAAGCCACTTTTCGGACAGGTTTGTCTACCTGAGTAGTCACGTTTTCACCATATTAAGACGGCCTAGACAAGGATCAGTCCATGCCAATTACTGTAGAAGAACGACTCAAGTGGTGGCAAGAGGCCCGATTCGGGATGTTTATCCACTGGGGGCTTTATGCCGTTCCCGCAGGCGTGTGGAAAGGGCAATCGGTTCCGTGGCTTGGTGAGTGGATCATGCGCAGGGCAAAGATTTCCATCGAGGAGTACGAGATGCTCGCGCCGCAATTCAATCCAGTGGCCTTCGATGCGGAGGCGTGGGTGCAACTGGCGAAGCGGGCCGGCATGAAGTATCTCGTTGTAACCGCCAAGCACCACGACGGCTTCTGTATGTTCGATTCTCCAAGCAACCCTTACAACATCGTGGAGAAAACACCCTTCAAGCGTGACCCGATGAAAGAACTGGCCACAGCCTGCACCAAGCACGGCATCAAGATGTGTTTCTATTATTCACAGGCACAGGATTGGCACGCACCGGGAGGAGCGGGCCACTGGGAAGGATACAGTGACGGGGAAAAACCGTCTCCGGAGGACTTCCAGAATTACCTGGATACCGTAGTCAAACCAAATATACGGGAGTTGCTCACGAACTACGGTCCAATCGGGTTGATATGGTTCGATACGCCCGTAGTTATCACCAAAGAGCAGAGCGAATCTCTCAGGGATCTGGTCCATGAGTTGCAGCCCGAGTGTCTGGTCAGCGGACGCGTCGGTCATGGCGTTGGAGACTACGCCAGCATGGGCGATAACGCGCACCCCGCGGGGCGTGTCGAAGGCGCCTGGGAAACGCCCGCTACCCTCAATCACACCTGGGGCTT
Source organism: Lentisphaeria bacterium (assembly GCA_032251435.1). Taxonomy (GTDB): domain Bacteria; phylum Verrucomicrobiota; class Lentisphaeria; order Oligosphaerales; family MVZH01; genus JAVVEH01. The sequence goes on along the minus strand of JAVVEH010000060.1, from coordinate 20,629 downwards.
CAAGGCCAACGACAACCATTGGAAGTCTCTGGATTACCTTTTGAATCTGTTGGTGAACTGCGCCTCCAAGGGCGTCAATTACCTCCTCAACGTGGGTCCCACGGCGGAGGGGGTCATTCCGCAACCGAGTGTGGAGCTCCTTGAACAGATGGGAGAGTGGCTCAAGCGGAATGGCGAGGCGATCTACGGGACATCGCCCACCCCCTTTCCTGTCGACCCGGACTGGGGTCGGGTAACTTGCAAGGGTAAGACACTGTACCTTCTGATCAAGCAGTGGCCGGCTGAAGACCTGCACCTCATGGGACTGCGCAACCAGGTGCGTTCTGCCCGAATTCTTGGTGCACCAGAAGTTGCCGTCAGAATTCAACAGAACAAGGATTCGGTAGCCTTGACGCTGCCTCCAGTGGCACCCGAGAAAAAGATCTCAGTGGTCGCCCTGGATTTGGACGGCCCCCCCGAGGCGGAGCAGATAATTATTCAGGACAGAGCATCTGCCGTCACGCTCCCCATGCATGTTGCCGTGTTGAACGGAGACATTTCTGTGTCGGGTAATGGCACCGCAAAGGGATGGAAAGACCCGCTTCCATCAGCCTCGTGGCATTTCCGGCTTCACACGCCGGGAGTATACCGGGCGACAGCATTGATACAGGTTGACAACAAGACTCCCGAACCCAGCCTGACGCATGAACTGAAAATAGAGATCGGGGACGAGCGAATCACGGCTCCTATAACGGTAGAGGAAGCGGACGCGTCGGAGAGCGCGGAGCGCTTTCAGATCAAGCGTTGCCCGATGGGCCACGTCCACATCGGCTCTGCCGGCGAAAACGTCCTGCGCGTGTCCGCCACAAGAATCAGCGAAAACTCAGGAGATGGGCTCAGGCTGGTCGGAATTGAGCTTGTCCCTTAATAGGAGAATCGGAGCGACAACCATGCTTTATGAAGCTGCAGATTACGACTTTTCGATCAAGGACCCGATCGAGGGCATGGAAAAGGCACACCGGAGGCCGAAAAATGGGCGCGACCCTATCTTCGTTGACTGGACAGACGAAATTAATTTGCGCCCCAAAACGTGTTGCTTCGCTGCCGTTTCACTTCAAATCCCAAGTTAGGAACAAGGTTTTTAGAATCAGTATGTTATGATTCCGGGTGGGCACCGCCCCCGAGGATGACGATCAGTCCCCGCTGCATGAGGTCGCGCAGATAGTGGTTGATCAGGCCGCGGGCTTCAAAAAAGGTCAGTTTTTCGTCAGCGGCCAGTGTCAGAACAAGCCGTTCAACCGTCAATTTCCCATCAATTCGTTCAAAGATTTCACGGGCCAGCCCGGTCAGTTCAAAGCGGCGGCTTTCCCGCGCGTAGGTCAGCTTGGCAAGCAATTTCATGACACCCCGGTATTTCAGCCGCACTTCCGCGGTCAATGCGTCTGGCTTGTCGTCATCCGTAGTCATATTGACGCTTTCGTTACGCACGGGAATCGCCTGCAACTGCGTCTCGAAATCAAGTTGAGGTTTGGCTTTCATTCTGGAAAGACCTCTTCCTCCCGGAGCAAGTCCAGCTTTTTCGGAGCGGTCTGCACACAGGCGTAGATGCGTTTCTCGTCGGTATTGTGCCAGAACCGTGTTTTTCCGGGCCAATATGATGAAAACAATCGATCCATTCCCCGGGTTCCCCGGGTCTCGGTAGTCAGCACAACCGACACCATTCCCCGCCAAGTCTCGGTCCGGGTCGCCAGCACCCGGACACCGCTGCCCTTGGATATGTAGGCGGCGAATGCCGGCAGGTCGCGGGTGGCCAGCAGTTCCCGCGGCAGGCCCCAGCGATGGATATCGACGCGATGCATGTTTTTGTGCTGAAATTCCAGCCAGACATCAGCGGGGAGGACTTGCGCCTGTTCAAGTTCAAATTCCCGGGGAAGCCGACATTGAACGCCGAAGCCGCCCCAGGCGCGCCAGGAGCCGTCATTCGGCTCGAAACTGTTCAGGATCGGTTGCCATACCTCCGCCAGTCTGCGGGGAGAATAGTCGGGAAACAGCCACATGAGGATGATGCCGGGCTTTTCCAGATAGGCGACCGCCTGGCAAGGTTCGCCCTCATGCCGGTAGCCAACATAAAACCTTCCCGTCTGAACTGTTTGGATACGCCCCGCCGACTTTTCCCTTTCGGGATGATGGCGGTCCATATAGTGCCGGTAATATTCGGCGACAATGCGGTGATCATCGGGAATCCGTTTGCTTTTTTCCCAGGATAACCGCCCCAGGCCGCCGGAACGGTTGGCAAACTCGAACCGACCGACCGGAGCGCCAATTGAATAGCGCGTGGCTTCCCAGTCGTCGGGAAGATCAAAAATAAATTCGTGCCAGGCAAGTTTCATTCAGCAAGGTAAATTGGGAAAAAGATGAAGACTCGATTAAGGCGAATGATTAAGGGGAACGATTAGGGACACTTCTTTCTTTATCTCAATCCTTCCCGCCAATTCCGCCAACATCAATATCCATCTCGGTGACATGTTGGATTTTTTCGATTTTGCCATCGGCGATCCAGACAATCCGGTCGGAAGCGGCCAGCATTTTGTGATCATGGGTGGCGGTGATCACCGTCACGCCCTTATCCACCGACAGTTGTTTAAAGAGCTTGATAATGTCTTCACCGGTATGCAGGTCCAGATTTCCCGTCGGCTCGTCCGCCAGCAGAATCGACGGCTCGTTGGCCAGGGCCCGGGCAATCGCCACCCGCTGCTGCTGTCCACCGGACATTTCCTCGGGCCGGTGGGTCAACCGGTCTCCCAGCCCCACATAATCCAACACCTCAGCCGCCCGTTTGCAGGCTTCCGGTTCATCGATGCCGAGGAAAATCTGGGGCAGCGCCACATTTTCGGTGGCCGTCAGGAAGGGAATCAAATTATAGCTCTGAAAGACATACCCGATATGCCGACAGCGGAAATAGGAGCGCTCCAGCGACGATATTTTGGCCAGGGAAACCCCGCTGACCAGGACATCGCCGCGGGTCGGTGTATCCAGGGCCCCAATCATGTTGAACAGGGTTGATTTTCCAGACCCGGACGGCCCCATGATGGACAGGTACTCACCGCGGTGGATATCCAAGTCAACCCCTGCCAGAGCATAGACTGTTTCCCCCTTGGTCTGGTAGACCCGGTCAATACCGCGGATTGATACTAATATGTCATTGCTCATGCGATGCCCCCGCACCGAGTAAATACCCAAGGACCCAAATCCCCAAATACCCAAAGAAATCCGAATGACAAAATCCGAAACAAAGCGGTCCGTTCCGCCAAATCAAATGGGTTTTGGTTTTTTTGTTTTCCGACATTCAGATTTCGTGCTTCCCTGGGTCTTTGGGTACTTGGCTATTTCGTCATTATTAATAGGGCAGTGTTGTCGCCGCCTTGGTCAGGAAAACGATGCCGATAGCGACCATCGACACGAGTCCGGCACCGACCATATAGCCGGCGCTGAAAATGGGAATGATCTTGCGCCAGTCCTTGCCGAATTTCTTCTGCAGTTTGAACCGTCCCAGGCAGGCGCCGAAAAATTGGATCAGCACCACATGAGGCATGGTCTGGCCCAGGCCGCGGATGACCCCGTAGAAAAGCATGATGGGCACATTGAGGGCGGACAGACACCAGGCCGTCGTCATGGCCACCCCGAAGCCAAGCCCCACCTTGGGGCCGCTGAGCGCTTTTTCGAAGGGAGAAAACTCGCCCATGGTCGATGAATAAAGCAGGCAGGTGTTTTTCGCCTCCAGTTCCCAGATCTGCTGCGTGTAGGGATATTGGGCACTGGGGATGGGGGCCAGTCCCCAGATAAAACTGGAAAAACAAATCATGGAAATAATGATAATCGGAAACAAGATGATGTTCGCTTTCCAGATGGACATAAACCGGGTGCCCAGCAATTCCGCCTGCCGGTAGAAAACCACTTGGCTTCCGAAATTCTGCTTGGGGACGGGAATGAACCAGATGGCCACCCCTTTGTAGCCGGACAAAATAAAGCTCAGCTCGCGAATGAAGGGAATCTCGATGACCTGGCCGACCAGACCCTCGAGTTTGGCGGACACATAGGAAATCAGTGGCGTGTAGAGGAATCCGAAAAAGACGAGCACGATCATGACACCCCGATGCCAGCCAACCAGCCACCCGCTGAGCAGGATGTAGGCCAGCGTGCAACCAACATAGGCGGTCAGCACCCAGCGCGCCGGGATGTCGCCGCGCCCCTCCGGGATATTGTCTTCGCGCTTGCTTTTATCCGCTTTCCGCACATTCCGGACCACCCCCCAGATACCGATCACCGCAATCGCCAGCGAGATGCCGATACCAAAGCTGAAATAGAAATCAATGTTGTTTTTGAAGAGAATTTCAACCGTCGAATCCCCTTTTTCATAGGTGGTTAAAATCCCGCCATAGTAGAGCAATGGATTGGCCACCATGGTGATGATCAGACCGATGAAGCTGCCCAGCATGGCGTAAAACGGCATCACCATCCCCACAACAACCTGCCCAAGGTCAAAGCTCAATCCTGTCGCCACCGCCGGGAGCACATCACGGGTATAGCCGGACCAGTCAACAAAGGGGATCGGAAAAACCTGCAGGGGTTTGCCAAACAGAGCCCCGGAAATGGTCGGAAGCCCCATGTAGATTGCCCCGAAGGCCATGCCGACGGCGCCGCCGATGCAGAAAATCCGCCACCGGCGCAGGGATTGCGTCTCACCGCCGTCCTTCCCCTCGACCTGCTCCGCCAGCGCCACAATTCCCTGGGCGCCTACCGGCGCCATCGGAAAGGGCAGCTTTTCCTTGTCACTGGTCTGATGAAACAGTCCGTAGCCCATAATCGCGGTATTCAACCGGCCGAAAAACATCTGAAAGGCGATCAGTCCCAACACGGGCAGCCATTCCCACTGGAAAAACGTGCGGGTGGTCAGGGCTTTTTCGGACGAGGGCGCCACCCAGATGGGGAGATCAGCATTGATGCCGAAGGAGGTGGCGGCGTCACTCTGCACCAGAAACTGACGAAATAGCGGGGTGCCATGCACCGATTGGCCGACAATAAGTCCGCAGATATAAAAAAGCACAAACAACTGCGCCCGATTAAGGGACCGGTTGGCCCGTTTGGCAATTTCCACGAACAGGATGACAGTCACCCACTGGGCGGCGGGGCCGATACCCAAGCCCGCCACCAGTTCCATGTAGAGCGCCCCCGGGATCATCACGAGAGCGAGGAAAAGAGCGCCCAGCAGGGACGACATGGAAAAGCCGTCCCGGAACTCCGTCGGGACATCCATGATCGATCGGAACTCTTCAAGCTCCTTGTCTTTTTTCTCAAGATTGATCATCAACCAGCTCCTTGAAAACCGACCGGTAATGGGCCACTGTCCCCACTGGCAGGGAGCGCCAGAGCAGGAACTGCTCCCGCAGGTTGTCAATAAACACGCGGTTGCCCCGCAGCCAGGCGCCCCGGGTGCCACTGACCCGTTTAAGATTCACAACGACTTCATCAATGTCCTCGATTTCCGATGGCCGGGAGGCAATGCTGAACGCCTGCATCACCCCGAGATCAAAGGGGGCCAGCGAGATCCGGGCCCGGATGCCCGGCGGCTCGCTTTCCTTCCCGCCGCTCACGCGGACATCCGCCGCGGCGAAACATCCCAAAGACGAATCACCGTGATTTTCGAAATGTTCGCGGATGAAGGCCACGATGCCCCCCATGTCCTCCGCCGAAACGGTGAACGGGAAGACAAATTCGATGTCGTCGCCGGCCGGCACCGGCATTTTCCATTTTCGCGCCACCCCGGGATTGGCCGATCTCCCGGCTTTCAGCGCCGGGTAGATGGTCGAGACCATGACCATCGCCATGACGATGAAAATAGTCAGCACCGAAGTGAGGGAGGAGAAATTCATTTCCGGGGGGACAAACAGCCCCCACTCGCCGCACAGACCGACAATCCGGGAGGCCAGTTGGCTGACCAGATACCCCCCCATGCCGCCCAGGATGGCATAGACCGCGGACTCCGCGAAAAAGAGCGTCCCCACATCCGGCGGGGCGAGTCCCATGGCGCTGTAGGTGTAGATTTCCTTCTGCCGTTCGACAATCGATCCCAGCAGGGAATTGAAAATAATCAGGCCGCCCAGCAGCAGAGGGACGATGACGACCGAAAATCCGGACGCTTCCATGGTCTTGGAAAAGAAAAACCGATTCATTCCCCGCGCCCCCTTGGCCATGACCGGTCCCACGAAAACCTTGGCGATCTCCGCCGCGGCGGCCTCCACATCAGCCGTTTCGTCCGCGTACATGATGATGGCGTTGACCCCCGGCGCCATGGTCGGCCGCGCCAGTTCATCCAGGGCGCCGACGACCGTGATCCCCATGTCCCGCGACGAGAAATAGCGGAAACGGGTGGGATCGACAAAGCTGTCCTGGGCGTCCAGATCTCCGCTTTCCTCCGTTCCCCCCATCTCCTGAAGCGAACTTTCAAAATCCGGCGGGGTCATGCGCGCCCCGTCCATAAAGGACAACTGATCAATCATTCCCGAGTCGAACTCGCCGGCGAAAACAAACGGTTTGCCGCCGATATGAATAGTGTCTCCCCGGGCGATCCCCAGGCTCTCAATAGCCAGCGACGGCAGAAAGATTGGCGGCAGCGCGCCTTTGTAGTCGGCAAACCCGGGAATCGCCGCGGCCAGTTCGGGATTGATAGCCATTTCCCGCGGGTCAAACGCCACCATCGCCTTCAGAGTTTTCCAGGTTTTGGAGGGCCGGTTGAATGCCACCAGAACACCGTCGGACTGGCTCCCGGGCGCGTTGTAGAGCGCTTCCCTGACGCAGGTGGTCCAGGTGTCGCTGTAGAGCGTTTGACACGCGGGCGGAAGGATCCCGGGGATCTCCAGGCCCGAGAAACGCCGCAGTTCGATGCGGCTCGGACCGTTTCCTTTGCCGAGGTAGGTCTCTTTGACACCGATGACCGGGGTGAAGGAGGCGAACACCACGATGGCGAAGGTCAGCAGGACAATGGTCAGTGCCGTCAGAAAGGTCTTGAGCGGCCGGTTGCGCATGCCTGAAATGCCGATCAGAATGGCGGCCAGACCGGCGCTGCTGTCGGAGGCGACCCCATGGGCGCTTGAACTCAACCCCTGCATGGCCCGCAGCTCCTTCTTGAATTTGGACATGACAATCGCCATGACCACGACGCTCAGGAGAATGATCACAAAAGCCAGAAAGATAATCACCGGCGCGGAGGCAATGGAGAACGCCGGATGAACCATGTAAAGCAGCGCGAAGGTGCCGACGAAAAAGGTTCCGAATCCGATCACCTGGCGATAGATGCTGGTGGCGCTGAAGATCAGGCGCTCCATGACAAACGCGAAGGGAATCGTCAGCAGAAGCAGCAGCACCACGGCCCGGACCATATCGTTGGTGACTTCGCGCAGCGGGGTGGCCACCCGTCCGGCCATGCTCGCCGCCAGAACTTCGTGGGCGACGGCGGCGGGAATATCATGATCGGCCCGGGCATCGGCGGCCGCTTCCCAGTGCTCGAAGGCGTCGGCCTGAAGTCCTTCCAGGGAGTCGTTGACAATGGCTTTGTCCCGCAGCACCTGGAGGCGCTGTTCGTTGATGGTCAGATAGTCGTGGGCGGTCTGGCGCAGCACGTTGAGTGTGTACAGCGGCGGATCGACCAGAGGCAACCCTTGGCCCTGCGGGTTTTCCGGGGTGGATCCAAGCAGCAGCAGACCATCCTTTTCAAAGGCTTTGAAGGCGCCCTGGGCCGCCCCCCGGAATGCCACGGTGTTCTTGCCGGGCACCAGGTACAGATTGCGCAGCTGCGAATCGGTCATGCCATTGGCCAGCGTGCCCGCGAAGCCGCCGTATTTTCCGGGAATAAAGGGCAGATTGAGAAGCCCCCCATGGCCATAATACAGCCGCGTTGTCCCCCAGCCGTCTGCGGAGGGGAACAGCTCCAGCACCCCCGAATCGTCGAATCCCAGAGGACGCATCTGCGCATTGTTGTAAAGAAGGGGTATAAAAATATGTCCCGAGGCCCGGATCCTTGATGCGAACGAATAACTGTGCCCGGCAACGTAGGGAACGTCCTGCGATCTTCTGGGGGCTGTGCAGGTGATCCCGTTTTCAGGAACCCCGGCGATATCCGTGGACCCCCGGGCAAAATACAGATACCGGAAGCCGCCCTCGCCGCGGAAGTGCATGACCGTGTCATTGTGGAACTTGGGCTTGGCCAGAGGACACGAGATCGACAGCGAGGCATCGTTGCCCAGATCCGCGCAGAACGAGGCCAGTTGCGGCGAAAGTCCCTCGAGATCCACCGACTGGCGGTACGGCAGGGCGTCCCCGTCCAGGGAATTGCCGACCGTTACCATCTGGTACCCGTAAATCTGCAGGGCGTGCGCCACCCGCGAGGGCACCGAGCGGATCGACGGCACACAAAAGCGGCCGGGAAACAGCAGGGCGTCCGCAGGCTTGGTGAACAGGGATAGATCGTCCTTTTCGGCAAGCGCCGACAACACCCGCATGTGCTTGACAAAATCGCCGATCTTCACTTCCGCCCATTTGCCTTTACGGCTGTGGTAGAACATCTGCGAGCCAATCCCGTCAATGGTCAGTGTCCAGTCCTCATCCGCTTCGGCAAAATCGAAATCGTAATGGCCCATGATGCGCTTGCCGCCGACGGCATCCGCCAATTCCCGATGGGCCCGGTTATGGAGAAGCAGATTCTCCAGATCGGAGACCTGGCGCCGGACAGTCGCGTGTTCTTCCGCCGCGATCGCCGCAAATCCGTCTTTGTCCGTGATGGACTGCTCATAAAGCTGGCGCCGCAGGTTGTTGAGATCCGTCCGCTGTGTGGTCAGGCGCGCTTCGTCAGTTTCAAGCTGCTTGACGGCTGCCTGGTCGGCGGGGAGCAGTGTCTCGCGCCGCCGATAACCCGCCAGTTGAATCCGCAGGTTGCGCAATTCGTAGTTCAGGGTGCTGACTTTGCCGGTGAGGCGTTTGTCCAGGGAGCGGGCCACCTTGTCCCGCCCCGGATGCTCCTCCCCGAAGAAATCCTCCGCCGACAGGGCCGCGAGCTGCTGGCTGGCGTCTTCGAGCGCTTCACGATAGCCGTTCTCCCGGTCGGCCAGTTCGGCACTGCCGCGGCGCAAGGCGTAATAAAACATGCGGGCCCCGTCCTGACCCGCATAGTGGCTGCCCAGAAACACCACAAACACGCTGCGTTTCAACGGTCGGCGGGCCAGGTCGGCCGCCACCTCCGCCAGCAGCGCGCAGTTCGCGGCCGCACGCTCCCCGGGGGACTGCTCGGGAACGGTGCCGAACGTGTCAAAAATGGCCGACAGAACCATCGCCTCCTCCGTGCCAAAAGCGAAGGAGGCCCCCGCTTCTCCGGGAATTTCAGCCCACAGGTTGACCCCCTGGACATCCTTCCAGACCGTCGTCAGCGATAGGCTTGCCTGGCGCTGACCCCGGTCATCCAGCAAGCCAAATTGCCGGGCCGCGTCTTCGTGGATGAACAGCCGGGGCAGCTCCACATCCAGTTCGGTGAACTGTTCGCGCGCCTGCCACTGCGTCTCGCGGCCATTGCCGACAAAAATGATTGCCCGGGCGCCCTGGCTGAAGACCTGCAGCATATTTGGCGAAGCAAAGCGCAGGACGGCGATCGATCCTGCGACCGGTCTGCCCTTCATCTCCTCCAGGGTGCCATTCCCCAGCCAGACGATGGGGCCGCGCAGCTCCTTGTCCCCCAGTGTGTTGTTGGCGATGCCGTTGGGACCCAGGGCGTACACCGGCTGAACGGGCTCGCCGTCCACCACCAGCCGGCACTCGCGGGTTTCGGGTGCCAGGGTGTCAAACGTCTGCCGGTGGGTTTCCAAGCCCGCCGCCCGTAGAGCCCTTTCCAGGCACTCGAGCGATGCCTGATAGGCGTCGCTTCCCGGCAGGCGATGTTCGTGCCGCGTCAGTTCGGCGAAGACCGAACGATAGACTTCACCGGCCCGGGACGGTACTGCCCAGAACATCCCGCAAATCACCAAAGCGAGGCAGACCGCCAGGCCCCCCTCCCTTCGTCCCTGGTTCCAAACCTCGTCCCGCATGTTGTCACGCACCTTGTCTCGCACCTTGTCGTTCCCTTTGGTCACTGCCACCCTTCGGGGTGGCCTCCGCCCCGCAGTGGCGGGGTGGTGTCTCGCGCCTTGTCCAGAACCTTGTCCAGAACCTAAATCCATTCCGAATTTGGTTCGGGACAAAGTTCAGGACAAAGTTGTTTAGCCGTCCTATTGGACGGTTGTATTTTTCTCACATCACTCATCCTCGTCCCCCAGGCTTGCTTTTCTGATGTCAAGTTCGCTGGCCAGTTCAATGCGGTCGACTTGTCCGTCCTCGATCCAGATGATGCGGTCGCAGACGGCCAGCATATTGTAGTCATGGGTGGCGCAGATGATGGTGACACCGTCGTCCTTGTTCAATTCATTGAGCAGATGATGGATTTCCCGTCCGGTCTTGATATCCAGGTTGGCGGTCGGTTCGTCGCACAGCAGCAGGGATGGCGCGTTGGCCAGGGCCCGGGCGATGGCCACCCGCTGCTGCTGACCACCGGACATCTCTTTGGGCCGGTGGTTCCAGCGCTCCTGCAGTCCCACCCGCTCCAGCAACTGGAATCCGCGTTCGCGCGCGTCATCCGAATGCATCCCGGCGAACACCATGGGCAGCATGACGTTGTCCAACGCCGTCATCACACTGTTCAGATTGTAGGCCTGGAACACGTAACCCACCTTGCGGCAGCGCAGAAAGGCCAGTTCGTTCGCATTGAGCTGGGCCATGTCCACGGCATCCATGAACACCCGTCCGCGGGTCGGCGAGTCCAAACCGCCCACCATGTTGAAAAACGTGCTCTTGCCGGAGCCTGACGGTCCCATCACGCAGACATATTCCCCCCGGTAGACCTTCAGGCTGACACCGCGCAGGGCATGGACCGTCTCCGAACCGCGCTGGTAGAGTTTCTCCACCCCGACGGCCCGGACGACCACATCTTTGCCCTTGCCATATTGTTGTTCGTCAAACGGCATGTCTGCTGGTTCTTCGTTCTAATTCCGTTTCGCAATCAAAGTGATCGCGATTAAGGCGAATGATTAGGGCGAATGATTAGGGAAAAACCGCACAACCTTAATCGTTTGCCCTAATCATTAGCCTTAATCGATTCAATCATCTTGAAAACAAATTGGAATAAGTTCTTCGTTCTTGATTTCAGCCTTTTAGCCTTTTCCCTCGGCGACTCAGTCGCCAAGGGAGAGAGGGTAAAAAAGATTCCCGGGGCTCTCCCCCGGCCTTTCAGTTTTTCAGCATTTTCCCCGCTACTCCACGCGCATGGCTTCCATGGGGGCCATGCGGGCGGCGGCCCATGAAGGATAGATGGAAGCGAACATGGCCAGAAGCACCCCGACCGCCACTGTGAACAGACCGCACCATACCACCGGCAGGCCGGGGAAGAATGTGAAAACAGTTCCGCCCAGGGTCGCCACCCCTTTAATCATCGTAATCAGCAGCCCGATCAGCATGCCCAGGCTGCCGCCGACAATGCCCTGGATGGCCGCTTCGATCAGAAACTGCTTGAGAATGAAGCTGTCGGTGGCGCCCAGACATTTCATGGTGGCAATCTCACGGAAGCGTTCGGTGATCGCCATCAGCATGGCATTGGCGATGCCCACCATGCAGACGAGAAAGGAGATGGTGACCAGAAACATCTGCTTGCCATCCAGAAAGCGCGGTTCCGGGACGCCCGGTTTCCTGAGGGGCAACGCCGCCACCAGCTCCCGCAGATGCTTTCGGCGGGCATAACGCTGGCTGACGGCCGCGCGCCGGGCGGCATCAAAAGCGTCTCCGAGGATCTTTCCGGCGCGGTCGTCCGTCAACATCATCAGCTTGTCCTCCAGCACCGGCGTCGTCAGGAAAATCCGTTTCCATTCCGCCCGGTTTTCGGGTGTCTGAAGCAGGCGCGAAATTTCGGTTTCCCAGGCCGTGACCGTCAGGCTTTCGCGGACTCGCCCCATGGTTCCGGCATCCAGCGAAAACCCATGGGCGGTCACCGTCTGCCGCCAGTGTTCGACCTTTTCGTCGCTGGACGCCGCCATCCAGGCGGCCAGATCTTTACCGCCGGTCACGGCATCCAGCTCCGCCTGCATCGCCGCCGTGCTTTTCAACCATCGTTTCCGCAGATCCTGAAGCGCATCGAGGGTGGCGGGATAGCTGTCCAGAAAGCGGCGCAGCGTCCCGGTATCCGTCGGCAGGCGTGTTGAACGCATCTTTGCCAGGTCGGCAAGAAACTGTTCCCATGTCCGCGCGTCGCGCAGATACGCAAAGACATCGCGCCCCTTGTTTTTTTCGACCAGAATCACCCGCTTGCCCAGGGCAAGACCGGCAAAGAAACGCAGGTACCGCTGTTCCAGTTCGCAGGCTCTGGCGAGGGATTCCACCGCGTCCGCGTCCAGGCCGGTCACGCGCGACACCTCCTGCAACTTCGACGTTGAACTGCCTGTCTCGCCGTAGCCACGCAGGGCGAAGGCGGATTGGACGTTGGACGTTGGACGTTCGAGTTTCTTCCCGCCCGGTCCACCCGAAACGGCCTGTAGTTGTCCCGCATGGTCATACGCTTCGGCCAGCTTGGCTGACAACGCACCGGTGGAATGGGGATGGAACAGATGGGAAAGCAACATGTCCGCTTCGCGCATTTCGAGAACCTGCCCGTGAACCCCCCGGCCCACCGATTGCACAATGACGCTTTCGCTGAGCAGCACCATGAAAAAGGCCACCGCCACCACCACCACCGACAGCGTGAGGGACGAGCGGAACAGGCGGTAGGCAATCCCTTTCAGGCAGAAGCGCAAAGACTTCTTCAACGAAAGCTGAACCTGAGGGCGGACATCAATGTCGGAACGTGGATTCATCAGAACATTCCAATCCCCACTGGTTGGTTCCCCGTGCGCAGATAATAGATCGTTCCGACCACAAACGTCAGGCCGAGAATGAGCGATTCCCCGACAATCAAACCGATGAACAGCGGCTTGAGGGTGCGGTATCCGCGCCCGCCGCCGAATTTGACAACCAGGCATTTGATGCCCCAGCCCAGAAGAAAGCAGAACCAGGTGAAACGCCCGGCATTGGATCCCAGGACAACGAAAAACAGTGGATGCAGGGGCCATTTGGCAAACCGGAAGCGAAGCAGATAGGTGGCCAGGACCGCCCCCATGCCCACAAGCACCAGGCGCACCATGCTGCCGTCCGGGCGCAGCAGCGACAGCTTGCCGAAACCGTGGGCGGCTTCGGCCGCCGCCAGTTGTCCGGTGTCTTTCAGATTCAGGATTTCATGAACGGTCTTGCCCAGTTCGCCACGCTCGCCCTTTGAGAGGTTGCCTTCGCCGTTGGCATAGGAAATGGCGAGAACCGCCACGAATCCCGCCACCAGAGCCAGGCCTATTGCGACCTTCGCAGCCACGGCGAAACGGCGCGGGCTGACTTGATTGTCGTCGAGCACTTTCAAGCTGGTGGCCATGTAGGGCATGAACAGGTTGGTGGATTCGGCGGCGACGATGGTGCGCCCCAGAAGCGTGATAAAGACCAGGGGCGCCGCCCCGATGGCGCCGGTGCCGAACAGACCCGGCAGCAGTGCCTGCAGCGACCAGGACGGCGCGAACGACGGCAGTCCGGTCTCGCAGACCAGCCGGGTCACAACCAGAAAAATCAGCAGCGCAAAGGTCACCACAACCCAGGCGACCAGCAGATCGACCCCCATGGCGGCAACCACGGCAATCAGCAGGACATAGCCGACCAGGAAGACCCGGGCGGCCCAAACGGCGGTCGGATCTTTCGACGTCCGCCGCCACGGCATCAGGGCCTTGGCCAGCACCGGGAAGTAGTAGGCCCGGCCGGTGTAGACGAGAATGATGCCGAAAGCGATGAATCCCCCGGAACGGATGACCTCCAGGCCGGTTGACGACACCGGATTGCCGGTCGCCACATAATACTGGATGCCGAGGAGGGTCCCCAGGGGAGCCGTCAACCCCATGGACAGGCTGACATCGGCCGGCACAAAATAGGCGATGCCGATGATGGCGAAACTGATGGGCATCCAGTGCACCACAAAGAAGACCGCATTGGACCGGTCGGCGCCCATGATGGGAAAAAGTTTGAACCACTCGAGGACATATTCCGGCGTGATCTTCGGGATCTGGCTGGGAAACCAGGCATTGAGATAGCGCAGCAGATGATAGCCGAAGACAAACAGGCAGCCATACCAGAAGAGCCGGTTCCGGTAGAGGGTTCCGCCGGGGCGCTGGTCGTCCTGACGAATCAGGGCGTTCACCACCGAGGCCAGCGGATAGGGCAACTGCTCATGGACACTCCACTGCCGATGCACCAGAAAAGTCAGAGCGATGAGCACCAGGGTCAGCAGCACCAGCAGCGGCAGCCAGTGCAGGAGCGGCCCCAGCCAGGCGCCATAGGGCGTTTCCGCAACCGGCAGCCCGCCCTGGATGAACCCGAAATGCACTCTTTCACCAATGCTTTCCCCGCTTTCACCCGCCGGAAAAAGCGCCGCCGGCAACCGTTCGGTCAGCTCCGCGTCCTTCCAGCTGGCATTGGTGGTTGTTTCCTCATACCGGGGCAGCACCAGATGCCGCACCAGGGAACTTTGCATGGCGGGAATCCAGGCGACAACCAGCATCAGACAGACGACCAGAGCCAGTTCCCGCGTGCTCAATGCCAATCGCCTGCACCCTCTACCGACAGTCATGTTCCAGAAAAAAGAGAGGAGGACAACAAAGAAAACGGGAATCACCGGCAGGTAGCCGCTGATCGCGCCATGCGCGCCCAAAACGCTCCGCGCAAAGGGGGGAAAGGCGCACACCAGGCACATGCCCAGAAGCGCGAACAGCACCGATTTGACTGTGAATGTCTTCATGTCCGCCGAAAAATTTGTCTGTCTGAAAAAATCTGCCTTAGCGTAGCATCCCAAGCGCGACAGGACAACCTCAAAACCGTCTCATGATTGTATATTTTCGTCGCAGAAATAACCGAAGCAGGAAAAGGCCCCTTCGAGGATGCACATCCCATCCAAACAGAGTGAAACTTCACATGAATAAAAAGATTAATGGCCACAAAAAGGCACAAAAAGCCGCCAAAAGGTGAATTCAGCTAAGGTGTCGTAACACATTAACTGTTGCATTTTCCGGGCAAATCAAAGCTGGTTTGAGCAGAAACTGTAGCGTTTATTATTGAACAGCCCCTAACCTGATTAATTCATGAATTTTCGGGTGAGGGTTTTATGCTCTTGCAGTCTAATTGGTTGCAGAAAACATTGATTTTGTTTTATTTCACCCGAAAATTCACCCGGGGGGGGCGCACCTCCCACCGCATCTTCTCGCGAAACTGCATGGACGCAGTGGTCACCACAGCATCCATTTGCTTTCGGGCATTGCGGAGCAATGCCCTCGCGAGAATCTGCAGCACGATCAGCGCGTGAATTAATCAGGCTAAGTATGTTTTTGTACTTTTTTGTGACTTTTCGTGGCAATCTCCTAACTTAAGTTTCAGAAGGCACGGGATAACTACAGGCCTTTTCGGGTCGACCGCGCGGAACAGATCTCCCCGGAAAAGTGACGCGTCACTCAGCACAGGCCGAAGCCGCGGCAGAACATCATCTGTTCGCGGCCTTCCTCGCCGCCGGTCATCAGTGAGATGGGGCGGATCTTACCGGCCAGGTAGTTGACCAGGCGTCCGAGCATGGCTTCCAATCGGTCGTGGTCTTCAAGGGTGTGGTAATTCCATGTCAGGCCGTCGGCGGGGGCTTCGGAATCCAATTTTTCCAGCCGGCAGGTCCGCTCAAACGGGATGGCCGTCAGCCGATAGCTGTCTTCGATCATCATCCAGAAGCCATCGCCTTCGACGATGCCCTTGTCCCATTTGAACAGCTTACCCATGGTCCGGCGGGCGACCATTTCCGAATCGTCGAACAGGGTTCGGATGTAGGCCTGCCGTTTCGGGGATGGCGTGCGGGTGTAGAAGCGGACAAGTTCAGCGAGCAAATCGATGCGTTTCGCCCGACAGGCGGGATCGTCGTGGAGATTGTTGTATTCCCGCGGATCTGCGGCCAGGTTGTACAACTCCCCCTCGTCGTGATTCACGTAATGGATCAGTTTCCAGCCATCTTTGATCACGGTCTTGAGACCGTAGGATTCACTGAAGGCCACGCCGCACCCGGGTGCCTCCGATTCAGGCGGAAGCGCCAGAAGGTTCTTGCCGTCCAGGGGCAGGTTTTCAGTCGGGATGCCAGCCAACCCGCAGACCGTCGGGAAGATGTCGATCAATTCAACGTTCTGCTGAACCTGATGTGCCTCACTCCCCTGCCCCGGCAGCTTCAACAGCAACGGCGTGCGAATGATGTCATCGTGATAAAGCCGGTTGGAGTATTTGTCGAACAAATTCAGATGCCCGGCCATATCGCCGTGGTCGGTACAGAAGACGATGATGGTCTCGTCTGTCTTGCCGGCGCTTTCCAAGGCTTCCAGCACCCGGCCGATCTCCGCATCTACCCGTGTGCACAGCGCATAGTAGAGCGAGAGCACCTTGCGCATGCCGTCCTCGCCGATTTTCTTCAAGCCGACGCTGTAATTGCGGATGTAATTAGCCAGATGAGACGGCATTTTCGCCAGCGCGTCTTCGCTGAGCGGTTCGGGCAGCGGAATGTCGGCGGGATCGTACATATCCACGTCTTCTGGAGATGGGGTCCATGGACCATGCGGGCGGTCAAAGGAAACGCTCAAATAAAAGGGCTTGTCATGCTGTCGCTCGAGGAACTCAATGGCCCAGTCGGCGGTGTAGCGCTCGATGCTCTTGTCCAGGGGAATGCATGAAGTGCCGTACATGGCGAGCCGGTTACCGCCCAGTTCCAGCGGCTCCGGGGGCGAAATGGTGCGGAAATCCCCATGCACCTGATCGTTGGGAAAGGTCAGGCCGTGCTCCCGGCTCCAGGTCAGATAGCTGACATCCGGATCGCTGGCCTGCCACATGTCTTCCGGCAGGGTCGGGACGAATTCGTCGAATCCCAGCCGGTCGCCGAACGGGTTGCAGTGAAATTTTCCCACATGGAAGGTGGTGTAGCCGTTTTGCTGCAGCAACTCCGGCAGACAGGGCACATCCTCGCTGAAAAGGCCGGTGAACCCATACTGCCGATGGGTTTTCAGATACTGCCCCGAGAGTATACTGGCCCGGCTGGGCAGGCAGAACGCATTCTGCGCGTAGGCGTGGGTGAAGTCGACCGACTGTGCGGCCAGCCGGTCCAGATGCGGGGTCCGCACCACCGGATGCCCGCGGTAGCCAAAATCCAGATGGTTCCACTGATCGGCCATGAGAAAGAGAATGTTGGGGGGTGATTGCTTCATGAAATTGTCTCCAATGCGTGAAACGTGAAACGTGAAAACGTGAAAACGTGAAAACGTGAAACGTGAAAACGTGATGCGTGATACGTGATGCGTGATGCGTGATGCGTGATGCGGGTCACGCCTTCACGTTCCCGCAACGACTGGTGCCTGCGGAGTGCGCAAGGCACTTCACGCTTCACGCCTTCACGCTTCACGTATCACGCCTTCACGCTTCACGTTTCACGCTTTATCTTCTAAAAACGGAATTTCTGTAAGAAGGGCCTGCGGCCCATCGGCAATATAGTTCATTTGTTCTTCGCGTATTTCGGTTCCACGCTGATCCGGAATCATTGTCAGAAGCAGTTTGATTACATGTGTCAGGAGCCCGATTCTGTGCTGAACCACTTCCGGCTTGAGAATGTGACGGCCTTTGTAGTACCAACCACGCGACTCACGTGCCGAGCCCAGGGCATATTCATAAAATCTGGCCCGGTCTTTTCCCGTTCCGCGCGAAAAGCCTTCCCCGGTATTTGCACTGATGCTTCCCAAAGCTCTGTAAAGCTGGTCCGATAAACCCCGGGTGCGCCGGTCGCGTGACAAAGCTGTGACATCATACCAGCCAATGTCGGCAGCAAAAAGTCCCAACCGGTATACTTCCAATCGCCAGACTTTGTCCTCCCGAATCTCTACGGGCACTTGGTCCAACCATTTCTGATAGTCCATTTCACAGCCTCATTCTTTAACGCTTTCACGCTTCACGCCTTCACGCCTTCACGCCTTCACGCCTTCACAAATCATCTCGATTTCGTCCAGATCCAGGGTGATATCTGCGGTAAAGACATCAAAGCCGCTTTCCGTGACCACACCGGTGTCCTCGACGCGGATATACAGGTTTTCTTCTTTCAGCCACAGTTGCGGATCGACGGCGAAAACCATGCCCGGCTGCAGCGGGCCGGTTTTGTGTCCGAGTCCGTCGTGGACGCTCATGCCGACACTGTGGGCGATGTGGTTGCGCGACTGGAGCATACGCTGGACCGCCGCGTATTGTGCGGGGGTCGCAAATTGAAACTCGCCAAGCCGGGTTTCCATGTGAGCGGCCACTTCATCCTCGATATCCGCACAAGTTCTGCCGGGCCGGATCGCTGCCAGCAGGGCTTTATGGTACTCGGTGACAAATCCATACAGGGTGCGTTGCTCCTCTGTATAGACACCGTTGACGGGCCAGATGCGTGTGATGTCGCTGGTGTAGTAATGGTAGTCGGGCGCGCAGTCCACCAGCACCAGATCCCCGTTGCGGAGTTCGCAACGGTTGGCGCAGTAGTGCGGGTCGACAATATTTTTTCCGGCGGCGACAATCGGCGCATAGGAGTAATCCAGTGCGCCGCCCGCCAGATAGCGGTATTGCAGCAGGGCCGCCAGCTCGTATTCCATGACCCCGGGTTTGGTGGCCCGCATCGCGTCGCGAACACCTTCCGCGGCCAGTCGCCCCGCCTCCCGCAACAGATCGATCTCGGTCGGCGATTTAATCAGGCGCATCTCCAGCAGAACCGGGGCTAAATCATGAAGCGAGATGCCGGGACAGGCGCGACGGAGCTTTTCCGCCAGATACGTGCCGCGATCCGGGCGGCCGTCCCAGGGATCGTCCGCGCTTTGCCGCCGGGCATCGGTAATGCTGCGGACATCGCACTGGAGCCCTTCACCATCATGCAAAAGGATATACAGTTCCTGGCCGCCTGCAAGGGCGCCGGCCAGTTGCTCACGATGGCTGACGGCATCCACGCCGGTCACCGCCATTGCCGTTTCCGGATCATCGGCAAAGAGAAGCTTGTCATTCCGCTCACGGGATTGATGTGCACTGCCGGGCAGAAACAAGGTCGTTTTCCCGTCGCGCCCGTCGATGAAAAGATAGGACTGAGGAACCAGGACCCCGCACAGATAGCAGAATTCGTTGTATTGGCGGAAGGGTGCGCGGTCATCCGGCGCGGGGGCGCCCATGACCAGGGCGGATGCCGGTGTAATCCGATCACGCAGCCGTTGCCGCCGCTGCCGGTACTCATCAATGGAAATGATTGATTCAAACATGGTTATTGCTTCTCATTCCGTTTCGCAATCAAAGTGATCGAGATTAGGGCGAATGATTAGGGGAAAAAACCGCACAACCTTAATCGTTTGCCCTAATCTTTAGCCTTAATCGATTCAACCATCCTGAAAACAAATCACAGCCATCCCATGGGATGACTGCACTAACCTTGTCTCGCACTTCGTCTGATTTGCGCTCAAGCTCGACAACACTGGGACTAGGTGCGAGACAAGGGACAATACATTTTCGCACAAAACAATCAAAAGTATTAACTGGGGGGTATCGAGAAAATCGATTCCCCAAGCACGAAAAAGCCGAAAATCATCCGATTTTCGCGAGCTATGGGATCACAGTGAAAACAAATTGGCATCACATAGGTCTTCGTGGCGCCGCCCTGCTCAATGCGCAGGCAGATATCCCAGCCGCCCCCGACCAGACCGGTGAGCGAGCGGGCATGCCTGCGATCCTCCGGGATCTCCGGATCCAGATGCCGGAGCAGACCGCTGCGACAGGGCCCGATCAGGCGGTAGTGGTGATATCCACCGGGGTCCAGAACGCCGCGTTCGTCGCCGCACTGAAGAAAGCGCAGCCCGCCACGATTCCAATGTCGTTTTCATTGTCCGCATCCGGTTGTTTTCGTTGCTTGCACACGTTCCTGCGAATTGCGTTTTCATGATTGACTCCTGGATTGCCGCGTTGGTGTACCGACTTCAGTCGGCGCTTGGTTGCCAGCCGTTCGTTTGCAATGAGGATTTGCGAGGGCATGCTTATTTCCTGATGTGGCCTTGAGGCTAAGTCCTCGACAGCAATTTAAGCTTTACACGTAACTACTCAGGTAGCCAGGTCCTGTCCGGAAATCGGCTTGCGGAGTCCGCAAGCTCAAGCAAACCGTATCCGCGACGAGTCCGTCACGCTTTGTGCATACGACGTGCCCCTGGTCAGCACTGGAGTTTTCCGGCTGAAGCCGGTACACCAACGGGGTTCCCGATGCTTTTCGGAACAAGCACCGACTGGGTGCGCCCGCCGATGTGGGCAATGCCACGTACGAGTGCCCGACCGTCCCGGCCGGAAATCCGGATCCAACTGCCGATGGGCAGCGGCTCGGGTGTCTGAAGATGTGGCCGAC
>JAVVEH010000059.1:0-23439 GCA_032251435.1 Lentisphaeria bacterium | reverse complement strand
TAATATAGGTTAGTGTTAAAGATTGCGCAAGTTTAAATTTTACATTATACTAGCCACTTCCCCCTTCCCACTAGCCACTTCCCACTCCCCACTAACCACTTCATTAAGCTTCCGTATCTCATTCCAGCTTTGCCGGTCGAGTCCGACACCGGGCAGGCCTTTGCTGCAAGTGAAAACGATGCGTCCGTTTTGGTCATACCAGGTGTCGGCTTCGTTCTGGCGGAGGACGGGGAACTGGATGCGGTAGATGGCGCAGAGTTCATCGCAGGTCAACCCCAGCGCCATGGCGGCGAGGACATCGATCTCGACCAGCGCCTGGCGGCGCTCGAAATCGGTGCGGAGGGCGCAATCACGCGTCCATTCCGGGGTCAAATTTGCGAAGGTCGCATGGTCAAGGCGCGGATCATCTTTCGCCCAGCGGTCACGCTTGAATGCCTCGTCCCAGCACGAGGACCAGAGGTCGGCGTAGTGGGTGGTGAGGGCAAGAAGTCTGAGGGCACGAAGTACCATTGCGGAATTCGCAGATGGAAGCGGAAACATGCCGAGATTGTTTCCATACATATCTCCCTTGCCTGTTGACTTGGTATAAAAGTCAAACGGGAGGGACACCGCGAACGGAAGAAAATCTAGGGGGGATGCGTCTACTCGGAAGGCAGTACTGACCACCGGATTTATGTGCCCGGCTCCTGTCGGTATCAATGAGGGCACAAAGGTGCGTTCACCAGACTGGCTCAACTGTCGTCGGTGCATCATCCGATAACATTCCGTCACCCGCACCTGCTCCGACTTCTTCTCCGTCGGATTCCCGTCGGCATCCCAGGGGACGTGGGGAGTCCGGCGGGCGTATTCCTGGGGGGAACAGGCGGGGACGTAGTTGGTGCGCGGCAGGTAGTCGTCCGGGATAATTGACAAGTCGATGGGGTCGTAGTCGGAATTCTTGGTGCATTCCCGGCGCGGGGTCTTGTTGAACGGATTACCGACGAAGAAGTGCGGGCCGGACAGAATCCATTCCTCTGCGGATTCCGCAAAACGCGTCTCGCGCTGGATGGTCTCATCCTTCTGGGCATTGGTTTCGTGCCACATTTCTGTGGAGAAATATTGTCCCTGAAGATCTCCGAGCCGCCGTGGTTGGTCTGCGAACTTCGCAAGCACGGCCAGAACATCGGTGGCGTGGAGGGCGGGCAGGCGGGCGGCCAGGGCCGGAGTACCCGCATCGTCGTAGAGTTTGGCGAACAACGCCAGCACGTCCTTGTCTACCCTCACCACTCGGTTGCGGTGGCCATGCACATTCCAGTTCGACTCGCTGTCCTTGATGCCCTCGACAGGACCCTGCCCGGCATGCGCATAGGATAAATCGACGGTCGAGGTGGCGAACAGGTTGGCGATGTGGTCGAAGTGCGGATTACGCAAGCTATTACGGTAGGTGTTGACGCTGAATTTGGTGCAGTGATGCACCTCGGCAAAGAGGTGCAGCTCATTGTCAAACTGAAAATGGTGGCAGAGTCGCGGGTAGATCTGCTTCCTTAACTCCCCACCTTTTGGATCATCGTAGGTGCCTTCTGGATGGAGGAAGCCGGAGACGCCCGCAGGGTTGCCAATCGTCCACGCCTGGGGCAGGAAGCATTTGTAGAGGTTGGTCTGTACACCTTTGAGGACGGGATAATTGCTGGTGGCATTGAGGAAGGTCTGGGTGCCGTCGGCTTCCTCGAATTCGGACAGGTAGAGTTCTCTCAGGCCGGGGTGGTCTTCGAGGGCCTGCTCGCGGCTCTTGTTGAGCTGGCTGGCGGACAGCTTGTCGAAAACAAACCGCGGATTCACATCGCCGAGCACCCCGCCTTCGCTCCATTCGACTTTCAACCACGGGGGATTTCCCAAAATCAAATCGAACCCGCCGCGCTCCGCAAACAGGTCGGCGAATTCCAGTTCCCAGTGATGGAAACGGTAGCGCTTGCCCAGCTCGCTAACCAGGGCCAGGCGCTCGTAGTTCTTGCACAAAGCATCGATGTTGACAAAGCCATATTCGCTGTCACCATAAGGTAGATCAGGCTGTTTGCCGACTCCCTCTAGATCAAGCAAAGCCTGGTTGCCCTCGAAGTACCGCACATCGTAAACCCCGCCTTCCAAAATGGCCTGCAATTCCATCAAATAGGCTTCACGTGTCGGTAGCTGATCGGCTTTCTCGATCGGCCAAAACCACAACGCGCACCAATAATCCATCACCAACTTCAGCCGCCGATACGCACTGCTGTTCTGAATTTCTTTGGCCAGTATCTTCTCCCGGAACAGCTTGTCTTTCTCCCGGGTGGTGAGGGAGGGAAGACTGGGGTTTTGCACCCCAGACCCCGCACCGGAGGAACGCGTCCCTCCGGACCTCCCCAAGCTGGTTCCCGGAATTGCGCCCGCCGGAGTACCGGTGGACGAAATTCCGGAAACGGGTGAGCCTGCTTCGCATGAGGATTGGCCGTAG
The DNA here is from genome assembly GCA_032251435.1 of Lentisphaeria bacterium. Taxonomy (GTDB): domain Bacteria; phylum Verrucomicrobiota; class Lentisphaeria; order Oligosphaerales; family MVZH01; genus JAVVEH01. Next base: position 20,972 of record JAVVEH010000059.1, on the reverse strand, counting down.
AGGGTCCATTGGTCGCGGGTCTTGCTGCGCAACTCCCGGCGGTCGCGGATATGTTTCTGCCATAACTGGTCAATCTGATGCGACAAACGCTCTAAAATGTCAATCTGATGTTCTTCAAAGGGTTTGCAGAAGTCCCGCCGCCAATCACGTATATCATCAAACCGACTCCGGGTCTTGCCGTCGTCGGTCTCGTATTCCACCATCCCCTTGACCACTTTGTCGCTGTACGCTGACATGTTCGTATCCGGCAACAAAAAGTGATACACCGACCGCGACGGCCTGCGGGGGCCAGCCCCCACACCCCCGCCGGGGGACGTCCAGACTTCCCCCGGTCCCCCTTCATCCTGGGTTGGCGAACTTGCCGCTGCGGAAGCCGCACCACCAACTTCGCCAACCGGAGCGTCCACTTCGTGTTTATTTCCACGCGAAGCATTGGCCATCGTTTCCGGAATTTTGTCCGACGCTTCGGCGGGCAAAATTCCGGAAACCTGAGTGAGGGGTCCGGGGAGTCGAGACGCCCCGGCGCGGGGTTCGGGGTGCGAAACCCCGACGTTCGGATTGAGCGGGTAGTGGACGGGGGGCTCGTCGAGCCATTTTGGGTCGCCTTTTTTGGGATTGAGAAGAGAGGATTTATATGCCTGCCGGCGGGTGCCAATCAGGGAATTGCCGGCCACCAGTTGCATGTTCAGCCACGGTACCGGGCACCCCGGATGAATCGTATTCAGCCACAACGACACCTCCGCCAATTCCACGGCCACCGAATTCAAATCCACCCCATATACATTGTTCGCCGCAATATACGCCTTGACCCGCTGCAACTCCTGACCATACTCATCATGCCCCAGGACAGTCAGGGGCTCTGCCCCCGAACCCCCGCCGGGGCGTCGCGACTCCCCGGACCCCTCATCTCGGGTTCGCGGAATTTCCCCCTCCGGAGTACCGGATGACGAAATTCCGCAAACGGCAGGCGCTGCTGCGCAGGGTAAAGAGATAGCATCAACCGTGGATTCATCACGCGAAGCGTCGGCCACCGGATGTGCGGAATCCGCAGGCGGGCTTTCCGTCTGCGGGTTGCGCACATCCCTTGATGAAAGGGGTCTGGGGGAAGTCTGGACGTCCCCCAGCGGGGTTTGGCGCAGCGCCCCATTCTTCGCTTCCCGCTGTTTGGCTTGGAGGTAGGCGGCGGCGAGTTGATTGATGGCCTCGTTGAGGAAGGCGCCTGATCCCATGGCCGGTTCACAGATCGTGAGGTGTAGGATTTCGTCAGCCGATTTGTCTTTCAGGAGTTCCTTGAGGGCGTACTTGACCACGCACTGGGTGAGGCATTCCGGGGTGTAGTAGGAAGCCGACTTCTGACGGTTGCGTCCGGCCAGACGGTAGATGAATGTCCCGCGCGGGAAATGGCGGAGTCTTTCGACCGTTTTACCGGTATCCGGATCAAGCTGCGGGATAAAGCGTTCCGCCTTCGAGTAGTGTTCCAGTTCGTGGGCTGGCACGAAATAGGCATTATGCAGCTCGTTATAGTCGTCCTTCGGATTGCGGACTTCGTAGAGCCCACCTTCCCGGGCGACAAAGAATCCGCTGTAGGATAGTAACCCTTCGTAGACGGCTCCCAGCTGATTGATGCCGAGCTGGGCATAGGAAATCCGACCGCTGCGGTGATTGCGGCCGCTTTGGCCGCGTCCGGTCGACAGCGACAGCAGCTTCAGCACTCGCTGGAGGACATGATTCCGGAACTTCACCTTGTTGAGAATCGGGGTGCGGGACGGATCGAACAGATGACTCTTCAAGGGGGCCATATCAAACGTGTGGTGCAGAGAGCCCTGTAATCCGCCCAGCAAGGCTTGCTTGTTTTTGCTGGGTTCAAACCCCTCGTAGAGCAGCTTGAACAGGAGTGTGATGCTCTGGTCGATATACATGCCATTGCGCGCATCGTCGGTCGTCAGCGGCACCATTTCCAGATTGCGCAGCGACTCCAGGCTGTAGCCAAGCCGGTACTCCTCGCTGTTGAGGGGGGCATAGCCCAGCTCTTCGCGGGCTTCGATATAGAACAGAAACAAAAGCCGATACAGATAGCGCAGGCACTCGTTGGTCAGTTCCGCCTCGTCAAGGACAGGTTTTCCCGTCTTGCCGAAGATCGCTTCCTTGCGGACCTCGCGAATGTAGTACACCGCTTCGTTGCCCAGCAGCTCGATCGCTTCGCGGGCGGCGTACTTCAAATCCTCGCTGACCGCGTACGCATGTTTATGCGAATTCTCCGCCAGCGTATCCAGCAGCGGCATGCCTTCTTCCGGGCACACCGACTCCCGGTGCAGCAGCGCCGCCATGGCCCGGAGCGTGGTGCTTTCCCGACGGTCGAAAATCTCTTTAACATCAAACCGCAGTAGACGTTTCTCCGCCCACTTACTGCGGTCGATCAGTTCGATGCCGCCCAGGTTAATGGCCAGCACCCAGCGCGGGGGTTCGGGGAGCGAGAATATCCGTTTTGATATCAGCTCCTCGAGTGACTCATGTTCCGGCAGGGACGACAGTGCGGAATCCGCAATCTGGCAGGGATCGAGCTGCTGATCCAGGGGGCTCTGCATCTCCTCCACCGGACAGATCGTTTCGATGATCCACAGCAACGGCGCGCCGGCCGCGTTCTTAACGCCTCCCAGGATTGGCAGGACAACATTATCCTCTTTTTTACCCAGTCCGTCTAAGGAGATTTCCGTCGGTTGCAGACTGTAGCCAAGAGCGTGGAGCAACTCGGCGATCAGAGTGCGTTGACGTGCGGCGATCTCCGCCGGATCCCAGGCCCGTTCCAGTTCCGAAAGCAGGCGGAAGTAGGGTTTGTGCAGATTGTTCAGGGCACGCGGCGGCGAGATCTGTCCCGTCTTCTCCCGGTCCATCTCGGTCCAGGTGCGGAACAGGTCTTTCAGGTCGTTCTCCAGCACGGCCGCCAGATAGTGGTCCGTGTAGAACTCGTTGATATTGCCGATGCCTGTTAAATCAATAGCCATGTGACGCGTTCTGTATCCTGTTATATATTATGCCCATCCGGGCTCTATTTTATCAGCCATTTTCTTTTCAATTTGCATTCTGCCATAAACTGCTATATTAAGGGTGTTGAGCGGTAAGTCCGTTGCAAGAAGTTCATGGTGTTCCCGTCCCGCGGGCGGCCACAGCCATGGCGAAAGATTCTTGTGGGGCGCGCTCTTTTTTTGTTTAGAGGTATTGTTCATCGTATAATACCTTTGACTGAAACACGTCATACCATTCCGAGTCGCCCTGCTCGTATTTCCGAAACACTCCCCAGGCGAAAAGATCCGCCCACTGCAGTCCGGCCCAGTTTTGAGAATCTCCGTGTTTGAACTCGAGTTCGACATCCGGACTGATACGCCCCTGAAGTTGGCGTTCAATGTATTCGTTGAATTCCCACACCTGCCGTTTCCCCTTACTCCGGTCGATGACCATCCGCACACTGCCAGTTGCTTTTTCAAATGGAATCTGGTCGATCACCATACGGGCAACATAATTGTACACGTGTGATTTCTGCTCAGCTAGACGAGGGTATACCCGTCGTTTGTTAAGCGTGATGCAGTAAATGCCGAATGTCTCGTCTTCAATGTGTTTCCAGGCGTACTTCTTAATCGACAATCGACTGGCAGAGCCTTTCAATTCGGGTACCATCCTTTTTTTGTGAGCTCCTGCGTTTAATTTGTTCTTTAATGTGCGCTTGACAGCCCGACCGAAGGCAATGTCGGTCGACTTCTGGCTGGTCGCCAGAATGCAGATAGTGAAGAAGTTCGAGGGCTTCTTATTAACAAAATCGAATCCCAGATCGCCACTTTCATCAAGGTACAGCCACCACATCATGCACCTCCCACGAATGCGGCGACCACCCGGATGTAGGGATCATCTTCAGTGGTCATGGTGTCGGCAATCCATTTCTCGGTTTCGGCGAACACGGTGTCAATCTCCCGTTGCCGGGCTTCTTTTTTGGAGGCCTGACGCCGCGAGGTGGTTGTCGCGTCTCCGAAGTCCAGTTCGAGCTGACGCATGCGGTCGCCTTTGAGCCGTTTCAGCTCCGCCATATGCTTATCCAGCAATGGCTGAATGGTGGCATGGAACTCATCCCGGCTGGCACTCATCCACTGGCGGGCATCATCCACCGCCCGGGGCAGAAGCTTTGCCAACCTTTTTGAATCCACTGATTTCCCCGGATTGGGGATTTTCCCGAAACCAAGCCCGACAAGGTTGATCACCTGATCTAGAAAAAGAATCTCCGGTGTTTTCCCATCGCTGAACAGCAGGCCGAACCACCGATGGATCAAAGGCTGACTTTTGCGGTTGGGGATCAACCCGGTCATGAGAAATAGTGTCTGTCCGGGCTGAAGCCCTTTCGGCACGTGGATAACGGGGGCTTCGTGGCGTCCAAAGACCGTCAACACGCTGTTGTTAAACCAGTCCATCACCGGGTGAAGATCCCAGAGCAGGCTGAAACGGGGCCAGGCGTGTTCTTCTTTGCGACACCGGACCATCTCATTTTTCAAACGCTGCCGGTCCGTGGTGACAATGACTTGAGTTTCCTCCCGGATCTCCGCCCGCACTTCCTGTGGTAGATCACGCATGCAGTGAGTGAAATCTTCCTGCCAGTTGAGGGTGATAAACTGTTGAGCATCATCAAAGTGACCGTCAATCCGCCGCCCTTCCCGTAAAAGATTGGCTGCGGCCTTCGCATAGTCGTAGTCACTGTTGAAAATCGAAGGGAGATCATGTGTGCTTTCCGCCGCTTGTCCGGTCGGGGGCTCCTCATCTTCTCCGAGAAGAATCGCCAGTGGGTCATCCGCCAGGCCAGCTTCCAGAGAGGCGTCAAACTCTTCAGCCGTAACGTCTGCCTCCATTGCGGCGGCGGTCCGTTCTTCCTCCCGGTCAACATCATATTCCCGCATGAAGGCGGACGGATCGCCAATGTTTTTGTAGGCCTGCTGATCCTTTTCGATCAAGACCTCCAGAATCCGCATGTCGCCTTTGATATCGGGATTCCGGGCCCGGGTCATCAAATAGGCAATCTCAGGTTGCTGTGTCTGACCATAGCGATCGACACGGCCATTTCGCTGCTGAAAGACCATCAATGACCAGGGAATGTCAAAATGGACGAGTCGATGAGACAGGTAGTGCAGATTGATTCCTTCCGCCGCCAGATCAGAAGCGATCAGAATACGCACGGGCGACTCTTCCTGCCCGAACGCTTCAACCACCCGCTGCTGATCCACATCAGACAGTGTGCCATGTAGAATCTCGACCTGTTTGTCTTTGAGCTTGAGGTCTTTTTTGAGGTTTTCACAAAGGAACTTTAGAGTCTCGATCCGCTCGGTGAAAATGACCAGGCGGTCTGTCGCATCGCGTCCGGACCAGCCGAACCCTTCCTGTTTGTCACGAATCAGTTTTACCAATGCCTGATATTTTGAAAACTGCTTCGGGCCGATGCCCTCCAAAGCTGTGACCAGGTCCCGCAGTTGACTGATGTCTTCAGCAGCTTCCGGAGTTTTACTGGCCTCCAGGTTCTTGATTCGGTGGTTGGCGGTTTCCAGGCATGCGGCGGGACTGGAGAAGAGCGCCTTTTCCAGGGTGGTGCGGAAAAGCCTGTTGCCGGAGCCTCTCCTATCGAGCTTTTTAAATTTCAACGACGTGAGCTGGTCGAAAGCGCTTTCTTCACTGGGACCGGCATCGGCGATCTCTTTGCGGATGGTCCGATCCATGAATGCTGTCCTGACCTGATGCTGGATATCTTTCTTGAAACGGCGAATAAACAATCCTTTGATATCTTCCGGGCCATAATCTTCGGGATTGGCAATAGCTGTTGGATCCAGCATATTCATCAGGCTCGCGAATGATTCTTTGCGCCCATCATGAGGGGTTGCGGACAGCATAATGAGTGTATCGGAACGCGAGGACAACAGTTTAGCCAACCGGGCCCGCAGAGAATGACTGCCACGTTCTGCGACATTGTGCGCCTCATCTATGATGATCACATCCCAATGGCAGTTCTCGATATAGGGACGGTACTCGGAATCCTGCTTGAGAGTGTCAATGGAGATGATCGACCGGTCGAAAAAATAGAAGGGATTATGATTGGCGGGGATCTGTTGCTTCACCCGTTGAATACCGACCGAATCCAAACGGGTGAGACCGATTGAAAAACGCGCCCACATTTCCTTCTGGAACTGGGTCAGCATGCTCTTCAGTGCGACCACCAGAATGCGTCGCCCTTTGCCCCGGCGGATCAGCTCCGTCAGCAGGACACCGGCTTCCAGCGTTTTTCCCAGACCGACCGCATCCGCAATGAGAATCCGCTGGCGCGGTTGTTTGAGCGCCTGCATCGCCGGGTCAAGTTGATAGGGTACGGCATCCATCGCCGCTTTATGTCCCAGGTAGATCTTTTCTTCGGCGGGAGGATCCGTAGGAGGGGTTTGGCGCAAAAGGCTCTCAATATAAAGCATAGAATTGCGGTAATGGGGAGATGGATCCGGCACCAGTCTAACAGCTGCTGGATCAAGGACCTCAATACCATCCCCCCAGGATTCCAGATCCTCAAGAAATATTGCCTCGCGCCCCCGGACCAGTTCAGAAATACCGACAGCACGAATCGACAGTGTCCCCGTAGACGTCCGGTCCACAGTTTTCACCAACCATTCCGCATCCCGGATGACAACCCGGGCACCAGCTGCCACTCTCATACCCATGTACTAAACCTAATGCAATACCAACCAAGTTTGGAGATGCCGGACAAGCCTCAAAGAATAGTCCTCGAACCAACACTTAAAAAAAATCCTTGCCCTAGATAATGGACAAATCTACTTTAGGCTATTTTAACCATGAAACAAGCAGAATAGAGGGAAATATTACATATAATTCTCTATCGTCAGATTACCGATCCATTTGTAACCCGGCCAAGAAAAAAGATCTCCCCGGGCCGGAAGGATGGCCTGGGGAGATCAAATGGTTCTAACAGCTTTCCACCTGCCTTTTGCAATTAAAACAAGCACGGAACAGGGAAGGCGTAGGTAAGGTTTTAATTATTCAAGCGCGCGACGAGGAAGAGAATCTGGGTAGAGTGCATTTCTTTATCAGCTCCAAGAGACTCCCGCCTGGGTTTGTCAAGAATCAAAGGTGGGCGATGGAAAATCATTTTTGTGCCGTTGTTGAAAATGCCTTTTTTCCTATTCCTGCTTAAACCATGCTGAAAAAAGTTGGGCCGTTTGGGGCCGTTATGGCGTTTTTTGTGGCATTATGATTTTTAACCGCCGGGCCGCTTTCCCTTAATCCGTGCTTAAATTTTTTGTGGCATTTTGTGGCATTATGGCTTTTTGCAGGGGTTAGCAGGGGTTTAATCAATAAAAAAGCACGAACCGGGCGCTTGTGCTCAATTCGTGCTTAAATAAGATGGTGGTAGGGAGTGGATTGACGCTGGCGCTGCCGAACGACGGCATTTTGGTGCGGCATTCGGCCTCTGTCACTTTGTGACGGTCAAACCACTACGTGCTTCGAACCCACTCCTTGAAACACCAAAAAAAACGCATCCCCGAAGGAATGCGTTTAAAATGGTGGTAGGGAGTGGATTCGAACCACTGAAGACATTGTCAGCAGATTTACAGTCTGCCCCGTTTGGCCGCTTCGGTACCCTACCGAAAAATATTTAATTGTCTATCGGTTGGTACTCGCGACCCGGCTTGACTGTATAATCCGCTCAGATTTCCCGTCTGAGGCGGGTCTGCCTCTGGCAGAAACAGTCTGCCCCGTTTTCCGCCTGAGGCGGACAGGTGCCGCTTCGGTACCCTACCGAAAAATGGTATGGAATTTGACAGGGGAACGGATCATGCTCCGGTGCCCTGTCAGCTGTCTGTTTCCTAAAAAACAGGGGGCTAATGTAATCTTTAAACAGGGGGATGCAATGGTCAAATGTTATTTTTGTTGAAAATCACCATTGTGTTATCCGTAAAACAGGCGATGTTAAGGCAATGACGTGTGACGGGAATTTCTTGATTGTTAACAGGTGAACACATGGCGACTCCAGCTCGATCCCGGTTAGGGTTTTTATTGATCAACATGGCGGCGTTCGTGGTGGTGGTGGCCGGCATGAAGGCCGCGTCGTATATCCTGGTGCAGGTGCTGCTGGCTATCTTTCTGGCGGCGATCACCAGCCCGGCTTTTTTCTTTCTCCAACGGCGGGGTATCCGGCCGGTTCTGGCCTTGCTTCTTCTTATCGGCTTACTGCTGCTCCTGGGCCTGTTCGGCTTCTCTGTCGTGAGTAATTCGGCTCAGTCTTTCGCTGACAATCTGCCTAAGTACCAGGAAAAAATCATGGGCCATATGGATGAGCTGGAGATTTGGCTGAATATGAAAGGGGTCGCGATGCCGGCGGGCAAAGCGAAGGAACTGCTGGCGACGGCAAAGCTGTTTGACTATGCGAAAACCGCTTTCGGGGCGGTCAGCGGCTTGTTCGGACAAGGATTGATTATCCTGTTGATTACCGCGTTTTTCCTTCTGGAAGCGGCCATGCTGCCTAAAAAGGTGGCGGCGGCGGTGGGACGGACCGGGCCCTCTTATGACCACGTTCAGGAGGCGTTGATCAATGTCCGCCGGTACATGGGTATGAAAACGCTGGTGAGCTTATTCACCGGCTTTCTGGTCTGGATTATGGCCTTGATATTCCGCCTGGACTATCCGCTGCTGCTCGGTGTCATGGCCTTTTTGCTCAATTACATCCCAAGTATCGGATCCTTTATGGCGGCGATTCCTGGCGTGATTCTGGCGCTGGTCCAGTTCGGCCCCGGGCGGGCGGCGTGGGTGGCGGTGGTCTACACCATCATTAACGTCGGTATCGGCAATATTTTGGAACCCAGAATCATGGGTCGGGGCTTGGGGCTGTCGCCGGCGATTATTCTCATCAGCCTGGTGTTCTGGGGGTGGGTTCTGGGGCCGATCGGCATGTTGTTGTCGGTGCCGTTGACGCTGAGCATCAAGATCGGTTTGCAGACATTTGACGAGACGCGGGGCCTGGCCCTGCTTCTGGGCGCCTCGGCGCCAAAAGAAACCCCCGCCGAAGAGACTCATCCTCAGGCGGGGGGTTGACGGGAACACCGGCGGGGCTTACTGCCCGGCGGCCATCTGTGTCTTACCGGCGTTTTTGAAATATTCCAAGAGGAGCGACAGTTCTTTCCGCATGTCCGCCCGGCGGACCACCCGGTCGATAAATCCGTGTTTGACCAGGAATTCAGCGGTCTGGAATCCTTCCGGCAGTTTAGCCTGGGTGGTTTGTTCAATCACCCGGGGGCCGGCGAAGCCGATCAGCGCTTTGGGTTCAGCGAGAATAATATCACCCAACGAGGCGAAGCTGGCGGAAACGCCGGCGGTCGTGGGATGAGTCATGATGACGATGTAAGGCAGACCGGCCCGGTCATGGCGGGCCAGAGCGGCGGATGTTTTAGCCATCTGCATCAAACTGAGCATGCCTTCGTACATCCGGGCGCCGCCGCTGGCGGTGACGATGACCAGAGGCACGCGTTGATCCGTCGCGGCCTCGGTCAGCCGTGTGACCTTTTCGCCGACCACTGAGCCCATACTGGCGCCTAAAAAACGAAAGTCCATCACCCCCAAGGCCAAGGGCCGTTTATCCAGCGTGGCCATCCCGGTGATAATCGCGTCGGTCATGCCGGATTTCTTTCTGGATTTTTCCAATTTTCCGGGATAAATACCATCACCGGCGAATTCCAGCGGATCCAGCGAGGCCATGTCCGCGTCCATCTCGGCGAAACTCCGGGGGTCGGTCAGCAGGTCAATCCGCTCCACGGCCGTGATCGGATAATGATAATCGCATTCCGGGCAGACATTTTGATTTTCTTCGATTTTAGCTTTATACAGGACCGTGTTGCAGCCTTTGCACTTTGTCCACAACCCTTCGGGAACTTCCCGCTTACTGGCTTTAACGGTGCTGTACTGAAGTTTTCTAAATAATGGCATGATGTTATCCTCTGGCCAGCGTGAGAACGCTTATGTGTGAAGGTGCGTGTTCAGATATCGCCTGTGTCACCGCCCGCAGCGTGGCGCCAGTGGTGAACACATCATCAATCAGCAAGACATGTTTATCCGCGATCAGTCGTCCGCGGCGGGACACAAAAGCCCCTTTTACATTTTCACGTCGTTCAACTTCGCCCAATGTAACCTGTTTTCGGGAATTTTTCTTCCGCCGAACGAGTTTTCGCGCGGGAATGTCCAATATCCGCCCGACTTCCCGGGCCAATAGTTCCGCCTGATTGTATCCGCGGCGCGTTTTGCGCCACCAGTGCATCGGCACCCAGGTGGCCACATCCGGCTGGGCACACTGCCCCCGCCGCCAGCTTTCCGCCATTTTCCCGGCCATAAACGGCACGAGAAAAACCGCCTGCTGATATTTCATCTGGTGGATGAGGTCGCGGATGAAGCCCTCGTATCCATATACGGTCACCGCCTGTTTCCAGACTCCGGGATCTCCCGCCAGGCACTCGCCGCACACCGCCAAGGGGCCGTCCACCACACCCCCGCATCGCGGGCAGCGCGGACCGGGCAGCTCGCGCAGGCGTCCGGAGCAAGCCGGACACATCGTTTGCTCATGTAAACACACCTGGCTTCGGCAAGCGGGACACACATTGGGTAAAACCCACGTTCCGCCCGTTCGCGCCAAGCGCCCGGCCGCCCGGCCGATCCGGCTTATCAAATCATCGCGAGGCAAGGATGTCTCCGCCATTAGCTCATGGATTTTTTAAGTTCCGCCAGCTCTTGTTCCAATTGTTTGACTGTCTGCTTGAGCTTCGCCACGCTTTTGACCGCGAATTCTTTCTTAGCGAATTCTTTACGCGGCACCGCGGGACTGCCCACATAATACTCGCCGGAACCGGTAAGATCCTTGGGCACCCCGGCCTGAGCCATAATCGTGACTCCCGGCGCGATGCGCAGGTGTCCGGCGATACCGGCCTGGCCGGCCGCCACCACCCCTTTGCCAAGTTCCGTGCTTCCGGAAATACCCACTTGGGCGATGATAAAACAATATTCACCAATAATCACATTATGAGCGATCTGGACAAGGTTGTCAATTTTGGCGCCGGTTTTAATCCAGGTCTTGCCGAACCGGGCGCGGTCGACGGCGACCTGGGCGCCAATTTCGACATCGTCATCAATCTGGACGATGCCGACCTGGGGAATTTTCGTGTGCCCATTCGGGCCGGGCAAGTACCCGAACCCATCGCTGCCGATGGTGGTTCCGGAGTGGATGATCACCTTGTCACCCAACACGCACCGTTCCCGGATGGTCACGTTGGGGTAAATCAGGCAATTGGCGCCGATGACGGTCTCATGGCCGATATAAGTTCCGGCGCCGATCACACTGTTTTCACCAATCACCGCGCCGGCTTCCACAACCGCGTTGGCGCCGATGCCCGCGGAGGGCGCGACCGTGGCCTGGTCACTGACGACCGCGGAGGGATGGACACCCCGCGGCTGGGGCGGCGGCGGCGGTGTGACCGCGTCAACAATCGCCATAAAGGCGGCGGAGGGATCAGAGCAGACAATCCAGGCCCGCCCCTCCGGCGGGGGCGCCGTAAAGCTTTCCGGAACCAGCACCACGGCGGCTTTGGACGGCAGCACCTGTGCTTCATATTTGTCGTTGCCGAGGAAAGACAGATGAGTGGGGCGCGCCATTTGCAGGCTTTCCACACCGTTGACCGCCGCGGACTCCGCGCCGACGACTCTTCCGCCCACCACTTCGGCGATCTGCGCCGCTGTGAAATATGTGTCAGCCATAGGACTTATTCTCCAGAGTCGACCGGCGTGTCACCGGTCACGGGGGTGACATCCTGGTCACGATTAAGTTCCTGCAGGATGATCTCGGTGATGTCCCGCTCTTTGGGATATTTTAAAATGACGGGCAGCATGTTTTGCGTCATGCCGGAAACATCATACACCAGCTCGTAACCTTTGGTGTCGGCGTACGCATTGACCTGGGCCATAATCTCCTTGACGACCGAGTCCCGGGATTTGAGATAATCCCGCTGCATTTCACGCTTTTTCTCATTAAAATATTGCTTTAACTCCTGATCTTTTTCAATCAGCCGCGTTTTAATATCCTGAGCTTCCGTGAGTTTTTTCTGTTTAGACTCCTCATTGAGAGCGACGCTTTGGGACTCTTTCATCAACTGGTCATACTTTTCCTTGAGCGCCTCCAGTTCGGCGACTTCCCCTTTAGCGCGCTCTTTATAAATATCTTCCTGTTTTTTCAGGCTTTCCTCGGCTTGTTTGGTTTTGTAAAACCCCGAGAAAACTTTATCCATGTTGATATAGGCCGTGGCCGTGTCGGCGGCGTTTGAGGCGGCGGCCCCGAAGAGGAGTCCGGAGATAAGACTTAAATAGAGTGATTTCAAACCCATCGCATGTTTCCTTTTTCGTTTAGGTGTCTCAACACATCAGTCCATTCGCAACACGGCCTTGATCCGCCGGACCCCCCGGCTGGAGCTTTCTTCTTTCGTAATTTTAAAGGTTCCCATGACACCGGTGTTTTCGACATGGGGTCCCCCACAGATCTCAGCGCTGAAATCCCCGACACGGTACACTTTCACCTTTTCGCCATAGCGATCACCAAACAACCCGATGGCTCCGGACGCCTTGGCGTCCTCAACCGTCATTTCCGCAACGCTCACCGGCAGATTTTGTTGAATAACGTTATTGACAATGGCTTCGACTTCGGCCAATTCCTCCCGGGTCACTTTTTCGGGATGAGTGAAGTCGAACCTCAATCGTTCCGCCGTGATGTTTGACCCAGCCTGGGCCACATGGTTTCCCAACACCTGGCGCAAGGCCTTGTGCAGCAAATGGGTGGCTGTATGCAGCGCGGTGGTCATTTCCGAATGATCAGCCAAGCCGCCTTTAAATTTTCGTTCCGCCCCTTTCCGGGACGCGTCTTGATGTTTTTTATAGGCTTTCTCAAAGCCTTCGCGGTCGACTTCAAAGCCTTTTTCGGCGGCCATTTCCATTGTCAGCTCGATTGGGAAGCCGAAGGTTTCATAGAGGAAAAAGGCGTGTTTGCCGCTGATGACTTTGCGCTGGATATGAGCGGGAATTTTTTCCATGAGCTTGGCGAATTCGCGGGTGCCTTTTTCGAGGGTGGTGAGGAACTGTTTTTCCTCCACGTCGAGCTCTTCGGCGATTAACGCCGCGCGGGCGGCCAGCTCCGGGTAAACATCCGCGTATTCACGGATCACGATGTCAGCCAAAGCGGCGGTAAACAACTCCTGACCACCCAGTTTGCGCATTTCGCGGATCGCCCGGCGAATCAACCGGCGCAGGACATAGGCTTGATCGACATTTCCGGGTTTGACCCCGTCGGCCAGCAAAAAGGTCGCGGAACGGATATGTTCGGCGATAACGCGGCACCCGCGGTCAGCGGCGGGATCGTCCACACCGGTCAGGGCGGCGATCCCGTCGAACAAGGGTTTAAACAACTCCGTCCGATAGGGTGTTCCCTGCCCCTGCAGGATGGCGGTGACCCGTTCAACGCCCATGCCGGTATCGACATTCCGCTGGCTGAGGGGAACAAAGCCGCCCTCCGCGGTCTTGTTATACTGCATGAACACATCGTTCCAAATTTCGACCCAGCGCTTGTTCTCGGGATCAAAAACGACCGGTGCCGGGCCTTCGCCTGTCCAGTAGAACATTTCCGTGTCCGGGCCGCACGGTCCCGTCTGGCCCGCGGGTCCCCACCAGTTATCTTTTTTGCCCAATTTGGCGATACGTTCCGCGGGAATGCCCAGAGACCGCCAGCATGCGTAGGCCTCTTCATCGAAGGGAGCGTCCGCGTCGCCCTGGAAAACAGACACACCCAGCATGGTGACATCCAGGTTCAGCCAGTTCTTACCGGTAAGAAATTCAAAACTCAGTTCGATCGCCTCTTTTTTGAAATAGTCTCCGAAAGACCAGTTGCCAAGCATTTCAAAAAAAGTCAGATGGACTTCATCGCCCACTTCATCGATATCGCCGGTGCGGATACACTTTTGGCATCCGGCCAGGCGGGTGCCGCCGGGATGCCTCTCCCCCAGCAAGTAGGGCACGAGCGGGTGCATACCCGCGGTCGTGAACAGAACGGTGGGGTCATTTTCCGGAACCAGCGGGGCGCTTTTAATCTCGGCGTGGCCGTGCTGTTTGAAAAACTCAATATATTTTGGGCGCAATTCTTTCGCTGTCATTCTGTGTGACCTTCCATGGAAAGAGATGTTAACATAAATAGTCGGGTAATGTAGCACACGAAATGCAGGATGGAAGAAGAAGGCTCTTCTGAGAGTGGTTCAATAATCAGTAAGTCATTAATCAGCGCTTAATGATCAAATGAAGACTGAGGCAAGAAGCAGTAAGTCATTAATCAGTGCCCGGAGATCAAATAACGGACATGCTGAAAATCTCAATACGGTTTTTATCCCCCCCTCTTCTATTCATTTTTCGTGTGTTTCGTGTGTTTCGTGGTTAAACAATCTTCTCTTCATTTTTCTGCCATCACATTTTTCTGCCGGATTCTTATCTTGACGTTTCAGATTTTATAGAGCGAAAACCCTTAACCTTCCCCCCATTACCCCCCCCACTGGATCCGGGCGCAGCATCAATACGACATGCGCTTATTCTCGAGCCGGTTCATTGGTTGCGTTTCGGAGAATCCAGCTTAACTTAACAGACTGTTTTTGAGCTAGAATCGTAACCGTTGCCAGATGACCCAAAAGATTGCTTCAATCCGGGGTCTTGCAGCTGTTGATAAATAACCGTTTGACTAGGAGATCTCCAGTGCATTACCTCATTACCGGGGGCGCCGGTTTTATCGGCAGCCATCTGACTGACAGCCTGCTGGCCGCTGGACATCACGTGACCGCGCTGGATGATTTTTCCACGGGCCGACGTGAAAATGTGGCCGCCGCTCTGAACAATGAGCGTTACCGGCTGGTTGAGGGCGGCATCGAGCAGGACGATATTCTGGATCCGCTGGCGGCGGATGCCGACGCGATTTTTCACTTAGCCGCGGCGGTGGGCGTGGACTTGGTCGTCAAGGATCCGGTGCGGACGATTCATACGAATGTGCATGGGTCCGAAAGTGTTTTCAACGCCGCCGCCCGACATGATTGCAAGCTGCTGCTGGCCTCCACCAGCGAGGTGTACGGCCGGGCGTTCAATGAGACATTCAAAGAAACGGATGATCTCGTCATCGGCCCGCCGACTCATTACCGCTGGTCCTACGCCGCCAGCAAGGCCCTCGATGAATTTTTGGCTCTCGCTTATTTCAAAGAAGAAAAATTGCGGCCGGTCATCGTTCGTTTATTCAACACGGTGGGCCCCCGGCAAACCGGGCGGTATGGCATGGTGTTGCCCCGTTTTGTCGCCAGCGCGTTGAAAAATAAACCGCTTAGAGTCTTTGGCGACGGTCAGCAGACCCGGTGTTTCTGTCATGTGGCCGACACTGTCCGGGCGCTGATGGGATTGATGGACGCGGATGCCGCCGTGGGGCGGATTTTTAATGTCGGCACCCAAACGTCCGTATCCATCTTGGAACTGGCCGAGCTGGTGATTGAGGAGACGGGGTCGTCCTCGGAGATTCTGTTCGTCCCCTACGAAGAGGCGTATGGCCCAGGCTTTGAAGACATGCGCCGCCGCATGCCCGACATTTCCGCGCTCAACGCCATGACCGGCTGGTCGCCCCGGCATGATCTACGGGGAATTGCGCGCCAAGTGATCGCCTCGATGAGTCAATCCTCGAACAAAGGCGTGGACAGATAGCGTTCGGCGAGATCGGGAAGAATCACCACGATGGTTTTGCCGGCGAACGCGTCCAGTTTAGCCAGGCGGGCGGCCACCACGCCGGCGGCGCCGCAGGAAATGCCGCAGAGGATGCCCTCTTCCCGGGCCAGACGGCGGGCGAAGGCGAAGGCCTCGTCGCTGGTGACCCGTTCCACTTGATCAATGACAGACAAGTCAAGGTTTTCGGGAATAAAGCCGGCGCCGATACCCTGGATTTTATGGGGTCCGGGCTCGATTGGCTGCTGGGTCAACGCCTGGGTGATCACCGGGCTTTCCTCCGGTTCCACCGCGACGGAAAACAACGGCACGCCTTTCACCAGTTTGAAGTATCGGGACACACCGGTGATCGTGCCGCCGGTTCCCACACCGGAAACCAGCACGTCCACATGGCCATCCGTCGCCTGATCAATTTCCGGACCGGTTGTCGTCTCGTGAATTTTTGGGTTGGCGGGATTGCTGAATTGGCGGGGAATAAACACCGCGGGATCCGCGGCGGCGATATTTTCCGCGGCTTGAATCGCCCCCTTCATACCATCCGGGCCGGGTGTCAACACCACCGTGGCGCCCAGAGCTTTCAGAACCCGGCGGCGCTCGATACTCATGGTTTCGGGCATGGTCAACGTCAGCTTATATCCCCGGGCGGCGGCCACATAGGCCAGCGCGATCCCCGTGTTGCCACTGGTCGGCTCGACGATCGCCCCTCCCGGTTTGAGTAATCCCTTTTCCTCGGCGTCCCAGATCATCGCGGCCCCCACCCGGCATTTCACGGAAAAAGCGGGATTGCGTCCTTCAATCTTGGCCAGGACAGTGGCCTTCGCTCCATCCGTCACGTGATTAAGCCGCACCAGCGGGGTGTTGCCGATGGAATACGACTGATCTGTGTAAATAGTAGCCATTGAGGGCCTCCAAAATAGTAACCGTGTTCGTATAAAAGCAGTGAAACAAGACGACGAAACCAACCGTCAATCACGTGCTGATTGACACCTCCCGGACAAAAAAGATCCAATACTTACTAAGGTTATAAGGTTTTCCCGGCCAATTCCAGCAGTCGCTGCCGTTCTTCCAGCGTCATGGAGCGCCACATGCCTTTATCCAGTTGTCCCAGCTTCACGGGGCCGATCTGGACACGTTGGAGGCGGAGCACCCGCCAGCCGCAATTCCGGCACATCCGGCGGATTTCACGATTTTTTCCTTCGGCGATGACAAATTCCAGCTCGGTTCGAAACTCTTGCCGCTTGATTTGCCGGACATTCAGCGCTTTTAGCACATCCCCTTTGTCCTTGATGCCATGTTCCAGCCGCCGCATCTGTCCGGGATACACACTTCCCTGCACCCAGACCCGGTAGCGTTTGGGAATTTCATGGCTGGGATGGGAGATGATCTGGGCGAAGTCGCCATCGTTTGTGCAGATCAGCAAGCCTTCGCTTTCGCGGTCCAGGCGGCCGACCGTGAACAGCCGCTCGTGCTGTTCCGGAAACAATTCAGTCACCAGTTTCTTCGCATGGGCATCGCCGGCGGAACAGGTGTAGCCCACGGGTTTGTTCAGCACCACATAGTGTTTCCGTTTCTCCGTGACCACTTCGCCCTGCCAGACGATTGTATCCGTCGCCGGATCCACCTTGGTGCCTGGCGCGCTGATGACATTCCCGTTCACAGTGATTTCGCCCGCGGTCACCAGATCCTCGCAGCGGCGGCGGGAGGCGATGCCGGCGGCGGCTAGAAATTTCGCGATACGGACAGGTTCGGCAGGGGAATCAGTCATCGTCAGATTTTTTCCGGTTTAAAATACGGGTTGTGGCGGCCACCACCGCTTGGCATTCTTGGTCGTCACCGATGGTGATCCGGACGTATTGCCGGGTGCGCTCAGCGGAAAAATAACGGATCAAGACACCCTCTTCCCGCATGGCTTGGACATAATCCCGGGCCGGAAGAGGAGGTTGACAGAAAATAAAGTTGGCTTGAGACGGAAAAACTGTGACCCCCAAGGCGGTTAACTGGTCACTCAGCCAGGCCCGGTTTTTCTTAATTTTGCCGGTCATTTCGGCCATGTAGCCCTGATCCCGCAGGGCCGCCAATCCGGCGATTTGAGGCAGCATGCCGACATTGTAGGAATCCCGCACCTTGAGCATCTGTTCAATCATCGCGGGATGCGCGAACGCCAGCCCCAGCCGGATCCCCGCCATGGCATAACTTTTGGAAAAGGTCCGGGACACCACGACGTTGGAAAATTCTTTAACCAGGCCCAGGCAATTGTCCTCCGCGAAATCCGCGTACGCCTCATCAATCCAGACAACACCGTCAAATCCCTGGCAGATGGTCCGCACCTCAGCCATGGGGAAACTGTTCGCGGTGGGCGCGTTGGGGCGGACAATGAACAACACCGAGGCGCCGGCCGCTTGTTCCAAACAGTCGGGCGGCATCTCAAACTCCGCTGTTAACGGAATCAGGACGCAGTCCGCGCCTTGAATATCGGCGAGGACGGGATAGAGCGAGTAGCTGGGGTCAAAGCTGGCGATGGCGCCGCCTTGATCCACAAAGGTGCGGACACCAATTGTCAGCAAATCATCCGAGCCGTTGCCGCAGATGACCCAATTCTCATCCGGCAAGTCGGCGAGCCGGGCCGCTTCCCGGCGCAGCTCATTGGCGACCGGATCGGGATACACCCGCAACCGATTGGCCGCGAAAGCCGCCAACGCCTCTCCCACCCGGGGTGACGGGGGATAGGCGTTTTCATTGGCGTTAAGTTTGATATACGTCCGGTCTTTCGGCTGTTCGCCGGGAACATAGCCTTCCATTCCAGCGATATTTTCGCGCGTGTGATTTTTCATGGTAAATGGAGTGTCAGGCCTCTTTTTGACAGCGGAGCGCGGCGCTGTGACCGTGCGCGTCAAGGCCTTCGATCTCAGCGAAGGCGGAGATGGTGTCCAGCTCTTTGGCAAAGGCGTTTTTCTGATACTTGACCACGCTCATCCGGCGATAAAATTGATCCACGGTCAAACCGTTAAAAAAGCGGGCGGCGCCGCCGGTGGGCAGCACATGGCTGGGGCCGGCGACAAAATCCCCGGCCGGTTCGGGTGTCCATTTTCCCAGAAACACGGCGCCGGCGGCCGTCACTTTTTTGGCCAGCGCCCCGGCGTTCCGGGTCATGATTTCCAAATGCTCCGGGGCGTAGCGGCTGGCGATATCGGCCATGGCGTCCCGATCTTCGGCAAGAACCAGGAAGGTGCCAGTTTCAAGGCACGTTTCAATTGTCGCCCCGCGGGAGCGTTCGGCCGATTGCCGGCGCAATTCTGTCCCCACCGCTTCAATCAGTTCCGGACAGGTCGTGACCATGACCGCGTTTTCTTTTCCGGAGCCATGCTCAATCTGTGAGAGCATGTCGGCGGCGATAAAGTCGGCGCGGGCCGTGTCATCCGCCAACACCATGATTTCCGAGGGCCCGGCGACCATATCCAGGGACACATGGCCGTACACTTGCCGTTTGGCGGCGGTGACGTAGGCGTTCCCGGGGCCGACAATTTTTTCCACTTTCCGGATCGTCCGGGTTCCGTAGGCCATCGCCGCCACGCCGTATACCCCGCCGAGGCGGCACACCGTGGTCGCGCCGGCTTTCCGGGCGGCGTATAAAATGGCCGGATTCACGGAACCGTCTTTTCCCGGGGGCGTGATCACGACGATTTCGGGCACTCCAGCGACGGCGGCCAGGGTCACGGTGTGCAAGACCGTCGACACCAGCGGCGCGGTGCCGCCGGGCACGTAGCAGGCCACGCGCGACATGGGGGTGAACCGTTCGCCTAAAACAACACCGGGCCGGGGGGTGTAACTCCACGGCTTGGGTCTTTGCTGAGAAGAGAAATCCTTAATCTGACGATGAGCGGTGCGGATCGCCTTACGAATATTGGCGGGAACCTGGGTTTTGGCCGCGGTCATTTCCTCTTCAGAAACCAAAAACGTGTCCGGTGTCAGTGAGGCGCCATCATATTTAAGGGCGTAATCACAGAGCGCGTCGTCGCCCCGGTCTTTCACGTCGCGGAGAATGATCTCCACCGCCCGTTCAATCTCCGGATCAACAGGCGGCCGTTCAATCAAAGACCGGATGTTGGTCTCGAAGTCGGTGTCAGTATACTTGAAAACACGCATGGTAAACCTTTAAAAGGAGGAGTGTCGAAATGGAAGGGCGGCCCCGCGCCGGACCCCGACCAGACATCGCTTATTGCTGCCCGGCGTCCAACGTGGCGATGTCATAACCGCCGGCGGACAAACCGACCGCGCAGGCCGCCGTCACAGGCCGTTCCAAATTCGCGAACACTCCCTGGTTGATCACATATTGGCAGGCGCTTAACGCGCTGTCGGTGTCAAACGCGGTATCCGCATATTCCTCACAGGGAACATGATGCTCATAGGTGCAGACATAAAAAGCCTGGCCCGGTTCCAAATCAAACGCTCGCACCAAAACAGCGTCTTTGCGGACAATACCCAGATACGCCTCTTGGGTGGTATTGTCGACGACCGCGGCGATACGGGGGGTGTCCAATGTGTCGTGTTCATAATCCATAGCGTGCAGCACGCTGACCAAGGCGTCGCGGATAGCCATGCCGGTATCCAGTTTCTCCGCGATGGGATCGGTTTGAGAGCCGTTGGTGGCCACCGCCCGGGTGCCGGACAAGCGCAGGCAGTTATAGGCGATATAAGGGTTTTTCATCACGTCTCCTTCATACCCCGGTTTGGGGACAATGGAGATCGCGTTTTCTTTCACCACCGCCATGCGGTTGGGAAAAGAACGGGAAGAAACCCGGTACATGGCGGCGAAATTACCGTCTTTAGCCCGGCCGACAGATACAATGCGTCCAACGTACATGCTCACGGTCCTGTTTGGTCTTCACACATAAGGGTTAAGGAAAAAATCAAACGCCAATGTAATCGCCGGCGGGGAATAGTCAACGTCAACCCGCGGGATGACAGCGGAGGGAGGAGCGAGGATTCGTGACAGCGTGAAAGGCGTGAAAGGCGTGAAAGACGTGAAAAGCGTGAAAAGCGTGAAAAGCGTGAAAAGCGTGAAAGACGTGAAAAGCGTGAAAAGCGTGAAAAGCGTGAAAAGCGTGAAAAGCGTGAAAAGCGTGAAAAGC
>JAVVEH010000058.1:0-23703 GCA_032251435.1 Lentisphaeria bacterium | reverse complement strand
GTGCTCGGGGAGCTATTTTTGCTTAAAGTGTGCGTTTTATCCGATTTTCAGGATCCACCTTCCTAATTCGGGATTGTATGAACGGCGGCCGAAAGTGACTAAAAAAACTTCCCCCAACACGTTTTTGGGTTTTCTTGACCTTCGTAGGCGTAGTTCAGGGGGTTGGGATATCGGGCAAACCATGGCGTTAAGGTAGTGCGGGGGAGGCAGGTCTGCAAATGGAAAGAGAAGCGAGTGCGGAGTTGAGTAAATTGCCCGGTCAGATAATTGGCTATTTACTCTGTCAGCCGACTTTTGTTAGTTCTGGTTCAGAGAACTGGCTTATACGAACGTCACCATGGGGCATGTGGGCGACTATCTCAAGCTGTCCTCCCAAGGCCGTGACCAAACGCTGAAGTGTGCTGACCTGCATATCCTCCTGGGTTTCTAATTTGGAAAGTGAAGGTTGCTTGATTCCCATGGCTTCAGCCAGGTCCTTCTGAGTCAGGCCAACTTCTTTACGGATCTCTCCCAGAAGCATTTCCGCCATCATATCCTTGGCCTGCACTTCAGCTTGAATAAGCTGGTCAGGTGTCATCTTTGAGCGTAATTTGTCAAAACTGTGATGTGTCATCAGATTAAGCCCTCCTGTCGGAGTTCATTAAGGTAATTGGTATAAATCCTGTCCGCCGCCGGAACCATGCGTTCATAGAACCGGTTATCCCCCGTTTTATCCCCTCCAACCAGAAGAATAGCGCTTCGACGGGGGTCAAAGACAAACAATGTTCGGAGGGGGTTGCCACCGCTTTGGCTTCTTAATTCTTTCATATTGGAGTGTTTGGATCCTTTTATCGTGTCAACATACGGGCGGGAAAGATTTGGTCCCAAATTCTCAAGAAGGCGCACACTGGCATCAACTGAAACCTGTTCGGTTTCCGAGAGACTGTGCCACCATTCCGCAAATTCTTCTGTAAATTCAACGTTCCACATAGTTTCAAAGTATAGCTTATAATGAATATTAATCAAATTATTTTCCAACATCTTTCTCCCGCTCCTCTTCATCCCTCTCACGGGGGTGGGTCCTGTGATGAGTTTCTTTCAGGTCGGCGATCGGTCTTCACCCGCCGTGGCTACCACCGACAGGTATGAAGCTTGACGTAATACTTGAGGGTGTCGAGGGACTCATGTCCGATGTTTTGGAAAAGGTGCTGCGTACAGGATGGGGTTGGGAAATGGGGCAAACCATGACTTAACTTACAGGCGGTCAGGGGGTTCCGCAATGTGAGCGGATTATGGTTTTTGCAGTGACCTACGCTTATGAAACTTGGTTATTTAGGTCCTGATCAAACCTCTGAGCACGAGTAAGCGTCACACCTGCCCCATCTTTTAATTGAATTCGTCTTGAATAATATTGCCGTCCTTTCGGTTTTATCCCGGATTGTCCGGGATTTTTTTTGCACATTAAAAAAAGGACGGCACGATGACACAGGATCAGAAAGAAGAGAAACACACTTACTGGCGGGGCGTCATGGACAAATGGTCGGCCAGCTTGGTTGCTGATTTGAAAAATGAAACTCATCACAGGACACACCCCAGGGAAAAGGATGAGGAGGAACGGGGGAAATAATCCTTCATGCAACCATTTTTAAAAACCTACAATTTTCAAAAATGCGCCAATGGCGTATAATATACCATGATATTCATCGAAACATCAATGTTCACACGCCTTATACAGAATCTGCTTACAGATGATGAGTATGCCCGTCTCCAGCGAATGCTTGCGGACAATCCGCATTGCGGGATGCTTATTCCGGGTGCCTGGAGGATTGCGCAAAATCAGATGGAAGCAAGAGGGGCAAGGAAAGAGAGGTGGCATACGTGCTATCTAACTACTGGGATGTTGGCGACCGTGTCTACATGCTATATGCTTATGCCAAGAGCAAGCAAGTTAATTTACCCCCACAACAAACAAAAGCATTAAGTGCTCTTGTAAAGGAACATCTCAAATGAATGATTCTGATTTCAAAGAACTTGAAGCAAGCATAGTCGAAGCAGGAAAAATTCGCAGAGGAGAGCTTGAGGCCTCCCGCAAATTTGAAATTAATCCCCCTGATATTCGTGCTGTGCGTTCCAAACTCCATGTTTCTCAGATCCAGTTTGCAGCCATGATTGGTGTCAGTCCACGAACGCTACAGAACTGGGAACAGGGCAGGCGTGTACCCCGAGGCCCAGCTCGTGCCTTACTACGGGTAGCCAGTCGTGCCCCCAAAGCAGTGGCCGGTGCCTTGAAATAGGTTGCACACGACTTTTCCCTGCACTACTGTAACCCCCATGGTTCTGCCCAATCTCCCAACCCTCTGACGTATCGCTACGAAGACGACCCGAATCCCAAAACGTGTATGCGGAAGTTTTTTGTGTCACTTACGGAGCTCGTTAAGGCGGATCATCGTCGATATCGCTGAAAAGGCGGGATTGGGTGGAGAAGTCACCGCGCACGTGTTCCGCCGCGACCGAGCCATCGAACGGGTCAAAGACAAAGCGATATCTATCGCGTCAGCCGGTGCCAGCGGCACCTTTTCCAAAACATCGGACATGAGTCCCTGAACACCCTCAAGCATTACGTCAAGCTTTATGCCTGTCGGTCGTAGCCACGGCGGGCGAAGACTGATCGCAGACCTGAAAGAAACTCGTCACTGGACGCACCCCAGGGAGAGGGATGAGGAGGAACGGGAGAAATAATGGCTCCCGGGTCACCGGTGAGACTGGGGGCGGGCGCAGCCCGCACACAGGATCATCCGTTGAACCCGGATTGTTCAACCGCGCTTGCGCGGTGGGACAATCGGGCGAAGCCGGGAGCCATTCAAGCCGACGCGCAAGCGACGGCTTGAACAAGAACTTTTGGAGAAATAGACTGGTCAAAATCCCATGGCTAATATGGGGCAGGTTCGATACTAATGCGTGGACCTTGCCGTCAGTTTTGCAGGCCGTATATTAAGGCGTTTGAACGTAACTGTAAGTCAAAATTGAATAGGCTGAATATGCAAACACTAACTCAACACGTAGTAATACCGTCAGACCATAAATTGCATTTGGATCTGGCCCTTCCGAGCGGGACGCCAACTGGACCTGCGGAACTATTGGTCATTGTCCAACCCAAGCCGGTAGTTCATAATAATCGCGTATTAGGTCTGGCTGCTGGCAAGATGAAATGCGCGGTCGACTTTGACGAACCCCTCGGCGATGGGTTTTGGACGGGTGAAGGATGAAATACCTTCTCGACACACATGTTTTTATCTGGATGGCGAGCGATCCGACAGGACTTCCTACGAAGGTCGCGGCAATATTGAGGGACTCAGGTAACGATGTGCTTCTGAGCATGGCCAGTATCTGGGAAATGCAGATAAAGGTTCAGTTGGGGAAACTGGAACTGACTGCAACCTTGCCTGAACTGGTGGAGCAGCAGCGGACAAGGAACGCTGTTGAGATTTTACCGATTTCTCTAGACCACCTATGGGAAGTCGGAAAACTTCCCCCCATACACAAAGACCCTTTCGATCGTCTCCTGATTGCACAGAGCCGCCACGAAGATATTTTTTTCCTAACAGCCGACCGTATCATTAGCAGCTATGATGTGCGGATTGTTTGGTAAAGATTAAAATTAGCTCCGGAACTTAAATAAAACTGACAGTTCCCCCCTTTTTCTTTTTGGTGGCGAAAATTTTTTCTGTCACTTACGGCCGCGTAGTTACAACCCCGAATTGGCGTGGAAGCCATTTCGCAAGAGGTCTATAGCTGATTGATTTTCAAGCCTCACAGGCTATAATTAGGGTTTTGGAGGATTCAGCTCGTCAACTCACTCTGTTTCTTCCCCCCACTGGAACTCGCCTCATCCCGTGATGTCTTACGCTAAGAGACCGGGGCGGTAAAGCGGATCATAACACTGGCTGTCGCCACCGCCATCAAAACCATGACTGACTTGTCACAAAAATCTCATACAGCCATTTATATCGCCATCGCCGCGGCGCTTTCCCTTTCAGGGCATCTCCTGTTGCTTATGTTGGCTGACGCGATTCCCGTCACCACCTTTTCCCAGGCGCTTGACGAGCCGGAAACCCCTCTCCACAAACGCCCTGTCATCACCATTTTCGAGCGGCCGGAAGTCGGCCTGCCTGACGATGACGGCGACGACGGCGGGACGGACAGTGACCCGGAGCTTGCCGGGGATCAAAAGGTTAAAAAATTTTTTGAGGACACGCGTCTCATTGTGCCTCCGAAACCGAATTTAGAATTGTCCGGACTTGGCGCCAATGTGGTGCTGCCCTCGCCGGCGGCGCCCGCGCCCGCCATGCCCACCGCGCCGCGGCCCGCGCTGTTGGCGATGAACGACACCGGCTTGGCGGCGGATGGACGGAACCAACGGGTAATGATTCCGGATGTTCCGCGCACGGCCAGCGACGCGCCCGCTTTACCCAGCTTTCTGGCCGATGGACCGCTCAGCTCCGGGCACCTTCCCAGCTTGAAGGCGGGCATGCGGCTGAGCGCTCCGTCCACCAGCCTAGGGGCGGTCGACCTGCCGCCCTTGCGCCCGGCCTCAAATCCGGAACAGGGCGCGCTTCCACTACCGGAGTCGTTGCCAATACCCCCCATACCCGGCCCGGAACACCAGGGAAGTCACACCCCTATGGACGCGCTGTTGACGGTGAAACTCTTCCAGTATCTTCCTCCCACTGGGGACGGTTACTTTCAAATTGACGTGTCACCCAACCCCGACAGTCGCCATATGCGGCCGATTCCCAAGGATGTGCTATTGCTGGTCGACTGCTCCGCCAGTATTTCTCCAGGCAAATTAGGCGTGTTCAAGGAGGCCGTGGAGTTTTCATTAGATTTTCTCAATTCCCGGGATCGTTTCAATGTGGTCGCTTTCCGCGCCAAGCCTGAGCCCTTGTTCCCCACGTGGCAACCCGTCACGGAAACGGCGTTGCGGGCCGCGCGAGAATATGTTCGGGACATCTCACGGGGGGGCAAAACCGATGTTTACGCCAGCCTGGCGCCCTATGTCAGCCAAAACCGGGGAGACCGGCGCAATCCCCTCTTAGTGTATCTGCTCACCGATGGAAAGTCCACGGTCAAAAACAGTCTGGAGAATGAGGAATTTATCCGCAAAGTGGCCGACATAAACCAGGCGGATGTGACCATTTATTCGGCCAGCGCCGGTGAAGGCGCCAACCGATTCCTTCTCGATCTGCTTTCTTACAGCAACCGAGGATTGCCGTTGCACCGTGAAAAATACCGGGACTATGACAAGATTCTCGCCAAATTCATGGGCGACCACAACGACATCATCGTGGCTGATTTGGCCTATGATTTAAGCGGCACACTGGAAGAGCATATCTACCCGCGGCGGCTGCCTCACCTCTATCGGGGCGACACCTTGTCGATCTACGGGCGGTTTCCCCGGGATCTCAAAACCATTGGCCTGCGGCTCACCGGTGTCAGCGCCGAAGGCCAACTGCGGGAATTAGTTTACCAGGGTGATTTGGCTACGGCTGACCGTAAAAGTTCCGATCTGGCGTTTGACTGGATCGGCCAGAAAGTCTTTGATTTAGTCATCCGGAATGTCTTGGATCCGCGGCCTGAACACGCTCAGGAAATCCGCCGCCTGAAGCAGAAATATGACCTGCAGATTCCTTACTTTTAACTCCCCTTGGACCCCGTCATGAAAACAATGCGATTAACAGCCATCCGCGAAATGGCTATGGACGACATTCCTCCCCCTGAACCGCCGCGGAATAAGGATGTGCTCCTCAGCGTGCGCGCGGTGGGCGTTTGCGGTTCCGATGTCCATTATTACACAACCGGCCGCATTGGATCGCAAGTTGTGGAATTTCCCTTCACGGTCGGCCATGAGTGCGCCGCGGTGGTCGAAGCCGTGGGCGCCGGGGTGAAAACACTCAAGCCAGGAGACCGGGTGGCTGTGGATCCCGCGGTGTCCTGCCACACCGCCTGCGACCAGTGTCTCGCCGGGCGCCCGCACACCTGCCGGACACTTAAATTTTTAGGCTGCCCAGGCCAGCTCGACGGATGCCTAAGTGACTACTTGGTCATGCCGGAGGCCAGCCTGTTCAAGATCCCCGATCACATGACCTTGGAAGAAGCGGCCTTGATTGAACCGCTTTCGATCGGGATCTACGCCGTCAACCGCTCCGTCCCCATGGCCGGGGCGACCGTCGGCATTTTGGGCTCGGGCCCTATCGGCCTGAGCGTCATGCTGGCGGCGAGGTGGAAAGGCGCCGCCGCCATTTATACCACCGATCGTCTGGATTACCGGTGCCACGTCGCCTCCGGCCAAGGCGCCGTGTGGGCCGGCAATCCGGACACCACGGACATTGTCAGCGCCATTTGCGAACGGGAACCGTTGCTGTTGGACGTGGTGTTTGAATGTTGCGGACAGCAGGAAGCCCTGGATCAGGCGGCGCGGCTGGTTAAGCCCGGGGGAAAAGTCATGCTTATCGGCATTCCCCAATTCGACCGCTACACATTCCCCGCTGATATCGCCCGTCGGCATGAGATCCACCTCCAGAACGTGCGGCGCCAAAATGACTGTGTTCAGGAGGCCATCGACCTTGTAGCGGACGGAAGAATTGATCCTGGCTTCATGGTCACTCACCGGTTCCCTTTCGCCAAGAGCAAAGCGGCTTTTGATTTGGTGGATCAATACGCCGACGGTGTCATTAAAGCCATGATTGACCTTTGACGCGGCGGCGCCCGCCGCCGGGCTTTATTTTACCCGTGTCGGCGGACGACGACTCATGTAAACAACACATATTTCCCCTGAAACATAACGAGGGACATGAAAGTCATCGCGAAAAATAGAAAAGCCCGGCACGATTACCAAGTGACGGAAACGCTGGAAGCGGGAATCGCTCTGACTGGCACGGAAGTGAAATCCTGCCGGGCCGGCGCGGTGTCCATCGCTGAGGCGCATGCCCGGGTGCTGGATGGTGAGCTGTGGCTGATCGGCGCCCACATCCATGAATATGACTTTGGCAATCGCAACAACCACGCGCCCCGGCGGGACCGGAAGTTACTGGTTCACAAAAAGGAAATTGTCCGTCTCAAACAGGCCACCGAAGCCAAGGGCATGACCCTGGTGCCGCTCGCCCTCGGCCTTAACCGCGGTAAAATCAAGGTTGAGATCGGTGTTTGCCGTGGCAAAGATAAAGGGGACAAACGCCAGGCCTTAAGAGAAAAGGCTCATTTAATGGAAGCCACGCGGGCCATGCGGGGATGATCTGTCAAACGTTTTATGCAACCTTATGAAGGATGAATATCCAATATCGAACACGGAACGCCCAATATCCACATTAGGGGCGGCATCCGCCGCGACCAAAGAATTTCCCTTGATTATTGGGTCTTCCGTGTTGGCTGTTGGATATTGAAATCTTGTTCAACGAACCGGCGGGCGACCGCTGAGGAAAAGCTGATGATGATGTCGAATTCAAATCCTGAAAAACCACACGAAGACCGCGTCCGCTCCCAATTGGAGGAGATGCTGAAAAACGCCGATGTGAAATTCATGTTCGGGCCGCCCGGCATGATGCCTGACATGGGATCCGAATCCCCGCCAGTAGACTCGGAAGATGATCGTGACACAGACGAAATTCTTGAGAGAATCCACGCGTTTGACCTTAAACCAAAAGAAATCCGCGACTATCTCGACCGTTTCGTCATCAGTCAGGATGATGCCAAAAGCGTCCTTTCAGTGGCGATTTGCGACCATTATAACCACGTCCGCCGATGTTTGGAAGACCAGGATATCGCCGCCCGTGATTACTCGAAACAGAATGTTCTGCTTCTCGGTCCCACGGGAGTGGGGAAAACCTACTTGGTCCGCTGTTTAGCCAAACTGATCGGTGTTCCGTTTGTCAAAGCCGACGCCACAAAGTTTTCTGAAACCGGCTATGTCGGCAACGATGTCGAGGATATTGTCCGGGATCTGGTCCGCATGGCCGATGGCGACACGGAACTGGCCCAATACGGAATTATTTACATTGATGAGATCGATAAAATCGCCAATCAGTCATCGCACGGCGGCCGGGATGTCTCCGGACGGGGCGTGCAGGTCAATCTGCTTAAACTGATGGAGGAGACCGACGTGAATATGGTCTCCCAAACGGATATCCTCGGCCAGATGCAGGCCATCATGGCCATGCAAAGCGGTGGCAAAGCCCCCAAGCGCGTGATCAGCACGAAACACATGCTGTTTATCGTCAGTGGCGCCTTTGATAAACTCTCTGAACAAGTCCAAAAACGGCTCGGGCGCCAGCAAATCGGCTTCACTAACGCCGCGGATGTCAGTCGTCTTGATTCCAGTGAGTTCCTGCGCCAAGTGGAGACGCGGGACCTCATCGATTTCGGATTTGAGCCGGAATTCGTCGGTCGGCTTCCCATCCGGGTCGCCTTGAATCATCTGACCGCCGACAATTTATACGACATTCTCCAATCGTCCGAGGGCAGCGTTCTACGCCAATACCAAAGCGATTTTGACGGCTACGGCATCAGCATGAAAATGGATGACGCCGCGGTCAGAGAGGTGGCGCTCATCGCTTCCAACGAGAAAACCGGCGCCCGGGGGCTTCAAACGATTCTGGAGCGGGTTTTCCGGGACTTCAAGTTTGAGCTGCCCTCCACGGCGATTCGCGCGTTCAACGTCACCAACCAGACCGTGCGGGACCCAAAATCCGGTCTGAATGAATTACTGGTGAGCAACATCGCTCTCCAGGAAGAGGCCCTGGGCGCGCAAATCGAGGCGTTCGCCAAGCGGTTCTCACAAGAGGAGGGGCTTGACATCTGTTTCACGCCGGCTGGCGTGAAGCGCTTGATTGACATGGGCATGCGTTCGCGGAAGTCCATGCGGGCGGTATGCGAGGAACACTTCAAGGATTTGAGCTACGGATTATCCCTGATCGCCCGCAACACGGGCAAGACCAGTTTTAAGCTCGGCAAGCAAGCGGTGGACAATCCGGATCGCCTGTTGGCCAAATGGATCCGGGAAAGTTACCAATAGGGTGTTGATCCATCCCGCCGGGCGGTGTGAAATCGTCACCAGACCGGGTGCAGATGTTCGTCACGCATCCAGCTCTCCGCCCCGTCGGTTTTCACCAACGCCCATCCCGTCCGCCGCGCCATAACGCGCACATTTTCGCCATAAGCTGGCACAAATTCCGCCTTTTCGGCGCTGGTTGACGGATGCCGCCAGGCCACCGCCTGGCGGCTGACAACCACCGCCTGGCTGTCTTCCCGATAGCTGGTCGACAACTGCTGACGGGCGATGCCGTACAAGGCGGCGGCGACCACCGCGCAACTCAAAAACAACCGGCGGCCGCCCCGCCCTTTCAGCACCATCACCCCCCCGGCGACACCGCCGAGGCTGATCACCACGCTGGCGGCCAGCAACCACTCGTCCGGGCGCAGGCTGTCCCGAAGATTCCGCAATAACTCACCCGGGTCACGGGCGGCGCCACGGACAGGCAGGCCCAGTTCGGAGCGGACGTAATTCAGATTTTCCCGGATATCTGAATCCCGGGGGCTTAATTTGAGCGCCCGGCTGTAAAGCGCCAGAGCCAAGGCGGGTTGGCCGGTTTCAAACAGGCAATTCGCCCGATTATACATCAGCACAGGATCTTCAGCGTCCACCCGGCCCAAACGGGAAAACACCGCCTCCGCTTGGGCGTAATTTTCGGCGTCGTACGCGGCCACGCCATCCGCGAAAGTCGCGCGTTCAGCACCCGCCGCCGTCTCCAAAACCACGCCGGACGCCAATATGATCAGCAGTGACTTCACCAGACGCAACCCCGCGGCCAGTCGGCTGACATTCACTTTCGCCAAGGCGGCTTCCGGAGCGAACTCTCCATGATCCAACGCCCGTAAATCAGCCGCGATGTCCGGCGCCCGCTGCTCAGCGATATCAGCTAACTCCGAGACACTGGTTCCGGGCGGGCACCCCCACATGTCCACAAGCCAGCCGACAACGTCCTCCCGCGCCGCCGCGCGCGCGCTGTCATCCCCGGCGGTTTCAAGTCGGCGGATAACAGCGCTCCGCCGCTTCAACGCCTCCCGGCGGCGGGCCAGGGTCTGGTCCGCCATCCCCGGACGAACCCGGCGGAAGGCCTCACAAGCGGCGAAAAAGATGACCGCCAGGCCCGCCCAGACAATCCGGCCCATGGCATGGTTACGGGTCAGTGGCAACGCCACGGCTTTTCCTGGCTGGTTCTTGATATACAACAAACTTGACGGCCGTCGCGTGTTAGCGCCGTTCTTCACCGGGTCATTGTCAGGGATAAACACGCTTCCCGTTCCCACGGCTGGGTCGCCGGCGGAGACCGCCAGTTTTTCAGCGAACGAGCGGGTGACATAGTGTCCGCCATTCGCCGGGTTCAGCGTGCAAACGGACAAAACGATGTCGCCGGCCTGTCTGGACAGGGGAATCAGCGCCCAGGCCACCGTGATGCCGCCAGTCACCGGGTCTTTCGTTATTTCCGGCTCGTAAATCCGGTAGTTCGGCAATGTGAACGCCGGCGCGGTGAAACCGCTGGTACCTCCTGTTCCCCTGGCTGTCAACGTGGCCGTGACCGGTTCGCCAACCTTGGTTTCCGCGGCTGAAAGGGCGAAATCAAGAGACCACTCGCCGACCAACCCGAGATACTGCCCGGCGTCGGCGGGCAACGCCGGCGGCGGCGCCACCTCAATGTCCGGAAAACGAATGGTGACCGTCCGTTGCTGGCCGCCGCGGCGGGCGCCAAAGAAATCATCCATAAAGCCCCGTTGACGGCCATCGGGATAAATCGTCACGGGAATCGCGCCTTTCACCGCCAATTTGCCTGTGGCCAGCGGTGTCAGCGCGCTGTCAAACGTGACTTCCCGGAAACGAATGCCCTCTTTAATGCGGGAACGCACCACGCCCGCCGCGAATTGCGCGGAGTCCGCGTTCACTCTGGAAAAATCCTTGATAACAGCGGTGTCGGCGTCCAAAACCGGATAACTGAACTTGGGATCCAGTTGTTCAGCGACCGAAAATTGGATCTGGAGCGGCACTTCCTGTCCCAAAAAAACGGTTTTCTCCGTCAATCCAGGAAACGCGACCCGCAGAGATATCAAATCATCCAGCGTCAGCGTTTTCCCTCCTGAAGCGGTGAATCGGCGCTTTTTCACAACCACGTTAACCGCGGGCGCGGTGACCCGCTTGCCGTTTTCAGTGACTTCCGCGCCGGGGATCACCACGGTACCTTCTTTGTCGTAGCGGAAGGCGTAGCTGACACTGCCTTGAAAGCTGGTTTTGCCATTGGCATTAAAACTCCGCTCACCGGTGCGCCCGCCGCCGGGCAGCCAGGTCAATCCCGCCACATCCGGCAAGGTGACCTGCTTAGGGACTTCCAGATCGCTCACCAGGGAATACCACGCCGTCTCTCCCACAAACACTTCTTCCGGCTGGACACTCACCCGAATAGCCGCGGAGGTCACGCCAACCGCCAAAACCATCATGAAAAAACTCAGTTGTCTCGCTTTAAACATGCCTGCGATAGACCTTTTATTCGTTCAGCCGGACGATTCAGGGGTGACGGGGCGCCGCGCTCCATTCCTAAGATTGTTTTGCCGACTTGTTTTCAGGACAGGGGGCATCCGTTCCGTCCCTTTTCACACAGACACCGGCCCGGCCGCTTGGTTTCCCGGCGGCGCCGGAAATCAAGCCTGTTTTGGACACACTTCGCGGAAATTACAGTGAGCGCATGGCCAATCCTGTTCGACACAGGGAAAATCGTCTTCCACCGCTTCATTCGCCAACGGATCCACCAGCCTGGCGCGCATCTCCGCCGCGCTGCTCAGAATGGTCTCTTTGGCCTCAATGAGCATGTCTTCACTCATCGTGTAATCACTCACCCGGGCGTTTTCCCGTAGAAACACCCCGGCCGCCCGAATGCCCGCCAGGGGCGTGTGCCACTTATCCATCGCGTACAGCGCGTAACAGGATAACTGAACACGCAACGCGTCATTTTTCTCACCCCCCGTTTTCCAGTCCAGAATGCGTAACCGCCCGGCCGGATCGGTAAACGCGAAATCAATGGCGCACCAGACTTTTAACTGACCGTCCAGCATAAATGAATCCAGTTGATCCACCGGCCGCCAATTCAAATAGGAGACCGCCAGGATTTCCGCCAGCACCGGGGACGCGGCAAACGCGGCCAGACACTCATTCACCCGGGCCTTGCAGGCTTCTGTCTCTTCGGGGGGCAAACTCTTTCCGTCGCCGTAATACAACTCAGCTAGATTCGTCTTTTTGGGACTGTCCAGCCACACTTTATTCACCGCTTCCAGCCAGCCGCCCCGCAATTTTTGCCGCGCCCGGGCCTGAAGTTCGCCAACCGTGATCGGCGCCTGCTTGCGGGCGTAACGGTTCAAGGCTTCCGCGATCACGTCGTGAACAATGCTTCCCCCCCACATCGGCAGGGTCGTCATGTTTTTTAAAATATACAATGTCCGGGTTTTCGCGTCGGCGCCCCGTTCCCAGCCACCCCAGGCGCCGTAATAAGTGTAATAATACTGTCGTTTACAGGTTTTAAACAAAGCGTCCCGCGAAGCGGACCACGTCAACTCATTGATTAATTTCCGCGCCATTATGATTCCTCCTCGTTTTTCTTCCGGCGTTGTTTAAAAAACGCCTGAATCACGTCCAGGCATTCATCCGCCCGGACACCGGCCGTCACCTCAACCCGATGCAGCAAGCCGGGAAAATCACAGAGGTTCAACGCCCCCCCGGCCGCCCCGCCCCGCTGATCGGCGCAACCGTACACCAGTCGGCCCAGGCGGGTGTTCACCATGGCGCCCGCGCACATCGGACAAGGCTCTTTGGTGACATACAAGGTCACCTCGCCCAACCGCCAATCGCCCATGGCCGCCGCCGCCTGCGTCAACGCGATCATCTCCGCATGCGCCGTGCCGTCGTTCAACATCTCGACTTGATTGTAAGCCCGGCCGACAATTTCCCCGCCGGCGGCCACCGCCACCGCCCCCACCGGCACTTCTCCCTGATCCGCCGCTTTGTACGCCTGACGCAACGCCACCGCCATATAATCATCATCCGTCCGCCGCAGATCCATGGTCAACTCCTTGTTTCTCCGCACAACGGGCAAGCGGGTTCGCGCGCCGCGGAAACGCTCCGAAACGTCATCGCCAGCGCGTCATAAATCAGCAACCGGTTGATCAGCAAAGTCCCGATGCCCGCCAGAAATTTCACCGCTTCCGTGGCCTGAATGGAACCAATCACCCCCGGCAACACCCCGAAAGGCCCGCGGGGAGGCTCGGGTTCCCCGAAATCTTCAAAAACACACCCCAGACAGGCGCTTTCACCGGGTAAAACCGTCATGACCATACCGGAAAATTCCCGAATCCCTCCGTACGAACAGGGAATCCTCAGCGTCTGGCACGTTCGGGCGATAAGCGCTTTCACCGCCGCATTGTCCACCGCGTCAATCACAAAATCGTACCCCGCCAACGCCTTCGGCATGGTCGCCGCGGTTAAAAACCCATGCGCGGTGTCAACGACGACATCCGGATTCAGCGCCCGCAGCTTCGCCGCGGCGGACAAAACCTTGGGCGTGCCCACATCAGCCGTGGCGTGAATGATCTGCCGTTGCAAATTGGACACCTCCACGGTGTCGCCGTCAAACAGACCAATCCGGCCGACACCGGCCGCCGCCAGGTAAAACGCCGCCGGCGAGCCCAGACCGCCAACCCCCACCACCGCCACTGAACCCGCCAGCAGACGGCGCTGACCGGCGCGCCCCACCTCCGGCAAACTCAGATGCCGGGCGTAGCGTTGTTCCCGCTCAGGTGTCAAAGGAAGTGAAATCATCTCAATGCCGATAGACCATGTCCCAATTTTTAAACACGGGCTCCAAGCCCTTTTCCCGCAGCATGGCGCAAAACGCCCGCACATCGCGGGCATCGCTGACATCAAATTGCCCGGGATCTTTGTCTTCATGATCCGAATATCCGCCCACCGTTGTCCGACTGGCCACACTCATTTTGGAAATGCCCACGCCCGCCATGCCGTCACGGAAGGCCGGGGTCTCACGGGTGGACAGCACCAGCGGCGTGTCCGGCAACAACGTCCGCAAGATGAAAATCAACCGCGCCAGCCAACGCTCATCCACGGGATACGCCGCCTGATAGCCGCCCGCCTGCGGCCGGAGGCGGGGAAAGGACACCGACACCCCCGCCCGCCAGAATTTTTTGCGCAGACGGTGAACATGGTTGAATAAACGGATCATTTCCATCACCGGTTCAGAAAGTCCCAGCAACGCCCCGACCCCCACATGCCGGATGCCCGCCGCCAGGGCCCGCTCCGGAGCTTCCAGCCGGGACAGGTAGTCCGCCTTGTCCCCCCAGCGGTGTAACGCCTCATAGCGGGCCGGATCATAGGTTTCCTGATACAATGTCACACTTGTGCAACCGGCCTCCACCAGCCCCCGGTATTCCTCTTCACTCATGGGAAATGTCTCAATCGCCACCGACGGGAAAATGCCAGCCGCCAAGTCAACATGCCGCCGCAAATACGCGTAATCAGCCCGCGGTGTCCGCTCACCGGTCAACAGCAGAATCTCCTCAATCCCCATGGTGCGCAGCGCCAGCATTTCCACGCGGGCCTGATCCAGAGTCAGTTTATGACGCGGAATCTCACGATCGGCGGCGTACCCGCAATAGACGCAGCCGCCGGAACAGTAATTCGACAGATACAGGGGGGCGTAAAGCGATATCGTCCGGCCGAAATGCCGCCGGGTCAACGCCTGAGCCGTCGCCGCCAGCGCCTCCAACGCCGCGTCGGAGCACGGGTTTTCCAGGGTTTTTTTCAGTCGTTGGACAGCCGGGGCGGCGGTGTCGTTGAGCCATGATGGCATGGATGCCGGCATGGTCAACTCCCCAGAAACGATGTCAAGGGGCTGGTCGCCACCGCGGTCTCACTGGTCGGCATCAGCCCCGAACACCAGGCTTTCCAACCGGCGGCGACCGCTTCCTTGAAGGCTTCCGCCATGCCCACCGGATGGTCGGACGCGGCCACCGCGCTGTTGACCAGCACCGCCGCGCAGCCCATCTCAATCGCCGCCGCGGCCTCGGACGGTGCCCGGAGACCGGCGTCGACAATGACTGGCACATGGCTGTCACGGATGATAATCTCGATCATTTCCCGGGTCGCCATGCCGTGCCCCGTGCCAATCGCCGCGCCCAGCGGCATGACCGACGCCACGCCGACCTCTTCCAAGCGTTTCGCCAACACCGGATCCGCGGGCATATAGGGCATGACGATGAAATCATCCGCCGCCAGAATCCGGCAGGCTTCATACGTCTCAATCGGATCGGGAAGAAGATGATGCGGGTTGGGGTGAATTTCCACTTTAATGAACCGGCTGCCGCATAACTCACGAGCGATATAGGCGGCCTTCACCGCTTCTTTGGCATCGCGGGCGCCACTAGTGTTGGGCATCAGCTTCAAGCCGGGAATGGCCATCAACGGGCCCATCAGGTCATCCGTCGGCTGGTCCGGATTGAAACGCCGCAACGCCACCGTCACCAAGCCGGTTCCGGACGCTTTCACCGCGGCGATCATCGTCGCGGTGTCCGCGAATTTCCCCGATCCGAGGATCAATCGGGAGGACAGCGTTTCGCCTCCCAGAATCAATGTGTCATCCATAGCCATCGTTTGTCACTTTATGATCAACCACCACCGGCGAAGGTCAACACCTCAACCTGATCGCCGTCGGTGAGTTTCGTCGTCTCATAGGCCGCTTTGGGGACAATGCCGCCGTTCACCACCACCGCGATCCCTTTCGGCTGGGGTGAGAACCCGGCCAGCAGGCGGGCGACCGTCGCCCCATCAGGAAGGTCATGGTTCTTGTCATTTAAAGAAATGTGAACAGCCATAATCCACTCCGTGAAATCGGGTCCAAAGCGCGCGGCTTACTATAGAGAGATCCCGCCTCTTTTCAATCCGCGGGAGGATGATTACCAGCGCCGCGGCATGAAACACCACCACGGTCGCCGGCTTCCGCGAAGGTCAAAAAAAACACCGGCGCGTGTTGCCGGACACGCCCCGCCAGACTAAAGTAATCCGGGCCGCGGCGCGGCGATAACGTTTTCGCCCAGGCTGCGGATCAAACAAAAGAAAGTGAGTCTACCATGCGATTTGGTGTCTGCGGGAATGAAAAGATGGCCCTTCGGGCGGCGGCGGCGGGATTTGACTACCTTGAAACGACCGTTGGCGGTCTTCTGAAGCCCAAGGAGGACGACGCGGTTTTTAAAGAGGCCTTGGCGCTCATGCGGGACACGGGCCTGCCCTGTGAAGTCGTCAATTGCCTGATGCCGGGACGTGATTTGAAAATCACCGGTCCTGATGTTGACCCTGACGCCTTGCGGTCTTATTTGGACATCACCCTGTCCCGCGCCGCGGCGGCCGCCGTTCAAATCGCCGTGTTCGGATCTGGCGGTGCCCGCGAGATTCCTGAAGGGTTCGATCGTGAGGCGGCCCATGAGCAGTTGCTGGCGTTCAGCTCAATGGCGGGCGCTATGGCGGGCGCCCATGGCGTGACAATCGTTCTTGAACCGCTCCGCAAACAGGACTGCAACGTGTTGACGACCGTGGCTGAATGCGCCCGGTTGGTGAGAGAGGTGAACCATCCCAATTTTCGCCTCCTGGTGGATTCCTATCACTTTATGGCTGACCGGGATTCCTATCAAAGTATTATCGACAACGGGGATCTGTTCGCTCACGTCCACGTCGCGACAGCGGAGAATCGGCGCGCGCCCGGGGGTGAGCCCTGTGATTTATCCGCCTATTTTAACGCCTTGACACAAGGTGGCTACAATGCCCGCGTCTCAATCGAAGCGACGATTGAACCCGACGAAGATCTGGCGCCCGCGCTGGCCTTGATGAAAGCGTATTGCCATGGAACCGCTTAACCGCGCCACCGCCGCGGAACTCGGCGCCGCCGTCCGTCAATTGCCCGTGAAAGTCTTGCAGTTCGGCGAGGGCAATTTTCTGCGCGCGTTCATCGACTGGATGATCCAGGGTATGAACGACCAGGGACTGTTCAACGGCGGTGTCACCGTGGCGCAACCGATCGAGCATGGCATGGTCCAGACGCTCAATGAGCAAGATGGCCTCTATACCCTGCTGCTGCGCGGCATCCGGAACGGCGAGGTAGTTGTCGACACCAGCGTCATTCAGTCCATCACCCGGACCGTGAATCTGTACACGCGGTTCGATGATTACTTGCGCGAAGCGGAAAATCCCCGCCTGCGCGTCATTGTGTCCAACACGACTGAGGCCGGTATTGAGTTCCGCCGGAGCGACCGGCCGACGGACGCGCCGCCAACCTCATTCCCAGGCAAGTTGCTCCGCTTCCTGAAATATCGGTTCGATGTCTTCAATGGCGACGCGGCAAAGGGGTTTCTGCTGTTTCCCTGCGAACTTATTGACCGCAATGGCGACACGCTCAAACAAATCGTGACGGAACTCGCGCGTCAGTGGTATCCCGATGACACGGCGTTTCAAACATGGCTGATTCAAGCGAATGTTTTTTTCAACACGCTTGTGGACCGCATCGTGAGCGGCTATCCGCGCGACGAGGCGGAGGCTCTCTGTCATCACTTCGGCTACAGGGATAAACTCATCGTGGCCGGGGAGATTTTCCATTTCCTGGTGGTCGAAGGACCCCTCGAATACGAGCCCGAGTTCCCGCTGGTCACGGCCGGATTCAATGTCAAATGGTGCGGTGATATGACACCCTACCGGACCCGCAAGGTGCGCATCCTCAACGGGGCGCACACCATGACCGTCCTGGCGGCCCACCTCTATGGACTGGAGACGGTCAAAAACTGTATGGACGATCCCGTCCTGGCTAAATACGCGCGTCAGGGTGTCTTTGAGGAAATTATTCCCACCCTTGACCTGCCGCGAAAGGAGCTTGAGGAATTTGGCGAGGCCGTGCTTGAGCGTTTCAGCAACCCGTATATCAACCATTTGCTCCTGTCCATTTCATTGAACTCAGTGTCAAAATTCACGACACGTGTGCTGCCATCCCTGCTTGAATATCAAAAACGGAAAGGGACGCTGCCCCGCCTGCTGACCTTTTCCCTCGCGGCGTTGATCCTCTTTTACCGGGGGATCCGGCGCGGGGACATAGCCATCATCGCCGAACGGCAGGTGGACGGCGAACCCTATGAGGTCAAGGATTCACCGGACATTCTGGACTTTTTTTGGACCCTTTGGAACAGTGAGTCTGATCTAGGGGAGCGTGTCCAAACGGTTTTAAGCCGGGATGACTACTGGGGAATGGATCTCAACACCGTTCCCGGACTGACATCCGCGGTCGCCGCGTATCTTGAACAGATGATCCGTGACGGCGTGCCCGCGGCGGTGAGACGGGTGACGGAGTGAGACATGGCTAAAGACTGGATCCAAATT
This sequence comes from Lentisphaeria bacterium, assembly GCA_032251435.1. Classification (GTDB taxonomy): domain Bacteria; phylum Verrucomicrobiota; class Lentisphaeria; order Oligosphaerales; family MVZH01; genus JAVVEH01. The sequence continues at coordinate 5,207 of JAVVEH010000058.1, read as the reverse complement.
TCACCCCGGGACAATGTCCTGGTCGCCCTGAAAACCTTGGCGGCCGGAACAGACATCGGAGGCGCCACACTGCCCCGTCAGATCGCGCCGGGGCACAAGATCGCTGTTCAATCAATCCCCGCGGGTCAGTCAATCATCAAGTATGGCCACCCCATCGGAACAGCGACCACGGACATCGCTCCGGGCGACCACGTTCACACCCACAATATCCGGACGGGATTGACAGAATCCGCTGACTACCAGTACACGCCCGCCCCGGTCGCCGACTTGGCGGCGGGGCTTGAAAACGCCACGTTCAGCGGGTATCAGCGGGCTGATGGCGCGGTGGGCACCCGCAATGAAATCTGGATTATCAACACGGTCGGATGCGTCAACCACACCGCGGAGCGCCTGGCCGCCGACGCCCGGCGGCGGTTCGCCGGCCGGACAGACGGCGTGTTCACGTTCGTCCATCCCCACGGCTGCTCCCAGCTCGGCGAGGATCATGAAACCACCCGGCGGATATTGCTCAATCTGGTTAAACATCCCAATGCCGGGGGTGTGCTCGTGCTCGGTCTGGGGTGCGAGAACAACGCCGTCTCTGATTTTAAACAGGCGCTGGGTGAGTTTGATCCGCATCGAGTGAAATTCCTCGTGACCCAGGACGTGGATGACGAGATCGAAGCGGGCATGGCCATTCTGGAAGAAATCGTCACGGTTGTCGAAAACGATTCACGTGTCCCCTGCCCGGTCTCAGATTTGGTGGTGGGTCTGAAATGCGGTGGCTCCGACGGACTCTCCGGCATCACCGCCAACCCCTTGGCGGGGCGGTTTTCAGATCTCCTGACCGCGGCGGGAGGAACCACGATTTTGACTGAAGTGCCGGAGATGTTCGGCGCTGAAACCATCCTCATGAACCGCTGCCGTGACGAGACCGTGTACAAAAAAACCGTCGCCCTCATCAATGATTTCAAGGATTATTTTATCCGGCACGGTCAAGTGGTGTATGAAAATCCATCGCCCGGCAATAAGGACGGAGGCATAACCACCTTGGAAGAGAAGTCCCTCGGGTGCGTCCAGAAAGGCGGACAGGCTGTCGTTGAAGATGTCATTCCCTATGGCGGCACGGTACAAGTCAAGGGGCTGAATCTGCTCAACGGGCCGGGAAACGATATCGTCTCCACCACCGCCCTGACCGCGGCGGGCGCGACGATCATCGTCTTCACCACCGGCCGCGGCACCCCCTTAGGCGCCCCGGTGCCAACCGTCAAGGTCGCCACAAACACAGATCTGGCGACACGCAAAAAACATTGGATCGATTTTAACGCCGGGGTGCTTGTCGAAGACGGGACGATGACCGAGGTTTGTGAAGCCTTCACCGACAAGATTCTCGCGGTCGCCTCGGGAACACCGACCCAAAATGAGCGGAACAACTACCGGGAAATCGCCATCTTCAAAGACGGCGTGACGCTGTAGACAGCTCCAGACATCAACACTGGAAGCGGGGCGCGTATCGGGGCTGTCCCGGAAATACTTTTTTCTGTAAAAGTCATTGATTGCCACTACAGAAAGATGAAGAAAAGCCGGAACTACTGACAGAAAAAGTGCGGACAGACCATTCTGCTGGCCAGCAGAATAGAGGCTAACCCACCGGATTAGCAGTGAAACGGCAAAAATAAGAAGAGAGATTTGCAAGAGTAAGGGCCACGAAAAGGCACGAAAATTAAGAGGGGCAGGAAGGCGTTGATTTTTTTGTGGCTTTTTGTGTTTTTTTGTGGCTACTCACTTCCCAGTTTTCAAAAATTAGTGTCGAATCAGTGTGAATGAGTGGTTCCTCGGGATAACCGCGAACCCGTTTTTTTTGATTTATTCGATTGAAATCCGGCATAACCTGATTACAGTAATCCCCGCTCGCATCCATTCGGGGCGCTGGGCCGCCGATCTGAGCCGCATGTCCCGTCCGCCGCGCTTCATGTGACGGCGGGGCAATCGGGTATACCCGGACAACTGAATAATTTTGATGGTATCGCCGGAGTGGCGGAATGGCAGACGCGCTAGACTCAAAATCTGGTGTCCTCACGGGCGTGTGGGTTCGAGTCCCACCTCCGGTACCACTTACTCGACAAAAGCTGCTTAAAAATCGCTCTAAGCGGCTTTTTTTGTGCTTGAATTATCGATTTTATACCTCGCCGCGCGAAAAATAAAAACTGCCGGAAACGTGAAAAACGAGTGAGTTTTCACCTTTTTCAGGACACCAGCACAGTCCTTCGGACCGGGTGTTTTTTAGTTCTGATGCAACCGTCTTCTGGATTCCGCGGTCCCCGCGGCCCTGGCTAAACACCCGCCTTTCGGATGCCCCTTATTTGCGTGGATAAGCGTGGATAAGCGGTGCCCATACCTGTCTTGTTTTGCGAACTCCGCACCAACTGCCTCGATAAAAGCAAATCGGCTGACCCGGCGACCCCCTTCAATCTTCGGCAAAAGCATGATTCCACCGTTTCTTGGGATTGTCGAAATGTACCTTATCGGGATCGAATACATCCGGGTCATACGGGTGATATTTTCCGGGATGCGCTTTTAGCCAGGCGACTGTTTCGGCGTATTCTTCATTGTCCGGATTGTCGGAATCCTGTAAAATTTCAATGACCTCATGATATCCATGAACGCTGCCGCAGTCTTCCGGAGGACAAGCCCGTTCGCCAGCCAGGCATTTGGGATATTTCTCACCTTTTTCTTTCAGAAGGATCCCCTCGAACAGGATTTCATGATGCCATGAATCACCAAAATCGTACTCGTATTCAATTGCCTGGCCAGGCTCATCCAAATATCTGGTGATGGGGACATCCCAACCGGGGATCACTTCATATTCGTCAAAACCATCATCGCAGGGAATGCCGATCTCGATTGGCTTCTGTTTGTGTTTCGGGCGGAACCGAAACGCATGCAGATGATAATCCAGCCAGCCCATGGCATCCTGGTTCGCCACATGCAGATCCCAGAAGCTGTAACTGGCCGGCACCTGAATCCTTCGCCAGATCGGCGGCTCAATTTCCTGCAGCGTTATTTTGAATTGGTAGACCAGACTGTTTTTACCGGGACTCATTTTTCTGCCTCATTTTGCGGGTGTCAGACTTCAGTTTTCAAAATTGATCACCGAGCCGGGGCCGCACGCCAATTGTCTTGGGGGGCGTGGCTTGGGAAATGGCGTAATGGTCTCAGCACAACCTTAAGTTAAAACATGAAACCGTCACAACAAGCGGAATCTGAATCATTTGACATGAACCGGCAAAAACTGGGAACTTTAAAACCGGCATTGATAAGCCTTCTAAGCATTCTCCCAAGCAGGGAAGCTTTCAGCAAACAACTCATAGTCAATGACTTCCTTCGGTCCGACCCAATACCCCAGAGGTCGGTTCAAATGGAGTACCGAAAGAAATTGAGTTCCTTAATGCAGCATGCGGTCGGATGTTTCGCTGGCACAGATTCGACATCCCAAATCCGAAATTCTTCATTCATCCCGCAGAGGCGCTGAGACGTGCGGAGCGGTCTATATGTGGATGCTTCCAGCTCCCACATCTTTGACAAGATCCACCATGGAGGTCATGAAGGCATGAAGCCTTTAGAGCAAATTGCCAAGCATATAGAAATTGCTTTTAATGCCGTTATAAAAGCTTAAAATCTATGTATCTATTTGCCTGGTATAAGCATCTGTGCGTACGTCCCAATTATTCTCCGTGTGTTCTGTGGTTTTATCCAGTCCGTGTTTATTCGTGTCCATCTGTGGTTTCTTCTTTCCGTGCTTTCCGTAGTTCATTTTAACTTCTTGCCCGTTTTATCTTCAGTTTAAATTCGGGGACGGGCGATTTTTTTGCCCATCAGATAACAGGCATAGCGGGTGAGCATGAAATCTTCAATAATCTTCAGCAAACACTGCCTGTGCTACCCCTTTAATATGTCCCGCCATCGGCGGCTTTTCCGCCCCGCGGTCTGCGGATCCCGCAAAATGACCGCAACCAAGGTCGCGCGGAATGCCGGTGCTCAAACCCGAGCTTGAACAAGTAGCCGAACGCCCCGATCAAGGCGCTGAAAGCAATGCAGATGATGGGGAGAAATTGAATGATATAATCAGAGGTCATTGACTACGAGCCCTTACCTAAAAAGCTATGCCAGCCCTGCCGACTTTTTTGCGAATTCCGCACCAACTGCCTCGAATTTCCTGCCTCGATAAAAGCAAAAAGTAGGACTGACTCGGCGGTACACATGGGGCCAGCTGAGTCAGTTGCCATCTGTTCTCTTGGGCCCTGATTCACTGAGTCACTACCGCAAAGGGGAAATAGGGTTCACTCTTGGGTTTCTCAATGTACGGAGTCTGTGGCCTATCACCCGCTTTCTCTGCGGTTTTTGGCTTGGCGGCTAGGTGAGCAGAGACAGTGGAGAAAGGCCTGTACTGGTTGTCTTTCACGCTAGAGAAGTTGTTCTGTACCCACTCCTCCGCAGACTCAAGTAAACTGGAGATGTAGAAGCCACCCTTTACCTCATTGTCCCCAGACTTCTGCCCCGGCTTGCAGGAGTGCTGAACGATGACGCCGTGGCCACATTTACTCACGGCTAGATCAAATGCCTTTCTGCACTGGACAGGATTCATTGCGAGGCTTTCGGCAGCCTTATGCATGACACTGAATTGAAAACTCTCCATCTTGATCTTCCGCCCCTGTTTGTCATATACCTCCTTGCAGCAGTCAAGTATGATTGTTCTGCGCGTGCTTTGGGCGCGCAGCTCCATCTCATCAAGTATTTCGCCGCTTTTGAGTTCAAGGATTGTGTGGCCGGTCTCTGATTGGACATATCCATGTCCACTAAAGACAACAAGGGAATAATCGGCAGAAGCTAGCTTCTGGATATCCCCCCGCACCAGAGAGGAACATGGTCGGGTCCGCTCAATGATCTCGCCAGATTGCCACGCCCCGCCTTGGGGGGAGGCAAGATAAGTCTTGAGATTCTTCAAGTCTTCAAAGACTCCCTCGCAGTAGTTCCTCGCTCCTTCTTCCCCCGGGTTGATTATGATCAGTGCCTTACGCGTCGTCATTCTGCTTCTCCTTTTCATCTGTATTCGGCTCATGACCGGTCCGTCTTTTCTCAACCTGGGCGATGATGCTCGGAACCCACCGTTCGCTGTAAGCGTCACACCTGCCCCATCTTTTAATTGAATTCGTCTTGAATAATATTGC
>JAVVEH010000057.1:0-24039 GCA_032251435.1 Lentisphaeria bacterium | reverse complement strand
ATTACTTTATATGCGGAAAACGCGAATTTTAGATGGGTCAGGTGTGACGCTTACGAGCGGACGCACTCCAGTGTCTCGTGCTATTGGTCAACATGGGGCACCTGCGGGAGACGTTTGCTACTGAAGCCGGAGTCTTGCGCGCCCTCCGGGCCAACAAACAGCTCAGGAGTGCTTTGCTATCCCGCAATGGGCACCATGACAAAGACTGCCTACCCTATGTGACAGGAATAGTGGAGGGGGGGCGTATCTACGATTTGCACAAGGTTTTCTCCCTTTTTTTCCTGTACCGATACTGGGGCAGGAACAAGACACTGGTTGACACTCTAGTGAGTTTGTTCCGGTTCTTTTTCGCTGACAACAACTCCGGTCAAAACGAAAAGCGGGTGAACCTTATGCGCATATTCCAGCGAATCAGGCAGGTGTGTTACCTGTCGCTGGACTCGATGTATACGCCAGTTATCATGCACTTGGACCTACGTCGTGTCTTCCTAAATCTTGAGAAGTCAGGTCCCGAGATTGCGGCCAAGCAAACCAATGCGTTGCTCCGGGAATTGGATGGTTTCAGCCGACTAATGGAACGAGAGATATACTTGAACCCTCACGTCGCTCTCTTGCATCAGGCCCATGCCAAGAGTGTTGCCTCTCACATTGAGCAAAGATACGCGAACTCTGACCTGAACGCTCACGAAATTTCGGACCTTAGGACAGTGCTTGTTGAGCTACAGGAACAGAGCGTTAAGACCGGGAAATGCCACCAAAGTTCTGTGCAATGCCTTCGCATTGAACGCGACTACTTCTTTTCCGAGACAATCGATTGCCGTCAACTACTTGCGAAATAAAGGGACAGGTTGTTTATAGATTGCATGGGAAAAATCATGCGATATGGTAAGAAAACAGTCTCAGAATCGTGGACTGTTTTATCGGTCTCAAGGAAAAGAAGTGAAAAGACGTGCGGAGGTGACATGAAGTAGGAGCGGGTCGCTCCTCTAATTTGACTTTATCGTGCTAAAAGTTTGGCTAAAACGTAATTTTTGGCACACCTGAAAGCTTTGCTTTGCGGAGTTCGCAAATGGTCGGATGTCGCCGACAATCCCGGCAAAAAGCAACGGCTGTAGACGCAAGGACGGTCCTCTGATTCACTTTTTATCGCTGTCGCAAAGCCGGGTCGGATCAAGCATTGGATTGGGCAAGAGCGGGCAACCTGACGTGAATACAAGAAGATGACGATGAAGAAATCAAACGGCAAAAAAAATCCAGACCAGCATGCGTTGATCCGCAGCTCGGCGGCGGAGTATCTCACCTTTGTCGCGGCCGGCGGCAGCTCGGAAGCCAGCGTGGAGATGCGCTATGAAGACGAAAACATCTGGCTGACGCAGAAGATGATGGCCACGCTCTACGATGTCTCGGTGCCGGCCATCAACCAGCATTTGAAGCGGATTTTTGCCGACAACGAACTGGAAGAGGGGGCAGTTATTAAGCAGTACTTAACAACTGCCGCCGATGGCAAGAACTACCAGGTCAAGCACTACAACCTACAGGCCATTATCGCCGTCGGGTTCAAGATCGAAAACGAGCGGGCAGTGCAATTTCGCAAGTGGGCCAACCAGATTGTCAAGGACTACACCATTCAGGGCTGGACGATGGATGTGGAACGCCTTAAACATGGCGGCATCCTGACCGACGAATTCTTTGAGCGCCAGTTGGACAAGATCCGGGAGATCCGGCTTTCCGAGCGCAAGTTCTACCAGAAGATCACCGACATCTACGCCACCGCCCTGGATTACGACCCTTCCGCTACGGCCACCAAACGCTTCTTTGCCGCCGTGCAGAACAAGCTGCACTATGCCATCCACGGACAGACAGCGGCGGAGGTCGTCGTGGACCGTGCTGATCACCGAAGGGAGAACATGGGCCTGACCAGTTGGGAGGGCGCACCCAAAGGAAAAATTCACCGATACGATGTCTCTATTGCCAAGAACTACCTCTCGGAATTCGAGCTAGGCCAGATGCAGCGCATCGTGTCCGCCTATCTTGACATGGCGGAGCTGCAGGCCATGCGCAGATTTCCTATGACCATGGCCGACTGGGAAAAAAGATTGGCTGGTTTCCTGAAACTCTGGGACCGGGAAATCCTTCGGGATGCCGGAAAGGTTTCGGCAGAGCTTGCCAAGGCCCACGCCGAAAGCGAATTCGAGAAGTTCCGCATTGTCCAGGACCGGCTCTTCGAGTCGGACTTCGACCGGCAGTTCAAGGAGCTGGAACAGGCCGCCAAAGCGGAGGATGCGGACTCTGAGTCCCCTTAAATCATGCAATTCCGAATATCCGACACATTTACAGACAGCTTGACAAAGCTGACCAAGGACGAGCAGAAAGCGGTCAAGACGACTGCTTTTGATCTACAGCGAAATAAAGGGACAGGTTATTTATAGATCTCCGAACGGTGTTGGGTTCTTTTGATTTTTTGACTCTGCCAATGGCTAATGACGCGCCCTGTGGCGAGCTGTGGAAGCCTTGATTTTTTAGCTGGTAAAAGAACGGTGTTGGATTCTGTTGATTTTTTGACTCTGTCAATGACTAATGACACGCCCTCTGGCGGCCCGTGAGAGCCTTCATCTTTTAGCTGGTACGGGGGGGTTTCACGCTTCTTTGTTTTGCGTCACACAGGGCGGCGGGGGCCTTCCCGGTTGATTTTGGAAGGGTGGAGAGGGGCCTGGTCATAAATTTTATCTCCTTTACTGTAAGGTCTTTACAGCTTGAAATGTTGTTCTTCTGCGCTATCTTTCAGGCATGAAAAAACACATTGAATTTACCGTTAAAGACAGGTTTTTCGCTCCGGTTGAAAATGCTTTTTTCTCTTCAACCAACACCAGAATCTGCGCCGCCATCTCCGACCTTGAACATCTGTATTCCGGCGTGGGGCGGGCGGTGGCGAATGTGGCGAGCGGGCGCGACTGGGTGCAGCAGGCTGATCTGGTGGTGGGCAAGCCTATTAAAGTCAGCCAGTTCTTCGACGCTCTGAAAAGTCCCCGCCGTCTCGCCTTTCTCAGAGATGTCAACGCCGACTTGGTCAGGCAGTGCGCCGGCATCGGGGACGATCCGTTCGCCGAGCATTCGGAACTGGATAATTTCGCGATTTTCGCGGGGGACGGACACTACCATGCCTGTTCGACCCACGAAGAGGCTACGGCGGGACAGGTGCATTTGCAAGAGATTTACTTTTTTGATCGTATCCGGGAGCATATCTAGATAGAAGGCAGGGGTCTATCTCAAGCCATCCCCGCCCCGCGGATTCTCCTGGCGTATACATACTCAACAGGCACCCAATCGCCACGACTGCTTAAGTTAGATGCCCAAGCGGGTCAGCGCAAGCACGATAGGACAAAAAAACAGGGCATGCGGAAGCTGTCTGAGGAGTCCGCTTTTTCGCCCGCTCAGCACAGTTGTACTGGAGGGGCGATTTCCGCTTTCTGGCGGAGTGTTTTTCCGCCGGAGAAGGCAATCACATGGGGTTCAGTTTGTCTTCCGCGATATCGTCATCCCACCCTGCAACTAAGTCGGCCGTCGGCGTGTCTGACACGAAAAAGGTGACTATGATGATCAAGTTTAAACATCTTTTCGGTTTTGGTTTCGCGATGGTGTCTCTGAGCGCTTGTTCAGACAAGGGTGACGGGGCGCCCGGCCCGGCGGACGGTTCTCAACAGGAACCGCTTTCCAGCGCCCGGTTAGTGATTGACGAGACGGATGTGGCGCCGGGCGCGAGCGTGACAGGACGTTTCATCATTTCACTGGCTGAAGGCTGGCACACCTATTCCGATCCGCCCGGTGATTCGGGCATGGCGCCGATCATCACGTTTTCTCTGCCGGACGACTGGTCCGCGGATCTGTCACCGTTACCCGAAGCCGAACGATTTGAAGACGAGTCGGGCGTGACATTCGGTTACGAAGAAGAACTCTCCGTGGGGTTTCGCCTGCGGGTGTCCGACAAGGCCGTCAGCGGATCCGCCGCCGAGATACAGCTCAGCATTCAATACCTGATTTGCAATGAGATCTGCCTACCTCAGTCCGCTGATTTGCGGGCTGGTTTTAACATACACTAACGGCTTCATGGCCGGCGGCGTGTTTTACCAGCCGCCGCGGTGAGCCGGCAACCCGAAAAAGGATTACACATCATGAAACAGTCTCTGCTTTTGGCTGGCGTCTGCGCCCTCTCATTAATGGTTTCCGCCGCTGTTGAGACCGGCAAACCCGCTCCGGATTTCACACTCACGGATATTAACGGAACAGAGCATTCACTCTCGGACTTCAAGGGTAAAACCGTTGTCTTGGAATGGACCAACTACGATTGTCCGTTTGTGAAGAAACATTATGGAGCCGGCAACATGCAGGCTCTCCAGAAAAAATACACGGATCAAGGCGTGATCTGGTTGTCTATTTGCTCGTCGGCGCCGGGGAAACAGGGCCATTTCACGACCGAAGAGTGGCTGAAACGAAGTCAAGAAGCCCAGGCGCTGGGCACTGCGATTCTCGTGGACGCTGACGGCAAAACCGGCAAACTGTACGGGGCGAAAACCACCCCGCACCTGTTTGTCATCGACACCGCGGGAACCATCGCTTACCAAGGCGCCATTGATGATCAGCGGTCCTGGGATCCGAAGACAATCAAAGGCGCCAAGAACTATGTCGCCGCGGCGCTGGACGCCCTTCTCGCGGGCAAACCTGTCGCTGAGAAAGAAACACAGCCCTACGGGTGTTCAGTAAAATATTGAGGATCAGACGAAACGGCTTTAAAACCGATGGCGGAGGGTGACAATCAGATTCCGTCCAGGCTCATTCACACCGGATCCGTGAACACGATACTCTTTATCGAGCAGGTTCTCCAGGGCGACAGCCAGATCCGTGTCATCGGTGATCCTGGCTCCTCCCCGCAGGTGAACCGCCGCGTAGCCGGGAGTGCCGCCTGGCGGGAATCGGTTGTCGCCTTCCTCGGCCAACGCGTAGCGATCCTGTTTGTCGGCCATCTGGACCGCGCATTCCGCCCAGAAGCGGCGGTCCGGACTGCGCCAGCGGATACCGGCTTCTCCGGTCAAGGGATGCGCGCGGGACATCGGATAATCCCCGGTTCCGAGTGTCGTGGTCCGATCGTTATACGTGTCTTCGCCGCCATACTGCCAAGCGGCCAGGCCGAACAGGCCAACCGTGTCAAGCAGCCAGTATTCAGCTGAGCATTCAAGTCCCTGAATGTACCCATTGTCCAGGTTTTTCTTTGTGCCGTCGCCATCCGGACCCTTCAGGCGACCGATTCTATCTTCAATAAAGGTGTGATAGGCGGTGAGTTCAAGGCGCGTTTTTTCGCCTTGATGCTTGAAGCCCGCCTCCAGAGTCAGAAACCGTTCCGCGTCCAGCTCCGCTGTCGGTCTTTCATCGCCCCCGCCAAAATCATCCTCCCGGGTGGCGTCGGAAAGATTCGGGGCGCGGAACCCCTGGGACGCTCCGATGAACACATTTAACACGTTGTCTTCGAGCACCCGCCCCAAAAACCGCAAACTGGCGGTCACGGATTGCCATTCGCCCTTCATGCTTCCAGCGACACCGTCAACGTTGACCGTTCCCGCGTCCATCCTCGCGTAATCATAGCGCAAGCCAGTGGTCATGCTCAGGACATCAGCCAGTTTGGCTTCATTTTGGATAAACGCGCCAATGGTCAAATAGGTGGAGTCATCAGCGACCAGCCCTTGAATGGTGTCTGTCCGGACACCACCGGCGACATTATATCCCGTCGCGTCGACCCAGTCGTGCTGGATCTCGGCGCCATAATTCCACGTGCCGAACGGCGAGGGTGTTTGAAGGCGTAAGCGGAAGCCGGCTGTGTCAATATCCGTCCGCCGGTATTGATCGGATTTCGGATCACGATAGCGGACATAATATTCCTCGAACCGGGAATAAAAGAGTTGCGCGTCCACCTCCTCAAAAAACCCGTCACCGTCGCGAAGTTCATAGCGTGTGAAGGCGTTCAGGCGGTCATGGTCATAAATCCGATGCTGGTCTGAGGCGCTTCCTTTTGACAAGGTGCCGTGAAAATCCTGATGATAGATTGTCCGATGCACCCGGTCAACGTTATCCTGATCAAAGTAGTCCACACCGAAAACAATGCCCGCGTCATCATTCAGCCAATATTTTAAGCGGAGATTGCTCCCCCACTGTTCATACCCGGTATTCGGATTGTCCGTGGTGTCTCCGGTTCTCAGCGTGCCAAAATCCTGCCGGGTCACGCCCAGCCGCAATGACCACTGATCATTCAAAGCCCCTTCGGCTTCCATGTGCTCAGAAAACGAGTGTTCCGCCGTTGAATAGCGCCCGAGGACACTGCCTTCATGCCACTGTAGCCCCTGACCGGCGGCGCCGCGGGTCAGCGGTGTGCTGGTGGCGTAAACAACGCCTCCGACCGCGTCACTGCCATAAAGGACCGAGGCGGGGCCCATCATCACTTCCAGGCCCGTGAAAAAAAAGGGGTCGACCTGGTTCCAATATTGGTTAGGCCCTTCCCGAAGGAACGAGTTATTCAAGCGAATACCATCGGCGATGAGCACTGTCCTCTGGGATGTGAACCCCCTGAGAAAGGGTGAGGTCATGCCATTACCGGTTTTTTGCAGCATGACACCCGGCGCGCTGTCCAGGGATTCCATAAGAATCGGGGCCTGCAGACGAAGGCGCATGTGATCCTCGTCAAGCCGATGCACCGTGTAAGGAATGGCCATCCGCTCGCTCGTGTACCCGGTGGCGACAACCACCGTGTCCGAGAGAACCACCGGGGCGGGTCCCGGTTCGGCCCCTGAAGCGATGAGAGCCCCCGAACATAAGAGAAGAATTAAAGCGGAGAAGAGTTTCAATGAGGTGTTCCTTTCTGTTTAATTTTTTTACCGCTGGACGCGCGCGCCACAGCCAATATGTTCACCACGGCGGTTTGTTTTCAACATGCCGGGCGCGCTCAATTTTAGCAATCGCCAAACCAAGCGGCGAAAAAAAGCTTTAACGCATTGATTAAAAGATGGATACACTAAAAATGACAGGCTGTCTGACAGGCGGACACCCATGGAATGGAGACCGAGCGCCCAATATTTATGCCCGATTGCACAATTTTTCATCAGCCACCGGCAAACTCAGCGGCTGAGGCACGAGAGGCCGACCAACTGGATCGGCAGCGAAGCGTCAACGTTCGGGACAAGGTTGATCTTGCCATCCCGCGGGATGGCACGTAAATTGCTGTCATTTTGTAATCATACAGACTTGACTGAAACCGATTGAGACACATATTGATTCACACTCGCCCCGACACCCCGACACGCCTGTGAGCGGAGGAACATTTGACTTTATTCCACATCACGTCACCACGTTCGACACCATGGATTATGGCTGTTTGCCTCATCGGTGTCATGACCCCCGCTCAAGACCTCCCGGCGGATCCGCGGGCTGTTGAGCGGCAACTCATCGCCCGGCAGATTGAGGATATCCGCCAACAGACCGTTGTGATGACGCGGACGCATGACACCCAAATCAAGCAACTGGAAACCGACATGATCAAGATTGAGTCGGACTGTTCCCGACTGGAAAAACTGATCGCGGAAGAACAACGGAAACAGGAAGAAACAGCCGGACGGATAACGGACTGGCGGCGACAGGCCGACGGGGTTCGGACAACGAGTGACTTACTGGCGGCAGCCGCCATGGCAGCCCGACCGGGAATCGCTTCCCGCCCGCCGCGGACTCCCGTCCCGGCCCGGGAGGATCATCACCAAACGGCGCCCGGCCCCGGCGCTCCGGCGGACACGGACTTTGACGAACACGACAAAGCCGTCAGGGAGTTGACCGACTTGTTGAGGCGCCGTCTGTCCCGGATGTCGTCCACGGAATTGACCAACGCGCCTGTGTCATTGAATGATCATGAGACGCAGCTTCACGCGTATCAGATTCGGCTTGGCCTGGCGCTGGAATTTTTTGTGTCTGAAGATAGAGAATCGATCGGGGTCATGTCACCGACGGGGTCCGGAACGTGGGACATGGTCATGGCGCCACGGGAGAAGCAGGCGTTTATCAGGGGATTGGACATCCTGCAGGGGCGGCAGCCCCCGACGTTAATCTGGATTCCCTGGGTCATCCGGCCGGACGCGAAAGAGGGAGAACCAGATGCCTCCGAATAACCATGCGCTGTCGTTTCTTCTCGGTGTCTTAGCCCCTTTTTTTCTCATCACCGAGGCGTGTTGGAGTCAAGTTCCCGTTCCTGATCCGGTGGAGACCGTCAATCAGCTTCGCCAGCAGTTGGCCAAGGAATCGGTCGCCTACCAAACGGTGTGGATTGAACAAGCGGAGACCCTGAACCAAAAACTCGAGGAACGCCAGGCGTTGGCTGACAGACGCCTGCGATTAGAGCTCAAGCTCCGGGAAATGCAGGATAAGAATCATGCGTTGGAGCGGGATTGGAACACCGAAAAGACGCATGCCGAAAGGATGCGGCGGTCTCTAGCGGCGACACTCGGCGACATCCAGTCACTGGGGGCGGCCCTGCTCGTTCACTTGGCGGAATTGCCAGGCAGGGCCGGGCAAGAAGAAAAACTCCGGTCCGCGGTGTCGACCCTGACGGAAAACGCGGATCCCGCGGCGACCGCGCGCGCCGCCGGAGAGATCTGGGGGGCGGTGAGCGAAGCTCTCGCCGACGCCGCGGAAGTGCGTCTTCAAAAAATGCCGTTACGCACCGCGTCGGGGAAAAAAGAAGCTGTGTTCCTGCTCACGATCGGGCATGTTTCAGCCGCCTATGTGACTGAAAAAGACGGCCGCGTCGGCCTGACAATAGCCAGTCCTGAAGACGCCGCCGGGTTTCGATGGACCGAGGCCGTGCCGACATCGATCACATCCCGCATGCTCGCGACCGTTCAACAGCTCATTCAAACCGCGGAAAGCGGCGCCACATCCTCCGGGGAATGGGAATCTTTGGTATATGTCCGGGCCGCCCAAGATGACGAGAGAGCTGTAACCATAGCCTATCCGCTTGATATCTCCGGGCGGATGCGAAGTTATGCGCCGACGGAAAAAGCCAGTCTCATGACCCGTTTGAAGGAGGGCGGCCGGGTCATCATCCCGTTGATTCTGGTGGCGGTTATCGCCGCGGGTCTTGTGATTGAGCGGCTTTTCCGGCTTTACGTGCTTAACCCGTCCTGTCCTGACCTGGCTGAACGGGTCCTGGCCGAAGTCCGTCAGGGCGGCGGTGACGCGGCCCAGGCGATTGTTCTGAGCCGCCGGGGCTTCACGGCTCGAATTCTGGCGGCCTGCCTTCGGGAACGCCATCACGGGGCGCAGGCGATGGAAGACGCCATCCAAGGCCAGTTTTTGCGCGAGCTGCCCGTTTTACGCCGATTTCTTCCCGGCTTGGCCATTTTGGCGGCGGTCGCCCCGCTGCTGGGTTTATTGGGAACAGTCACCGGAATCATTCGCACGTTTGAGGTGCTGAAGACATTCAATCAAGCCAACCCTCATCAACTGGCGGGGGGTATTTCCGAAGCGTTAGTGACCACGGCGGCCGGCCTGGTCATCGCCATTCCCATTCTTCTTTTGCAAGGCCTGTTCAGAGGCCGTATTGACCGTTTGGTCGGGCAAGCGGAAGGGCAGGCGGCGGAATTATTGATCGGTTTGGTGGCTGGAGACACGTCAGATGTCTGATCTCTCACACATTAACTGGATTCTCGCCGCCATTCTCGGCCTGTCATTCATGGGTTGGCTGACCGCGTGCTTAAAATGGTTCGATGTCCGAGACCGTTTGCGAGAGCCGTTTAAACGCATGGCGGCCGGCGCGCGGGCGCGGCGGACGGCGGGCCTGGCGTTGACGGACCGGTACCGCCGGGATCTGATCCGCCGGGAAGCGGCGGACTGGCACCGGGGACTCGCCTTTCTGGGCACAATCGGCATGTCACTGCCCCTTTTAGGCCTGCTGGGGACCGTGCGGGGCATGATGAAAACGTTCGCCTCTTTGACCGAGACGGAAGCCACCCGCTCGGCGACGCTGTTGTCGGGGGGCATCTCAGAAGCGTTATTGACCACGCAGGCCGGGCTGATC
Source organism: Lentisphaeria bacterium (assembly GCA_032251435.1). Lineage (GTDB taxonomy): Bacteria > Verrucomicrobiota > Lentisphaeria > Oligosphaerales > MVZH01 > JAVVEH01. The sequence continues at coordinate 13,937 of JAVVEH010000057.1, read as the reverse complement.
GCGGCGGTGCCGATTCTCTTGCTTCACGGTGTCCTCGCCGCCCGGATTCGGCGGGGAATTTCCCACTGCGCCTGGCGATTAAAGGAATTGTCCGATGACGTGAACACGGAGACCGCCGACAATGTTTGAATCCGTGCGGCAATATGGCGAGACAGAGGACACCTCCGTCGCGGTTGACATCGCGCCGTTGATTGACATTGTCTTTATTCTGCTCATTTTCTTTTTAACCACGACAACCCTGCTCAAAGATCAGGGCATTCCCGTGAATCAACCGGCGGCGGGCTCTTCTGTCAACCTGCGGACCAGCCAGCTCCGCATCGTCCTGACCGGAAGCGGCCAACGCTTTATTGATGGATCTTTCGTTGACGAGGCTGGCTGCAAAGCGGCGGTGGAGAGGTTTTTACGGTCCGTCCCGGAAGGCTCCGTCATCATCGTTCCGGATCAGGACACCGCCGCCCGCCATCTTGTGGACGTGCTGGACATCGCCCGTCAGGCGGGAGCGGAGCGGCTGGCGATCGCCACACGCCCGGAACAGGACAGGATTAATTTTTGACCATCACAGAAAACGGACACACCTATTGGGTAAATTTTTAACAGCGGTCATTGTGGCCGGTCTGGTGAACGCCCTGTTGTACATGTCGCTCGTTCACCTCAACCGCCTGTCTTCCCAGGAACCGGCGCCCCTCCCCGCTCAGAGGGAGTTGACGGTCGCCATCGTCAACCTATCCCCGGATCAAACACCGCGGCCCGCCGATGAAGCGCCTTCCGACCAGCGGCGCCCGGACGTGTCAGCGGCCGTGCCGGACACCACATCTCCGCCGTTGCCCCTGTCGCCAGTTCAGCCAGTGCCGCTTTTCTTTGACAACGTGGTCCCCGTTGTCACACCGGCGGATCCCGTCCCGGCCGCGCCGCCCGCGCCGCCGATGACCGATCCCCAGCCCGGCGGTTCAAGGCCGGGCGAGGAGTCCGCGCGAGCCGGCGACACCCCCATGCTGACGGGGGATATTGATCAACCGCCCGTGGAAATAACCGGTCTCAATCCCTCCTACCCCGAAATCGCCAGGCGCCGGAAGATCGAGGGGGATGTTCGGGTCGAGCTGTTGATTGATGAAGCCGGCCGTATTGACCGCATGACCATCCTCAGCGTGTCCGGCCATCCGGCTTTCCGCCAGGCCGTTCTCGAGATGGCTGACACATGGCGGTTCACCGCGCCGCGTCACCGGGGAAAACCCGTCAAAGTCCGCGCCGTGAAAACCATCCAGTTCCAGCTTCGTTGAGCGGCGAGGCTAGGCGTCTTTGAATTCAGCCACGAGTCCACTGATGGAGGCTTTGGCGTCACCAAACAACATCCGGGTGTTGTCGTTGAAGAAAAGCGGATTGTCCACACCGGCGAACCCCGGATTCAAACTGCGTTTGAGCACAATGCACGTCCCGGCCTTGTCCACATCAATGATGGGCATGCCGTAAAGGGGGCTGCCTTCATCCTCCCGGGCGGCCGGGTTGACCACATCGTTCGCGCCGATAACCATGGCCACATCGCAGTTGGCCATTTGGGGATTGACATCACCCGGTTCGACCAACTGTTCATAGGGCACATTGGCTTCCGCCAGAAGCACATTCATGTGCCCGGGCATGCGGCCGGCGACGGGATGGATGGCGTAGCGCACGTCACAGCCATTTTTCGCCAATAATTCTCCCAACTCACGGACCACATGCTGGGCCTGGGCGACCGCCATCCCGTAGCCCGGCGCGATCACCACACTGCCAGCCGCTTCAAGAATAAGATACGCGTCTTCAATGCTGACCGGATTCGCCTCCCCCTGATATCCCTGGGCTTTTTTCTGTACCGTGGCGCCCACGCCGGCGAACAGCACATTGGCTAAAGAACGGTTCATCGCCCGGCACATGATACCCGTGAGAATGATCCCGCTGGCGCCCACCAGACTGCCAGACACGATGAGGACGGTGTTGCCAATCACAAACCCCGCGGCGCAGGCGGCCAAACCGGAATAACTGTTTAACAGAGCGATCACCACAGGCATATCCGCCCCGCCAATGGGAATAACCGACGTGACACCCAGAACAGCCGCCAGCGCGATGACGATTGTCAGCGCCACCGGAACGGGCAGCGCCACTTGCCAGGCGAACAGTCCGCCAATGACAAGCGCCGCCAAAAGGATGATCCCGTTAAGAATTTTCTGCCCGCGGAACAGTACCGGCTTGCCGCTGATAACCTCCGCCAGTTTGGCGTAAGCGATCATGCTGCCGGTAAATGTGACACCCCCGATCAGGACGGTCAAAACAACGGCGGCTAAGGTGCCCGTTGAGGACTCTGGATGCCGGAGATATTCAGCCCAGCCGACCAGTAAACTGGCCAATCCCCCGAACCCATTGAACAACGCGACCATTTCCGGCATGGATGTCATTTTCACTTTCAGCGCCGCGACCGCCCCGACACCCGCCCCGATCACAACGCCCAGAGCGATCCAATGAAAAGCCAGCCCTTTCACAGTTAAGGTGGCCACCACGGCGACCAGCATGCCGACAGATGAAACAAGGTTTCCGCGTCGGGCGGTGCCTTGCGAACTGAGCATTTTCAGCCCGTAGATGAATAACACGGCGGCGGCGATGTAAGCGAATCCGCGGATGTCGTCGGTGGCGTTCATATCTCTCTATTCCCCCTTCTTAAACATGGCCAGCATGCGGTCGGTGACCAAATACCCGCCCACCACATTGATCGTGGCCAGGGCGACAGCGATGACACCGATGACAATGAGGATCCCCTCGCTGTCCGTGTTCAAAGCCATCAAGGCCCCGACAATGGTGATCCCGGAAATCGCGTTGGATCCGGACATCAACGGTGTGTGGAGCTTTGAAGGCACCTTGCTGATCAACTCGACACCGAGAAAAATGGCCAGAACAAATGTGAAAAACAATAACATATTCGTACCTCTACGCTTTTCCTAAAAGGTGTTTCAGCCGGTCACTGGTTATTCGCCCGTCTTTAACAGCCAGGCACCCGGCCATAATCTCGTCGGACTCATCAAGGCGCATTTCCTTAGTTTCTTTGTTCCAAAAATGGGTGATCAAATGACACAGATTACTTGAATACATGTCACTGGCGTTCACCGGGACACGGCCCGCCAGGTTTTTCAACGCGATCACGCGGACCCCGTTTCGCTCCACCTCCTCACCGGGAGACGAGCAGGCCACATTGCCACCGGTTTCCGCGGCCCCGTCGATGATGATAGAACCTGGAGACATGCCATCGACCATTTCCTCAGTGATAATGACCGGCGCCTTCCGGCCGAAAACCGCGGCTGTGGTGATAATGATATCAGCCTGCGCGCAGTGTTTGGCCAGGGCGGCGCGCTGGGCGGCGATCTGGTCATCGGTGAGAGCTTTCGCATACCCCTGATCCGTCTGCTCGCCCGAAACGCCCAAATCAATGAACTTCGCTCCCAGTGATGTGATCTCCGTCGCCACTTGCGGCCGCGTGTCATACGCTTCCACCCGGGCCCCGAGGCGCTTCGCGGTGGCGATAGCTTGCAGACCCGCCACCCCGGCGCCGATGATCAGGACCCGGGCGGGCGACAGCGTGCCGGCCGGGGTCATCATCATCGGGAAAACACGGTCCAGTTTCTCCGCGGCGAGAATCACGGCGGCGTATCCCGCCAGACTGGCCTGTGAGCTCAAGGCGTCCATTTTCTGGGCCAATGTGGTGCGGGGAATCAGCTCCATACACAAGGCTTTCGCCTTAGCCTGACACAGACTGTCAACCACGTCCGGATGTTGGAACGGATGCAGATAACTGATCAGGATTTTAGTCTGATCCATTTTTAAAAGGGAGTCACGATCCGGCGGGTTAAGCGCGAGGATTCCGTCGGCTTGGTTTAACCCTTCATCCCATTCGGACACCAGCGTGGCGCCGGCGTCAACATAAGCCTGATCAGGGACACCCAGGCGGGCGCCCAGTCCCCGTTCAATGACCACCTCCGCCCCCAAATCAGCCAACTTCTTGACCTGAGCGGGCAGGATGGACACGCGCGTCTCTTCCGGGGTTCGGTCAACCGGAGCGAAAAAAGACCTGATTCCCATATCAAAGTTCCTTTTGTCCTTTACATCCAGGAAAAATAAACATATCGGTTTTGATGCTAAAAACGGGAAATGGTTGCGTGTAATGATTAAAAGCCACACTCAATAAGGCGGAACGGTGTTGGGTTCTTACGACTTTTCATCTATGGCGGGGTTTATTTTGCTTGCAAAAAGCGTTTTCTCCTGCATCTTAATTCGGACGTGAGGCTACGGTTCGCTTGACACGTATGGGAGCCCTATGGACGCGGCGGGAATCAAACAATTTATCGAGCGGTGGGAAACCTCCGGGGCGGCGGAACGCGCCAACTATCAGCTTTTTCTTTCAGAGCTGTGCGCTGTCATTGACACCCCCCGCCCCGATCCGGCGACACCCGATAACAGCCGGAACGCCTATGTCTTTGAACGATCCGTCGAATTTCAGGATGGACAGGGCGGCAAAACCACACGGTTTATCGATCTCTATAAACGCGGCTGTTTTGTGCTTGAAGCGAAACAGGGAGCGGACACGCCAGCGGATGCCGCCGAACCTCTCTCCACTGTCGAAAAACAGTTACAGGCGGCCCTGAAAAAAGGAACCGCCAAACGCGGCACCCGCGCCTGGGATCAGGCGATGCTGCGGGCGAAGGGGCAGGCGGATCAATATGTCCGCGCGTTACCCGAAGCCGAAGGACGGCCGCCCTTTATCATCGTCGTGGATGTCGGTCACACCATCGAACTTTATTCGGAATTCTCTTGCACGGGCGGAACGTATGTCCCGTTTCCCGCTCCCGGCGGGCACCGGATCTTTCTGCGTGATCTGGAGAATGAAGAGGCGCGGGAACGACTTAAAAAAGTATGGAGCGCGCCGGTCGATCTGGATCCCTCCCGTCGCAGCGCCCGAGTCACCCGCGAGATCGCCGACCGGCTGGCGAAACTCGCCATGTCGCTTGAAGCCGATGGGCATGATCCCCGCGCGACATCAACGTTTCTCATGCGTTGCCTGTTCACCATGTTCGCGGAAGATGTCTGGTTACTGCCGAAAGGGGCTTTTACCCGCCTGCTTGAAAGTTTGCGGGAAGTCCCTGAGCATTTTGGTCCCATGGTCGAGGAACTCTGGTCAAAAATGAATACCGGGGGGTTTTCCACCAGCCTGCGGCAACCTGTATTACAGTTCAACGGCGGCCTTTTCGCGGAATGCGCGGCGTTGCCGTTGACCAGGGATCAGTTACTGTTACTCATCGAGGCGGCCCAGTGCGACTGGCGCGATGTCGAGCCGGCCATTTTCGGCACCCTGCTGGAACGGGCGCTCAATCCCCGCGAACGCCATAAACTCGGGGCGCACTACACTCCCCGCGCCTATGTCGAACGGCTTGTTGTGCCAACTCTTGTCGACCCGTTGCGGTCGGAATGGGAATCCGTACAGGCCGCGGTTGTCAGTCTAATTGCTCTTGACAAGCGAAAACAGGCTATTAACGAAATTCATGCCTTCCACCGGCGGCTGTGCGAGATCCGCGTGCTCGACCCCGCCTGCGGATCAGGCAATTTCCTCTATGTCACGCTGGAACACCTTAAACGCATCGAGGGGGAAGTGTTCGACATGCTCGACGGCCTCGGCGAAAGTCAAGGCGTTCTGGATATGCTCGGGCATACTGTCGATCCGCGTCAGTTACTCGGCATCGAACTGAACCCGCGCGCGGCCGCCATCGCCGAACTCGTGCTCTGGATCGGCACATTGCAATGGCATTACCGCAACCGCGGCGCGGTCCAGCCACCCCAGCCGATCATCCGCAATTTTCATAATATCGAATGCCGGGACGCGCTGATTGAATGGGACACCGCCGAACCGGCGATCGACGGCGGCGGCCAGCCGGTCACCCGCTGGGACGGGCTGACAACCAGGCCCCATCCCGTCACCGGACGCGAGGTGCCCGACGAAGCCGCCCGCGTCCCCGTGCTCAACTACCTCAATCCCCGCCGAGCCGCCTGGCCCAAAGCGGATTTCATCATCGGCAATCCCCCGTTTATCGGCGCCTCCCACATGCGTGAGGCGCTCGGGGACGGCTATACCGAAGCCGTGCGCGAGGCCCATCCCGACATGCCGGAATCCTCCGATTTCGTCATGTACTGGTGGAACCACGCCGCCGAACACGTCCGCGCGGAGTCCGCGCGCCGTTTCGGCTTCGTCACCACCAACAGTCTGCGCCAGAAATTCAACCGCCGAACGATTGAGAAGCATCTGGAAGGCGAAGAGTCAGGGGCTCTGCCCCCGAACCCCCGCCCCGCACGTGCGGGGACCCCTCACCAAGGGGTTGCGGAATCCGCGGACGGAGTCCCGCCCGCACATCCCGCAACCCGTGGGCCGTCGCCTGCGGCGAGTCACAACTCACCCCACACCCCAACCCCCATACCCACTTTTCCCCTCTCCCTGGCCTTCGCCATTCCCGATCATCCCTGGGTGGATGCGGGCGACGGGGCGGCGGTGCGGATCGCCATGACGGTCGGCGTTCCGGGGCCCGCCCCCGGCGTTCTCGCGACGGTCGCGAAAGAAAACACCACTGACGGCGACCACTACGATGTCGAACTCACAACCAGACGCGGCGCCATCAATGCCGACCTCACCATCGGCGCGGACATCGCGGGCGCGGCGCCGTTGAAAGCGAACGAAAACTTGAGTAATCGGGGAGTCTGCCTTTTTGGTTCGGGATTTATTGTCACCTGGGACGAATCCACGCAACTGGGGCTGGGGCGTGTGCCCGGCTTGGAAAACCACATCCGTCATTACCGCAACGGGCGGGACATCGCCGCCACCCCCCGCGGGGTCATGGTGATCGATCTCTTCGGCTTAACCGCGGAACAGGCCCGCGACCGCTTCCCGGAAGTCTACCAGTGGGTGGCCGAACGGGTCAAACCGGAGCGCGATCAAAACCGAGACCGGCAAATAAGAAACAACTGGTGGCTCTTTGGCCGTCCTCGCCCGGAATGGAGGGAACATGTTGTCGGTCTCTCCCGCTACATCGCGACGGTCGAAACCAGCAAACACCGGTTCTTCATCTTTCTGGACAAAGACATTCTGCCGGACAACAAACTGGTGAATATCGCCTCGGATGACGCGTTTACTCTTGGAGTATTATCTTCAAAACACCACGTTTTATGGGCGGTGAAATCAGGCAGTCGGTTGGGAGTTGGAAATGATCCTGTTTACGTAAAAACGACTTGTTTTGAAGCATTCCCATTTCCCGATCCGACGCCCGAGCAGCGGGCGAGAATCGCGGGGATCGCGGAACGTCTGGACGCCCACCGCAAACAGCGGCAGGCCCTGCATCCCAAGCTGAAACTCACCGACATGTACAACGTCCTGGAAAAGCTCCGGTTGATGGCCTCATCGCTGACGAAACAAGACCGCGTCGCATCCAGGAAAACGGGCTGGAGCGCATCCGTCCCGGATGCATCCGTTTCGCCTGCCGGGACATCCCAAGTTGACGACGCGGATGTTTTCGGGACGAAAACGCTCCAGGGGGAGTCCGCAAACCAGGATGAGGGGTTCCGCCTTCGCTCGGAAGCTTCGGCGGGACAAGCCGGGGAGTCTGGACGCCCCGGCGCGGGGTCTGGGGTGCGAAACCCCAGTGCATTGACTGCCAAGGAAAAGAAGATTCACGAGCAGGGGTTGGTGACTGTCCTGAAAAATCTGCACGACGAGTTGGACACCGCCGTGGCCGCCGCCTACGGCTGGCCGGTCGATCTGGCCGACGATGAAATACTCACGCGCCTGGTTCAGCTCAACGCTGAGCGCGCTGAGGAAGAAACACAAGGCGTTATCCGCTGGCTGCGCCCCGACTACCAGAAAGCCAAGGCCGGGATTCAAGAGCAGTCCCTCGGCCTGGACCTGTCGGAACCGGCGAAATCCGCGGCCGCCGCGGCCGCCGCGGAAAAACGGCCCTGGCCAACTTCCACGTCCGAACGCGTGCAGGCCGTCCGCGCCGTCCTCGCGGACTCCGCGGCCGCGCTGACCGCGAAACAAGTCGCCGGCCGTTTCACCCGCGCCAAAGTCACCGATGTCGCCGACCTGCTCTCCACCCTCGCGGTGCTGGGCCACGCCCGCGAACTGGAGGGTGAGCGTTATGGATGAATTGTCACCCGAAATGCAATACGTTTTGGTGATGGGTTTCAACGGGCTGATCGTGACACTTTTTGGCCTGTCGCGGTATTTCGAGGTCAAAAAGCGTCGCCGTGACGGCCGCGTCAAGCCGGAAGATCCCCGCACATTCTGGACATGGGACATCTGGTAGAGCTTGGGCGCGGCGCTGGGAATCAACCGTCGTGGCGTGGCAGGACATTCTGGAAATCTAAAGTGCATGGCGGCGAAGAAAGAGTGGGAAGCCCAACACCCGGAGTTGCCCGATCCATTCCAGCGGCCATAGATATGTCCAGTCGCGTTTGACACGCGACACGTTACGCGTTACATTGGTGCTATGATAAAGATGTTTCGCCATCGTGGTCTTGAGCAATATTTCACAAAGGGCACAACGGCGGGCATCCAGGCGAAGCACGAGAAGCGAATCAGGCTGATACTTGCCCGCCTCGATGCTTCCACATCACCACAAGACATGGCCCTTCCCGGACTCAGGCTGCACCCGTTGAAGGGAAAGAGAAAAGGCGCATGGGCTGTTTCCGTGAGCGGGAACTGGCGCGTCACCTTCGTGTTTGACGGCGCGGATGCGGCCGATGTTGACTACGAGGACTATCATTAGGAGACGATGACTATGAGAATGCACAATCCACCCCATCCGGGCGAAGTTTTGCGGGAGCTGTGCCTGGATCCGCTGGGTCTTTCCGTGACCGAGACCGCCAAGGCGCTCGGCGTCGCCCGCAAGACGCTTTCGGCGATTCTCAACGGCCGGGCCGGAATCAGCCCGGAGATGGCGATCCGCCTGGGACAAGCCTTCGGCACCTCTCCGGAGAGCTGGCTGAACCAGCAGGTTCAGTATGATCTTTGGCAGGCGGAACAGCGCAGCCCGAAGATCCATGTCAGGCAACTGGTGGCGGCATGACTGGACGGAGACTGGCATCAGCGGATACTAATGAGTCAAAAGACTCGATTGCATCTGCCAGCCCGACGATCTGGACATATCGGGTTGGGATCTGCCAAAGGCGCTTGAACTGTTTCGCAAGTCCAATCCCCCTCTGCTTGAATGGCTACAGTCACCGATTGTCTACCGGGAGGTTGGCCCGGCGGTTGCCCGGCTGCGGGAACTCCTGCCATCCTACTACGCCCCCGCTTCCTGCATGTACCACTATCTGCACATGGCCCGCGGCAATCACCGGCAGTATCTTCAAGGCGACACCGTCTGGGTCAAAAAATACTTCTACGTGCTACGCCCGGTTCTGGCCTGCTTGTGGATCGAGCGCGGATTCGGCGTTGTGCCGACGGAATTCGGGGTTCTCGTCGAGCGCCTGGTCGATGATCCGTCCCTGCGCCAGGCCATCGACGGACTTCTGGCCTGCAAAACAGCCGGGCATGAGCTCGATCAGGGACCGCGCATTCCCGCCATCTCCGATTTCGTCGCCGGTGAATTGTCGCGGCTGGCGCCTGAAAGCCAACCCCAACCCCACACCAAAGATCCCGCCACGCTGGATTCACTTTTCGTCGATCTGTTGATTGAGATATACGGCTCCAAAATACATTGAGAAAAGAGTGGATTGCCACGGCTTCATCACTCTGAACGGAGAGCACCTTGAAAGACGCGTACATATTCCCGTCCCGGCGGGATCTAGTCTGGGAATTTATTCGCTTGCACCGCGCCCAATGGCAGGACCGCCGTGACGCGATGGGCGCTTACGCGGCCAAAAATGGCGTGTCCCTCGCGGACTTGGCCGCCCATCCACAAACGGAAGCGGGATTTAGATTTTTCAATGCGTACTCCCGGTCAAAGCCACTGCCCTGGAAAGCCTACCAGGATTTCATTGACGGGATTCCTTTCGGGGATCTGGTCATGATCGAAAAACTCATCGGCAACGCCGATTTCCAAGTTCGGGCCGGGTTGAATTTGACGGCACCGGGTCAGACCGAAGCCCGGTACAACAGGAACCAAAGGTGGACGGTTTTCCAGCATATTCCGGTGGAATCGGATGAGCCGCCGGACATGGCCGAAAAACGGCTCCTGAAATTGGAGAGAAGATACGCCCCTGCGGCGCTGGAGCACATTTTGTTCAATCTGACGCCATCCGAATACAGGGAGACCGGCGAAATTCCACCGCCGCCTTTGCCGGAAGACGATGCCAAGGAAATGAATACCCCACCGGACAAGCCGCGCTATAATGCTGTGGAGGGGCATGGCGACCACTGGGACGCCGCATTGGGCGATGTTGAGAAAGCCATGGAGCAGCTTCCCCGCGTGACCACCGAAGAGGCGGAAGTGGTTGGCTACCGCGACTACGACTCCGACCCTTTCGGCAAGGAATTGCCGCACAAGGCGTTTGCCATGGCTTTCCCAAAGGGCAAGGAACTGCAACTGATGGTTCTTGGTGCGCAGGAGACGGTGGATGCCAAGGAACTCAGCGTATGGTCGTTCTATCCCAGTCTGCCACTCGGCACGCCCGTCCCCCTGGAGATACTGGACGTCTTGGAATGGCAGAACGGCATTGAAGCCCAGATTGTGGCCGCAACCGAATGGGGGGCAATGATCGGCTTCTTCGACCCGACGTATTTTCTTCGACGGGGACTGTACCGAATCGGAAGGACTTACGACATCAGGCTTGCCGGCCTTGCCTATTGCCTTGGACGCACCACGCTGGGGACGAAACGGATCACGGAGGGGAAACTGTTGGAATGGCACCGGGAACTTATGCTGGAGGAAAACCCAGATCTGACTCCCGGCGACATTACCTACGTGGACGTGGATATGAGAGGCCTTGTTTCCATGATAGCGAAGGACAAGGTGGTGGATGACATCGAATTCCATGGCCCGGCTACAGTGATCGAAAGGGTCTCTCTCGACGGGATACCCTTTCTGCGGTATGATGTGCTTATGTTGCGCGGATCATTGGCGGAATCGGACGCGCCGCCGGAATATTCGATTCCCGTTTTCGCACGCGCTGACCTTCTGAATGGGGATCCGCCCAATGTGGGTGACCCCGTCGAAGGGGTTATGTGGTTGCAGGGTTCTCCATGCGGGGTAGAATAACATCCGCAGGCAAGAGGGGAGTTTGGGGACCTGTTGATTGTTTCGTCAGTTCGCTCGCGCCAAAGCGGGTTCAGATGGATTCGATGCTGATAAAGAAAGGCCCGGGGCTGCGACGTTCAAAGTGACCGCCACCAACGGCCGTACCGACACCCCGGGTTCGTAAACACTATAGGCTAACGACAGAAAAAAGCAAATGCCTGAACTGAACGTCGGACTTTCCTTTGTGGGCTTTGCGCCTTGGCGAGAGAAAAACCGGATTCGAAACAGTCCATGCACCAGACGGCTTCCGCTACGCTTCAGCCGCTGGTGATGGTGGCGTTTGCTGGGAGATGGGATGAGCGCCAGATGGCGCGACCTGATCGACCTGCTCGTTGTCGTTGTCAGCGAAGCGGTTGTCGTCATCGTAATCGAACCGGGGGGGGGGCCACGAAAAGGAAGAAGATCGATTACGAAAACGACAACGAAAAAAAGGCGGAAAGATGGAAGCCAACCAATCACTTCAGCGGCGGCGTACCGCCGCCCGTTAGTGGTGACGTTGCCAAATGGTGATGAAACGGATGTTGACAACGTGGCACAAAGTGACTACATCAGGGGCTCCGATTCACGTTTAACCCGCATGGATCGATATGACCAAACCCCCGCGGCGGCGGTCACGCGTCGGTCACACACCCTTCCGAGGCGCTACGCACATTCTTAATAAACTTCCACAGCGTGCCCGTATCCGCCTTATAGGGGGGCATTGTCCACGCCTCCCGCCGTTGGTTTAATTCGGTGGCGGAAACGTCCACATTCAAGAGATTGTTTTCCGCGTCAATAAGAATGGTATCCCCGTCTTTCACCAAGGCGATCGCGCCCCCTTCCTGAGCCTCCGGGGTGACATGCCCGACAATAAAGCCATGGCTGCCGCCGGAAAACCGCCCGTCGGTGATCAACGCGACATCTTTACCCAGTCCCGCTCCCATGATCGCGCTGGTCGGGGTCAGCATCTCCGGCATGCCCGGTCCGCCTTTGGGCCCTTCATACCGAATAATGACCACATCCCCTTTTTGAATCTTGCCCTTTTCCAGCCCCAGCAGCATATCCTCCTCGCAGTCAAACACCCGGGCCGGGCCGGCGAAGCGCAGCCCCTCCTTGCCGGTGATTTTCGCCACAGCGCCGTCGGGGGCCAGGGATCCCCGCAGGATTTGAATATGCCCCGTGGCTTTAATGGGCTTATCCACGGGAAGAATGACATCCTGTCCGTCTCTGAGCCCCGGTATTCCGGCCAAGTTTTCGGCCACGGTCTCTCCCGTAACCGTCATTTGATCGCCGTCAATCCATCCCTGTTCAAGCAAATATTTCATCACCGCCGGTGTGCCGCCCGCCCGTTGCAGATCCTCCATCACGTAGCGGCCGCTGGGCTTCATGTCCGCCAGCAACGGAATCCGGTCGCTGACAGTCTGAAAATCATCCAGCGTCAAGGTCAGCCCGACCGCTCGGGCCATGGCGATGAGATGCAACACGGCATTTGTCGATCCGCCCAAGGCCATAAGGATCACCAAGGCGTTTTCGAAGGCCGCCCGGGTCATGATATCGCGGGGTTTTAAATCCAACTCCAAAAGCCACCGCATGCGTCGGCCGGCCTCCCGGCACTCCTCCATTTTCAACACATCATCAGCCGGCGTTGACGACGAATAAGGCAAGCTCATCCCCAAGGCTTCAATCACCGCGGCCATGGTGTTGGCCGTGTACATGCCGCCGCAGGCGCCGGGGCCAGGGCAACTACAGTGGACAATTTCCGCCCGTTCTTCATCCGTTATATGTCCCGTCAGCCATTCCCCGTAGGACTGGAAAGCGGAGACGATGTCCCGGGATTGCTCATTGCCGGCGAAATGGGTTCGCCCCGCCCGTATCGTGCCGCCGTAAACAATGATGGTCGGCCGGTTCAGGCGTCCCGCGGCGATCATGCATCCCGGCATATTTTTGTCGCAGCCCGGAATGGCGATCAAGCCGTCATACCATTGCGCGGCCACAACCGTCTCGATGGAGTCGGCGATAATTTCCCTGGATTGCAGAGAGTAACTCATGCCCTCGGTTCCCATGGCGATGCCGTCACTGACACCGATCGTGTTGAACCGCATGCCAACCAATCCGGCCGCCGCCGCGCCCTCCTTCACGCCCGCGGCCAAGTCATTCAAGTGCATATTGCAGGTGTTCCCTTCCCACCACATGCTGGCGATTCCCACTTGGGCTTTATCCATGTCCTCCGGTGTCAGGCCGACCCCATATAACATGGCTTGACTGGCGCCTTGACTGCGGGGCTGAGTGATCCGGGATGAATACCGATTTAGAGATTTTTCATTCATTTCAACCGTCCTGTCGGAAAAAACCGTTGTGTCAAACGTTTTTTTGACGTTGACAGGTGTTTTCTGTTTAAAGTTCCCCGTGACAGCGTGAAGGCGTGACAGCGTGAAGGCGTGAAGGCGTGAAGGCGTGACAGCGTGAAAGCGTGAAAGACGTGAAAGCCGAACCGCATCTTCATTCCAAGTGATCCTTCACGGTTTTTACGTTTTGTCAAAATTTTCTACAGAAATTATTCCTAATTATCTAATTTAGAGCTCGTTGCCGCGCAAGACTCGCTCTCCCTGTTTTTAGACAGAAAAATTGGGGACAGAAAAATGAAGAGTTTTAAAAGTGACCGTC
>JAVVEH010000056.1:0-24684 GCA_032251435.1 Lentisphaeria bacterium | reverse complement strand
ATTCTGAGACTGTTTTCTTACCATACCCCATGATTTTTCACATGCAATCTATAAATAACCTGTCCCTTTATTGCGTTCTGTTACTTCTGTCTGCAAGAAACAACCACCTATCACGAATCAACGGCAGCAATGACTCTTCATTGCTGTTAGAGTTAGGGTTGTCATTTGACAAGTCGCGGTCAAGGATTAATTTTGAAGGGCCTATCGAAACGGATCTTGGTGTGAACACCAGATAAAAAAGGTTTTTTATGACTGCTCCAAAAGAAGTCACCCCGGATTTAGACCGCGAACAGCGGATCGGTTTCGCCGAAGTGATTTACTGCCCCGGCAAATCGGATGAGCAACTGACAACCGCGGCGGGTGCCTTGTTCGCCGCCCATGACAATGTGATCGCTTCGCGGGCGACACCCGCACAGGCGGACCTGCTGCGGACGCTGGCGCCGGATCTGCGCTACAATGCGGTCGGGAAAGTCGCTTACATCCATCGGGACACAACCCGCCGGGGGCGGGGAACCATCGCTGTGGTCACCGCTGGCTCCACCGATATCCCCGTGGGTGAGGAAGCCGCGACGGTGGCTGAGATCATGGGTAATCACGTGACACGCTTTTTTGATGTGGGCGTGGCGGGCATTCACCGGATTCTGAATGTGCGGGAAGAATTGGCCGCGGCCGAGGTGGTCATTGTGGTCGCCGGCATGGAGGGGGCCCTGCCCTCAGTGGTTGGCGGGCTGGTGGGAGCGCCGGTCATCGCCGTTCCAACATCGGTCGGTTACGGTACGGCGTTTGGCGGGGTGACCGCCTTGCTGGGCATGCTGAACTCATGCGCCCCCGGCTTGACCGTCGTCAACATTGACAATGGCTTCGGCGCGGCTTTCGCCGCCAGCCGGATTAACCGGAAGAGGGGATCATATGACGATTGAAGCTCTGAAGGAAAAACTGACTGGTTTCGACAGTGTCCTGGTGGCCTTTTCCGGAGGCTGCGATTCCACGTTTTTGGCGGCGGTGGCCCGGGAGGTGTTGGGCGACCGCTGCCTGGCGGTCACGATTCACTCCTCGTTCACGTCCCGTCAGGAATCTGAACGCGTCGACCGGCTGGTGAAGCGACTCGGTATCCGGCACCAGACGATCCACTCGGATGTGCTGGCCAACGAGGCGGTGCAAAAGAATCCGACGGACCGATGCTACCATTGCAAAACCATGTTATTTAAAAAACTTCTTCAAATTGCCGCGGAAGAGGGGATGGCTGTTGTCTGTGATGGCAGCAATGTGGATGACCGGGGAGACTACCGCCCCGGGCGGAAAGCGTTGAGGGAATTGGGTGTCGTCAGCCCCTTGGAGGAATGCGGGTTCAGCAAGGCGGACATCCGCCGGTTGAGTAAAATCATGGATCTGCCGACATGGGATTTGCCCGCCGCGGCCTGCCTGGCGTCCCGGATTCCGTACGGTGATGAATTGACGGAAAGCAAGCTCCGCCAGGTCGAACAAGCGGAGGAGGCGCTGGCGGATTTAGGCTTCAGCGGGTTTCGTGTCCGTCACCACGGCGACATGGCCCGCCTTGAATTGTCCGCCGCCGACATCGCGGTCGCCGCGGAAAAGCGGGACATCGTCGCGGCGGCGATTCACCGGTGCGGATACACGTTCGTCACGCTGGACTTGGACGGCTATCGAATGGGCAGTCTCAATCCGGTATGAGGCGCGGCGATCGCACAGTCTTTTCACCTGGTTAAACCCCATATGACCGGAAAAGACAAGCCAAAATTGACACATTTAATAAACTTTTAGCATTTTCTCCAAGCGGACCCTGCCATCGCGTTTACAATCAACTTGGCTTCCCGCGCATCATCCGGGCAGGCGCCAAGCAGACGGCGGGCGACATCGCGCCCTCGGCATTTCCTGGACAGCCCCCCGTTCCATATCGGGGCGTCGCCCCTAAATCCTCCCACTTTTCGGACAGTATCGATTTATTCACAGGTGTCACAATTTCACACTAATTCCAGTGGCTTTTACTTGAAAAGTTTTTCCCAGGCGATATATTTGCTGGTTCAATATATCGGAAAAGAACACCTTGGCTATGAAATCGGACCTTTTTGACACGCTAATGTACGATTTTGATGTCTTGCGCGACTTGCGTCGACGCGAGGGATTAAGTATCGCCGATGTTTCCGAGCGGTCTGGCGTATCGGCGGCGGTGATCAGCAAATTGGAACGGAATCAGACCTTGCCGGGGCTGGACACCTTATATCGTGTCGGCCGGGTGTTTGGTTTGAATCCTTCCGAGGTTCTCCAGTTGGCTGAGAAACAATCGGCCCATCGATTAAGCGCGGAAAGTCACTCGGCGAACGGGTTCACCTTCACCGAGATCAGATATGGCAACGTTCGCTGCCTGAAAGGAACAGCCGCCGCCGGCTCCAGCTTGTCCCGGCCGGAAATGCATGGCGACGATTACGAAGTGTGCTGGGTGCTCAAAGGCTGCATCAAATTTCAGCTTCCCAATGAAGCGCACTTGCTGCATGCCGGCGAGGCGTTGCAATTTGACGCTATTCTTCATCATTCATACGAGGCTCTGGAAGAATCGACGTTTCTGATTGTCCAGATGCGAAAGGATAAACGGTTCTAATGAAGATCAAAACACATCTCAAGGCCGCGGATTTACAGGCCTCACTGGATCGCTTCTGGGAACTCTCAGGGCGGAAAATAGACACCATTAAAAAGGAGTACGACCCCGCCAAGGGATCACCGGTTTTCACCATTGAGGGAAAATACACCACACGGGGCTGGACGGAATGGACCCAGGGGTTTCAGTACGGTTCCGAAATTATCCAATATGACGCGACGGGTGACAAGCGGTTTCTCGATTCCGGGCGGGCGGGCACGGTGAATGTCATGGCCGCCCATGTGACCCATTTCGGCGTTCATGATCACGGGTTTAATAATGTCAGCACCTACGGGAACCTGTTGCGCCTGATGAATGAAGGGCGCATCCCCGAAAACGAATGGGAACGCAATTTTTACGAATTGGCGCTGAAAAGCTCCGGCGCTGTCCAGGCCCGGCGCTGGACAGATCTCGGCGACGGGGAAGGCTACGTTTACTCCTTTAACGGGCCCCACTCACTGTTCGCCGACACCATCCGCTCCATGCGGGCCTTGGCTGTTTCCCATCAACTGGGGCACGTGTTCATGGGTGAAAATGATATTAATGTCTCCCTGCTCGACCGTCTTATCGGCCACGCCCGGTCAACGGCGAAGTATGTGGTTTACTTTGGTGAAGGGCGTGACAGCTATGATGTCCGCGGCCGCACCGCTCACGAGGGCGTCTTTAATCTCAACGACGGCAATTTCCGCTGTCCGAACTCACAGCAGGGATTTTCTCCATTCACCACCTGGACCCGCGGGTTAGCCTGGATCATGCTTGGTTACGCGGAACAGCTTGAATATATCGCCACCCGTCCGGATGAGGAACTGGAGACGTTCGGTGGTCGGGGAGAAGTGGAAGGCCTGCTTCTCAAAACCGCGATGGCGACCTGTGATTTCTTTATTGACAACACCCCGACTGACGGCATTCCTTACTGGGACACCGGGGCGCCAGATCTCCATCGTCTGGGCGACTACTTGAACCAACCGTCCGACCCGTTCAATGACTGGGAGCCGATTGACAGTTCCGCCGCCGCCATCGCGGTTCAAGGTCTCCTGCGCCTGGGCCATTATTTATCAGAAAAAGGTCAGGATGAGGCTGGGTCTCGATACTGGCAAGCCGGGTTGACCGTGATGGAAACTCTGCTTTCTGACCCTTATTTGAGCACTGACCCTGAACATCAAGGGCTGATTTTGCATTCCGTCTATCACCGGCCCAACGGCTGGGATCATATTCCTTCCGGACAAAAGATCCCTTGCGGCGAATCCAGTATGTGGGGCGACTACCACGCCCGGGAAGCGGCTCTTTATCTGACCCGCCATATTCAGAACAAACCATATCTGACCTTTTTCGGATAAAAAAGGACATATCATGATCATCAGCGACCTGTCAAACATTGAAGGCCGGACGTATCCCGCCCGCCGTCGGACGCAAAATCTTGTGGGGGGCGCCGCCCCTATCCACACGGATACATTCAGCATGGGATTTGTCACCTTGGAACCCAACGGTGGTCAGGTGCCCTGGCACAACCAGGACCAAGTGGAAGTGTATTACGTGGTCGATGGTGTCGGCGAAATGTGTCTGGGCGAGGAAGTCGCGGAACTGTCCACTGGCATGGCCGTGGAAATTCCCTCTGGCGTGTATCATCAGCTCAGCAACAAAGGGGACAAGCCCCTGACTTTCATCTACGTCTATGGCCCGGCTGGGGACGTGGCTCATTGGAAACAGGAACTGGCCGGCACATTGCCTGTGGCTGGCAAAGACGCCCCGCCGCTCCCGGAGGGCGCCCAGTTTCCCCAAATCACCGACATGCCCGAGGGGGGACCGGTTTATATCTGAAGCTGCCAAAAGGCAGCCCGGGAGTGCTAGGTTCAAGGTTCTAAGTCCAGAGTTAGAACCTAGAACCTACAACTTACAACTTACAACTTAGAAACCTGAACCTAGAACCCCGAAAAGGAACTTTTCGCGCATGGAAATCAAACGCGTTGGCATCATCATGAACGGCGTCACCGGACGCATGGGCACCAACCAGCATCTGGCCCGGTCAATCTCGCAAATCATTAAAGACGGCGGGATCAAAGTCGGGAACCACCTGACTATTATGCCGGATCCGATCCTGACCGGGCGGCGTGAGCACGCCCTCAAAGATCTGGCGGAAACCTATGGCAACGACGCCCGTGGAGAAGCCTATAAATACACCACGGATGTCCAAGGAGCCCTGGACGGCGAATATGGCGATTACGAGATCTTTTTTGACGCCTCCGGAACCTTGCAGCGCGGAACCTTTATTGACATGGCGGTCAAAGCGGGAAAAGCCATCTACTGCGAAAAACCGACGGCCACGAACTCCGTCGAGGCGGTCCGCCTGGCCAAGCTGGTTTCTGACGCCGGTCTCAAGAACGGGGTTGTCCAGGATAAGCTCTGGCTTCCCGGTCTGCGCAAGCTTAAAATGCTTAAAGAACTCGGTTTTTTCGGCAAAATTCTGTCCGTCCGCGGTGATTTCGGGTACTGGGTGTTCACCGGCATGGATCCTGATCAGCCCGCCCAGCGTCCCAGCTGGAACTACCGGTCTGAAGACGGCGGCGGCATGATGATCGACATGTTCTGTCACTGGCGCTATGTCATCGACAACGTTTTCGGGCCGGTCAAGAGTCTGGTGGCCTATGGCAATACCGACATTGATGAGCGTCGCCATGAGGACGGCACCCCCTATAAAGCCACCGCCGATGATTCGGCTTACGCCATTTTCCTGCTTGAAGACGGCACAGTCTGTCAATTTAACAGCAGCTGGTGCACCCGTGTCCGTCGGGATGATTTGCTGACCATTCAAGTCGACGGCCTCAAGGGGTCCGCCGTGGCCGGCTTGCGTGAAGTCGTTGTGCAAAGCGCGGCCGAAACCCCGAAACCTGTCTGGAATCCGGATATCGAACAACCCATTGATTTTTATGAAGGCTGGACAAAAGTGCCCAATAACATTGACTACGACAACGCCTTTAAAATCCAGTGGGAGGAGTTTATCAAGCACGTGGTCTTGGACACTCCCTGGCACTTTGACCTGATGGAAGGGGCCAAGGGCGTGCAACTGGCCGAACTGGGCATGAAATCCTGGCGGGAAAAAACCTGGGTCGACGTGCCCGCGCTATAGAACCGCGGCACCGCGTGCCACGGGAAAAAGGCGACACCACCGGCAATGCGAAGTCCGCCTCCAGGTTGTCTCGGTCACCGCCGTCACCGACATCAAAAAAAAGCGGCTCCGCCGCATTTAACAAGGACATGAACCACTCATGAAAAAAACAGCACTTATCACCGGCGCCGGCCGCGGCATCGGCTATGGCATCGCCACAGCTCTGGCTAATGAAGGTGTCAACATCGCCGTCATGGACCTGCTTCCCGAAGACAGCGTCCAAGACAACATGAAGAAACTCGAAGCCCTCGGTGTCGGCGTGCTTTACTGCCGCGGGGATGTCACCCGGGCCGCCGACCGCCAGGCCGTCATGGCCGCCATTAAGGACAGATTCGGCGCTCTTAACATTCTTGTCAACAACGCCGGTGTCGCGCCCAAAGTCCGGGCGGATATTCTGGAAGCCACGGAAGAAAGCTACGAATGGGTCATGAAGATCAACCTGCAAGGCCCCTATTTCCTCACGCAATTGGCGGCGAACTGGCTGATTGAACAGAAAAAGGCCGATCCCGCTTTCGACGCCTGCATCGTCAACATCTCCTCCGTTTCCGCCACCGTGGCCTCCCCCAGTCGTGGCGAATACTGTATTTCCAAGGCCGGCATCAGCATGGCCACCAGCCTCTGGGCCTGCCGCCTCGGTGAGTATGACATTCCTGTCTACGAAGTGCGTCCCGGTGTCATCAAAACCGATATGACCGCTGTCGTGACGGAAAAATATGACAAATTGATCGCTGAGGGGCTCTGCCGTCAGCGCCGCTGGGGCTACCCCGAAGACATTGGCAAAGCCGTGGCCATGATGGCCCGTGGCGACATCGCTTACTCCACCGGCCAGGTGATCATGGTCGACGGCGGCATGACCGTTCCAGAGCTGTAGCCCGGGACGAGTCGCGGGGAGCGGGTAATGACGAATCCGGTGTCTGGCATTTGGACGATTGAATCCACACCAAAAAAGAAAAACCCATTCCAGAACCCATTCCAGAACTAAATTCCTGGATTGGTCTGAGCACAAAATCGGATGAGGTTCTGGATTAAGATCTGGATTAAGTTTGCCAAATCCGCAAAATCCGGACTTTTTAGACCGGACTGAACCTTTAAACCTAGAACTGAGAACTTTGAACCGATGAAAAAAACAACCCTCCAAGTTGCCGGTCAGGCAATCCCCTCCTTTCATATTCACACGCTGGTGATCGGCAGCGGCGCCGCCGGGCTGAACGCCGCCGTTCAGCTCAACGCCGGTGGTGTGGATGACCTGCTCATTATCTCTGAAGGCCTCCAGATGGGCACCTCCATTAACACCGGCAGTGATAAACAGACCTATTACAAAATCGCCATGAACGGCGATGAGAACGATTCACCAGCCAGCCTCGCCCAGTCTTTTTTCGGCGGCGGCAGCATGCATGGTGACCTGGCCTTGATCGAAGCCGCCCTCTCCGGGCGGGCGTTCCTGAACCTAGTCAACCTGGGCGTGCCCTTTCCGCGGGATCGGTACGGCCAGTTTGTCGGCTACAAAACCGACCACGATCCACTACAGCGCGCCACGTCAGTCGGCCCCTACACGTCCCGCGAGATGTGCCGCACGCTGATCCGCGAAATCGGCCGCCGCGGCATCGAATGCCGTGAGAACCGGGTGGTTACTTCCTTGATCACTGTGGATGAAAACGGCGCCAAACGCGCCGCCGGCGCCGTGGTTGTCAACCGTGACGCGTCCTCCACGGACACCGCGTTTGAAGTGTACACCGCTGAAAATGTGGTTTTCGCCACCGGCGGCCCCGGCGGCCTCTATAAAACCAGTGTGTATCCCAATGTGCACACCGGCGGGATCGGCCTGGCGCTGATGGCCGGCGCCAAGGCTCAAAGCCTGCCCGAATCCCAGTACGGCATGGCCTCCACCAAATTCCGCTGGAATGTGTCCGGCACCTACATGCAGGTCGTTCCCAAGTTTATCAGCACCACAGCGGACGGCGAAACCGATGTTCAGGAATTCCTGCGCCCGTACTTTGACACCGTCGGCGACATGAACACCGCTATCTTTCTCAAGGGGTACCAGTGGCCCTTTGATCCCCGTAAAGTGATCGGTGGATCGTCGATTGTCGACATCCTGGTCTATATTGAAACCGTCATCAAAGGTCGTCGCGTCTTCATGGACTTCCGCGAAAACTGCGCTGGCTTCGCCTGTGAGGATTTGGGTGAGGAAGCCTACAGTTATCTGAAAAATTCCGATGCCCTGTTCGGGAAGCCCATTGACCGCTTGCAGAAAATGAATCCGAAAGCGATTGAACTGTATCAAGACCACGGGATTCATCTGGTGAACGAGCCTTTGGAAATCGCTGTCTGCGCGCAGCACAACAATGGCGGACTGGCCGGGAATCTCTGGTGGGAATCCACGAACATCAAGCACCTGTTTCCAGTGGGTGAAGTCAACGGCAGCCATGGCGTGTATCGCCCCGGGGGCTCCGCCCTCAACTCCGGTCAAGTCGCCGGCTTCCGGGCCGCGGAGTACATTTGCGCCAAATACATGGACCCGACTCTGGACGCGGCCGCCGCCAATGCCGCCGCCGCTCACGTTGTCGACCAAACCCTCGCCTGGGTGAAGAAATCCGCGGACTCCGCGACGGCTTGGGAAGAGGCCCGCGACGAACTGCAGACCCGGATGTCCAAGGCGGGCGCCCACATCCGCACCCCGGACGGCCTCGCGGCCGCCAAAGAAGAAGCCTGGAAGCAGGTGGCGGCCTTGGAAGAAACGGGCTGCGCGTTTGCCGGCGTTGACGGCCTGGCCGAGGCGCTGCGGAATCGTCAACTCTGTTTCGCCCACGCTGTTTACCTGGAGGCCTGCGCCTTCGCTGTGGCCAGCGGCACGGGCAGCCGCGGGTCGGCGTTGGTCGCCGATCCGGCCGGTGAATCGGCGCATCCGATGCTGGGTGACGAATGGAGATTCGCCGCCGAGAATCCCGTCTTCCGCGACCAAGTCTTGGAAACGGATATCCATGCCGACGGTACTGTGTCATCCGCATGGGTGCCCCGGCGGCCGGTGCCGACCGAAAAAGGTTGGTTCGAAACCGCTTGGGCCGCCTTTAATAAGGGTGAAATCTACGAATAACCCCCCCCTGGCCTATTGGTGGGAATAGATATTGGATCGAGATTCCCGTTGACTTGCTTTACCGCGGATACCGCGGATTCCGTCGGTCAAACTTTCAGGTTGCCGGAAGAGAATGGGACGCCGGTGTCGCGGCAGATCATGTTCGCGGCGATGCGACCGGACTCATAAATGGTCGGAAGCCCGCTGCCTGGATGGGTGCCACCGCCGGTGATAAAACAGTTTTTCACTTCTTCAAACCGGTTGTGAGGGCGGAAATAAAGCATTTGCGGGATCGTGTGAGCGAGATTAAACACGGCTCCCTCATGAACCGCGTAATCGTCCCGCCAATCCGCGGGCGTGATTATTTTCTCGACTTGGATATGCTCCCGCAAGTCCGTCAACCCGGCGCGTTCCTCCATGAGATCAAGAATATGCTCCTTGAATCTGTCTTTTTCCGCCTCCCAATCTGTTCCTGAACGCAAGTTGGGCACGGGCACCAGCACGTATAATCCGGAGTGGCCTTCCGGCGCCAAGGTTTTGTCCGTTACTGAGGCGTTGCGGATGTAGAATGAATTATCTTGAGACAGTTGCTTGCTCTCAAAAATGTCCGTGACATTGCTTTTGTAATCCTTGGCGAAAAACACGGTGTGGTGGGGCAAATCATACAGCTTGTCCACGCCCAGATAGATCATGAAAATAGAGCATGAAAAGCGCTTTTTATCCAGCTTTTCCGGGGACCATACGCGGCTGCTTCCCGGCGGCATGATATGACACATGCTGTGGGCGAAGTCGGCGTTGATAATCACCTTGTCCGCCAAGACTTTTTCCCCATTTTCAAGTTCCAGGCCGGTCGTTGTTTTATTTTCAACAAGTAAGGATTTCACCGGCGTGTTCAAGTGAATGCGAGCCCCGTTTTTCCGCGCCACGTCCGCCATTTTTTCAGAAATTTCAGAGAGCCCGCCGGTGACATGGAAGACCCCCCACTCGTGTTCAATAAACGACAGCATGGCGAAGGCGCCCGGACACTTCCACGGCGACATGCCCAGGTATTTTGACTGGAACGAAAAGGCCAGGGCCAGGCGCTCATCATTGAAATAACCGTTCAAAATATCAAAGACCGTGGATGTCAACCCCAAGTGGGGTAGCGCCTTCATAAGGTCGCCGCAGAACATGGATCCCTTTGTGCTGTAAGCATGCTGGAGACAAGGGAGCATGTGAGCGAACCGGCTGCCTTCCCGGCTGAGAAAACGGTCAAACCCCACCCCCCGGCCGGGGAAAGCCGCCTCAATGGCGGCCCGGGTTTTGTCATGGTCCGGACTGGGCTCCAAGGCGACATCATCAAATTGCAGCCGATACATCGGATCCAGTGAAATCAGCTCCAGATAATCCTCCACATGGGCGCCGGCTTCTTGGAACACCTCGTCCAGAATAAAGCTCATCATGAGAAATGTCGGCCCGGTGTCGAAGGTGTAGTCGCCTAGCTGGAGTGCCGCGTTCCGGCCCCCGACCCGGTCTTTGGTCTCATACACATCCACGTCAAAACCTCGATGAGACAAAATCATCGCCGCGGTTAAACCGCCGGGACCCGCGCCGACAATACTGATTTTTTGCGTTGTCATCATTTTTCTCCTAAGATAGGGTGAGACGTGACTCGTGAAACGTGAGACGTGAATCGTGACTCGTGAATTGTGGGACGTGACTCGTGAAACGTGAATAAATACAGACCGTCACGTTTTCACGCCGTCACGCTTTCAAAAATGATTGTATCGCCGCTTCCACCGCCTCAATGTCCACGGTGGTATTGACGCAAGGTCCTTCCGGCTGAGCGTTCATGACCGCCACGACCGCTTTGGGAAAAACCGCTTTCAACCCCGCCGCCAGCTCCTTGCCGCAGGCGACCGCTACAATACCCTTGATTTTTTTATCTTTCGCCGCCGCGACCGCTTTCCGTCCGCCGCTGACCAGCTCAATGCTGACACCATATTTTTCTTTGAGAGCGATCAGACCATCAATCGGGCAGCGTCCGCAGCGCTGGCACTGTGTCAGATCTCCCCGCACATTATGTTCACAGGTCTGAATTTGCAAGCAATGCGGGATTAGCAACAGCAGTTCATCGGGGGCGATCCGCCGCCGCCGCAGGCGGGTGAGCCAGTTATTGAGTTTCACAAGCAGTTTTGTCATGATTTCTCCACGGCGCCAACCTCTTCGACGGAATCCCAGCCGCGGGATTTAAGAACCGTCAGCAAGCGCTCCACCACATACTCGGGTGTTGAGGCGCCGGCGGTGACACCGACTGACTCAACGTCATTCAACCACTCAGGCGACAATTCTCCGGCGGAGTCAATCAGATAGGCGGGGACACCCGCGGCCTCCGCGGTTTCGCGCAGGCGATTGGCGTTGGAACTGTTTTTTGATCCCACCACAAGAATCATATCCGTCATCTCCGCCAGTTCCATCACCGCCTGCTGCCGGTTGGTGGACGCGTAGCAGACCGTTTTTCCGAGGGTGACATCAGCTTTGGGAAAACGGGCGCGGATTCCGGTGAACATGTCGTCCACTTTGGCCTGAGTCAACGTGGTCTGGGCGACGCAGACAATTGGTTTTTGCGCCAGGCTGCCGGGCAAAGCCGCGATGTCCGCGGGGCATTCAACCACATAGCTGTCTTCAGATTTCACCTGGCCGATAGTCCCTTGAATCTCAGGGTGGTCCCGGTGTCCCATAAGGATGACCGCTTCGCCCTCACGCCAGTGATCCCGGACCTGCCTGTGGACCTGTTTCACCAGAGGGCACGTGGCGTCAATAACCGCTGACGCTCCGAGACGGCTGGCCTCTTCCTCAACGGCTTTCGACACGCCATGGGCGCTTAAAATAAGGGGACGCCCCGGCGCCGCTTCCGCGACACGCTCAATAAACACCACCCCCCGGGACTGAAAATCCTCCACCACAAAGCGGTTGTGCACAATCGGATGCAACACGTACACCGGCGGTCCATACCGGGTCAAGCAGGCGTTGACCATATCCAGGGCCCGCCGAACCCCCCCGCAAAACCCCCGGGTGCGGGCGACATACACTTTTTTTCTCCGTGATTGATCCATAAGGCTGAGAATATGGTCTTAAAACTGACAAAAGCCAACGCCGCCGCTCAAGGTTAAAAAGAAATGCATGGTCATGTCACTCATCATGGTCTTCACGGGTTATGAAGTCTTTCCGGCAGACCAAGAGCGTCCCGATCAGAACCAGCCATTCAGCGATATCCGGCGTGGTGAACGTTCCGGCTTTTTTACTGGCCACCGCGACACCCCAGGCGCGCTGACGCGAAGGCCCGATGGCGGCCGCCGCCAGTGACCGCCACTGGCACTGGTCCGCGACCTGGCCTAAGGACGCGGGCAGCCGCGCCGCTGTCGTGTCAGCGATAACGATGGTCATCTCGTCGTCCAAAAAGTCTTCCAAGGCCTTGGCGATATACGTCTGTTCAGCCATCGGCGGATCCAGTGTGGATAAGGCCATCACCACTGGTTGGCGATGCCAGAGGCAGGCGTGTTCCGCCCCGTATATCCGAGCGAACGCCGCCAGCGCCGCCCGCCCGTCCGGCGTTTCCGCGGAATTGTCGGCAAGCGGCATGGCCAGAGACCCCATAAGTTCCCGTGACATATTTTGAGTGGTTAGCCGCCATCGGGCCTCTTGAAGAAACCGGGCGTCACGGCACCGTTTTGACCGTTCACGGCTCAGAAGATGGTCCATCCGTTTTAAAAAAGCGCTGAAGGGGCGGGAGAAGGCCAATGAGAAGGTGCTTAAAAACAAGGCCAAAACAACCGCTATCCCTCCCATGCCCACCAGTTTCAGACGGGTTCCCCGATACATGTCGGTGAGCGGAACTGTCAGCAGGACCGCCCAGTCACTTGTGGACAAGGGCGCCTGGGTGACGGCCAGCCGCCGCCCGCCTAAGTCAACAAAACTCCACGGGTCACCACTGGCGCCGCGGGCGGCGCGGGCGGCTTTGCGGAGTAAATTTTCCGCCGCTTCCGCATCGTCCGTCACAGGGGCTGGCGGCGTTAAAAACCGGATCGCGCCGCCGCTGGTGTCCATGAGAGACAGATGCCCTTCGCCACCCGGGAAATCCGTTCCCGCCAGCATCGGAGTGAGCTCCGAGGCGTCACAAAAAACCATATCCACGCCATCGTGTCCGTCGGGCCCCTTCGACACCGGAAATAAAATGGACACCGACCGGGCGCCACTGACATTGTACACATTGTGAAGGACGGGCTGGCTGCCTGGGGGAAGCAGGGGTGTGTCCGTCACGCCGAAGGGGTTTCCGGAGATTTGACGCTGGCCGGAATAGCGCACCATGCCCTTGACCCGGCTGAGATCCACCCGCGCGATGTCAGGCACGGTCGCTGGTTCCAACGGTTCCCCCGGCATGCCCCACCACTGTCCCAGCTCGGCGTCGAGTTTAAAGGAATTTTCTATATAGCGGTATTCGGTCGCGGCGCGCAGAGAATCTTGAAAAAAAATGTCCAGCCGTTTGACCTTGTCGTCAAGCGTCCGCAAGGCCTTGAGTTCGGCTTGATGGCGTAAATCCCGGTACACAGGGCCGCCGAGAACGACAGCGATCCCCGCGGCCATTAATAAACCACCCCAAAAGACTGACAAGGTCAGCCGCCGGGGTATTTTTTCAAACTGTGTAAGCAGGGCGCTCATACGATCTCTCAAGCCATCTGGGTCGGATGCCGACGCGTTCACCGCGACCCGTGAAAGCATGGTCCGGAATGACGGCGTTCTCACTGCCCGTCGCCGTCACAACATCTATCCACTATCACACGTCCCTTAACTTACTCCGATTTTGCTATTTTGCTTGTGAATGGCTTGATTTTCATCCGCTTGCAACCTATCACAGCGTTATCCGGGCGATTATCCGGCCAGCGCCCGCTGAATGAGGACGCACGAGGTGCAAAAGAGGATGATGTGAATAAACAGCCGATAGGTGTCGCCTTTCATCATCCGGACACTGGTGAACCCCGCCGCCACTCCCACCGGAATCAAGGGCAGCATCATGGCGCACAGGGTCATTCCCTCGCGGGTGAACTGACCGGAAAAAAAATAGGGAATGACTTTGACCAGATTTAAAATAAAGAAAAAGCCCGCCATGGACGCGGCCAGGGTCATTTTACCGAGCCCTTGCGGGAGAAAATACATCTGGGCCAGCGGGGCCGCCGCATGAGCGAGGGTGGAGGTGACCCCGGCGCTGAACCCGAAACCATGAGCCTTCCTCCGGGTCGGTTCACTGTCGCTCAACCGGTTTAAAATCAGTTTCCGGCAGATCTGATAGGCGACAAACATCAACCCGATCAATCCGATCATCAACTTAAGCCAGCGGTCGGAGAGATGGACGAAGGAATCACCGAAAAGAAACAAGACGGAGGCGGTGGCGACACCCAGCACAGCCATGGGCACAAGCGGCAAGACCCGGCGCCAGTCAATATGGTTCCGGTAAAAACCGACGGCGAAGCAATCCATGACGCAGAGCATGGGCAGCATGAACGCGGCGACTTTTTTAGTGTCGCCCGCTTGTTCCGGCCAGACCAGAACCAAAAGCGGCAGGGCGACCGCGCCGATGGGAAATCCGCCTTTGCCCATGCCCATCAGGAAAATTGACACGGCGACCCAGATCAGCTGGGTTGACGAATAAATATCAAAGATTGTCCGCACGCGGCTTGGATCCTGTGTCGGACGCGCGGTCCGGAGCGAAAAGACTGACAATATCACTGCCGGGGACACACCGTTTGATGACCATTTGGATTAAGTCATGTTCTTCCGGCTTTTCGATATAGTAGACCGGTTCCGTCGCCGACACCAGGCCCACGACCCGGCCGTAGGCGTCCAGGATGGGGCCGCCGCTGGAGCCCTTGGCGTAATCAGCGGACACGTTCATACTGCGGCGTTCACCCACGGTTTTCGTTTCCTTGTCGTATGTTTTTCTAATATGGTAGCCAGTGACAACGCCTTTGGACATCTGATACATCTCCTGGCGCGGATGGCTCAGCACATAGATATCGGTTCCCGGTGGCGCGTCACCCGCGGGGGGAAGAAAGGGAAACGCCTCTCCCTCAATCCGCAGCAGCGCGACATCCTGCTTTTCATTGGCCGCGAGGATTTCGACGACCGGGAACACCCGTCCGTCATCGGTACCCACCACGAGGCCTAGGTGATTGGTTTTTTGGATCACATGATAATTTGTCGCCACAATTCCCGCCGGATGCACAATCACTCCAGATGCCGGATTCACATGTTTGCGGATACTGCACCTGGGATTGGTGCAGTTTCTAACCGCGCCGACAACGACTGTGGCCCGCCGGGCGTGACGGTAGAGATCCGGTCCCGACCGGTACCGGCCGACTGGGCGGGGCGCTTTAAGCCGGGTCTTGGCCGGCAGAGTGGTCAGGAGATCGCCGGGAGCTGTCAGCCGCCCGTCGTCAGCCAGTTTGGCGGCGGCTTTTTCAATGGCCTGAAACCACTGCCGCCCGCCATTGGCGACCGTGTCAAGGTGCTGATAGCGCGGCGCGGTCCGGCAGCCGGCGGCCAGTAAAAAAAGCGGGCCGAAGACCCAAATGGAAAGCATGTGACAGCGTCTTTTTTTCATCACTGTAATCCTCTTCCCGCCGGGAGTCGTGTCAAAACTCTCCACAGAAATTCTTCTTAACGACTTCATTCAGAAATTGTCACTCGGCAAAACCGCCACGCCCTGTTTTTTGACAAAAAAACAGGAAGAAGGAATGGATATTCGTTGAGTTCGGCTGATAATGGCGGGATTTTATGGACATCGCGACCGTGATCCAGACCTCACCCACACCGTTTTTCTGAGCGGGCGGAACTATGCCGCGGCATGAGCCGCTTGTCAAGTCCAGTGACGCGACTCGTCAGCGCTAAACGCGGGAAAAAGGGGATATAAACCGAAGCGGTGCCAGATGGGGCGCATAGGCTTATGATGTCACCCTTGGCGGCTTAGGGGTCGGCGTGGGCACCACTCATGACGTGCCTCACATTTATCTGACCGGGCTTTGGGCGCTGTGATGATACGACAGCGCGAAACCAACGCTTTTCATATCCCGGTCTTCCCTGTCATCATGTTTACAGACGACATGGATCCCCAGCCCACTGGTCCACTGATAGCCTATGCTTCCCTGAACATAGTGGCCGTCCTCCCCATGCGAGCGGTTGACATCCGTGAAGCTGCAACCGGCGGTCACACCCCCGTAGTCAAATCCGACGCCCACAGTGATAAAATCATTATCTGACAATCCGCCGGCGAAATGTTCGGCGTGAAGCCACTCCGCCACCAAGCGTGACGACAATTTTTCCGTCCAGGCGATGCCGTAGACCAGGCCGACAGACCCCCGCCTTTCGTCCCGGCACGTTTCATGCCCTTCGCCACCGTCTTGATAGGCCAGACCGAGGGTCCAGTCAATCGAGTGAATGGTGTCGCCGACAGCCGCATACCACCCGTCGCCGGCGAGACATCCGGAAAAAGAAGCCAGGCTTTCTGTATTGGCCAAGCCGCCGTCCGCGCGTGAGTGAGGAACGGAACGGTCTTCGCCAATACCTTCATTTAGAAAAGACGTGTCGGCGAAAAAACTAGACAATTCCAGTGTGACAGTCCCGAATGAGGCCGTTTCCATGGCGTAACGGACACCCGCTCCGAGACGCTCTAAGATGCTGTATTCTTCAAGCACCTCAAACCCGTACAGGCCCGGGATGGCGTGCATGTCCAGCCCCGATCGGGGATTGAATTTTCCCGCGAAAACATCAAAATCACCCCAAGTCACGGTCGCCTTGAGTTCCTCGATAACAGCGTAGTGGTCTTGAAAAAAACGGTCATCGCCACCGAAACCGTGATCGTGACCCGCATGGTCATCATGTTCCTCTTCATGCTCACCGTCATGGTCCTCTTCGCCGCAACCGCCGTGGTTGTGGGCTTCTTCCAATTTAATCCGGGTTTCAATTCTGAACCAGGGGGCCAGGTAAAAACCCGCGCCCGCATGCAGGTGCAACTTTGACCAAGTTATTTTATCCTCACTGCTTGCCGCCTCAAACACGCGGTCGTTGAAGACCGTTCCATGGACATGTCCGGCCATGAAGGGAAAATCTGTCCGGTCATCAACGGCGGGGCCATGCGAGTGGTCATGTCCCGGCCCGGAGCATAGGGTCTGGGCGGTGACCGCCGTGGCAAAACAGGCGAAACCGACCGCCGTGTAAACAAGCCGCTGATACAGAGAAAAAAGTTTCATGGGTGGTGGACTCCTTTTGAATGGTGTTGAACGGACACACAAAATGTCCTCACGACTGGGGCGCGGAGATCGCCCGGACACCGGCCGCACGCGCTCAGGTGACGAAAAGCGGGATTCCCGCCGCCAGTAAAATGTTATAACATAACAATTATTGGGCCTATGTCCACACGGGGACATGAAAAAAAATCACATGGATTGACAGTCTGGACAGCGGCCGTAGATTTCCAGCACCGAGTGATCGTAAAGGAAGCCGTTGGCGGCGGCGGTCTCACGGAAGTGGTCCCGCAATTCCGCTTGACAGACTTCAATCACCCGGCCGCAATCGGTGCAAATCAACATTTGGCAACCATGGCTGCGCAGGGGATGGTCACAGGCGATAAAGGCGTTCAACGATTCTATGCGGTGGATAAATCCATGGGTGATCCAAAAGTCCAATGCCCGGTAGACGGTCGGGGGCATGACTTTTTTTCCCGGGTCAGTCACAGC
Source organism: Lentisphaeria bacterium (assembly GCA_032251435.1). GTDB lineage: Bacteria > Verrucomicrobiota > Lentisphaeria > Oligosphaerales > MVZH01 > JAVVEH01. Next base: position 7,027 of record JAVVEH010000056.1, on the reverse strand, counting down.
ATTTAACAGGTCGTAGGCTTTGACTGCCCTCTCACTTCCCGCCACCACCGCCAGGATGTGCCGCCGCCCCTCAGTCAATCGCAGGGCCGCTCGCTGGCAATATTCTTCGGCGTCAGCCAAAATACGCTGAACGGGCCGGGTGGTACAGTCAAAATTCATGTGTGCAGTCATCAATACGTTTAATGGGAAACGGAGTCACATTTTCTCTTTAGGGAATCAACTATGATGTGCTTTGGGAACTTGTCAAGCTGATTGGCCCCGGATCGGTGGGAGCATCCCATGGGCGCGCCGGACTTACTTGGGAAGAGGCCCAATTTAGCCTTCATTAGCAGGTTTGTTCCATATGTGCTATATTCGTTGTCAGGCGAAAGAACGCTGTTTGGCAACATGGATCAAAGGACAATCGTATGGTCACTATCAGTAGTCGTAACGGGAAATCGGGACTCTTTACAGGAATTATTTTTCTGGTTGTCGGCCTGGTTGTCGCCACATGGGGCGGAATGGAAATCTTAAAAGCAAAGGCCAGTCAAAATTGGCCCACGGTTGATGGCCGGGTGACACACTCGGAGGTGGATCAGCACCGGGAAACCAGCACTAACAATAACAGCTCTCGACGGGAAACCAAATACACCGCTAATATCCATTATACCTATGATTATGAAGGGGCCTCCTATACCGGCAAGCGCGTGTGCTTCGGAGGTTCCCGAAAAGGCTCCAGTAGTATGGCCAACCAAATTGTCAACCGTTTCCCTCTGGGCAAAACGGTCGAGGTATACGTGGATCCTGCCAAACCGGCAACCGCCTGTCTCGAACCCGGCGTGACCGCAATGGCCTACATCCCTCTCGGCATTGGCGTGATTTTTGCCGTGGTCGGACTGGGAATCACTGTCGCCGGTTTTGTTGCCCGTAAGTAAATACAAACACGCACCCAGTCCCCCGATGGATGGATAAAGGAGTCGTAATCATGTGGAAATCTAGACTGACTGTTTTGGCCTGCGTTGTTCTTACTGGATTCACAAGGCTGTCGGCCGCTCAGAATGCACAGGCTCTGGAACTCGCCGCCCCGTTTACGGATAACATGATCCTGCAACGGAAATCCGCCGTGCCAGTGTGGGGATTCGATCAACCCGGCAATACGGTCACGGTTGAATTCGCCGGTCAAAAAAAGACAGTCGTCGTCGACAAACGGGGCGACTGGATGGTCCGTCTTGAACCGCTGGAGGCGTCGTTGACCGAACGCCCGTTCACAATCGCGAATTCCGCGGGCGAGTCGATCACGCTTCAAGGCGTGCTCGTGGGGGAAGTCTGGTTTGCCTCCGGGCAGTCCAATATGGTCTGGGTCGCCGGCAAGAGCATGTGCGGGGATATTGCCCGCGAACTGGCCGGATCAGAGAAGGATATTCCGATACGGGAAATCAATATCGACACCGTGTCGGCCTTATACCCGCAAAAGAAAGCCACCTCGGACGGCGGCTGGAGAAAGAGTAAAGATGCCAGCGGGTTTTCCGCTCTGTCGCTATCCTTCGCCTATGAGCTTTACAACGAATTGAAGGTGCCTGTCGGGATTCTGTTGAGCGCCCATAGCAACACCCGGATTGAGGCCTTTACCCAGCGCCAGGCCATCGAGGCCCATCCGGAACTCACCGGCGACGCCCGGCTTATTCATGACGCGGATCCCCGCCTGGAACAAGGGCGGGAGGCGTTTGAACAATACTACAGTGACCTTAGAACCTGGCAAAAAGAAGCCGGGCGGCTGGCCGACATGGGTGGTTCCATCCCGGCACCCCCCAATTTGCCGGGCATCGCCGGGATGTGGCGCGGGCCATCACAATTTTTCAACGGGAAAATCGCGCCGGTGGTTCCCTATGCGATCCGCGGCGCGATCTGGTGTCAGGGCACGAGCAATTCCGCGGACGGGAAAATATACGCGGCCCGAATGGAAGCGTTGGTCAATGGCTGGCGGGCCGCCTGGGATATGCCGGAGATGCCCTTTTATTTCACCCAGATGCAATGTTACGGGGCGCCCAATCCGGACAGCGTGGGGTTTGCCGACATCCGGCAGGCGCAGCATCTGTTTTTTATCAACAACCGCGACCATGTCGGCATGGTCGTGCAGACCGATCTGAACTCCGCCCGGCCCGGGGGCATTCACTATTTCAACAAACTGCATCCGGGCATGCGGCTGGCGCGCTGGGCTCTGGCGAAAGATTATGGCAAAGACATCGCCTATACCGGTCCCATCTTCAGCGGCTATGAGGTGAAGGGCGGCAACGTGATTGTGTCGTTTGAACAAGACAGCCTCTTCGGCGGACTGATGGTCGGCGGCAAAGGCATGGCCCGGGATTACCGGGATCCGGAAAAATATGTTGAGCCGGCCCGCCCGACCCCGGGTGAAACGCTGAATCATTTCCGTTTGCGCGGTGAAGACGGCAAATGGCACGCGGCCGCGGCGGTGATCGTCGGCGACACGGTTGTGGTCACTGCCCAGGCCGTGCCCAAGCCGGTCGGTGTGCAGTACGCTTACAATGCCGTTCCGGAGAATTCCAACCTGTATAATAAAGCGGGATTGCCCGCCACTCCTTTCGCCGCAGTCAACGGCAAGCTGATATTCCAGGAAGACGATAAAAAACCGGCGGCGCCCACTCCAGTAACGGCCGGCCCCGCGCCGGAGCGTCCCATGTTGCATGTGGCCGAATACTATCGGCCCGGTGTGATTATCCAGAGGAACAAGCCGGTGCCGGTCTGGGGACACGCCAATCAGGGAGTCACGGTCACTGTGACACTGGGCGGTGTCACCCGGACCGCCACCGCTGATGATCTTGAACAGTGGTCGGTGATGTTTCCCCCCATGAAGGCTTTGGCCGAGCCGACCACTTTGACGGTTGACGCGAGCAATGGACGAAGCCGGACGGTGGGCGACATTCTGGTCGGCGATGTCTGGTACCTGACCGGCGGCACCCAGCTCACCAGTGAGTGGCCCTACGACCCGCGTGCCAAAGAGGCTGTCACCCCTGCCGCCATGCCATTGGTGCGTGAGTTCAGACGAAAAACGAAAGCCAGCACATCCTCAACCCCTAGAAAACGCCGCTTTGAAACCGGCGGCGGCAAATACAGATCCTCCTGGCAGACCGCTGATTACAGCCAGGCGGATAGCGGGGTGAGCATGTTCGCCTACCAGTTCGCCAAAGCTCTGAACCGCCCGGGTGTGCCACAGGGCTTCATCACCATGTCTTCGGGGCAGGGCGGGCGGAGCCCGCAGATGGCCTCACCATTGTCCTGGACCTCTTTCGCCGGGGTCAAGAACATCAGCAACCCGGCGTTCAAGGCCCGCATGGACGAACTGTTTCTGCAGTATCCGAACACCGATGTGGCCCAAAAGGCCCTCGATCTGCATATCCAAGATGTCCAGGCTTGTGTCGGGACGATTGTCGCCGCCGCACAAGCCGGGGACGACCTTTCCACGGTTCCGCAACGATTCCCGGCGTTTCCCCAACCAGGCGGCGGATCTGTCAAACCGGATGAGATCCCCACGCACGCCTACAACTGGTGTGTCAGCCCGCTGACTCCGATGGCGGTGGCCGCCGTGATCTGGGTGCCTTCGGAATATACTATCGGTTATCGGCCCGCGGAGTACGCGGCGGAATTGGAGATTTACGCCAAGAGTCTGCCCGCCACTTACGGGCAGGATGATGTCCAGCTCATCTACGCCCACCCGGCGGAGTCACTGGTTCCCGGCCTGGCCGCCCCGAAAATACCCGGTGCCAAGCGCGTGACCTTTGAGACATGGCCCAAAAGCTTGAAAGAGCTGGCTGTCAGCATGGCGGCCCAGGCGGAATAAGAGGCGGGTCGCTGGCGGAGCAGTGAACGATTTCCTGACACTACACCCCTTCCAGCAAGGGACTCAGGCTGTCCATGCGGTCCGCGGGTTCCATCAGGGGTGCGACGACCATATCCCGGCCCGGCCCGCCACGACAAAGGTATTGTTACCAAAGGCGACAGAGAGAAAATCGCCGACACCTTTCTGGCGGCGGAGCCGCCATGTCTCCGCGTCCTTGGAAAGCAAGACGGTTCCCTTATCGCCCACCGCGGCATAAGTGCCGCGCCCGTGGGCGATGTCGTTGAGCGCGTCCCTGACGGGAACGGGGATCTGCCGCCAGTCCACCCCGTTTGACGTGCGGAGCAGAAGCCCGCCATAGCCAAGAGCGAACAGCTCGCCGTTCACACAGCGCGCCCGTTTCAAAGCCAGCCCTTTGAGATCAAGTTTCGCCTTGCCCCAAGTCAGCCCGTCGCGCGAGCAGAACACCATCCCGTCGCGGTTCACGGCCACAAACCGGTCTCCGAGCCAGCCCACCCCGAGGGTGTAAGCGCAGACCCCCTCGTCCAGCGACCGCCATACCCGCCCGTCCCGGGACTGCAGCAGCGTCGCCGACATGCCCATGGCGATCGCCCGGTCGGGGCCGATGGCGACATGGCTGAAATGAATGGGCGAATCCGGCACGTCAAGCGTCTCCCAGGCCACCCCGTCCCGCGAGCCATAGGCGCCGCGGTGGGTCGCCCAGCCGACAAAGCCGTCGCCGACAAAGGCGGCGGCGGCCAGATCGCTCTTCCCGGGCGCTGGCACCTCCCGCCAATGCGCGCCGTCAATGGAGACAAGAATTGATTTCATAAACGAGCCGCAGGCGATAAACCGGTTGTTGCCGAAACAGAGGCTTTTGAGTGCCCCGTCCACCTTATAACGCGGCACCCAACGGGCCTGTTCACGGGCGATGTCGGCCACGGTGGCGCCGTTGGCGTCGGCAATCGCGGAGTCCGCGCCGGCGGCGATCAACAGATCCCGGCCGCCAGTGTTGTGTTCGGCCGTCGCGACATGCAGCGGTGTCTGTCCATTATTGTCCCGCGCGTCAAGCGTGGCGCCCGCCTCGATCAAATATTTCACCTGGGCGTAGGCATGGCGGGCGGCGAGATGCAGCGCTGTTTGCCCCAAGCTGTCTTTGGCATTGACATCGGCCCCGTTTTCGATCAGCAGCTTCATCTGCTTGACCGCTTCGTGAGGATAGGGGCTAGGTTCGGCATATCTGTGCAGCGCCGTGCGTCCGACCCCGTCGACGGCGTTGATATCCGCGCCGCCAGCCAGCGCTTGACGCGTCCGATTCAGGGCGTCGCGGCCCGCGATAAGATGCAATGGCGGACGATCCTTACCGCGTTTTACGGAGACGCTGACCATGTCGACCGTATACGGGCTCTCCGCCCACGTCACCCGGAGCGCGGGCACCGCCGTCGTCCGGGTGCTGACGGGGACAAACGGAGCGGGAATATCCGCCGCCGCTTTTTCCGCGGGGGGCGCGGTGTCCCTCCGGGATTGCGCCGCCGCCGTGGCGCCGGAACTGTCCACGGGCGCGTGTTTCACCGCGCTGACGACACCGTCCCGTAACTCCACGCTCAGACCATCGGGATAGAGCAGGATTTCTTTGCCGCCCGCCAGCAGCTTGCCGGTCGGAGGTCCCAGGCTCTCGACCACCTTGTCGCGCGGCGTGCCCACCGTGACGGCGGCATGCGTCAGGACGACCGCGCCGACGGTCAGGCAGCCCGTGAACACCCGTTGGAAGCATGATCCGACTCTTGGAATCCCTCTGTGAATGGTCGTGTTCATTGCCGAAACCTCCACTTCTGTCATTAAAAGACCCGGGTCCAGATAAACCAGGCCGCACCGCCCGCCAACACAACGCCGATGACGAAAAACAATGCGAAATTCATGTAGGCGGGATTGGTTTTGATTTGCTGCTTGAAGTAACCCATCCATTGCGGACGGTTCTCTTTGATCCAGGCCATCTGCGCCTTAGGCGCGCCGCCGGTGTTCTGGCCGATGATGGCATCCACCGCCCGCCCCGCCAGGACCCGGCAATCAGGATGTCTCTCAGTGGCCTGGGCGTGCATGAGAAAGGGCAGCGCTTCCGGATTGCCCGCTGTCCCCAGAGCCTCGTAAAGAAAGTGGCGAGTGCCGGTGTCCGATGGATCGACATCGGTCAGATGTCGGCAGATATCCATCGCCTGGTCATGGGGCGCCAGGGCTTTGAGCGCTTCCGCGGCCGCGCGCGCCAGGCGCTCATTTCCTCCACGTAAGGTGTCCATCAGTGGCGGGATGGCGGCTTTGTCGCCAAGCTGCCCGAGCATTTGCGCCGCCCGCCGCCGTTGTCCGGGCGGCCGCCCGGAGTCTTTGAGAATGTCGACAAACGGCGGCAGGGCCGCGGGACCGAGTTTCCGGAGCTGAAGCAACGCCGCCTCGTGCCCCGCTGAACCGATCGGTTCGTCCCCCGTGACCAAGGTGGCCAGCCTCTCGGCTTCAAACTCGCCAGACTCGACCGGTTGGTCAGAAAACGCGGCGCGGATTCGCATGTCAGCGGAGGTGAGCGCCACATCCCGGGCCGTCCGCCCCGCGGTGTCCTTGACCGCGGTGTCGGCGGCGGCTTTCAGTAGCGCCTCGACAATCCGGGGGCGGCCCGCCTCAACCGCCAGAATAAGCGGTGTGCGGCCATTGGCGCCGAGCTGGTCGATCGCCGCTCCATTTTCGAGCAAGGATTGGATCACCACCGGCGCCGCGGTCAGAGCCGCCACATGCAAGGGGGCATTGCCGAAACTGTCGACCGCGTTGACATCGGCCCCTTTCACCGCCAGTTGATTGAGGGTCGTCACGGCGGCTGATGACGGTTCCAGCAGGACAGCCCGATGGACGGCTGTCTGTCCCAGTCCGTCCGATTGATCCGCGCCGCCTCCCGCCGCGGCCCCGTCAAACGAAACCAGTGGCCGGGCCGCGTCGCCTCCCCACGCCGCGAGTCCTGTGAGGAACCCCGCCATGATCAGGCGAATCCCGACCGCCCGCGGGCGGTCAAGCCACTTGTCGGCGGCGGTTATCTTTTCTTTAGCACGCATCTGTCATTCCCTGTTCATCTGGTCATCTATTCATCTATTCATCTATTCATCTGTTCATCTGTTCATCTGTTCATCTGTTCATCTGTTCATCTGTTCATCT
>JAVVEH010000055.1:0-25102 GCA_032251435.1 Lentisphaeria bacterium | reverse complement strand
TCAGTTCAACATGGATTATGATTCGGCTCCGCAAATCATAATCCTAAAGACGTTCCGGCGCAAAGGAGAACAGGTGGTTTGTGCTCCAGTAGACGCGATTGATCCGGTTGATTTCGTGCAGGTCCGGGAAAAGGCAATTGCTGTTTTACGCCTGAAGAATTATGCCTACCGGACCGAGGAAGCATACATCAAATGGATGAATCATTTTTACCGGTTCATTAAACAGAACAGAGGCCCGGCTGGAACCCCGGTTTCCGAGGACATCCGTAATTTCCTCACTTATCTAGCTCTTGACCGTCGTGTGAGCGCCTCCACCCAGAATCAGGCATTCAATGCGCTGTTGTTTCTGTGCCGTCATGTCATCGGCCTTGAATTGGAGGACATGGATAAGAATGTCCGCGCCCGGCGCGGGAAAAAGCTGCCCGTTGTCTTGTCCATTGACGAAATGCGACGGCTGCTTGAGAACGCTCCAAACGAGCATAGCCTGGCAATCAAACTGATCTATGGCGGCGGCCTGCGCCTGATGGAGGCGGTTCGGTTGCGGGTAAAAGATATTGACTTTGAGAACGGTTTGCTGTTTGTCCGCGACGGCAAAGGTGAGAAGGATCGCACGACGCTTCCACCAAAAGGTGTTCATCATGAATTGAAAGCGTACCTCGAAACGGTGAAGGCGATTCACGAGGAGGATTTGGCCGCGGGTCTGGGCGATGTCTACATGCCGCACGCTCTCGACCGGAAATATCCGAATGCGGGCAAGAGCTGGGGTTGGCAATACGTTTTCCCTGCCGATCATGTGGCGTTGGATCCCAGAAGCGGGAAATATCGCCGCCACCACATTGGCGGACAGGCGATTCAGCGGGCAGTCAAAAAAGCAGTAGAGGCAGCCGGAATTGACAAACCGGCATCGGTTCACACGCTGCGGCATTCCTTCGCCACGCACCTTCTTCTACAAGGAACAAATATACGTCAGGTACAGGACTATTTAGGCCATGCCAATCTGGAAACCACGATGATCTATACGCATGTCGCCCGTGAGCTGATGCCGCATGCCGACAGCCCGCTGGATACGCTGATCTGAAATGAGCGTTTCCCTGTCTGAAGCCGTGCTCGTAAAGTGGTTACACCACTTTTCCCCTGAAACGTGTTTAAGAATCAGTAAGTCAGCACTCAGCGCTCAGTGTTCTAGTGCCCGGATCGGGGATTTAGAGTCGGCTTCATTCCACCGGGACCAGCTCCCACCAATCGATTTGGACCCCGGTTTCAATTGCCAGGATGGACAGGGTCAGGGGCCCGGCTGGCAGATTGATGAGCCGGGGACTTTTCAGCGTATGCCAGCGGCCATACTCCCCGCTGCTTAAAATCAGCCGCTCGGAACCCACTTGAAAAGCGACGCTGTTTGAACATCCGTCGCTCCACCAGACTTTCGCGGCAAGGCGGTAAGTTCCGTCGGCTGGCACCTCAACCTGATATTTGGCTTCCCCGACCCCTTTTTCCGCTTCCATCGGCAAGGAGAGAACCCGACCCCCGGAAATATCCGCGGCGGGGATAACCACAAAAGGAGAGGCGGCCTCACCCGCTTCGGCTTCGGTGAAGACAACCCCCTCAACGGAGCGCCCGCCCGCTTCCACAGGAACAACAACCAGGCCGAATGGATGATCAGCGCTTTTGTACATTATATGCCGGGCCAGTAAAGACAGCCGGGATTCATCAGTATCGCTGGGGCGATACGTGTTCCAGATGAAAGCCGCGGCCAAAGCGAGCGCCAGGTAGACAGCCGGTACAGTCAGCCGCGTCACACGCTTGGCAATCGGCTGTTCCAGAACGGTCAGCCCTAAAAAAGCGCCCGCCCAAAGTCCGCTGCCGCGGCTGAATATGGCAGCGAAAAATCCCGCGCAGACAAATCCCAGCAAGCCCAGTGACAGAGCCGTGTTTTCGGGAAAGTCTTTGTCCGGCTGTCGCCCGTCCTCACTTTCCGCGTTTCCTGTTCGCGGTCCGCGCAATGAATAAAAGCTGTTGATGGCCAGTAGAACAAACAGAACAACGGCCGCCGGCAACCCGGACTCCACCAGAGTCAGAAGATACTGATTGGTTGAATTTTCCATCACTTTAAGGTCGTCGGGATGGGGCGTGCGGGAATCAAAAAGTTTGAGGCGGTTGATACTCGCTTTATAGGTCCCTAGCCCCCCGCCAAGGGGCAGGTGCCGCGGCCCCCGCCAGGCCGCCTGGGCTTCCAGAGCCGTCCGGGTGGGATGGGTATCGTCATAGCGGGAATGCAATGAATGCCAGGCCGATGGTCCGGGCAGGAGAATGGAAACCGTCACCAGCAACGCGGCGCCAATCCCAATGATGGCGACTCCCACTCGCTTTTCGGGAAGCAGGCACCAAACTGATATCGCCATCAAAAACACCCAGACCAGCAATAACCCGCCCGAAGCGAAGACCTCGCCGGCGCCGACATTCACAGCGATTAAACCGGCGCTGGCGAGGACCGTCGCGCGCGGGGTTCTCCAGATGGTGGTGCCACAACCCGCCGCCTGGCGAAACAGGCCCCCGACCCAGCCGACCAGCATCGGCAAGGACGCAACCGCGAATACGGACGCCTTGACATTGCTTAGTCTTATCCAAGGATGCGCGTTGAGTCCAGTCGCCAGTAGGAGCAACATCAGAGGACAGGTAAAACCCAGAAGCGTTAACAAAGATTTCCGCTCATCTTTTGGCAGAGATTGCGCCAGCCAGGGCATGATGACCACAATTTCCACAAGCTGAAACAACTCTTTGACCGTCAGCTTCAGCCCGGCCCGTTGACTGGCCAGAACACCGGCGCTGGTGAAAATAAGAAATAACGGCACCCATGGGGAAAGTGTTGGAAGCGCCGGCAGTTTTCGCCGGACACCCTGAACTCCCAAGGCGGCAAAGAGAGCGACTGTGGAAACCGGCACCGCCATGCCCAACTGTTCGCCGGTCGCGCTGTACCGGGCCCCGATCCCGACCTGACACAAGCAAACCAGAAGCGCGCCGGCGACAATACCCAGGCTGAGACGGTCGCCATTCCGCCCGGGGTCAGTGGCTGGGACAACCCCCAAGTCCAGCGGGTCGCTTGCCGCATGGGGAACCGCCGTGGATGATGAGGGGAGGGGAACCTGAGAATTGCGCGCATTCATAGAATTTCAGATGGTTTTGAGATAAAGCGCATTGAGCCATCCCATAGGGGTGGCGATGATTGTTTTATGCGCTGTTCAGATCACTCAGCATCGGGCCGAGCTGAAAATTCCGGGACACCCACGGTAAAGGCGCCGCCGGCCGGGTTGCCGTTGCCGGCGAGAAGATAATCCTCGTTACTGGTGTTGCCGATGGTTATATCTGTCAAGATCATTTCACCGGGGGGGCCGTCCCGTTTCATCACCGCTTCGGCGAGGTTGATCGTGAGCACGCCATCCCGGCAGTCGTCGCCGCCGAGAATCATCCGCCGTTCCAGTATCGATGGACTTATCTCCGGAATTCGAAAGCATTCCCCCTTTTCATATTGAGGAGTCAATAAGGATTTCATCTTGGTTGTCGCTCCCCGCGCCTGAACCATATAAGAGCGCCCTGAAATCGTCATGAACACGTGAACGTTTTTCGTCTCTTCCGGCTTAAAGGGCAAGGTCAAAATCGGTGTTTTCGACAGATCAACCGGCCGGTCCGGGCGATACCGGACAGCTTGAAATCCAGCGCCGGCGGCCGCGGCCACCCGCCACCGGGCGCCCTGTCCCGCCACCGGGCTGATCTCCACGCTGTCGGTAATCAGCGGTTTCCAGCAGGACTGGGCATCATCAGCGACGTAAAGCAGGTCGTTCACATGACCCATTTTTTCGGCTTGGGACGTGACCCGGGCCAGAGCGAACCCCCCGCGCACGGTGAAAAATCCGATATGTCCGCCCGCCAAGGGATCAGGATCCGTGTAGTCAAAGAGCGGATCCCCATTGAGGAAGACCTGGATCCGGTTTCCGTAGCGCTGGACGGTAAATTCCCACCACTTCCAATGCACCGCTCTGATGCCCCATTCTCCACTGAAAAGATGCGCCGGATCGGTTGTCCGGGACACCACTTGGCCCCGGCGCAGCAACAGGGTTTCCCGGTTGTCATGTCCGCCGAAGACAACGGCATACCCCGAAAGTGGATTGACACCATCGCCGCAGAAAGAAAAATTCAAATCATGTTTAACATACCATCCTTGGTTATTGTGAAGCTCGCGGAAACGATCCCTCCGGTCATCATCGACCGAATACTGGAACGTCGTGTCGCCCGCGTCGTAGGGCATCACCGGACGGAGCGACATGAAATACTGGTGTGTCTGGTCGCCATGAAATGTTTTCCGGCTGCTCATGAAGGGCGCGCCGGTTCCGCCACAGGCCATAAAATTCCATTCCGGTTGGCAGGCCCAGCGGCTGGCCATGCGGAAAGCCCCCTCGATCCAGCGCCACTCGGTGGGTGAATGCTCAAAGAATTCGTGAACCACATTGGGGCTGCGAATGGTGAAGTGACGGGAGTGCGGATAGGTCGTTCGGGAATCTTCCATACGGCGGGATATCACCAGAAAAACCGGGCCCGTGACGGGGTCGGAAAGAGACCGCCATTGATCATTCACCCGCAAAGCCAGGGCCATGCCTGTCGCCTGGGAACGGGCCAGCCGCAAAACGGGCAGATCACCAGCAAACGCGGAGTCCGCGGCCGGGGACACCGGAAACCAGCGGGAATCCCGGTAAATAAAGCTGGCTTTCGCCAAGGACGGTTTCTTCAGTTGATCAAGAACAGAAAATCCACCCGGCAGCAGCAGAAAATCATACACGCCCTCTGGAAACAGGGATCCGTCTTCCGCCGCCGGTTTGGTTTCCAGGCTGAAATCTCCCACAAGCGGCAAGGACGTGATCATGCCCAGCGCGGGTATCCCTTTCACGATCAGGCGTTTTTGAAAAAACGTGTCACCGCCTCTGGCCCAATGGTCGAATTCATCCGGATCGGATTTCTCTTTCTTCTTCTTCTCGCCGAAGCCGGTGCTGATGGTCATTAACGGGGTCCCCGGTTCGGGTGGCCGCGGCAGCGACCAGGCGGCAATGTCGTCGCACTCAACGGGGGCTTTGCCGGATTCAATGGTGAAACCGCCCCGGATGAGCCCCGGCGCCGGGGCGCTGAGCACCTTTTCACCATCCAGAAAACCTTCGGCCGTCAATCCGCTTTTCACCTGTAGGCCGACCGTCATCCAGTTGGTCAACGGCGGCCGTTTTCCCGCGCGGCTGGCCAGCACCGACCACTCGCCGCCCCGCTTCCGGGTCAGCAATTGAAAAGCCCGGGCTTTTCCCCGCCAGCCGAAGGCGACTTCCATTCCCGTCGGATCCCCCTGCGCCACCAGCATGTCGGTATCCACCGGAACCGTCACCTGATCAGTGATTTCCCCCGTACGGGGAACACCGAAGTAAAAACTTGCCTGGGCGTGGTAGTTGAACCAGTCGGTGTCACCGTAAGCCAGACTGCCGAAATTCTGACCGTGAAGGCTGAATGGATTGACCGCCCGCCGGAAATCATAACTGTGGCTTTCATACTCCGTTGTCGCCATTCCACCCCCGTGTTGGGCCAGCTCCCACTGCCCGCGCCGCAGACGGCAACCGTCAGCCTCCAGTTGAGTCCGCATAAACCCGTCCGACAGTTGAATCAACGGCAAAGGAACGGGCTCAACAGGGGGCAAAGAGGCCGTTCGACATGCCCAGAACAGGTCACTGGTGGCCGCGGGAAAGGCGAAGATCCGCCCGCCGGCTTGAATCACGACATTTTCATCGGTCTCGATCAATTCGAAAAAGTCTTGTATCTCACCCGTCGGCTGGTTTTGATAATAAATCACCCCGGCCCGGTCTATCAAGAGAGAGGAATCAGGGTCGACCGTGGAGCGAACATAGAGCTGATGCGTTTTGAGGATTTCGGCCGGCGCCACCGTTATCCGGCCGGCGGCCCTGGGCTCTCCAGGCGTGAAAACGCGTCGGCCGCAAGGAACCAAAACCAGCTTGTCACGGAGCAGTTTCTGTTCCAGCGGAGAGACCTGAGGGCGGTGCGTCCGCACGACGATTCCGAGCAGAACAAGCGGAATCCAGATCCACAAAAGCATGCGGCAAAACCAGCCGAGAAGCTCTCTTTGGACCGAGTTTAAAGAAAGGAAAGTCATGGGGGGTTCACTGGTTTTGAGCAACGGCCGCCCGGTTGAAGTCGGTTCTGTTCTAAAAGCCTCTATTTTCAGGCCGACGGGCTGACAGAACAAGTAAACTCAAACGGATAAAAGCTAACACGGGAAACCGCCTTCAAAATATCAACCCATTCGGGAGGATTGTCCCAGTGTCCGTCTTCGGATAGATGCTCAATCAGCAGAGGGGCGGCCACCCGGTCGCGCGGACGGGGGTTTGTCCAGATTCTGTTGGGTGAGGATCCGCTGGTAAAATCCCTCTTCCCCGGCGAGTTGTTCGTGGGTGCCAACTTGAGTGATCCGGCCATTTTCCAAGACAATCACCCGGTCACACTCCATGGCTGTACTGATCCGCTGCGTGACAATCAGACTGGTTCGTCCTTTCAGACATTCCAGCAATGTCGCCCGGATTTTGGCTTCTGTTCCGGCGTCCAGCGCGCTGGTCACATCGTCCAGCAGTAAGACTTCGGGGTTGGTCAACAGAGCGGTGGCCAGGGCCAGCCGCTGTTTTTGGCCCCCGGAAAGACCCATGCCGTTTTCGCCGATCATCGTGTCGTAGCGCTCCGGCAGACCCATCACGAAATCATGTAACTCGGCCTGCTTGGCGGCGGTCACCATTTGTTTTTCGGTGGCTTCCGGAGCCCCGTAGGTCATATTCTGGGCGATAGTGCCGGAAAAGACAAATGGCTCCTGCTGAACCAACCGGACGTGGCGGCGGAGTGACGCGAGATCCGCGTCGGGGACATCCACCCCGCCAACCCGGATGATTCCCTGTTGCGGATCATGAAAACGCAGCAGCAGATAGAACAAGGAGCTTTTGCCGCCGCCGGAGGGACCCATCACCGCGACTTTCTCACCCGGCTTCACAGTGAGACTGACATTCACCAAAGCCGGGGTTGGCAATGACGGATAGTGGAAGGTGACATCGGCAAAATCAAGTTTCCCCTTCATTCCGGTCAGACGAATCCGGCCGGGAATCATCCGGGTGTTTTCGTCCAGAAGGGCGAACACACGGCGCAGAGAGACAAAGGTGGTCTGGATGACACCGCCCAGCGAGGTCAACACCTGGATGGGCGCGAAGACCTGTTGCGTCAACTGCACAAAAATGATGACCTTCCCGAGCGAGACATCCGGGTCGCCGCGACGGACAGCCGTCAATCCAACCCACAGAATCACCGCCGTGGCGCCCCCGGAAATCACGCCCGCCAGCAGCGACAGGCTTTGATTATAGGCCGTCTGCCGCTTGGTCACCCGCACACCGTCATGAACCAACCGGGAAAAGCGCCCGAGCTCCCGACGTTCCTGACCAAACACTTTGACCAGCAGGATGGACGACAATCGTTCCGTGGCCAACCCGTAAATGCGGGAATGCAGGCGGCTTTGGGCGATGCCGACGCGGCGGATACGCGGTCTCAAGAAGAGAAAAACACCGGCGTAAACAGGAGACACACACACCACAATCAAGGCCAGCCGCCAGTTCAGCCACAGCAGCACGGCCGTGCCCGCGACCAGCTTTACCGGTTCGATAAGGACCGGGCCGAGGTGGGATTGAATGGCGTTCTGGACATTGGCCACATCCGACTGGATCCGGGCGATGATCCGGCCCGTTTGCGTGCGGTCAAAAAAGGATAACTCCAAAGCGTTTAACTTCGTGTAAATCTCTTCCCTGAAGCGGATGGCGATACCCATGCCAATGTGCAAGGTCAGGTAGGAGGTGATGCTGTGGCACAACAGATTAATGGAGTGCAGGCCCATATTGGCCCAGAAAACAAACCACAAGCCCGGTATCAGCATGTCCCGACTCCCGCGCGCCAGGCTGGCCCCGATCCCGAGAACGTCGTCAATCATATACCGTTGGGTAAAGGCGAAAAAGTAGGGCACCGCCGCCCATATTACCAGAGAAACAGCGACCAGGGCGGCGCGGCCGGCGTGGGGTTTGAAGTAAACCCGGATCAGGCGGCCGGCGTCACCCACGGACGCCCCGGCCGATTCCTGGGTATCGGCCAACGCCCGGTTGATGATGGCCTGAAGCCGTTGTTCTCTTTTTTGACGCCGACGACTCATGCGCCGCCCTCCCCGCTTTTGCACAGTTCGTCGTAGAGCCCCTTGTAGATTCCCCCCGCGTTTTTCACCAGGTCCTGGTGACTGCCTTTTTCGGCGATTTTTCCCTTGTCAAGCACCACAATGATATCCGCTCCAACGATCGTGGACAGCCGATGGGCGACCACAAAGCTGGTGCATTGCCGCATGGCCCGTTCAATCGCCCGTTGAATCGCCGCTTCCGCTTCACTGTCAATGGCGCTGGTGGCCTCGTCCATAATGAGAATGGCCGGTTTTTTCAACAGGGCCCGGGCGATGCTCACCCGTTGTTTCTGCCCGACAGAAAGCTGGATGCCGTAGGTTCCCAGCCGGGTGTCCAGCCCGTCCGGAAGCCGATCGGCGAATTGCGTCACCTCGCCCGCCTGGGCGGCTTGCTCAATCTCATCCCGCGACGCCCCGGGTTTCCCGTAGGCGATATTCTCCGCCACCGTGCCCTCAAAAATAACCGGCTGCTGTTGAACAACTCCGAACAAGTCGCGCAGGCTGCTCAAGCTGACAGCGCGGATGTTCTGGCCGTCAATGCTGATCTCACCGTCGTCGACGTCCCACAACCGCATCAGCAACGACACCAGCGTGGTTTTCCCGCACCCGGTATGGCCGACAAGAGCGACGGACGCCCCGGCGGGCACCGCCAGATTAAACTGCTGAAAGAGCGGTTTGTCAGGCGCGTAGCCAAAGCTCATTTGGGAAAAGTCAACCTGTCCGTGGCGGAGAACAATATCCGGCGCGTCAGGCGCCGACGCCACGTCGGGGCGCTGTGAGAGCACGCTGAAAACGCGGTCGAGAGACACGCGTATTTGAGCGAACTGCCCGGCGAATGATGTCAAGCGGAGGGCGGGGGTGAGCGCCATCCATACGTAGGTGTTGAGCGCCAGCAGTTCTCCGAGGGTCATTTTTTCCCGAAGCACATACCATCCCGCCAAAGCGTAAATCACAGTGGATCCATACCCGGCGATCACATTGCAACTGGCGCTGAGACCGACGGTGTTCAACCCGCTGGCGAGCCCATGTTTGAGGCCGGTTTGCGCCCGTTCCAGGTAAAGCTCCCGCTCCCGGGTTTCGCGGGTGAATATCCGCACGTGCCGGACCCCGGTCAAGGTCTCCTGAAGCCGCCCGACCAGTAAGTCATTCACCTCCCGCATGGAGTGGGTGGAGGCCTGTATGCGGGAAGAAAAATAGTGGTAAACGGTGACATAAAGCGCCACGACAACCACCAGCAGTGTCGCCAGAACCGCGTTGATGGTGAAGGCCACAATCAGCGACACGGCGAACACGATCACATCCCCGAACAGTTGTATCGTCTGAGCGTTGAGCAATTGCTGGACCACGCCGACATCGCCCATCACCCGGTTGACCAGCTCCCCCGCCGGTGTCTCGCCATGGAAGGTCATACCGAGACGCAGGCTGAGACGGTACATCCGGGTCCGCAAGTCGGCGACCAGCCGTTGCCCGACATTCACGATGTTCAAGGCGTTGAAAAATTGCAGCACTTGGGATAGAATCGGGGCCAGCGCGTACAAGGCGATGATAAACGGCAGGCGGGCCCAGTCGGCCACGGTGACGACATGGTCAATCAAATACCGGAAGATCAGCGGGGGTGACACGGCGATCACGTTAAACAGCGCCACCCCGCACACCGCCATAAGCAAGCGCCGCCGATAGGCGTGAAACAAGGGCCGCAGACGGGAAAACTGGGTGGCCATTCCCGCGGATGTCTCAGGGTGTGGTTTCACTAAAGTGGCTTCGCTTTTCCCCGTGGGTCAGCAGTCCCGGTAAACCCATGCGCCGCCAACGAGGGTCCCCACGGCTTTCCCCCGGCCCTGCCAGCCGTCAAAGGGCGAATTCCGCGCTTTGGATTTAAACGTGGTGACATCAATCGTCCAAGCCGCGTCCAAATCAAGAATCGTGATATCAGCGGGCCGGCCGATCGTCAGTGTGCCGTAGGGCAGACCGAGGACCACACAGGGCCCGATGGTGAACTTGGCGATCAGATCCGGCAATTCGAGAAGACCCGAATGGTAGAGTTCTTTTAACGACAGCCGCACCGCTGTTTCCAAACCGATAACCCCGTTCGGGGCCTTGGCGATATCCCGGGATTTTTCCTCTTCCGTATGGGGCGCGTGATCTGTCGCGATGACAGAGACGGTGCCGTCACACAAGCCTTTGAGCAACGCCTGCCGGTGTTGTTCAGACCGCAAGGGAGGATTCATCTTGGCGTTGGCCCCTTGGGTGAGAACCGCCTCATCGGTCAGACAAAAATGATGGGGGGTGACTTCGCAGGTGACTGGCCAGCCCGCCCAGCGGGCCATCCGGGCAATTTCGATACCGGCGGCGGTGCTGACGTGCTGGAGATGAACCGGGCAGCCGGTCTCATTGGCCAGCACCGCGTTGCGCGCGATCATGACATCCTCGGACGAGACCGGCTTACCTTTTAAGCTGAGTTTGCGGCTGATTTCGCCGATGGCGATCACCCCGCCCCCGGACAGCCCGGCGTGCTCGCAATGATCCAAAACAACCATACGGTTCTGCGCCGCTTGGATGAGCGCTTCCCGCATGATCGAAGCGTCCTGGATACTGGCGCCGTCGTCGGTCAAGGCCACCGCTCCCGCCGCCTTCAAGGCGGCGAAATCCGTCAGCTTCAATCCCCGCAGTCCTTGTGTCATGGCGGCGGTTTGCAACACGCGCGCCCCCCCCTCCCGTTCGGCCCGCAGGAGGAGTTCCCTCACCCGGTCAGGATCGTCCATGACCGGCGCCGTGTTCGGCATGGCCACCACAGTCGTGAAGCCGCCCGCGGCGGCGGCGGCGGTGGCGGTCTGGAGATCTTCTTTTTCCGTCTGGCCCGGATCGCGCAGATGAACATGCATATCCACAAACCCCGGGGCCAGCACGCGGCCGGTGAGATCAATGATCTCCGGGGCGGAAAGACTGGCGGGATCGACAAACACGCCATGCTGGACGGCGACATCCACCACCGCGTCAACTTCATTGGCCGGGTCAATCACCCGGGCGCCCTTGAAAACCAGTCCTTGATCAGTCATGATCCATTACCTCGCTAATGCATAAATAAGCGGAGATTCACCTGCGTTCACGGATTCTTTACCATAAGACACCGGGAGTGAAAAGCAAGGATGAAAAGCTCTGGCGGCCAGCGACATCGCGGCATTTATTCCCGCATGGGCCCGGGTCCCTGGAGATAAAAAGCGCGCGCCGTCTAAAACTGCCCGCTGTTGACCAACACCAGCGTGCACGCCTCTTCCGTGGCGATGCCGTGATCGTTCAAGGCCGCCTGAAGCGCTGGATTTTCCGTCCCCGGATTGAAAATCACCCGGCCAGGGCGCAGGCGGATGATCGCGTCGGCCAAAGCCGACGAGCGGGCACCGGAAACATACAGCGTGATGGTGTCGACATGTCCTTCCACATCAGCCAAACAGGACACCGCCGGAATCCCCTCGATGTCCGTGGCCGCCGGATGAACGGGCACCACCTCGTGCCCGTGCCGGGCAAGCAAGCGCACCGCCTGATTGGAATAACGTTCCGGTTTCGGGCTGGCGCCGACGACAACCACGCGCTGCTTTTTGTTGTTCATCGCATTTTTCTTCATGCTCAATCCAGATACTTGTTGTTCTTCCAACCGTCAGAGAATAGTGCCGAGCCGACGGGTGATCACTTCCTGATAGATATCCTGATGAGCCGGGGATAGAAAACTGATGGCGACCGTGTCCGCCCAGACGTTCGCGGCATCCTCTAAATCCCGCAGGATTTGGTTAACCGGACCTTCAGGCAACCCCAGACGATCGTACGCCAGATAGTCAATCCAGTCAGAACGGGAAAGTTTTCGTTTTTTGCCGTTCAACGGCAGGGCGCTCTCTTCTATGTCGTCCACGCCGCGCCCCATGACACGAAAAACAGCCGTCGTATTCAGAAAGTCGTAAGCGGGAGCCAGCTCTGTTTTAGCCCCCCGGGTAATCAGGGAAAAATTTTTTAGATGCATATCTTCGTTGCCGATGACAAAATTAAACAAGAGCCGCCGGAACAAACGAACCCGTTCGACCGCGGGAAACGTGCAGTAGTTTGTAAGCGCGGCCACTTTTTCCACACTGGAACGGTATTTGGTTTCGCGGGATTCGCCGGAGAGTTGAGCGAAATCCTCGACCGCCAGTTTGTTGTTCCCGATCCGGTCAAACCGGCGGATGATGTAGCTCCGGCTGCCGTCCGAACAACGAATCAGCCCGTGAAACGGAACGTCGATGCCGACCGACTTGGCTAGCCGCATGCTCAGATCCTCATTTTCCGGAAGTTCCGGATACATGGGATTCCGGGGTTTTAAGATGTAACGACCGCCAGTATTCACCACCTCGAATAAACCAGCCTTGACATTCAGTTTCACGCTCAGTTTCGGCTGCACGCCCTGAATGGACATATGCCGGGCGCGCAGAGCGGCTTCACGCACCTGCTCCTCGACTGAATAGGGAAACGGACGCAACTCTCCCAGGCGCGGGGAAAGCCCGCGCAATCCCTTGGCCGAATAGTCCGCGTCAGCCGCTATCGCCTCATATGTCAGCGGGCAGCGATTCATTCCGTATCCGCCTCCAGGACAGTCACCGCCCCCACCAGGTCATGACCAACCGCCAGCAGCTGGCCAAAGGTGTCATCGCGGTCGATCTTGGCCTGACGCAGCAGTCCCTCAAGCATGATCCCCTCGGGGAGAAGCCCCTCAAAAAACGCCGGAAATTCCTCGAAGTGGTAGCTTCCGTCACGCAAAGGGAGCGTGAGTGAAATCGGCGGACCGTTATATTCCGCCAAGTATGTGAAACGATACTCCCCCCCTGCTTTTTCTTCAACAAGATAACCGGCGGGGATACCATGCATACAGACGCCTGCCTTACGCATGCTCATCCTCCTTTGGCAGTGGGCAGTTTAGCTGCAGGCGCATGTTCAGGACATTCAAAACAGACAGCAGCGTCTTCAGGCGCGCCGTGGGCTTGCCTTTCTCAATATCAAAAACCGCGGTCTTGCCGATGCCGGCGAAATCCGCCAGGTTCTTCTGAGTCAGCCCGGCCGCTTTGCGATGGCGCCGGATTTCATTGCCAATAATGTCTGCTGTAAGAGGTTGCTCTGAAGTGCCGGACATGTAAACATTCCTAACTGAAATGAACACTAAAAATTACCGCCATAGCGGAAATATGTAGCCGATTTGCTGGTGTGCAAGCAATAAATTAAAAGAAAACCCTATTTTTTACTGCTATACCGGCATTTGGGGTGCGTTTGAGACATAAACATGTCGAAATCATCTCAAGCACCGGGCTGGGGTCAGGAAAGCAAGAAATCGAAGTCCTCTGGCTTGAGTTCCCCGAGCTTTGTCTGCGCTCCCGCCAGAAGCTGATTGAACAACTCCCGTTTGTCGGCTTGAAGGGCGAGAATCTTCTCTTCCACCGTGTTCCGGGCCACCAGTTTGATCGAGGTGACCGATTTTTTCTGCCCAATGCGGTGACTGCGGTCCGTCGCTTGATCCTCCACCATCGGATTCCACCATTGATCGTAATGAATCACCGTGTCGGCCCCGGTCAAATTGAGTCCGGTTCCACCCGCTTTTAAGCTGATCAGAAAGACGGGAATGGACGGATCCTCGTTAAAGTCATTCACCCGCTTCAGGCGGTCTTTGGTGCTCCCGTCCAGATATTGGTAACGGATATTCTGCTCTTCCAGCCAAGGGCGGATTAATTTCAGCATGCCGGTGAATTGACTGAAAATCAACATCCGGCTGTCACTGTCAATCGCCTGGAAGATGATTTCTTTGAGCAAATCCATTTTGGCCGAGGGCAAGGGCTCATCGATCTGGGGCTGAAGCGCCGCCGGAAGCAAGGCGGGATGACAACAAATTTGCCGCATCCGCATAAGCAACCCCAACAGGTCAAAACGGGCGTTATTAAAGCCTTCCTCTTTGGCTTGTTTGAGCATCTGATGACTGGCGGCGAGAATATCCCGGTACATCTGGCGTTGCAGGTCACTTAGCTCACAATACATCACCTGCTCAATTTTTGGCGGCAACTGACTGCACACGTCTTTTTTGCTGCGCCGGAGAATGAACGGCCGAATCATCGCCGACAGCTCACGCGCCACGTCAGCTCGCAGGCCATTGGCGGCCTGGAGTTCAAACTCTTCGCGAAACCGTTTGCGTGTTCCCAACATGCCCGGCAGCAGAAAATCAAACAGGCTCCATAGCTCATGCAGGGAATTTTCAATCGGTGTCCCCGTGAGAATCAACCGATGCCGGGAACGCAGACTCTTACAGGTCTTGGCATTGGCGGTTTCGGGATTTTTTATGTGCTGCGCCTCGTCCAGTATCACATAGTCGAATTCATATTTCCCGTATTCCTCGGTGTCCCGCCGGAGCAACGCGTACGAGGTGATAATCAGATCAAAGCTGTCAATCGCCGCCAGGCGTTCGGCGCGGTCAGGACCGTGAATCACCCCGACCTGCAGCTCAGGGGCGAACTTTTCCGCCTCCACCAACCAGTTTTCAACCAGACTTGTGGGACAGACGACCAATGACGCGCGGCCCGCGCTTTCTCCCGTCCGCCGCCGCCGGCAAAGAGTCGACAAGGCTTGAATCGTTTTCCCCAAGCCCATCTCATCGGCCAGGATGCCGTGAAAACCACACTCCTCCTGCAGTCGCATCCAGGCGACACCTTCACGCTGGTAATCGCGCAGGGTCGATTCCAGCCGCGGCGTGAGATGTAACCCCTCAGTCGTGACCGGCTGCAGCAAGCGGTCGCACAGTTGCCGCCACCGCCCGCCGTCAGTCAAACTGAACGGCCGCAGCGCCACGTCCACCGCGTTCGCCGCGTAACTGCCAAAACGGACCGTGTTGCCAGTCTGCGCCACTGTCCGTCCCATCAACATGTCCAGAGAGTGCCTGAGTCCATCCGGCAATTTGGCGACCGCTCCCGATTTGAGCTGGATAAATGTATCCTCGTCTCGCATGGCCTTGAGGACGGCCTCCAAGGGAATCAATTCTCCATCCACCGTCTGCAAGTCCAGATCCAGTTCAAACCAGTCATGATTCTCCGCTTTGGTCGTGGCGGCCATACGGATATCCGTGGAATTTCTCCGGTTGGCGGAAAAACGGTTGGAATAGTAGACTTGCCAACGGGTGTCCAGCTTATCAACACCTTTTTCCAAAAAGGCGTGCAGCTTTTCCGGCTCGCGGAGAATAAACATCCCTTGTCGCCCGGGATACCCCGTGAAACCGACCCGACGCAACACCCGTTCAGCCTTTTTTTCCGCTTTGTCATCCCGTGAGACAAACCGTTTTTTTTCCCAGATCAACGGGGGACCGTCAGCGTCGACGCGCTTGCCGCCATACTCAAATTCCAGGCGGGCGGAGATGCCCACCGCCACCCAATCCAAGGTGAGGATCGGGGAGCATTGCCCTTTGGTGGCGTGCAGCTCAACACGTTCGTGAGCGGGCATGAGTTTCGCCGGAAACCGGGCGTTTTCACAACCGGCCGCCAGCCGGTCCATATCCTCGGCGCTCAAGCTTAAGCTCTCCTCGGAAATCAATCCCCGCAACCAGGCGGCGTCAGTCACGCCAGGCAGCCACCAATAATCTGTTCCCAGGCCGATCCAGGCGCCACCGCGGCCGACGATTGTTTTCAAGCCCTTTTGGGGAAGCAGACCATGGCCCGGCAGCTCAAACCGGGGTGTGATGATAAAATGATTATTTTCCGGTTCCGCTAGAAACCGCGGTGAGAGAATCTCCGCATGCACCGTGATCTGCCCTTGCGCGCAGGTCAGATAGGGAAAGTTCACCAAGCAATGAAAGGCGTCCGCGGCGTCATGGGAATTAAGCACATGGCGTGTTCCGACAGTCTCAGCCTGGGTCAGTAAAAACCGCATGAACTGTTGCTCTTGAACGGAAAAATCGGTCAAGCGCATCCCGCCGGACGCGGTGCCCACCTCAATCAACCGTTTCATGTTGCTGGCGGAGAATTTCCGGCGGCCATAAACCATATTCACCCGGAATTCCAAGCGGTTCCACCGGCTTTCCAGATCCGGCGCGTCGCCGGCGATCTCGATATCCAGACGGGCGGCCGCGCCGACTCCGCCCAGCAACGCCCGCAACCCCGTCCGTTTCTTATCCGCGACCCGGGCACTTGACAAGGGGACTGACACGTTGGCGGCCGCCGCGGACGGGGCGGCATCGTCACCTGCCACACCAAGCGAGCCGTCGGCGTCGCCCATGCTGTTCACCGCGTCCGCCAACTCCGGGTTTTCCGGACACGCTTTAAGCAGACCCGCCACCGCGTGCTCACAAAAAGCCGTCGCCCGCCAGGCGCATGTGCATTGGGAGGACACCGTGCCCTTTTTCAAGCGCAAAACAACACGTTCAAAGCGCCCGGACAGATTGGCGACCCGGGCCTCGACCAACTTGCCGCTCGAAGACACGTCAAGAACCGCGCCGTCGCGATAGGCGCGCAACCCCTTATTCCAAGCGGTGCGTCCCGCCAGATCAGCTAAATGTTTATTGATTCCTTGACCCATAATGGTAAAACAGCTCGTTCCGCGGACGGGGCTGTCCTGAACAGCCCTGCCGGTCCCGTTTCAAGGACGTTGAATGTGGGGGGCTATCCCAGAAATGGTGAAAGCCCTTGATTTCAGCCCTGGAAGGGTGTCAGCATCGTAGCCCCGGGCAACGCCCGGGGAAACGGTGAACGTGTTATGTTGTGCCCTGGATGGGCACCTCAAACCATTGCCCGGCAAAATCAGGCAGGCCGTTTTCGCGGGCTGACCTTGAGGTCGGCGCGGCACAGCCGTTTTGACCGGACCGGGCCGGTCCGGGTCCCGCCCGCGGGCGGCAGACACATCCCAAATCGAGATCGAAGCCTTAAGCCTCTTTCATCATCTTTTGGCGTTTTTGAACAATTTCTTCCGCGATGGAAAACGGCACGGCCTCATAATCAGCCAAGTGCATGGTGAAATTCGCCCGCCCTTGTGTGGCGTTGCGCAACTCACTGGCGTAACCAAACATGTTGCCCAGCGGCACTGAGGCGTGGATGACCTGGACGTTCCCGCGCATTTCCATGCCGCCGATACGGCCGCGTTTCCCGCACAACCCACCGGTAATCGTGCCGGCGTACTCTTCCGGAGCGGTGACCGTCACATCCATCACCGGTTCGAGAAGCTGCGGGTTGCCCTGCGTGAGCCCCTTCTTGAAGGCCATTGAGGCGCATGTCCGGAAAGCCATCTCGGAGGAGTCGACATCATGAAAGGACCCGTCCACTAATGACACACGGACATCCACCACCGGATAACCGGCCCAGCCGCTCTTGACCATGGCGTCAATGACACCTTTTTCAACCGCCGGAATGTATTCTTTGGGAATGACACCGCCGGAAATTTTGTTGACAAATTCAAAGCCCTCGCCCGCTTTCAGCGGCTCCAAGTCGATCACCACGTGCGCGTATTGACCGCGGCCACCCGTCTGCTTGGACAACTTGTGATTGACCTGGTTCGCGACGGTGATCGTTTCGCGGTAGGCGACCTGGGGAGCGCTCGCTTCCACCTCGACATTGAATTCACGGCGGAGACGGTCGACAATAATTTCCAAGTGCAGCTCGCCCATCCCGGAAATAACCGTTTCATTGGTCTCTTTGTCACTGGTGACCACAAACGTCGGGTCTTCCTCCGCCAGCTTGATCAACCCCTTGTCCAGCTTGTCACGCTCCGCGCGGGTCTCGGCGGAGACGGCGATGGAGAGCACCGGGGCCGGGAACTCAATGGCTTCAAGAATAATCGGGTTTTCCGGACAGCAGATGGTGTCACCCGTGACAGTGTCACTCAGGCCGACCACGGCGCCGATCTCACCGGCGTACAGGCAGTCCACAATTTCTTGCGACCGGGCGTGCATTTTCAGCAGCCGCCCCACGCGCTGTTTTTTATTCTGGGTGGAGTTGTACACGTAAGTCCCGGCTTCCAATGTGCCGGAATACACGCGGACGAAGATGAGTTTCCCGACGTGCTTGTCGGTCATCACCTTAAACGCCAAGGCGGCCAAGTTGCCATCATCTTTGGGCAAACGCTCAATTTCGTTGCCTTCCAGGCAGTTGCCGATAACGGGCGGCAAGTCCACCGGGCTGGGCAAATAATCAATCACCGCGTCCAGTAAACGCTGGACACCCTTGTTTTTAAACGCGCTTCCGCACATGACCGGGCAGATCGCGTGCGCATGGGTGGCGCTGCGAATCGCCGCCCGGATCTCGTCGTCGCTGATCGGTTCATCGTTGCAAAATTTATCCAGCAGAGAATCGTCCGTCTCGCTGACTTTTTCGATCAAATGATGCCGCCATTCGTGAGCTTGCGCAACCAGTTCTTCCGGAATGGGTTCTTCGCGGAAACTGGCGCCGCTGTCTGTCTGGTCATAGTAAACAGCGACATTTTTAACCAGATCAATAATGCCGTCGAAGTATTCCCCTTCGCCGATGGGTATCGTCAAGGGCACGGCATTCGCGCCGAGCTGTTCCTGAATCGCCTGAACAACGGAAAAATAGTCCGCGCCGACCCGGTCCATTTTATTGACAAAACAAATCCGGGGCACATCGTATTTTTCAGCCTGCCGCCAGACGGTTTCGGACTGAGGCTCCACACCGCCGACGGCGCAGAAAAGGCCAATCACGCCATCGAGAATGCGGAGACTGCGCTCCACCTCAACCGTGAAGTCAACGTGACCTGGCGTGTCAATAATATTCACCTGATGATCCCGCCATTCGGCGGTCGTCGCGGCGCTGGTGATGGTGATCCCGCGTTCCTGCTCTTGCTCCATCCAGTCCATGGTGGCTTGACCATCATGCACTTCCCCGATTTTATGAGTCCGGCCGGTATAGTAAAGAATACGCTCTGACACGGTGGTTTTACCCGCGTCAATGTGCGCCATGATGCCAATATTTCGCAATTTGTTCAAGGGGAATTTTCTAGCCATTTTTCTTTCCTGCTGTTTTTTTAACGGGTTCGCCCGTCTTTAATCGTTTGTTTTCAATAATCGCTTACCGTCACCCAGTGGCCGGTGTCCGGACCATCCGCGCCGCGCGCCCAAAACGGAACGCCGCGACCAGCCCGCGCGACAGATGATCCCCGCGCGGAACGCCACTCTCACCTGAAAAAGAGATACCCGGTCGAAACCAAAGTGGCAAGCCCATAATCTACTATCACAAACAGGTAATGCCAGTCCCCTAAAAGAGGAAAAAGATATTTTCGTCCTGTGGCGGACACCTGTTCTCAAGGGGAGACGTGAGGGTGTTTTATGCGGGAAAAAGAATCGCGCCGGGCAAGGCGAAGGTAAAAGGAACAGGTCACCGCTGTTCGGCGTCCCGCCACTGGATCACCAAGGGTGTCAGGATGACACCCGACTGATCCGTCCGCGGATTGCCCAGGATGGAAAGCGTGTGCGCGCCGGGGTGGAGGCGGCTGATGTCCACCGCCCACCGGCCGGGGTCGCTTGAATCCCGCGACACAGGCAGGCTGTCCCGTTCGGTCATGACCCGGACATCCCCGCCCAGATAGGGGCCGGTTAAATACACGCGTTTGGTTCCGGCTTTGACCACTTCAGGCGACAGGCGGGCACCCGAAGCTAACGGGCGGCGGACATAGATATCGACCGCGGCCGAGCGCGCCAGGACGGCGCGGACTTCGGTGACCTCGCACAGCTCTTTTCCCGCGCTCCATTCAACCCACACACGGTGCTCACCGGGCCACATCAACGCGCCATCCAAAACGAGTTCACCCACTAATGTGCCCGGCGCCCAAGCGCAGACAACACGGCCGTCAACCACGAGTTGGGGCCAGCTCCCGCTTAATGACGGCGGGTGCGTCATCGTGACCATCAGCGTCTGTCCCACGTGATACGTGGTTGTCGGCATCCGCGCTGAAAACATCTCATCCTTTTCGGGCAGGACCGTGACAGTGGCGACACTCACGGTTTCCGCGCCCGTGGAAGACGTCGTCACGGCGGTCACGTGATGCGCTCCGGCGCAAAGCCGCTCAGGGGGGATGTCCAAGGTAAAGCTGGCCTGAGAAATCGGCAATCTCGGGGTCAGGGTCGTTTGACTGAAGCCGCCGACCGGAATGATTTGCCAATACCGTGGCGCCGTCTCCAGACCCCGGGCGAACATGGATCCCGGTGACCGGCGAATCCGCACAGACACGGGAAATTCTTTGCCGGACGCTGTTTTTTTGGGAAACGCCACCAATTGGTAGCGCGGAGGTTTCACCGGGGATTTTCTTATGTTCAAGATATAATCCCCCTCTGGTCGAAAGGGAGGCAACACGGCCAAATACGTGATTAGCTGCTTTAACACATCGTCCATGGTGGATGTGGAGAAAGCCTGGGCGGAGCGGGTATGCCCCCCGACCGTCACGGTGACTTTATCACCCGGCACCGGCGGACTATCACCAAAATCCAGCACCATCGCCTTGCTCATCACCAGGCGTTGGGCGAGTGTTCCCTTAGTTATCGCCTCCTCACCACTGTTTTTCACCGTGAACGCGTAGCTCACCGGCACCATGTTCCCGTCGGAATCGATCAGCGGCATCATCACCAGGGACAGGTGATCGCCACGGGCGCCCTGCCGGATGATTCGTCCCGCTTGGCCCACATTGCCCGTGAAGGCCTCAAGCACATTCGTCAATGGTTCGGGTTCTTCAGCGATCGTCACCCGCTTTTCCACCAACGTTTGATCCCCCGCTTTAATTTCCAACGCGCACTGGCTGCCCACCGGCAACGATGGCAGCCAATCCAAGAGTTTAACCTGATCATCCAGCCAAAACTCCGTCCGTCCCACCCCGCCGCCTTTCACCCCCTCCCGCAAGGTGACATCTATCGATACCTTGTCGCCGACGGAAATGGTCTGATTCGCCACATCGAGTTGAATCGACACGGGCCGGGCGAACGGCGCCATTAAGGGATCTCCCACCAGCACCCCGAAGCGCCAATCCGCTACTGTTTGATAATAACTCTCGGCGAGATTAAACCCGGAGGCGTAGCGGACAGGCAAGGTTAAATCCGCCCACCGCGTCAAACTGTTTGTCGGTTCATGAACCGTTCCGTAGGCGCCGCAGGCCCCATGCTGAATAAAGCTGAGAATGGACATTTGTCCCTTGGGATCCAGCAAGTAGCCGCCAAACGAGGTCACATTGTCGACAATGGCGCCGGGCAGGTAGCGGTTTCCCTCCAGTTTTAAGCGGGGAGCCCCGGTGAACTGCCCCAACACATCCAGTCGGTCACGAATGTCCGCTCCCTTCACGCGTTCGCCTCTGGCCTGATAACGCGGCAGGAGGTTCAGCGTCTGGTCAATTTGGGGCGCCCGCATGCCCCGGGGTCCCACGCCTTCACATAAATAAAACGTGCCCGCGGCGGCCGCGGACGGATAGGTGACCCGACTCGCTTTAATTAAACGCTCGGTGTCATCAAAGGTGTATCCAGTCACCATCGCCGCCAGCCGGAACGGCGGATTGCTTGGATACGCTGTGTGATTAAACGGGGTTTCCGCACGGTAATAGGGATTCACCGGACGGATGTTCTCCGCGCCATTGTACATGGCGGCGGTCGGCAACGAGATTTTCCCACCCACCCGATACGGAACCCCCCGCATGAAGACGAGGTAATCCACGGCATCGCCCAGACGCGTTAGACGCTCCTGTAGAGGCGCCAGCAGACGGACTTGAAAATCTTTGTCGCTGATGTCGATCGGACTGGAGAAGGATAACCGTAAAAGGTTGGCGGGCGGCAACTGACGGCTCCGCATGTATAGCCGGGCCAGTTCCAATGACGCCGGATCCGCGGCGTTAGCGACCACCAATGCCCGCCCGACACGGGGCGGCGGCGAGGGCAATGAATCAGCCACACTGCTGAACGTCACCGCCAGCAATGAAAAAAAAACACAAAAAAACCGCCAAAACATGTGTGTCGCCCCGCTTGTTGATCATCTAAAATCGGGCGGCCGGCCCGGCAGGGTTCAGACACGGGACATCAGCACCACGGCCATCGCCGCCATACCCTCTCCCCGCCCCAGAGCGCCCAGCCTTTCTGTCGTGGTCGCTTTCACTGACACCGCCTGAGAATCCACAAGCAGCGTGTCAGCGATCACGCGGCGGATACGCGGAATAAACGGCGCCAGTTTCGGCGCCTCGGCCACGACGGTCGCGTCCAGATTGACAACCCGCCAGTCTTTCAAGATGTCGCTGGTCATAACCGCGCGCAACAGATCGGCGCTGTCCGCGTCCCGAAAACGCTCATCAGAGGGAGGAAACCAGTGGCCGATATCCCCCGCGGCGACCGCGCCGAGAATGGCGTCAGTGATCGCATGCAACAGCACATCGGCGTCGGAATGACCATCCAGACCCACGTCGGAAGGAATCTCAACACCCCCCAGAACCAATCGGCGCCCCTCAATGAGGCGATGAACATCATATCCCTGGCCGATACGGATCATGGTCACCCTTGAGTTCACTCTAAAAAAGAAAAACCTTGTCTCGAACCTTGTCCAGAACCAAAATCCAATATTTTTCTGAGTCCAAACCTGGCCTGTTCCTTACCAGGCTTCGGTCACCGCCGCGACAATCTGTCTGGCCGCGGCGGCCGTGGCCTGCCGCGTCGCCTCGTCCCGGCCAATGCCCATATCCACCGTTTTCGGATACGTCCCCTGGCCGACCGCTTTGGTGGCGGGAATAATCACTTTGTTCCCCAGCTTGGGGCTGATCACTTCATACACAACGTCCAGGGTCACCCGATAAACAGCCCCCCGATATTCAGCTTGATAATCGGACAACTGATTGTCGTCCCCTTTGACCGAGATCAACTGCTCAAACCGGACATTGACCACTTTGCCCCGGATCACCACATCCGCGGTGTCCGCGCCGGTCAAAACGAGACTGCCATCGGTCATCACCATTTCAGCCACTTTGCTCCTCAGGCTCGTGCCCAGGGTCGGCCACTCAGTTTTATTCTCGAACAAGCCTACCGCGGCCGAATCGATCTGCGGGTGACTGATCGTCCCCCTTTGGTAACGCGCGCAACCCGCGCAAAAAACGGCGGCCGCGATAAAACACGCGGTCCTGTGAAAAAATGGGCGGAACATCATCATGCGTTCTCTCGGTGGTGTGTCATAGATTAATTTGGAAACGAATGCCACCCGTTGCGATACGCCAGAGCGGTTGGCGGAACAGCCCTTTACAGTCCGTAGTCGTCAATGGGCAACAAATGTTTTTTCGGCTGACTGTCATCAATAATCGTCTCCGGAACAACATCGTCCGGCGCGGCGTTTTCGTCAATTTTCAAGCCGGGAACCGCCACTTCCGGATCGGGAACCTTCCGCGTGTCAGCGGGGGTGATGGCCGCTTCCGGGATGTCTTCACCTGATAACATCGCCAATTGCAGCGTGGCGTCAGCGGCTTCAGCCGATTCCGGAAAATCCGTTTTCACCTTGGTGAAATAGCGGGCCGCGGTCTCCGCGTCATAATGGGCTTTGCCGGCATAAAATTCACCCAGATAATGATAATACTCAGCATAGATTTTTTTCACCGCCTGTTTAATCGCCAAGGCTTCCGGTTGATCGGGATCTTCCCGCAAGGCCCGTTCAGCATGTAATTCAGCGGCTTCCGCCAAGCGGATCGTATCCCGGGTGTTTCGCGCTTCTGTCAAGAATGTTTCCGCCAATTCCAGCCGGGCGGTTTCCGCGCGCGGTGTGCCGGCGAAGCGTTTGAGAATGAGCTGGTAGGTGTTGATCGCCTCGTTAATTTCATGAGCCTCGCGCTCGAGCGCCGCCAGCCGCAGCATGTCTTTCCCCGTCTCTTCTCCGAACGGAGCCAGACCAATGATATGCCGGTATAACTCCCGGGCGTCCTCCTTATGAAACCCTTTAAAAAAGCCTTTTGTGCGGGCCTGAGCGAAATCTTCGGCGATCAATCTAAGCATGTTCAAGCCATGGGTGTAGTCACCGGACTGAGGATACCGGCTGACCGCGCTTTTATAGGCGTCCATCGCCTTAAAATGGTCACGGACCTGATAATACGCGTCCGCCCGGGCCAGCCCCGCGTAGGCCGCGACAGCCTCGTCGGCCGTCTTTTTTTCAATCTTGGCGAAAGCCCGGGCCGCTTTTTTATGTTTGCCCGCCGCCGCCAGGCTTTCGGCTTGTTGAATATCCGGATGGGCGGCCGCGGCGCGGCCCTCGCGCCAGGCGGAAAAATCAACCGTGTCCGCCGCCAAAAGGGACCCGCACACCACACTGGCTGTGAGACAAAGAAATAAGTGTTTCATCAAATAATTGTATCCTGTGTGCCCGCGACCGCGGGATTTTCACATGTCCGGCGACACCATCCCCGCATGCTTCCCGCACCCGGTGACGATGAGCCCTGTCGAAACGATGACGGCGAAATAACGCCGCGGATATTAATGTACTGGATAACGCCCCGCGGTCAAGTCATAAACCCGAATCCGCGCGGTCATGAAAACAGGTGCCCGCAGGTCATACCATCATCAAGCGTAAAGAAATCAGCGTCTTCTCGGAAATCTATAAACTATTGGGACGATGAATTGCGAAGAGTCAATGGCGTAAAAACGTGATCGTTCATCTTGTCTTTCAGAAGAGCGGCCCTTCGAGGGCGCGGGCCCCCGATCCGAACAAGACGAAACTTCCGAATCTTAAGAAAGATCCAAAGCGCCTCTCTTTCGATATTCGTTATTCCCTGTTCATCTGTTCATCTGTTCATCTGTTCATCTGTTCATCTGTTCATCTGTTCATC
>JAVVEH010000054.1:0-25777 GCA_032251435.1 Lentisphaeria bacterium | reverse complement strand
TCTCTCGCCCGTTCTCCCGCATAACGGGATCACTCAAGAACGCTAAGGAACGCCACCGCCGACTGTATAAGAGGGAGGCAGAGCCAGTCCCGAAGGGCTGGAGTGACCAGCGGGAGCGGCAACAAGAGGGGGGAAAAGTCAAAAAAAATCCTTTGCGCTCTTTGCGCCTTTGCGAGAGTATTCTCTTCCGTTTTTAACGTTGCGATCACTGGTGCGAAGAATGAGCATCCAGTGCATTGGCTTTGTTCTCTGAAAAATCCATGGCTAGGCAACAGCGTGCAACTCTTCCCGAAGCACTCTTCGCAAGGTCTCTTCCAGCGGCTCTCGCTGGGCCTTTACAAATTCGTTGAGCGCTTCATTGATGAGCGTCTGGTAATTGCCGCCCCCCGCATCGCGCACCTGTTGCCTGAACCATTCAACCAGATCATGATCTAGGCGAATTGTGATCCGCTCTTTTCCGGATGCTGAGGGAATGACTGCACCCCTGCTAGCCGAATTGAAGTCATATTCCTTTTTCATAGCTAAAACTCGTATTTTTTTCGTTCCTGTCGTGTGGCTCGGCGGGCCGAAATCAGTCGGATCTGGTCGCCACGCCACGTGTAGACGACTACCAGAACACGGCCAAGGTTGTCCATCCCCATGGTGATGAACCTTTCCTCACCGTCAGTGTCGTCTTCAAGCGTAAGAGCCGAGGGATCTTCCAAGACAAAGACGGCATCCACAAAGTCAATGCCATGCTTGCGCAGATTGACAGCCGCCTTTATTTTGTCCCATTCAAAGCTCATACCTTAATGTACATACAAATGTGCATATTTCAAATTGTCAGCGCGTATTCGTCGAAAAGAGAACGACAGGCTCTGGGGCTGGTAAATGAGCGACAGCGAATACCAGTCCCAAGCAGCCACTGGTTAAAATAAAACTCTCATAAACATACGGGCTTTGACGGCCGGAGACCCGTTTTGACCTTATCCTCGGCACGCCTTACTTTACCGCGGACTCCGCAAAAAGAAAACCCAGAATTTCTCTCGCCCGTTCTCCCGCATAACGGGATCACTCAAGAACGCTAAGGAACGCCAAGAAGAGGGGGGAAAAGTCAAAAAAATCCTTTGCGATCTTTGCGCCTTTGCGAGAGTATTCTCTTCCGTTTTTAACGTGTGGGTCTGCTGCGCTGTACCCCGGCGACCGTCTTCGGGCGGCGGGGTGCGGCGTCAGCCAGCACCCGTTTGTTCTGCCTCTTCTTTTCTTCCTTTCCGTCGGAAAGGGATAAGGTCCAGTCCGAGATAGCTCAGGCAACCGTAGAAGAAAGCACTAACAGCAACTTCATCTACGTTGCCGACAATCGGGAGATTATCGGGGATCTCCAGCAAACCAAATGATAGGTTCAATAGATAAAGTCCACTCAGAGCTGCCCCCGAGACGGCTGCGCAAATGCGCCAAAGCGAGCGGGGGTGCTTTGAGTTCTTTATCACTATGCGTCGAACCGGCATGGTCATTTCCTAATTGATGTATTCGATCGTAATTGGCACTTCTTCCTTGAAGTCAGGCGTGTCTTCTGGCATGAGTGATTCAAACAGACTGCGGAGTACCCTCTCCCCATTTTCACGCGCTTCCTTCAAGAGAAGAGGGTTGTTGGCCTCTTCTATTACAATGTCACGAAGGTCTTTGCGGATTCGTCCTTCCAGGTAGTCACCGGAACGGCTTTCCAACCTTGCCCAGCCAACATCTTTCCTCACTCGAATCTTGCTGGGATCACTCTGAACTTCCACAATATCTTCATCGACAACAGGAGTAGGCACGTCCACGATCAGCCTCCCTGTGTCTTGATCCCAGCGGAAAGCATCACGACTTATCTGACTTGTGGGTATTATGTATTGAACACGATTGTCGGGAACGCGCAGTTCAACAACTGTGGTTCCAAGATTGAGCTTGTCCCAGAGGACACGTTTCTTGGACTCACGTCGTTCTGTGACATTGATCCCAGTTGAGAACACAACAATTTTCGCTTCCTTCCGCATTTCCTCGAAGGCAGTGTCAATAAAGACCTCGATATGCACATTAGGCTTAAGTACGCTTTCAGCTATTTTGCCGACCTTGTCAACCATCTTCTCCGGAACCGCTCCAACTTTCAGGAGTACGAATGTGACTGCGAGAATGAGAATGACTGATACAATGGCAATGCAAATCCAAGCCGTTGGGCCACATCCTCGCCTTCTTTCGTCTATGACTTCGACTATGTCCTCTTCCGATTTTGCAGTTGGAAGGTCGTTTTTGTCACTCATGGTATCTCCTTTCATGCAGACATAAGGGTGTCAGGCAAATTTACCTGATATTGAGTTAATTTGTGCTTAGTCCCGGATAAATTCGGGCAATTTCACCTGAAAAAACGGGGTATCAGGCAATTCTACCTGATATTGACCTATATCAGCCAATATTTATACTAGTAAAAAATTGCTTAATTAAAATAATGACCTATATTTAGATGTCTTCGCGGACAGCGATATAAACCGGATGACTAACTATACAGCGGGGTGAAGGCATGTCAAAACGTTTACTTGATGAAATGCGTGATGTGTTGCGTCGCCGTCACTATTCGATTCACACGGAGCGCAGCTATTGCGAGTGGGTTGTTCGCTATGTCTCTTACCACCGGATGCGTTCACGGGATGAGTTATTGTTAGATCCGGAAAGCAAAGTAAGCGGGTATCTGACCTATCTCGCAGTGAAATGCGATGTCGCGGGCAGTACTCAGAATCAAGCCTTGAATGCTTTGGTTTTTTTATATAAACAGGTGTTGAGCTTTCCATTGAAGGAAGCAATCAATGCTGAACGCGCCTCAAAAAAAGCGAAAATTCCGGTTGTTATGACCCGTGAGGAAGTGGGTCGGGTCATCAATCTGATTACCGGCAATCACCGGCTAATTTGTCAGCTTTTGTACGGTAGCGGTCTGCGCATTTCCGAATGCCTGCGGCTCCGAGTCAAGGATGTTGATTTTTCCATGGCGACTGTCATTGTGCGCGACGGCAAGGGAGAGAAAGACCGGGTCACCACATTCCCCCGGCTATTGGAGAGTCCGGTGAGAAGGCATCTGAAACATGTCGAAGCGATTCATCAGGCTGATTTGGATCAAGGATACGGCGAGGTCTACCTGCCTCATGCCTTGGCGAAGAAATATCCCAATGCCGCCCGGGATTGGTGCTGGCAATATGTTTTTCCTTCCCAAAACCTGTCCGTGGATCCCCGCGGCGGCAAAACCCGGCGGCATCATTTGGATCCCAGCCCTGTTAACAAAGCGATTAAAGACGCGGTTCGCCAGGCCGGAATTGGAGACAAACGCATCAGTTCCCACACCTTCCGCCACAGTTTCGCAACCCACCTTTTACAGCGGGGGACAGACATACGAACCATTCAGGCTTTGCTGGGACATTCAGACGTTAAAACAACGATGATCTACACGCATATTCTTCAGCAGGGAGGGCAGGGGGTGCCGAGTCCATTGGATGATTTGATCTGAATAAACGGAAAGGCGTGACACGTGAAGCGTGAAGCGTGAAGCGTGAAGCGTGAAGCGTGAAGCGTGAAGCGTGAGGCGTGAAGCGTGAAAGATGAAGCGTGAAACGTGATACTGAGCTTTGACCTGTCCGCCGAAGGCCTTGCGAAGGCCGGATTAATGACTTGCTGACCGGCTGACGTGTCCGGCGTAGTTAAAAACGAAGCGGGATTATTGAAAAAGGGCTCTCCGTCCTCGTTTCACTCTCTTTAGACAAGGAAAACACCCACTGCATCCAGCAAGGCCGCGGGGGACTGCGGAATCCAGTTCTAAAAAAAGCTCCCGCCCGGCGAGACCGGACGGGAGCGTTATATCATCGTGAAATCTTAGTCTTTAGGGACTTCAATTTCTTTCACTTTGTTCTTGTAATGGGTATGCAGGAGTTCGTGGCTGAGGTGCCCCAGAGGCGCGCCGAGGAATTCCTCGTAGATCTGGGTGATGGCCGGGTTGACATGCGATTTGCGCATCGGCCGCCCTTCGTCTTCTTTGTAGATGGCGTCAATGCGCGCCTTTCGGACCTCATTGGTCGTCAGGCGGGGTTGACCGCCGCCGCCGATGCAGCCGCCGGGGCAGCACATGACTTCCACAAAGTGGTACTCCGCCTCACCGTCACTGACCATTTGGCAGACTTTCTGAGCGTTTTTGAGGCCGTGGGCCACAGCCACTTTGGCGGTGACACCTTCGAGGAAGGACCAGTCCGGCACGCAGCCTTCGAAGGTGAGAGAGGCTTCTTTCAGGCCTTCCAGACCCTGCACGGGTTTCACATGCAATCCGTCCATGGGCAGTTCACGTCCGGTCACCACTTCGTAGACGGTGCGGATCGCGGCTTCCATCACCCCGCCGGTATTGGCGAAAATATCCGCCGCGCCGGTGGACATGCCCATGGGGGTGTCTTGCTCGCCGTCGGGCAGATTGACAAAGTCCAGTCCGGCCTGTTTAATCAGGGCGCCGAGTTCCCGGGTGGTCAGCACATAGTCCACATCCTGATAGCCGGAGTCGAACATTTCCGGGCGGACGCACTCATATTTCTTGGCCGTGCAGGGCATGATGGAGACGACCACCATGTCCTTGGGATCCACACCCGCTTTTTTGGCGTAGTAGGTTTTGGCCAGTGCCCCGAACATTTGCTGCGGCGACTTGCAGGAGGAGATGTTGGGGATCAGATTTGGAAAGAAGTATTCCATGTAGTTGATCCAGCCGGGGGAGCAGCTGGTGAACATCGGCAGGGTGACCTCGCCTTTGTCGACCAAGGCGGTTTTGAGACGGGTCAGAAGTTCATGACCCTCCTCAATAATCGTCAAGTCGGCGGTGAAGTTGGTGTCGAACACCTTGTCGAAGCCGAGCCGGCGCAGGGCGGTGACCATTTTGCCGGTGACCACGGAGCCGGGGGGCATGTCGAAGCATTCGCCGAGGGCGGCCCGGATGGCGGGGGCGGTTTGCACCACCACGTGTTTGGACGGATCGTCCAAGGCCGCCCAGACATCGTCGATGGCGCTTTTTTCATAAATGGCGCCTACCGGACACACCGCGGCGCATTGCCCGCACTGGACGCAGACCGCGTCGTTTAATTCCTCGGTGACACCGGTGCCGATGGCGGTCTCGAAACCGCGCAAACGGGGAGCGAGGGTGCCCACTCCCTGGACATCCTGGCAGACGGCGACGCAGCGGCGGCAGAGCACGCATTTGTTCATGTCACGGACTAAGGCGGGGGTGGAATCATCAATGGCCACAGGCGCTTGCCCATAGGGAAAACGGACCTCGGTGATGCCCATTTGTTTCGCCAGTTCCTGCAGCTCGCACTCGTTGTTACGGACGCAGGCGTTGCAGTCCCACGGGTGATTGGCCAGAATCAGTTCCACCGACATCCGGCGGGCCTGGCGGGCGGCTTTGCTGTTGGTCTTGACCACCATGCCTTCGGCCACTTTGGTGACGCAGGATGGCTGCAGCGTGCGCATGCCCTCGATTTCCACCAGGCACACCCGGCAGGAACCGGGGCTGGTGACATCGGGAAGGTGACACAAGGTGGGGATGCTGACACCGATGCCAGCGGCGGCTTCAAGGACAGTCGCGCCCTCTTTAACGGTGACGCTTTGCCGGTCGATAGTGAGATTTACGGCCATAATATTCGCTCCTGTAGCTGGTTCGCGCGTTCTTCGGTTATCAAAAGAAAAGAGACGTGTCGGTTGTGTCTTTCAGTGTTGGAATTGAGTTCACACCGCCAAGTCCACCAAATCCAGACGGATGTGTTTGGTTCGGGGACGGTTGGCGCTTTTATCGATGCCCGCTTCCAGTTCCGGGCGGAAATAGCGGATGGCGGACATGACTGGCGATGCCGGCGACTGGCCCAGCGGGCAGAAGGCGGCGGTTTTCAGATCCATGACTAATTCTTCCATCAACTCAATGTCGCCGGGATAGCCGGTTCCGTTTTTGAGGCGCCCGGTGATGTCGGTCAAAATCGTGACGCCATTGCGGCAGGGATTGCAATTCCCGCAGGATTCATGCTTGAAAAAGCGCATGCAGGCATCGAGGAAATCGCACACTCCCACTTGATCGTTCATGATGAGGATGGCGCCGGAACCGAGGACATGCCCATTGGCTTGCATGCTGTCGAAATCCATGGGGACATCCAGCATGGATTCGCCGAGGATATCCCCCGCCGTGCCGCCCAGTTGGGCCATTTTGAAGGAACCTGAGCTCATGCCGCCGCCGTATTCGGTGATGATTTCCCGCAGGGTCACGCCGGCGGACACTTCGATGAGTCCGGGCCGGTTGATGTGACCGAGAATGGAATACACTTTGGTGCCGGGCGTGCCGGGGGTGCCGATTTTCTTAAACCACTCGCCGCCATTGCGGATGATGGCTGGAATATTGGCCAGGGTCTCAACGTTGTTGACGTTGGTCGGCTTGCCGCGGAATCCGCATTGGGCGGGGTAGGGCGGTTTCAGTCGGGGAATGCCCCGTTTGCCTTCCATGGATTCAATGAGAGCGGTTTCCTCGCCGCAGACGTAGGCGCCGGCGCCAATCCGAACTTCGAGATCGAAATCGAAATCGGAGCCCAGCAGGCCGGTTCCCAGCAAGCCGTTTTCACGGGCGGTGAGGATGGCCCGCTCCATCCGTTCGATGGACAGGGCGTATTCACCACGAATATAGATGAATCCCCGGGTGGCGCCGATGGCGTAGCCGCAGATGGCCATGCCTTCGATGACTTTGAACGGATCGCCTTCCATGATCAACCGGTCTTTAAAGGTTCCGGGCTCGCCCTCATCCGCGTTGCAGATGACGTATTTCTCATCGCTGTCAACCTGGGCGGTGAGGCCCCATTTACGGCCGGTCGGAAAGCCGGCGCCGCCGCGGCCGCGCAGTCCGGAGGCGCTGACTTCCGCTAACACATCCGCCGGGGTCATATCCGTCACCGCCTGACCGAGGGCGAGAAAGCCGTCGCGGGCGATGTATTCCTCCAGGCTGGCCGGGTCAATCAAACCACAATTATCCAACACGATACGGCCGACGCGCGAAGGCGTTTGCCGGTCCGCCATGACGGCGCTCATAGCCGGGGGATATTCCCGGGGCAGAAGATAACGGCCGCAGACGCGGCCCTTCACCATGTGCTCCTCGACAATGACGGCGACATCGTCAACACCGAGATTGCCATAGACGACACCATCGGGCTGAACCGCCACGACCACGCCGGCGTTGGACGGGCCGAAAGAGCCCGTCTCCAGCACGTGGACATCGGCCCCCAGGCCGCGTTTGCCCAGTTCGCTGACGAACCGGTTTTTAACTTCCCGGGCGCCGACCGCGACGGTTCCCGCGTCGACGGGCACTAGAATGTATTGTCTTGCCGTCATGAGTCATGTCCTCCATCTTGGTCCGCGGCCACCGACGCGAGGATGCCCGCCACTTTTTCCCGAGTCAGATTGCCGTACACCGTGTCATCGATCATCATCACCGGGGCGACCGCGCAGGTTCCCAGGCAACTGGTCGTCTCAAGCGTGAAACGGCCATCCTCGGTTGTCTCACCCACGGCGACACCCAATATGTCGCGGAGGGCGTCGAGGACGGTCTCACTGCCCATGACATGGCAGGGAGGGCTTTCGCACAGGCGGATGATGTGCCGCCCGCGCGGCTTTAAACTGAACATGCTGTAAAACGACAACGTGCTGACCAGGTCCGACTCGGGGATGCCCATGATGTCACTGAGCTGATCCAGATCATCTTTATGCAGACTGTTGTCGCTGTTCATCGTTTGAATGTCATGCAGAATCTGCAGGAGATTCTCACGATCATTGCCGCGTTGGTTGACGATGTCGGCAACGCTTATAGGGGCTGTTTCCTGTTTCATGATCGCACCTCCTTAAACCTTATAGTCACATCGCAGGCAGCGGCAGGCTTCCCGCATGGCTTCATCCGCTGAAATCGTCCGTTCAACTTCCACGCTGTAGGCGCGTTCATCCGCGCTCAATAACGGGGTCATGACCGGATCCTGATCGACGATATCGGCATCCTGATCAACGGGGACATCCGGCAGATCCAGGCGTTGCCACGGATAGCTTCGGGACGCGTCCGGGGCGATGAATTGATCCACCGCCCGGGCGCCGATCTGGCCGGCCTGAATGGCGTCAACCACGGTCGCGGCGCCGGAAACCAGGTCGCCGCCGGCGAAGATGTCCGGGGCGGACGTGGCGCCGGTGCGGCCATCCGCTTCAACGCCATGCCAACTGGTGCCCTTCAGCCCCGTGGCCCCGGCGACGATATCATCGGCGTCGGTCCGCTGACCGATGGCGATAATGACGTTGTCATAGACGCGCGTGTCCTGATAATTCGGGATGGGCTCCGGCCG
Source organism: Lentisphaeria bacterium (assembly GCA_032251435.1). Lineage (GTDB taxonomy): Bacteria > Verrucomicrobiota > Lentisphaeria > Oligosphaerales > MVZH01 > JAVVEH01. The sequence continues at coordinate 17,390 of JAVVEH010000054.1, read as the reverse complement.
TCGGCGGCCGGAGGTGTCGAAGGCGCCGAGCCGCATTTTGATCACATCGACTTCCAATTTGCCGTCTTTTTCCCGGATGGCGTCAATGTTGGCGAGAAACTCCACCTTGTTTCCTTCGACTTCGGCCTCGGCGATTTCAATGGGATTGGTCGGCATCTCACTGCGCGTGCGGCGATACATGATGGTGACATCCTCGGCGCCCAGCCGCCGGGCGATGCGGGACGCGTCAATGGCGCTGTCCCCGCCGCCGATGACCAGAACGGATTTACCCACCGGCACATCTTCGCCTTTGGCGGCCGCCTCCAGAAAATCAATGCCGGTATAGACACCGGGCAAATCCACGCCGTCAATCCGCGGTTTGATTTCGGCGCCGCTGCCGGAGGCGATGAAGAAGGCTTCAAAGCCATCGGCCCGCAGACTGTCGATCGTGACGGTTTTGCCGATGTCAACACCCGTTTTGATGGTGACGCCGAGCTCGACCAGTCCGTCGATTTCCTTGTCCACGTAACCGCGGGGCAGGCGATAGTCCGGAATGGCGTAGCGGAGCATGCCGCCCGGCTCGTCCTGTTTTTCAAACACCGTGACATCGTAACCCAGCAGGACCAGATAATAGGCGGCGGTCAAGCCGGCCGGCCCGGATCCAATCACGCCGACTTTGTGGCCGTTGGGGGCGGCTTTGGGCGGATACAAGTCCATGTAACTGTTGGCCTGATCAGCCATGAAGCGTTTCACCAGACGGACGGCCAGAGGCCCTTCCAAATCGTTGCGGCGGCACTTTTTAATGCACCATTGCGGACACACCCGCCCGCATACCGATGGGAACGGGTTGGCCAGCATGTGAACTTTCAAGGCTTCTTTGAACCGCCCCTGGCCGACCAGAGCCATGTAGGCGGGCACGTTGACGCTGGCGGGACAGGCGTTGGTGCAGGGCGCCCACATGAGGGCGCCGCAGACCCCGGCCCGGCAGTGCTTGTCACGGATATGCTCGATGTATTCCTCGCGGAAATAACGCAGGGTGGACAGCACCGGGTTGGGGGCGGTCTGCCCCAGGCCGCACAGGGAGGATTGGCAAATCATGGGCGCCAGTTCTTCCAGGCGGTCCAAGTCAGCCATGGTGCCTTGCCCGTTACAGATTTTCGTCACCAGATGCAGCATGATCCGGGTGCCGACCCGGCACGGGGTGCATTTGCCGCAGGATTCCTCGGTGATAAATTCCAGGAAATACCGGGCCAGGTCCACCATGCAGGTGTCCTCGTTCATGACGATCAGTCCGCCGGAGCCCATGATGGCCCCCAGTTCGGGCAGCGATTCATAGGTGATGGGCGTGTTGAGATACTCTTTGGGAATGCACCCGCCGGACGGGCCGCCGATTTGCACGGCTTTAAAGGGGCGGTCGTTTGGAATGCCTCCGCCGATGTCATAGACGACACTGCCCAGGGCGATGCCCATGGGCACTTCGACCAGGCCGCTGTTATTAATGTCACCGGCTAAGGCGAACACTTTGGTCCCCTTGCTTTTCTCTGTTCCCAGCTTGGCGAATTCGGCGCCGCCGGCGCTGATGATATAGGGAATGTTGGCGAAGGTTTCGACGTTGTTAAGCACAGTGGGTTTGCCGAAGAGGCCTTTCTGCGCGGGGAAGGGGGGTTTCGGGCGCGGCTCGCCCCGTTTGCCTTCGATGGAATGCATCAACGCTGTTTCCTCACCGCAGACAAAGGCGCCGGCGCCCATGCGGATTTCCAAGTCGAAATTGAAGCCGCTGGAAAAAATGTTCTCGCCCAGCAAGCCCATGTCCCGGGCCTGATTGATGGCGTTTTGCAGCCGCTCGATGGCCAATGGATATTCCGCCCGCACATAGACGTACCCCTGGTCCGCCCCGATCGCGTAGCCGCAGATGGCCATGGCCTCGATCACGCTATGCGGGTCGCCTTCCAGGATGCTCCGGTCCATGAACGCGCCCGGGTCGCCTTCGTCGGCGTTGCAGACCACGTATTTTTGGTCTGACTTCTCGACGGCGGTGAAGCCCCATTTGAGGCCGGTCGGGAACCCCGCTCCGCCGCGGCCGCGCAGGCCGGATGTCTTGACTTCATCAACGACACGCTCCGGTGTCATCTCACACAAGGCTTTGCCTAACGCCGCATAGCCGTCGGCGGCGATATATTCGGTGATCTTGGTGGGATTGATATTCCCGCAATTGCGGAGAGCGATTTTTTTCTGAAGTTTGAAAAAATCAATATTTTCAATGAGCTGCACCAGTTCTCCGCTGGTCGGGTGGCGGTAGAAGAGACGGTCGACGACCCGGCCCTTAAGGAGGTGTTCATTGACGATGTCTTTCACGTCCTCCGCTTTGACTTTCTGGTAAAAAATGCCTTCCGGGTAGATGACGGCGATGGGTCCGATCTCACACATGCCCATACACCCGGTCGTGATGAGTTCGACCTCTGAGCCCAGCCCGGCGACATCCAACTCCCGCTCGAAAGCTGTCCGAACGCTCTCGGTGCCGGAGGAAATACAGGAGCCTCCGGCGCAGAGCAGCACTTGCACTCGCGCGTTTTTCATAATTTAATCCTTTTCAAAAGACTGTTTCACGTTATATGATCCGCCTGGCCTGTCTATTCGTATTGATCCAGGATCGCCTTTAGTTTTTTGGCGCTGACCCGGCCATGAACATCGTCATCAATCATCACGACAGGCGCCAAGCCGCAAGCGCCGAAACAGCGCTGGGTGGTGAGAGAATATTTGCGGTCCTCAGTGGTCTCACCCATCTTCACGCCCAGCAAGTCCTCCAGCGCCTCGCAGACTTTTTTCGCTCCGCGGACATAGCAGGCCGTGCCCAGGCACACGTTAATGGTGTGACGCCCCCGGGGCTGCATGGAAAAATAGTGGTAAAAGGTGACGACACCGTATACTTCACTGACAGGCAGGCCGAGCGCGTCAGCCACATGTTCCTGAACATCAACGGGCAGGAAACCGAAAATGTCCTGGGCTTTATGCAGGACGGGGATCAAGGCGTCCCGGCCGGGTTTTTGTTTGGCGATAAACGCGTCAAGTTCCTTGAAGAGAGGATTGTCGCAGTGTTTTTTGTCGACAGTAGGTTGGCACATGGGGCTTTTCTCCTAAAAAACAAGATCGGTTAGAACCTGGCCGCCCACAATGTGCTCGCGCACGATTCTTTCCGCGGCGGCCGCGTCCACATTGCCATAGCGGACCGCGCCACCTGTCTCCATTTCCACCTCAAGCATCGGCTCCCGGTCGCAATACCCCGCGCACCCCGCGGCGGTCACCGCGATATCGGTGATGTCCGCTTGTTCGAGGGCGTCCATCACGGCTTTCATCGTGTCTCTGGCGCCGGCCGCGATGCCGCACGTTCCCATGCAAACGGTGATTCTGCCCCGGTTGCCACCGGATCGGAGTTCCATACTTTTACGGACCTCGTCCCGAATTCTGCGCAGTTCGTCCAAGTTCTTCACGTCACACCTCGCTTGTTGTGGTTGTGAGGGCGGTGTCCCGCAGACTGTCATACCAGTCCGTCAGGGGCTGAAACCCTCTAGTCAGTTCGTTGGCGATAAACCGTCGGATCGATGGATGGTTGCATTCGTCTTCGGACACTTCTTGACGGATGGTCCGACTGTCAAAAATGGTTTTCAGCTCGGCGGCTTCTCCTGTCCGGACGGTCATGTCCAGACTGGGCCAGGCGGCCAGAAGATCCGTGAAACAGGCCGCGACATCGCCCAGAGGCCGGGCGTCAATATGGCCCGGAAACAGAGTGACCGACACGCGCGCTCCGCCGTTTTCAGCGTTGGCGGCTGTCAAGGTCCCGCCTGTGGCCCGGGCGCTCTCGCGCATGAGCGCCAGTCCCAGACCGACCGGCCGTTCAGTCCGGGTCGTGCTGTCCGGATCCGCCGGGGCTTTTAAAACCGCCTCAGGAAAGCCCGGCCCGTTGTCGCGTAATTCCATAGTCAACATCCGCCCGTCCATGATCAGATCCACCCACAGACGCGTGGCGCCGGCTTTCACGGAGTTTTCCACCAAGTCAAATATATGGAAGGTTAAATCTTTCACGCGGAGTGGGTGTCCGCCGGGCTTTTCCGCCCGGGATTCAAGTTACAAGTGATCAAAAAAACGGCTGACATCACGATCATTTTCCGGCACGGACATGGCATGGGCGCCGACATCATTTAAAACATGGGCGTCGGAGCCGGTGATGACGGGGTAACCGTCGCACCGTCCGCCGACACGCCAGTGATCCCGCCGCCATTCCCGCCAGTCCAATTCCACCGCGTCAAAGCCGCTGTCCGGGGGGATGAATCCCAATTGGCTGGTGAGTGAAAACCGCGGGCGGTGAATATGGGAGGGTACCGCCCGCCCGCCGCGCTGATGAATTTCCTCAACCAACCGGGTCACTCCCAAGTCAAGGCCGAATTGACGGGGTTTTGTATCAATGTCAATAATCTCGTCGCGCTCGTCGTAAAGAACTTGGTCGCCGGCGGGCAGACCGGCGAAATCCGGCAGATGCGCGTCCACCAGCGCCTGGAAGCTGAACAGGCTTTCCTCATCAGGGAAAAAGGCGAGCAGGTGCGCGTCCTCGCGGCTGGTCACTTCCATGGCTGGAAAGACCGTCACGCCCAATTGACCGCCCAGGCGGCGGGCGGCGGACACGTGTCCGGACGCGTTATGATCGGTTAACGCCAGCACTTTCACTCCTTTTTCAACGGCCTGTCTCACGATGCGCCGGGGACTCATGATGTTCTCCGCGCAGGCGGAAAGGGCGCTATGAACATGCAGATCCACAAGCATGGGTCGTCTTTATCAATTAAGTGTCAAAACACCGTGTCGCCGGGATAGACACCGGCCCCAGGTGTCAGTTAAGCAGGTCCGCCATGTTCATGCACAAATCAGCGGATGTCCGCGGACTGCAGAGAATGTTAATGCCGTGAATTTTCGCTTTCGCCACGGTGTCCGGCTCCGGATTCACGCCATTGACCAGCACCACGCAGGACGGGTCGCGCAGTTGGGCCACGGCGACGATGTTGGCATGTCCCTGCACGGTCATCCATGCCGCGCCTTCATCTAAATTCGCCAGCACATCACTCAATAAATCGCCGCAATAAGCGCCCGTGACCGGCACGGTTTCATCCACCAGCACAGCGGGGCATAATTCCAACGCGTCAATAAGCTCTGTGATTGTCATAGGGTCGTTCCTCGCCACCGGCCCGCCGGTGGGCGGTTTTGATTTAATCCTGTAAAATAACGGTCGCTTTCAATTCGGTTCCCTTGCCCATTTCCGAACGCAGCTCAAAGGTGTCGGCGCAGCGCTTGATATTCACCAACCCCATGCCGGCGCCAAATCCCAACGCCCGGATTTTCTCATTGGCGGTCGTGTATCCGGGCCGCTGCGCCTCCTCTAAATCAGGAATTCCCGGACCGTCATCCACCACGGTGATGTCCACTTTGTCATCAGCGTAGGTCATTTCCAGATACCCGCCCAGGGAATGAATGATCACATTAAGTTCCGCCTCGTAGCAGATGACCGCGATCCGCCGGATCAGAGCGGAAGGAACCCCCTGGCCCCGAAGATATTTTTTTATTTGCGTCGCGGCGATGCCGGCCCGTTCAAAGTTGTCCGGGGCCAGTTCGAAACGGAGTTTGTCCGGCTCCGACCGCGGCTGGGGCTTGACCGCGGCCCGTTCCCGGGCTTCCAGGCTTTCCGCCAAGGCGTTCATTTTAAGCAACAAGTGCGTGAGAATATCCCCGAAGGTCAAAATGCCGACCAGTTTGTTCACCCGGCTGGATTCCACGACGGGCAGCCGCCCCACTTTGTGTTTTTGAAACAGATTTGAAGCTGTGATGACCGAATACGACGCGGGGATGGTGATCAAATTCCGGGTCATAAACGCTTCGACGGGACAGTTGATCAGATTCACATCAAACGCGGTCAGAATATCATCGATGCTGATAATGCCGAGCAGATGATGCCGCTCATCAACGATCGGCGCTCCCGAAAAACGGCGGTCTTTCAGGCATAGTTGTATATCACGAAACGTCGCCGACGGCGGGAAGCTGACGACATCTTTCGTCATCGCCTCTTCCACGCGTATTTGGTACATAAGCTCATGCACCAGGCGTATTTGTCTTTCTTCGAATATGGACATGATTGCCTTCGCCCCGGACGTGGGGAGCCACCGGCCGGGTTTTTACCAAAACCAAGTCATCGTTGTTGAGACACGGTGCCCGCGCCCGTTAAACCTGTTTTTTCCCCTCCCGTTCGCTTTGAGCGGCCAGGCGCCCGCAGGCGTCAAACATTGAACAGGGAGAAAGAATGACCGGAATGTCGCTCATTCGAGCCAAAGCCAACGCTTCGGGTTGCGGGTTCTTTCCCCGTAAAATCACCACGCAACAGGCGTTGGTTATTTCCGCCGTGCGGATAACCTGCGAGTTCGCCAGACTTGTGAGAAGCGCGTAATTGTCTTTCTCAAAGTGAAGAATGTCGCTCAACAGATCACTGCCGGCAAAACCCATCACCGGTTCGTCCCGGGATCCCTGACCGCAAATAAGTTCACCGTCTAAAATTTTGATAACGTCTTGAATCGTCATGAAAGAATATCCGAAAAATAAGCCTGTCCGAAAAAGGACAGGGATGACCGTCTTTTTTGTCCGCTAAACACCGGTGTGAACCCGGCGGCCCGGTGCCTGAAAAACCGCCCGGAACCGGGAAAAATAAAAGCGCGCTGAATGAGTGTTATTTATTTCAGAGGACGAACCTCCAAGCCGCGCATAAGAATAACGGGGAAAAAGGCGGAATGCAAACGCGAACGAGGGAAAAAGTATTGATTAAATGAATCTTGCTTGCCCTCTGCCTAGAAGACGTGAAAGGCGTTGAAATCGTTGAAATCGTTGAAATCGTTGAAATCGTTGAAGACGTTGAAGACGTTTTAAATTCGCCATTCTGAATCCGACTTCCCTGCATGCCCTTCATGGTGAATATCCTCCGCATTCCGACTCGTCACGATGTTGCCTTCCGCCGGACATAGGACACTTGCGTGGTTCCGTACACTGATTGTCTCAGCAGCTCCCACGGAGAGGTCGGAGCGGTGTCTAGATGAATTTCCCGGTCATGTTCAATAACCACCATCGCGGCGCCCGCGAACGCGGCGAAACCCGGGGCGGCGAGCAGTTCCCGCGGTCCGGGGGTTCCTTGATACGGCGGGTCAGCCAGGATGATGTCGAAACGGCGTCCGGCGAGGGCGGGAAGGCTGGCGACACGGCTGGCGTCTCCGCGCAGCGCCTGGGCCTGAGTAAACTGGTCACCCATGGCTTTTTTCACGGCCGCGAGGTTTTTTTCAATCAAACGAAGATGACGGATATTGTTTTCGACAAAGACAACTTCTCCAGCGCCCCGGCTCAACGCCTCGAGTCCAAGGGCTCCGGTCCCCGCGAACAGATCCAATACGCGCAGTCCGCGCAAATCGCCCAAAATAGCGAACATGGACTCCTTCACCCGGTCTGTCGTGGGCCGGATATCCGCGTTTTTCGGGGGTGCCAGGCGGATCCCGCCAGCGATACCACTAATGATTCGCATGAAAATGCCTTATCTGGAGGCTCTCGCGAAACGTCCGCGAGAGCCGGGTTTCAGTGTTCAGGAAGGCGCCATCCAGACTGAAACCTGAACACCGGACACGGAACACGCCACTTGCAAGACGAAGTTCCGCAAGGATGGCTTATCAGACTGCAACAAAAAACGCCGGGTGACACGCGTATGTCACCCGGCGCGAAAGCCGGCCAAATTCTACCAGCTGTTCCGGCGGCCGCCGCCGAATCCACCGCCGCCGCCACCGCGTTCGGTGCGGGGACGGGCTTCGTTGACCGTCAGGTTACGGCCATCCAATTCGGCGCCGTTCATCCCTTCAATCGCCGCTTTCGCCTGGGCCTCGTCGTCCATTTCCACAAAACCGAAGCCTCGTGAGCGGCCCGTGTCACGGTCCATGATGACAGAAGCGGAACGGACTTCGCCGAACGCCTCAAAGCCAGCCCGAAGACTATCATTGTCGGTTGAGTAAGAGAGGTTGCCTACATAGATGTTCATCACATCATCCTTTTGCGCCATGGTCATAACATCAAATCGAAATCACGCCCATGGCCCGAACGCCTCCGATGACACCTATGTAAACATCGCCGCCGACTAGGTGACAAACCGGCGTATTCTCCAAGCGGGAAATCGGATACTAGCCCGGATTATTCACGCGGCGTGAATAAATCAGGATAGGGAACACAATTTATCCGCACAAAACCTATTATATACGAACGCAAATCCAATTCAAGCCAAATGTTTATTTTTTTTGTAACCGGTTAGCAGCTGGGGGATATTGTGTAGGGCGGTCTTCCAAGGCCGACTGTCTTAGGGCATAGCCGGGTAAGGAACCCCGGCCTACGCCCCGGCTGCTAACCGATTACTTTTTTTCGCGGGGGGGGGGGGGGCGGGGCCCGGTCCTTAACGGAACAGGGTGCTGATTGGTTTGAATTTAGGATGGCCGGCGTCCCGCATCCAGTCAAACACGATCGCCTCCACCGTCGTGATGGTGACTCCCCGGGCCCGCATACACGCCAGAGCCATCTCCCGGTCTTCCGCGTGGCGGCTGCACACCGCGTCGGCGGCCACGACGACCCGGTATCCCTCTTCCAGCGCGTCCAAGGCTGTTTGCTGCACACAGACATGCGTCTCCATGCCAATAAGGACTAGATAGCGGGGGCGAATGGCTTGAACCGCCTTGCGGAAGTCTTCGGAACCCCAGCACGAAAAAGATGTTTTTTCAATGACCGGAGTAATCGGCGACAGCGCGTTTTTGATCGCGGGCACCGTGGGACCCAATCCTTTTGGATACTGTTCCGTGATCATGGTCCCGACACCGAGAATACGGGCCGCTTCCAGAATTTGGATCATCTTTTTCGCCGCCATGGTCTCAAAATCCGCCATGGCCCGGCACAGTTTTTCCTGTGCGTCGATCAGGACCAGGGTGGTCAATTCGTGTTTGGACAGTGAGCTCATGAGGTCTCCCTTGTGTTTCGGGTGATTGCCGCTCTTATGGATGTGAGGACGTTTCTGATGTCACGCGGGCTTAGCGCGGGTGATTTTCCGAGGTCCAACTGTTTGTTCTCACTCTTCTCATGACCGATGGGGGCGTCGCAACGTCGCTGTTTGACGAAAGAGGGAAGGCGCCAATGACACGTCTAGGTCATAATCGCCCTCGAAAACAAGCAAATCGGCCGTCCGTAACACGCGGTCGCCTGAGTCGCCGCTCAAAAGCGCCGCGGCTTGGCTGATCCCGGGATTGTGTCCGACGATCAGGAGCGCCTTAAAACCGCTGAGAAGACCCGTGGCTATATGCCGCCAAATTGTTTCAGCGGAGCACAAATACAGGTCGTTTTCATATAAAATGCCGCCCGCGGTTCCCGCGGCGGTTTGAAATAGTTCCGCTGTCCGCCGCGCCCGTTCCGCCGCCGAGGTGATGATCCAGCCGGGCGCGAATCCCGCGCCCGCGGCTGCCGCGGCCACTTTCTCAACGTCGTGGACACCCCGGGGAGTCAAGGGGCGGGCGAAATCCCCGTCGGGGCTCGTCCCGGCCTGCCCGTGCCGCATCAATCCGACGAATATTTTTCTTTCATTGGCCACTGGCTCTACCGCAATCCCACCAGACGGCGGACGCGCCGCATGGTCTTTTCCGCCACGTCCCGCGCCCGTTCGGCGCCGTCTTCAAGCACTTTTTCAACGTACCCCAAATCGGCCAGCAGCTCGGCGCGCCGGGTCCGGAGGGGCTGGAAGTACTCCATATACCGCTCAAATAACGCCTGCTTGGCCTGCCCGTATCCCATGCCGCCTTCACGATACCGGGTGGCCAGCGCGCTGATCTCGTCTTCATTGGCGAACAATTTATACAAGGCGAAAACGTGACATGTGTCCGGATTTTTAGGCGCTTCCATGGGCGTGGAATCCGTGACGATTTTCATGACTTTTTTCCGCATGGCTTTTTCCGGTCCGAATAATTCGATCGTGTTGTCATAGCTCTTGGACATTTTCTGCCCGTCCAATCCGGGCACCACGGCCACTTCTTCCCGAATCATCGGGGCCGGCACGACCAAGCCGTCCGCGCTGTAGATGTTGTTGAATTTCAAGGCCAGGTCCCGGGTCACTTCCACATGCTGTTTCTGATCTTTGCCGACGGGAACAATCTCCGAATCATACAAGAGAATATCCGCCGCCATGAGCACCGGGTAGGAAAACAAGCCGTGGTTAGGTTTAATGCCCTTGGCGACCTTGTCTTTGAAGCTGTGGCACCGTTCCAGAAGGCCAATCGGTGTCAGACAACTTAATATCCAAGTTAATTCCGGCACTTGGGGAATGTCGGACTGCCGGAAAAAAACGGATTTTTCCGGATCCAGACCGCAGGCCAGAAAGTCCACCGCGACCCCTAAAACCCGTTCACGGAGGGTGTCGGGGGCGGGAAGTTGTGTCAAGGCGTGATAGTCAGCGATGAAATAATAGCACTCATTGCCGTCGGCCTGTAAATCCAACGCCGGTTTCATCATGCCGAAATAGTTGCCGATATGTAATGTGCCGGACGGTTGCAGACCGGAAAGAATTCGTTTTTTTGCCATGGTAAGGGAATCCGTGGGTTAAATGCTATAAACCGCATACCATAACCGCCTAAAGCTGTCTTCATAATGAAACAATGAAAAAAATGCAACCGGTTAGCAGCCGGGGGACATTGTGTAGGGCGGTCTTCCAAGGCCGACTGTCTTAAGGCATAGCCGGGCAAGGAACCCCGGCCTACGCCCCAGCTACTAACCGGTTACAAAAAAAATGCCTCCGCGGCGGCATGGGCAGACCGGGCGCGGGCTGATTTGCGCCGCGGCGGAACTGTCGCTTGTGGAAACTGTCTGTTAATGGACTATGGTTGGTTCACCGGCGGACAGACCCCCGGCGGCTTACCCTTTGAACGATCCCCACAGGAGATATGTATGCGTCGTTTTTTTAGCCATTATGCCGCCAGGCGTCTGGTTCTTGTCCTGATACCGGGCATTCTGCTGACCGCCGCCGGGGCCGGCTTTCCCCATGAGCGGAGTGACCTGAAACCAGATCCAAACGCTGTTTTCGGCGCTTTTCCCAATGGATTGCGCTATGTCTTTTATCCCGCTAAAGAGCCCCGGGACCGCCTGTTCGCCTATTTACGCGTCGCCGCCGGCTCCATTCACGAGAAGGATGAGCACCGCGGCATCGCTCATTTTCTCGAGCATATGGCGTTTAACGGCTCAGAACATTTTGATCCGGGCGAGCTGGTCAAATATTTCCAGACCATCGGGATGAATTTCGGCGGGGATGTCAACGCCTTCACCAGCTTTGACCAAACGGTCTATTCCCTGGACCTTCCCAACACGGATCCCGGCACGCTGGACAAGGCCTTTCTGCTGCTGGGGGATTACGCCCGCCGGCTCTCGCTTCTGGAAACTGAAATTGACCGGGAACGAGGCGTTATTCTCGCCGAAATGGGGGATCGTGACTCGGTTGACTGGCGGATACGAAAAGCTTTGTTCACATTCATTTACGACGACGCACGGTTTTCACGCCGGATGCCCATTGGCGAAAAAGACGTCATTGAACATCTTAAAAAACCGGATTTCGACTTTTTTTATAATACCTGGTACCGGCCCGAGCGCATGACGCTGATCCTAGTCGGTGACACCACGTTTGAAAAGCTCAAACCCCATATTGAAAAGGCGTTTTCTGACATGACATCCGGCGCCCCGGAACAACCCGTTCCGGAGTTTGGGGATTTTGATCATCAAGGTGTTAAAGCGTTCACGTATTGGGACGCGGAAGCGAAAAATACCGACGTGAGCATCGGTGTGGTCACCCGCGCGGATGAACCCGCGGACAGCGCGGAATACCGCCAGTATCTGGTCGCCCGGGATATCGGGGAGGGCATCCTTAACCGCCGCCTCCAGAAACTCGCCAAACGGGAGGGGGCCGTTTTCACCTCCGGCTCGGCGTACTCGTATCACGCGTATGGCTGGGCCAGGCACGCGGGTGTCAGTTTGGCCGGCGAACCGGAGCATTGGCGTGACATGCTGGCGCTGGCCGAGCGGGAATTGCGCAAAGCGTTGACCTTTGGCTTCACTCCCGCTGAAATCGACGAGCAAAAGGCGCGCTACCTGCAGAGTCTGGATGTCGCTGTCATGAAAGCCGCGACGCGTGACAGCCGGGCTCTGGCGGGCGCTATGCTGCGAAGCGTCAGCCAGGAAACAGTCTTTCTTTCCCCCGGGCAAAATCGGGACTTGCTCAAAGACTACGTCACACGTCTCGATAACGCCGCTATTTTGGCCGCTTTCAGGAAAGCGTGGGAAGCGGATCATACGCTGCTGACGGTGACGGGTGACGCCCGGGCGGATGAGCGGGAAATCATAACGGTTCACGCGGAAAGCGCCGCTGTGGAGGTGGACCCTCCGGCCGTCACGGAAAAGGTTGAATTCGCCTATGCGCCTGTCACCGCCGGAGCGGGGAGTCCAATCCGGCGTGAAACGATTGAGGATCTGGGCATTGAGCGGATTGACTTTGACAATGGCGTGAGACTCAATCTGAAAAAAACGGATTTTAAAGCCAAGGAAATTCAAATTAATCTGCGATTTGGTCTTGGTGTCAGCGTCTTGCCGGAGGATAAACCGGGATTGGGGCGGCTGGCGGAAATGATCATGATCGAGGGGGGGCTGGGTAAACATAGCCGGGAAGAATTGAAATCTATTCTGGCGGGCCGCTCTGTCCACATCGGCTTCAAGGCCGAAGACAGCCATCTCGCGTTCACCGGCGTCACCATTCCGGAAGACCTGGAATTGACGCTGCGGGTGGCCCGGGCCTACTTTACGGATCCGGGGTACCGGCCCGAAGCCATGCGCCTGGCCCGTAAACGATACGCGGAAAATTATCGGGAAATGTCCCGCACCGCGGATGGGGTCTGGCGACTCAAAATACCAAGCCTGCTCGCCGATGGAGACCACCGGTTCGGAGTGCCCGGTATTGACGCGTTTAACCAACTCACGGCTGACGATGTTCGGGCCTGGGTCGCCCGGCAGCGGGATATGGAGCCCGTGGAAATATCAATTGTCGGCGATATCGATTCGGACGCATGCGTCGACCTTGTCAGCCGCTATTTCGGGTCACTGCCCGCCGCCAAGGAGAACACCCCTGACATCCGGCCCGTCACGTTCGCGCGGCCGGGGACGCGCGCGTTTTCCGTGCCGACGAAAATTGACCGGGGGTCGTTGTCACTGTTCTGGCCGACAGCGGACGCCTATTCGGATATTCGGCGCGCGCGGCGGGTGAACCTGCTCGCCCAGGTTGTTGATGAGTGCCTCCGCGAGGAGATCCGTGAGCGGATCGGCGGGGCGTATTCGCCCTGGGCGGGATCAAATATGAGCGACACCTATGAAAATTACGGGTATCTTATGGCTTTGGTAAAAGTCGACCCCAAGGACACCGAGCGGATAAAAGACGCGGTGATGGCGATTGTCGGGAAGCTGCGTCGGCAGGGCGTGGATACGGAGCTTTTCAACCGGGTGCTCGTCCCGGTTCAAACCTCACTGGCCAAATATCGCCGGACCAATGGCTATTGGATGAATGTGCTGACGGGATCCCGGCGACGGCCCCGGCAACTCGAGTGGGCGCGGAATTTTGTTGAGGATTATCAAACCATGACGGTTGAGGAGGTTGACACGTACGCGCGGGAATATCTCGACCCGGAAAAAGCCGTGATCGTGGTGATCACGCCGGAAACAGGCGACGGAGAGTGATGACCGCCGCGCGGCTTGGTCAGCGCGGCGGTGACCGAAGGCTCGGAAACACGCGGGAAACCCACGACTGGCCAGCCTCTTCATGCGAATAAGTATCATGCGAAAAAATGTTAGGTTTAACTTGACACCTTCATAAGTGGACGCTACTTTATATCCGTGTCCGGTGAGGTTGACAGTTTCGCGGGCGCCGGGACACGGAACACCGGGAAACGATCCGCTAAGTTTCAAAAAAATAACCAAAGGAGCCGCTATGAAGGGGTTAACAACCAAACAGCAGGAAATTCTGGATTTTATTGACATGTTCAATCGTCGTGAGGGCATGGCCCCGACGGTGTATGAAATCGCGGATTACTTTGACATAAAATCCGCGACCGCCTTCGCTCATTTGCGCGCCTTGCAGCGAAAGGGTTATGTGAACCGCACATCCAAGGCCCGCAGTTTAACCCTCGTCCGGTCAGATCAACCCCGTCACCTTTCTCTGACATTGAGCATCCCGTTGCTCGGCCGGATCAGCGCCGGGGCGCCCTTGCTGGCCGAGGAACATGTGGAACAGACGTTGACGTACGATCCCGCCTTGCTCCCAAAGGGCGTGGGCGGCCATAAGCTTTTCGCTCTGCGGGTGTTTGGTGAAAGCATGCGCGACGAGGGCATCCTGGACGGGGATATTGTCATGGCCCGGCAGACTGGTTCGCCGTCCATCGGCGACATTGTCGTGGCGATGGTGGAAGGCGAGACAACCGTGAAAACACTGTATATCGCCGATGGCGGCCAGATCGAACTCCGGCCCTCAAATCCTGAGTTCAAGTCGCAGTTTTATCCCGCCGACAAGGTGTTTGTCCAGGGGGTGGTCTTCGCGTTGCACCGGAATTACTGAAACCGCTTTTTCCCGCGGGCGAAGGATTCGACCAAACCGACGGTGATGGCGGCGCTCAACAATGAACTGCCGCCGTAGCTGACTAAGGGAAGGGTGATGCCGGTGGGAGGAAGCAGGGCCAGATTCACACTCAGATGGATAAACGCTTGAATGGATAAACAAGCGGTCAGTCCGAGGATGCTCATGGCGGCGAACGCGTCAGCTAGTCCTTGAGTCCGCCGATAGCCGTAAACCGTCCAGACGACGATTAATCCGACAAACGGGCATAGACCAATAAAGCCGATGGCTTCGCCCAAGGTGGCGAAGATGGAGTCGCTGTACCCCAAAGGCAAGTGCGTTTGGGACCACACCCCTTCACCCCAGGATTTCCCAAACAGGCCTCCTGAAGCCAGCGATCGATGGAACTGAATGATATGCCATCCATACGAATCCGGGTATTTTTCCGGATTGAAAAATCCCGCCATTCGTTGCGCCACATAAGGATGGGTGATCAACACCCAGATGAGGAAAATGACTAGAACGGGCGCGCAGGCGCTGAGATGGCGGACCCGCGTGCCGGCGCATAAAACAAGCACGCAAAAGGTCAATCCGTACACCAGCAGAGAACCGAAGTCCGGCTGTAAAATGATGGGAATCGCCCATAAAACAAGCACGGCGAGGGCGGGAAGAAATCCCTTGACAAACTCCCGGCGGTGAGCTTGAGTGCGCCCCAGAACCCAGGCCAGGACGAGAACGAAAATCGGTTTGGCGGTCTCGCTGGGTTGATAAAAAATAGTCCTGATGGCGAACCATCCCCGCATGCTGTTAATCCTGACACCATAAAAAAGAACCAGAATCAAGGGAATGTACGCCAGTAAAACATACACGGGTAAAAGAGTTTTATGCATCCGCGAGGGAATCGCCGTGGCGATGATGAGGACCGCGGTCCCCACAGTCAGCCAAACGAGCTGGCGGGTGAGAAAAAGGAAGGGCGTGTCCAAGTGGAAGGTCGCGTTAAAAATCGCCAGGCAGCCAAACAACCCCAAAAAGACGCAAATCGCTCCCGGCAGAGTGATTAAGCGCGGGGGAGGAAGATCTCCGTCGGAGGGTTGTTTTGGGAAAATGCGCATGGCTAATCTGTTGTTTGACGGGGCAGGAAGACATCGTAACCCGCTTGCATGTCTTGCACGAGTTCCCATGTCTCCATGATCCATTCCCCTTGGTTATCCAGCATCACACGGTACATGCCGGGACGGCCGCGCAAGACACTGTCATGCGTTCTTTCAAGCCCGTTTAGACCAATTTCAATGCCGTTTCGTTGGGTTGTGTGCCCTAATAGACGCCGCAACGCCGGCGGCCCCGCTTGATGCCGGACAAACCGGGAAACCAGCGTGAAGGAAGGCTCGGCTTTGCATAATTCATGGATGACACGGGCGTTTTCAGCGGAAATATTGGGAATGACTGTGACGGTTTTTCCAAATAAAGACGGCAGAGTCTCCGCCGTTAAGCGAATCGGCAGATCAGGAATCGCGGTGAGCGCCGCCCACGCGCGCCAGGCGGCGGCCGGCTCGGAAGAAATAGCCCAATGAAGTTGGATGTCCCGCATCGACCACGCCAAGGGGAAGCCGGAACTGTCGAGAATGCGTCCCCGTTGCGGCGGAATCATTCCCCGGTGCCAGGATTCACGGGAAATGTCCGCCAGGTGCTTCTCCTGGTCAAAAATCATGATTTGACTCATCCGGGCGATAATCACAAGCGCCCAGACGGCGGCGAAAACGACAAACCAGCGGGACCGGTGACGGCAAAGCGACAGCTCCGCGTCAGCTGCTGGAGGCATGTCGTTCCAGTCGCCGGCATCCATGAGTGATCACCTGCGTGAGGATAACTTGACCGTGCAGATATTGATCATCAGCGCCGGATCCTGTTTGACCAGATCTTCCCAGGCGGAACGCCCCTGAACGGGTAACGTCGCCGTGATGTCTTCACCCCAGTTTCCGATGTGCTGAAGAGCCCGTTGAGCCCGTCGTGGACGGCTGCGCATTTCCGTTGACACTTCAACCGCGCCGGTGGCCAAAAAAGCTAGGAGCACTAAGCCGGCGATGACGGCTAGTTGCCGCCGCCGGGGTAACAAGACCCGCAGACGCCTCCACTTACGTGTCACGGCATCCATGTCTATAGCGTCGAACCTCGCCAGTGGGGAAAGTGGCAATGAGTGTATGAAGGACAACGAAAAGATGTTCATGCGCCTTTCCTCTTTCATGTGTGAACTCTATTTTCCGTTCAACGCGGACCCCGTGTTGAACCCCGTAAAATCAACCATGACCCGCCTGTCAAGCTGTTAGAAACCGCTCGGTCCAGCTTGCCGTCCGGTGTCCAGATCCGCCTTTAATTCAAATTGCCCGCGCTCCAGCTCATGACTGGTCATGGCTTCGGATTCCGCCAGCCACATTTCCGCATGCCAGAGCTCAACGCCCACTTCGCAACCCACCGCGTAAATCTCGCTGCCGGGAAGCAAGTTCAACCGCTCCCGGAATTGGGGCGGAATGGTCAGGCGGCCTTGGTTCGACAGTTGTTCCACCGATGTGAACGCGCCCAGACGCCTCAGGTGACGGCGGCTGACCAAGCTGTCGGCGATCCGGTTGACAGGCCGGGGATCGTCCTGGCGAATCTGCTGCCAGACGGATGACGGATAGATCGCCAGCGC
>JAVVEH010000053.1:0-25871 GCA_032251435.1 Lentisphaeria bacterium | reverse complement strand
GTGACGGCGTGGAAGTCGTGGAAGGCGTGGAAGTCGTTGAAGTCGTTGAAGTCGTGGAAGTCGTTGAAGTCGTTGAAGTCGTTGAAGTCGTTGAAGTCGTTGAAGTCGTTGAAGGCGTTGAAGGCGTTGAAGGCGTTGAAGGCGTTGAAGGCGTGACGGCGTGAAGATAAGCGGGTCACGAAATCTTCGGGCTAACCTGGATTCACGCGGCGTGAATAATTCAGGTTAATCCCGCATGGGCAGTTTAAGGCAGATCAGGGTGCGGTCATCCCGCAGCAGCAGACGGTCCTGGACCAGGGCTAGAGGCCCCCAAGCGTCCCGGCCATCCAGAATGTTCCGGCGGGCATGCTCATGATAGCCTGTTTCAGTAAGGCTGGCGAAGACCAGTGTGCCGTCATCGTTGAGAATGAGAAAGTCCTCATCGACACGTAAAAAAGGCCCCAGCCCGAACCGGACCTGCTTACCGCTGGCGGATTGAATGCCGCGGGGGTCGGTGACCGGCGCGCGGACAAACTGGCCGCGCTGTCCCCCCGCGTCTTTGGGGAGGATGCCGTACAGAAAGCCGTCCGCCAGAACGGGGGTCTGCTGCTCGCAGGCCAGGCCTTCTTTGGGGCCGTAATCGGTGACCCGTTCCGCTGTGAAGCCATTGTCGGTTCCGCGCACTTTCAACAATGCGGAACCCGCGCCATACCCAGCGGTGAGAAAAACATATCCGTCATCGGTGGCGACAGGGGAGGGGGCGATGACCGAGGGGGCCCAGTCGGTCACCGTCCAGACGATCTCTCCTTGACGCGGTCCTTGGGCCGCGATCCCCGCGACTCCGCCGACCGCGCTGTACACATACATCTTGACACCGTTCAGGGTCATTGGCATAATCGATGAATGAGACATCTTCCAGGCGTTGGGATTCGGTGTTTTCCACAGCACTTCGCCCGTGGCGCAATCCACCCCCATCATCAAAACCTCCGGCCCGGCCGGCGCGATCACCGCCACGCCGTCATCGATTAACGGACATTGACCGGCGTACCAAAAAGGCTCTTTCGTCCCGTATTCGGCCTGCAAATCAATGCTCCAGAGAAAGTCGCCTGACCGCGTGTCAACACACATCACATGACACCGGGGGCCGATCGTGACTACAAACTCACGGGTCACGGCGGGAATCGTCCGGGACAAACCATGATTGCGTTTCATGGGAACAGTGTATCCCCGCCGCCAGATTTCTCCGCCGGTGGCCAGGGACAGGCAGCGCAGGGTGTCCGCCTGTCTGGTCTCATCGTAATCCAGGACAAACACCCGCCCGTCAAGCACCGCCGGCGCGGCGTGTCCCTCTCCCAGGGTGACGGACCAAAGCGCTTCCGGCGGGGTGGTTTCCCAGTCTTTGGAAAGACGCGTGCCGGTCGTCGTGTGAACTGTGTTGTCAAAGTGTGATCCGCGGAACCGGGGCCAGGCGCCGTCCGGCCCCCCGGGTTCCGCCTGGCCTTGGACGAAGAAGCTGGCGGCGCCCGCCTCAGCCGTGTTTCCTGACGACCGTTGTCCGGGTTGATGATCCATGCCGGGCGCGCGGCGGGTGATGTCAGTCGTGTGATCGCGGGTTTGCCAGACCACCAGGCAGGCCAGGCCGAGCGCGGCGGCCATCCCACTGACAAGCGGCGTGAGTGATGATTTTCCGGCGCTGGTCGTCACGGTCACTCCCACGTCACGCTCGGGCGCTGTCCCACCGGGGCTAGAACGGGCCGGAATCCGATCATGTTCGTGGCGTTGATTGTCTGGACGGGGAGACGCCATTGTGGTGAGCAATTATCCACCGGCTGAGCCCAACTGCCTCCCCGGCAGGCCTTCAGCGCCGGCGTTCCGGTGTTGTTGTCGGCACCGGGGCCAGTGGTGGGCGCCGTCTGTCCGATCCAGTCCAGACACCATTCGTTCACGTTGCCCGGCAGGTTGTAAAGTTTCCAGGCGTTGGGCTGTTTAGACCGGGCGGGGCGGGTTGTTTTTCCGGCGTTGCCTTGGTGCCAGCAATCGTTATCAGAATAGGCCACCGGGGGCGCTTGACCAGCCAGACTGGCATACTCCCATTCAAGTTCGGTGGGCAACCGGTATTCCCAGTCCGGCGGGACGCGCTTTAACAGGCGCGCCATGCTGGTGAGGATGTCACAATACCGCCGCGCGTCGTCCCACGTGACTGTTTCAACGGGCAGAGCATCCCCTCTGAACCCTGATGGATTCCGGCCCATGACGGTGGTGAAATCCGCTTGGGTGACTTCGGTGTCCGCCATCCAGAACGCCCCCACGTGGATCACCGCTTCCTTTTCATGCCCGGCGGCCAGCGGAAAAACCCGGTGGAAGCGCCCCGCCGGAACGGGTTGAAAGACCATGTCCAGACCGGTGACCGCGAAGGGCGCGCCCGCTTTCGACCGCGGGTCAAACATATCCGCCTCTGATGCCCCGTGCTGACCGCATCCGCCGGAAGTCAAAAGCTGACAACTGCTGACCAGGAGAAAAAACAGTGTCGCGGCAAGCAGCCAGAAAGCGGGAACAGGGCGTTTGAGGAACGTGCCGGCGCCGCTGTCCGTCGGCGCTTCCTCATAGGCCGGAGGCTCGGGCACATCCTTCAATGTCCGGGCCGTCGCCCGCCAGAGCGCCGCGTTTTGATCCGCGAGCAGGGTCGCATCCATAATCAAATTGTCGGTGGTGCAACTGAACTCATGCCGGGGGGCCGCGACCCGGCGCAGCAAGTGGATTTCGGTTTTCTCCCAAATCAGCATGCGCGCGACCGCGTCGATGCCGGTGACGGTGCTTTCCGCGGCGTGCACAATCCGCCCGTTCTCAAAATAAAGCGCTCCCCGGCCGGCGACATCCAAGCCGATGACATCCGCTTTTCCATTGAATCCCACCCCGGCGGCGAAATGCAGAAACGCGGCGAACTCTTCCGTTGTCTGGCAACGGAAAAGCTCAACCGCGTCCGGTTTGTAGCCGGGGATATGGACAGTCATCGTGATCTCCGCTCAAAAGGCTCATCGTCCGCCGCAAAGGCGGGGCCATTGTCAAGAGAAACATCCTCAGTCACGCCCGCGTCAGCGCCTGTGTGTTTGACATCCGTTTCGGGGGGCGCGCCGGTCAACACCGCCTGTTTTCCGCCCCGTTCCCCGGTTTCCGCGGGGGATCATTGAGCCGGAGGCCTCCGGAATGAGAGACCCGTCACGGTCTGGACCGCGGCGGGGCGGTGTGAGCGGACTGCCGGGAATGTAAATCCCCTTCACACAAATGCAATGGATTTAACGCCCGCGTTGATTAAAAAGGCCGGGATGACTGGCGCCGGTCGCCGCCGCGGTTGGCGACTCATCCAGCGGCCACGAAAAAAACCCGAACCGGACGAACCGGTTCGGGCTGATGAAACTAACCACCGCGGTGAAACCACGCGGGGTCCAGCGGGGATTAGCGCTTGGAGAACTGGAAGCGCTTACGGGCGCCGGGTTGACCGTATTTCTTACGCTCTTTCACACGCGCGTCACGGGTGAGCATGCCAGCTTCTTTTAAGACCGAGCGCAACTCAGGATTGGCGTTGATCAGGGCGCGGGCGATACCATGACGGAAGGCCCCGGCCTGGCCGACCGTACCGCCACCTTTGATGTTGGCGGCGACATCAAAACTTTCGGCGGTGCCGCTGATCACCAAGGGCTGCATGATGTAGCTGCGGATGGCGGCATCCGGAAAATAATCTTCGAAGGTCCGTTTGTTAACGGTCAACAGGCCTTTGCCGGCCTTAATGCGGACCCGGGCCGCGGCGCTTTTCCGCCGACCTGTCGCCCAAATTTCTTCAATCTTCTTCTTTGCCATGATTCACCACTATTTAATGAACGTTTTGCTTAAAGATCACGTTTGACGGGTTGCTGGGCGGCTTGATCGTGCTCGGGACCCGCGTAGACACGCATTTTGCGCAACTGCAGGCGCCCCAGGGGCCCTTTGGGCAACATGCCCCAGACAGCGTCTTTGATCAGCCTCTCAGGGTGGCGTTCCCGGACCACCTCGGCGGTGTATTCTTTCAACCCGCCCATGTGACCGGTGAAATCTTGATATATTTTGCGCTCATCTTTACGACCGGTCATCACCACCTTTTCGGCGTTGATCACCACCACATTGTCACCACAATCCATATTGGGGGTGAACGAGGGCTTGTCTTTGCCGCGCAAAATGTTAGCGATTTTGACAGCCAAGCGGCCCAGAACCTGGCCATCAGCGTCAATCAGGATCCATTTACGATCCAGAGTTTCTTCGTTGGGAATAAATGTTTTCATGGTATTTTTTACCGCAATGTCGGAGAGATTACTTGTTTTTCGCACAAACAGAAGGATAACTTACTATCGAAACACGGACTGTCAACACATGGCAAACGGTTTTTCCGGAAAATTCACACAGATCCATAAATCAGTCCACTCGGCGGGTGAATGACATCGCGCGCCGACCTTCTTTTTCCGTAAGAAGCGGTATAGTAATCCACGTGAATCAATCGCTTAATCATGGAGTGTCAGGTGTTTGACATTGGCCGCCGCAACACGTTGACGATCACCCGGTTTTCATCTCCCGGGGCGTATCTGGCCTGGGGTGAGGACGGTGAGGTGCTGTTGCCGGGCAAGTTTGTTCCCGCGGACGCCGCGGCGGGGGACTGTCTGGCCGTTTTTATTTACACCGATTCCGAAGACCGGCTCGTCGCAACAACCCAACAGCCCTATGGCATGGTCGGCGAGTTCGCTTCTTTGACCTGTGTCAAGGTGACGTCGTTCGGCGCTTTTTTGGACTGGGGATTGGACAAAGACCTGTTTGTTCCCAGAATGTGCCAGGCCGGTCCCATGCGTGAGGGCCAGCGGTATGTGGTTTACATCTCCTTGGATGAGGTGTCCGGCCGGGTCATCGGCCTGGCTAAACTACAGCGGTTTCTCGAGGAGCGGGCCGAAGGACTTTCCCGGGGCGACGCGGTGGAGCTGCTGATCTGGGATCGGTCCGATCTTGGGTATAAAGCGGTGGTCAACAATCGTTTTTCCGGCTTGCTTTACGAAGATCAAGGGCATCGGAATATCCGCCGGGGAGACCGTCTGACCGGCTATGTCGCCGGCATTCGCCCCGACGGCAAGATTGACCTCTCCCTGTCCCCGCAAGGGTATGATGACCTAATCAACTTGACACCCGTGATTGTCGAGACGCTGAAAAAGGCCGGCGGATTTCTTCCCTGTAACGCCAAAAGCGACCCGGAACTCATCCAGGAGCATTTCGGCATGAGCAAAAAAGCCTTTAAAAAACTGATCGGGGCGCTCTATAAAGGCCGGATCATCACCGTCGATGACCGCGGGATTCACCTGGTGAAGCCCGCCGATTGATCAAGCGTGACAGCGTGACAGGGTGACAGCGTGACAGCGTGACAGGGTGACAGGCGTTGGAGGACATCTCCTGGATTGGGCAGTCTCCGCGGCCCTTGTCTCAGAAGAGCCACAAATGGCGTAGACGGATCCCCCGCGGGGGGATATGTTCAGACTTTTATCTTTAGTGTGGTTGTTTTACTGAAAAGCGGACGTATGAAATATCTCATCACAGGCGGGTGCGGGTTTATCGGGTCACACATTGCCGAGGAAATTTTAGCGCGGGACGCGGACGCGTCGGTTGTTATTTACGACAATCTTCGATCGGGCCATAGGGAAAATGTGGATCTCACGGATTGCCGGGTTGACTTGGTGGTGGGGGATATCCGTGACGCGGCGGGGCTGGCGGCGGCCATGGGAGGCGTGGATTATGTGTTTCATGAAGCGGCTTTGGTGTCTGTTTTTGAGTCCGTGGATGATCCCGGGTTAAATCATGACATTAATTTGAACGGGACGTTGAACGTGTTGACGGCGGCCCGTGACGCGGGCGTGAGACGGGTGATGTTCGCGGCCAGCGCGGCGGCCTATGGGGACAATTCCGAGGTGCCCAAGCGGGAAACCATGCGGCCAGAACCGGAGTCGCCTTACGCGCTGGCGAAGGTGGGGGGCGAATATTATATGTCTCTGTTCGCGAAGCTGTATGGCGTGGAGACGGTGTCGCTGCGCTATTTCAATGTGTACGGCCCCCGGCAGGATCCCTCGTCGATGTACTCCGGAGTGATTTCCAAGTTCACCGACACGCTCGCCCGGGGCGAGGATCCGACGGTGTTTGGCGACGGCGGGCAAACCCGGGATTTTGTCTATGTGAAGGATGTGGCCCGGGCGAACTGGCTGGCGGCGATGTCGGACGCCGTCGGACAGGGTGAGGTGATCAATATCGCCACGGGACGGTCCACATCCTTGCTGGATTTGCTGGACGCTTTGGGACAGATGTTTCCGCATCCTTTCGCGACGCGTTTCGCTCCGGTCCGGGCCGGCGATGTCCGGCATTCTCTGGCGGACATCACGCGGGCTAAAGAGTTGTTGAATTACACCCCCGTGTTTTCTTTGCGGGAGGGTTTGGGGGCGCTGGTGGAAAGCCTGCGGCAGGTTAGCCAGAAGTCGTTGAAAGTCGTGATAAAGGAATGATTTTGGCGGTGACGGGTGTTTGATGACAGGGAACAGGCATGGTAGAACACGTGCAACAGGCATTGGTTTTTTCAGGAAGCGCGCGCCGTTGTCTGGTGGGTCTCGTCTGTTTCGCCGCGTTCGCGGTATCGGCGGATTTATTTGACTTGCACGCCCGGCGGGACGACCGGCCGCTGGCGACAGCGATCACGGGCACACGGGAACATCCGGTCCCCTTGATGGAGAGCGGCATCGCTTTTCTGCGGCAACCGTGCCGCTTCGTCAATGGCGCCACCCGGGCGGGGTGGGATTTACCTGTCCGCCTGGATTTGCGCCGCGGGCGGGGAATCCGGTTGAACGTGCGGTGTGACAATCCGGTTCCGGTCAGTTATTTCGCCTGTTACTTCAAGAGTGGAGACGGGTGGTACCGGTCGGAGTTCTCCATTAAGGGGACTGGCCGCTGGGAAACCGTTGAATTACTCAAGTCCGATACCGGCGTGGAGGGGACACCAGCCGGCTGGCGGCGCATTGAGAAAATCCGGGTCTGCGCCTGGGCCAGCGCGCCGTCCAATACCGCGTTTGACGTGAGTTCGCCGGCGTTTTTGGACGCTCCTCTGGATGTGTTGATCGCCCGGGGCACCGCCGTTTTGGCGGGGGAAAGCGCGGGGGAGATCGGCTTGGTCACCCGTCAGGCGAAGCAGGCGGCCGCGCTGTTGCGGGCCAATGGCGTGACACCTTCTTTCATGGAAGATGTGGATTTGACCGAGGGAATTCCCGCCGGGGTGAAGGCGGTGATTCTACCTTACAACCCTTCCTCGCCCCCCGCGTTTGAAAACGCCCTGGCTCAATTTTACATCCGCGGGGGCGGCGTGGCGGGATTTCACACCGTGCCGGAGGCGTTGCGGTCGCTCACGGGTATCCACGTGACCGGCTGGTTGCCCGCCGCGAAAATCGATGGCGGACTGGAGGGCGTGGCCCTGGTTGGCGAGGGGTTGACGGGCGCCCCCGCGCGGATGCCGCAAACGTCTTGGAACACCCTTGTGTTGACACCGGCCGCCGGTAAAGCCCGGGTGGCGGCTCAATGGACGAACAAGCGGGGAGACATATCCGCCTGCCCGGCGATTGTGGCTGGCGAACGGGCGGTCTGGATGTCGCATATTTTACGCAATAACGACGCGGGAAGCGGAGGCAAGTTGTTACTGGCGATGACCGGGCATGTGTATCCGGGTGTCTGGCGGGCGGCGGCGGTGAGACAATTGAACGGATTGGGCCGGGACATTCATCCCGCCGGCTTCGAGGCGGCGGCGGAATGGCTGGATGGCGTGGCGAAGCGGAAGGGACATAGCGAAGCGGTCAAACGGGTGACATTCGCCCGGGGCTTTAAAGACCAGGGGCTGCGGCGGCTGGCCGAGGGAGACAACGGACGGGCGTTAGACTATTTTCGGGCGGCCGAAACGCATGTCCGTGAGGCGTTTTTTCTTGTTCAGCCGTCCGCGGCGGGCGAATTCCGCGGGGTCTGGTGTCATCGAGGGTACGGGGTGAGCGGGTGGACTTGGGATGAAAGCGCCCGCCGCCTGCGGGCGGCGGGGTTCACGGCGGTCATGCCCAATGTGGCTAACGCCTCCGAGGCCTGGTATCCGTCCCAGCGGTTGAACCCGCCTCCCAGTGTGGACGCGGGCCGGGATTATTTGAAAGAATGCCTCGCCGCCACCCGGAAATATGGGTTGGAGTGTCATCCGTGGCTGGTGTGTTTCCGGTTGGACGACACGATTTCCGCGGAATCAATCCGCCAGTTGCGGGCGGCGGGCCGATTACAGCAATCACCTTCCGGGGCGGTGAACCAAGAGTGGCTGTGCCCGACACATCCGGCGAACCGGGCTCAGATGCTGGGGGTGGCCGATGAACTATTGCGAACCTATCCGGTGGATGGCCTGCATTTGGATTTTATCCGTCTGCCTGGCAGCCAGTATTGTTTTTGTCCTCAGTGTCGGGACGCTTTTGAACGCCATACGAACGCGCGGGTGGAGGAGTGGCCAAAGGATGTGTCGCCCGGCGGGGCGCGCGCCGGCGAGTGGATCAATTTCCGGGCGGGGGTGATTACCGCGTTCGTGCGGGATGTGGCGGCTCTCCGCGCCCGTGTCCGTCCCGCCGCGAAGATTTCCGCGGCCGTTTTCGCGGACTCCGCGACGGCGCGGCGCTCGGTGGCGCAGGATTGGCCGGCCTGGGCGCGGCTGGGCTACGTGGATTTTGTCTGTCCCATGAATTACACGCCGGACAGCTCACACTTGGAACATGTGGTGACCCGGCAACTGGGAGCGGCTCAAAAACGGATTCCCGTTTATCCCGGCCTGGGCCTGTCCGCGGACCATTTTGACAGCATTGAGCTGGTAAAACAAATCGGCGTGACCCGGCGCAATAAAACGGGGGGATTTATGATTTTTGAATTTAACCGGCAAGAGGCGCTTGGCCCGTTTGTCGATCTTGGCAAAGGCTTGACAAAATGATCGCCAGGGTGGACGGATGGCGTCTTGCCCGTGTGTTCCGCATGGGGAAAATCCGGCGGGAGTTGGATTTGGGTTGGATCCGCAGGCGCGTGAGTGTGTGAGTAATTGGGGTGACCGGGTTATTTTTTGGACATCACCTGATTTTTTTATAGAAAGGTTTCCGCAATGGACATGACTGAATCAACTGAAAAACATGACGGCGTTCACGCTCTTCTCCCGCGGGATTTAATGACAATGCCGGCGCGGAAATTGCGCGACACGTACGCCCGGGTCCCGGGCGCTCCGCTCTTCCGGCGGGAATTCGGGTTTTATTGTCTTGAGCGTTGGTACGAACAGGGTCTGGATCCCGAAGTCAACCGTGCGGAACTGTTTTGTTACGATCCTCCGGGCAGTTTCGGGCTGGGGCGCCTCGGTTGGTGCGAAGCCGCCTTTTTCCCCCAGTTTGAAGAAAAGGTCATTGAAGACCGGGGCGATACGGAGATTGTTCAGGATCACGCCGGACGGCATGTGTTGTATTTTAAAGGGCGCCGTAATGGCTTTATGCCAGAATATGTTGACCACCCTGTCAAGGATTGGAAAACGTGGGAGGAAAATGTCAAATGGCGGTTAACGATTGACGGTCCTGACCGCTTTGATGGTATGGAAGACCGCTTAAGCAAGGGCAAGGAAGCCGCGGCCGAAGGAAAAATGATCAGCCAGGGACTGATTGGCGGCTACATGTATCTGCGTAGTTTGATCGGGCCGGAAGGGGTGCTCTATATGGTCTATGATGCCCCCGACCTGATTCACGACTGTATGAAAACCTGGTTCGACCTAGCGGACACCGTCATTGCCAGACACCAAAAAGTTCTTACGCTCGATGAAATTTTCTTCGCCGAGGACATTTGCTTCAATCACGGTCCTCTGATCAGTCCGGATATGATGCGTGAGTTCCTGTTCCCTTATTACCAGCAACTGCTGACTAATCTTCGAGCCCGGCAACTGGATCCGCGCCGGCATTTGTATATCCAGATCGACACCGACGGCTTTGCCGATCCGGTGATTCCTGTCTACCAGGAGATCGGCATGGATGTGATGAGTCCTTTTGAGGTGGCCTCCGGATGTGACGTGGTGAAAATCGGCGAGACCTACCCGGATCTGGTCATTTTCGGGGGGATTGACAAGCGGATATTAGCCTCATCGAAAGCGGCCATTGATAAAGAGTTGGAACGGATTCTCCCCGTGATGCGGGCGCGGGGGGGATTTATTCCCACCTGTGATCACGGTGTGCCCGAGGAAGTCTCTCTGGATAATTACCTGCATTACCGAAAACGGTGTGTGGAGTTGGGGGGATGACTCAAAAGATGAGAAACGGCGGGAGGAAGATGGCTGAGACATGAAAGATGACGGCGGCGGCCTGAAAGGTGAGGCAATCTGTTTTTCCGCTTTGGTATCTAATCTTTTCAGGGTTTGGTGTGGATTACCCGGAAGACCGTAGTAAAGTATGCGGTTGGGTCTGTTTTTCTAAAAACGATGGCTGAACACTTGCTGAAAGCGCGCTTTTGAGCGTTCGGAGAGGATGCGACTCCATCAGCGGTTCGGCGCCTTTTTTTAATAAACGAAGCGCATGACAAGGTCACTCAGGGATGGCATAATGAAGTTATCGGATGTATTGAAACCGGAATTGGTGCGAGTCGGGTTGCGGAGTGAGGAAAAAGAAGAAGTCTTTGAGGAGATGGTGCAACTATTTGTCGACGCGGGCATGATCCAGGATCGTGACACCGCTCTCGAGGCCATTTTTGAACGGGAAGCGAAAATGAGCACTGGCATCGCCCGCTGGCTGGCGATTCCGCATGGCAAGATTGAAGAGGCAAAGGGGCTGATGGTGGCTTTGGGCACCTCCGCCGAAGGTATTGACTACGATTCTCTGGATGGCGAGCCTGTTCATGTTATTTTGATGGTTTTCGCCGAGTTGGGCAATCCGGGTCCGCACATTGAAGCTCTGGCGGAAATTTCCCGTCTTTTTTCAGTGCCTGGTTTCACCGGCAAAATACGTGACGCGGGGAGCGTGGATGACGTCATGGCCCTGATCAAGCGGGAAGAGTAGCCGATGGAAGAAGTCCTGCGACGGTTGTTAGAGGCGGAACGGGCTGCTGATGATCTGATTAAGCGGTCGGAGGAAGAGGCTGAGGCCATTCTCGCGGCGGGGCGGAAAGAGGCGGAGGAATTGAGAGCGTCTCTAGCCCGTGAGATCGCTCAGGAGGCGCAGTCGCTGATCAGCGCCACGATGGCGGAAGCCGAATCCGAAAAAAGCGCGGCCTTGGAGCGGTCGAAAACCGCCCGGGACGAAGCCGCCCTCCGGTTGCGGGAACATTTCGACGCGGCGGTCGCGAAGGTTACCGGCACATTAACCGCGAAGGTTACCGGCACATTAACCGCTGTGGAATGATCCGATCAGCGGACCGCTCGGTTCAAACTATGATCCTGAAAGACATGTGAGACGTTTTCTCTGCGAAGGATTGTTTGACGCGTATGCCAAGTAAATCCGTTAATTTAGGCACGGATTTTTTATTTTCCAAGCTGCACGGGCGGTATTCCACCGCTCTGGTCGGCCCGCGGATCACCGAACTCATCCGGGGGGGGAGCGTGCAGGCGTTGGGGCGGGCGCTGAGCGGGTTGGGTGTCAGCATTCAATCCCGGGCCGACGTGCAGAAGAACTTGACCTTGGCCGTGATTCGTGAAATTGGCTGGCTGGCTGGTTTGGTTGATGAAAAAACCGCATCCTATTACCGGCGCTTATTGGACCAGTATTTTTTAGAAAATCTAAAGACGTTACTTCGGTTCCGGTATCAGCGGGGCGCAGTTGAAGATTTGTCTTTCCTGCTGGTGCAATCGGATTATTTGCCGGACATCCCCTGGGACCGGATGACCCAGGCGCGGACCCTGCATGAGTTTTATTCGTTGATTCCCGACACGGGCTATCGGCGGGATTTACTGCCGATTCTGGTTGAAGTCGACGCGACCCGTGATATTTTCGTCGCCGACGCTAAGATCGATTGTTTATATTTCGACCGGCTCGCGGTCTCCGCGGATCACTTGCCGCGCGCGGAACGGGCGCTGGCTCACGAATTGACGGGCATGGAGGTGGATATCCGGAATATTTTAACCGCGGCGCGTAACATCACGGTGTACCATTTCAGCGCTG
This sequence comes from Lentisphaeria bacterium, assembly GCA_032251435.1. Taxonomy (GTDB): domain Bacteria; phylum Verrucomicrobiota; class Lentisphaeria; order Oligosphaerales; family MVZH01; genus JAVVEH01. Next base: position 13,668 of record JAVVEH010000053.1, on the reverse strand, counting down.
AGGCCCTGGGATCCCTGTTTCTGGCTGGCGGCCGGGTGGTGACAAAAGAACGGGCGATTGACCTGGCGGGGTTGGACACGGAGGACACATTCTGGACACGGTTGCCCAAAGAATACGCCGCGGTGGTGGAGCCATGGTTAAGGGGTGAGCCCTATCAAGTTGAAAACGCGTTGTGGAGCGCCCTGTTTAGAAAAGCGGACAAGAGTTTTAAAGATTTCAGCCGTCCGGCGCTGTCGGCTGTCGCTTATCCGTTTTTAAAACGGTTTGAATTTCTGAATATCGCCCGGTTGTTTGAAGGGTTGTATTTAAAATTGGAACCGGAATTAATTCGGTCAATGATGGTCATGTGAAGACATGACGCGTGTTTCCCGTGTCGGTTCTTCTGTGTTACTCGGGAGTGGTGTTTACTATGTTGGTGGAACTTGATTGAATGTTGCAACCCGTCGCCATGGCCAAACTTAATGTGCTGACCCTGGAGCGCTTTGTGGATCCGCTGACGGTCGCTTTGGGTGATGTCGGCGTGGTGCATCTCGTGGACGCGGTGGACCAATCGCCCCACCGGTTGCTTGAGGGTGTCAGCCGCCGCGGTGATATCCAAGAGTTACAGTCATTAGCCGCCCGGTGCGACTACGTGGCCACGTTACTCGGGGTGTCACTCGGGGTTCCGGACGCGGCGGCGGTGGACACTCAGTTGTCTGTTGAGGAGGCCGGGACGTTTTTGGACACGTTGTTGAGTGAGTTTCAGTCGGAGGATGAACACGTCAATCGTCTGATCAGCGAATCCGGCACGCTGGCGCAGCGCTACGATCAGTTGGAGTCCTTTCCTTTCCGTAAGATCCGGTTTGGCGAATTGCGCGATCTCAATTTCCTGTACATGGAAACCGGTCGGATGACTCCCGGTGGCATCTTGGATATGGCGCAAGCTTTGGGTGAGAAGGCGCTGGTTTTGCGTGAGTCGGTGCCCGGTGTCCGTGAAGAACGGGTGATGGTCTTGACATCGCGCAAAAACCGTTTCGCCACGGAAGCTGAATTAAAGAAAAACATGTTTAGACCGGAATCTCTGGCGGGTGACGATGAGGTGAATCCTGACGAGGAGCTGTCGCAGGTGAGGAGCAAGCTGGCATCGGTGAAAGAGGATGTGGAACGGCATCGATCCAAAGTGATTCTCCTGGCGGAGAAAAACCGCGGCCGGTTGGTGAGCATCCACGCCAGTGTCCACCGGGCTTTAGCGTTGAATCAGGCCAAGGAAAAATTTGGCCGGGCGGCGGGGATTTTCTGTGTGTCCGGCTGGATTCCCGCCGCGCGGGAAGAGGAAATCCGCGCGTTGGTTGATAAAACGACGGACGGCACCGCGGTGATCGAAGTGATCACGCCCTCCCGGCACGTGGAGGGTCCGGAGCCTGTCCCCGTGCAAATGCCGACGTTCGCTCCCTTGAAACCGTTCCAGTCGTTGGTGGCTGGCTATGGGGCTCCCCGGTACGGAGATATTGAACCCTCGTTGTTTGTCGCCGTCAGCTTCGTGGTGATGTTCGGCATTATGTTCGGCGACGTGGGGCAGGGGGCTGTGTTGATGGTGGCTGGCTTGTACCTGCTGCGCACCCGGCGCCCCGCCTTGAAACCCATCGCCTCCCATGGGTATTTTTTACTTTTCTGCGGCGCCTCAGCCGCTTTTTTCGGGTTCATGTACGGCAGTGTGTTCGGTTACGAGAACGAGGCGTTCCTCAAACCCCTATGGCTAAGCCCGTTACACAAAGTGATGCCCTTATTGATTTCAACCATTGTCATCGGTATCTTTTTTATCAGTCTGGGCATGGTGATTAACATCTACAACCGCCTGCGCGCCAAAGACTATTACGGGGGTGTGTTCGCCAATTGCGGGGTGTTGGGGGCGTTGTTTTACTGGGGGGCGATTGGTCTGGGGGTGAAGGCCGCGGTGACACGTGAAGTGATGGCGTGGGAAATTGTCGTGTTAATCGGTGTCCCTCTTGTTCTGATGATGATCCGTGAGCCCTTGTATAATTTACTGACGCGGAAAAAGCTCCTGCATGAGGATCCCCTGAGCTTTATCATGACCGCGGGCATTGATGTTCTGGAAACGGTTATGGGCTTTTTAGGCAACACGGTCTCGTTCGCCCGCGTGGGGGCGTTCGCCCTGAGCCACGCCGCCTTGTGCTATGCGATTTATGTCATTGTGGACGCGCTTCAAGACATGGGGCTGCCTGGCGGTAATGTCATCAGCGTTCTCGTGATCATTGTCGGGAACCTTTTTGTTATTTTACTCGAAGGTCTGGTTGTGACCATCCAGAGTATCCGTTTGCAGTATTATGAGCTGTTCAGCAAATATTTTCCCGGCGACGGGGTGTTGTATCAACCGTTTTCGACTAGAAAAGTGGAGAAATAGAAATGCCTTTGGGACTATTTTGGGAAGCGCATCAGCAATCGCGTATTAGTTCGGCTAAGGCTGGTTCCCAGCGGGCCGAGAACAAGGCTGACCGGCTGGATGACCGGGTGCGGAACTTGGAACGAAAAATGGAACGTATGGCTTTGACAAGCCAGGCGCTATGGGAATTGTTGCGCGATAATACGGAGTTTAATGAGGATGATATTATAACCAAAATTACTGAAATTGATTTGCGTGATGGAGAGGCGAACGGGAGGATGGGACACAGTGTGATGACCTGCCCGTCTTGTCAGCGTCCCTCGAATTCTGAACGGGGAACATGCCTGTATTGTGGAACGCCGATGGCTCGGCCCCATATTTTTGAATAGATTCACTGCGAAGAACCGCGGGAAAAACCAAAATAAAAGGTGGCTCAGCCACCAAACGAAAGGGTTCAGAAAAATGACCATCATTAAATCCTCCTGTTTCGCCTCATACACATTCTCCGGGTTGCTGGCGTTGATTCTTTTTTTCAGCGCCGCCGGTAAAGTTTACGCCGCTGACGGCGATGGTGTCGCTGATGACAGCGGGCGCGTCGCCGAAGAAGTGACCGCCGCGGCGGGTGACAGCAAGGCGATGATCGCGCTGGCCGCGGCGTTGACCATGGCTTGTTCTTGCATCGCCGCGGGGTACGCGGTGGCCAAGGTGGGCGCGGCGGCGATGGGCGCGGCGAGTGAAAAGCCCGAAATCATGGGCAAAGCCATGTTATTCGTGGCCATCGCCGAAGGGATCGCCATATACGGCCTGATTATCGCCGTGTTCATCTTGACCAAAATATAGCGCGCGATGCCCGAGGGGGCTGGCGGCCTGTCAACGGCTTCCGGATCCCTTGTTCACTGAGCGCTGAATGCTGACCTGCTGATGACTGACATGGCTTATCACATCTTAGGCGACACGGACACAATTTTAGGGTTTGGCTTCGCCGGCGTGTCTGGAACCGCTGTCGATTCCGCGGATGAGGCGCGGGCCGCTTTCGCGGGCTTGATCGCTGACAAAGCGCTCAAGATCCTGGTGGTCACCTGTCCGGTGGCGGCGATGATCGATAGTGAGTTGACGGATCACCGGTTGTCATCCCGACCGCCTTATGTGGTGGAAATCCCGGATATCTGGGGTACAAAAGTGAATCGACGGACGTTGATTGAAATGATTCAAGAGGCGGTTGGCATTAAGATCAGTAGTCGCGCCGAAGAGTGATGATGAACCTAGAACCTGGAACTTAGAACCACTCTCATGGATCAAGAAGAAAAATTACGCGAAGAAATGCGGAAAGACGCTGAGCGGAAAGCGGGGCGGGCGATTGACCGGGCCAAGCGGGAAGCGGAAAAGCTGCTGACCGCTGTCCGGGAAGAAGCCCGGACGCTTAAGAATAACCGTCTGGCGGCGGCTCGGGAAACCGCGGAAGAGCGGAAACGGGCGATTTTGGCGGGGATTGAGCATGAGACCCGCCGAGAGGAACTCTTGGGCCGGGAACAGGTGATACAGGATGTGTTGGCCGCCAGCATGAAACGGGCGGAAGACCTCACGGAAACTCTCCGGGAGAAATCGCTGAAAGCGCTTTTACAGGAAGCGGTTGCCGGATTGGGAGGCGAGGCATGGGTGATCCGTTGCGCGGAAGCGGATGAGGAGCGGGTGAAACGTCTCAGCGCGGAGCTGCCGAAAGCGTGTTCCGTGGTCGCGGATCCCGCGATTACTGGTGGCGTGCTGGTGACGGACACCGCGGGGATGAAAAGTTACGACAACACCTACACCGCCCGGTTGGCGCGGTCGCGGGACGCGTTGCGGACGGACGCGTATGCGATGTTGATGGGAAAAAAACAAAACCAATAACGCTGGTGATGAAAAGAGCATGGGCGGCGGGTCGCCGCCTGTTTTTACCACCAGCGGATGTCATCGAGAATGTGATATGTCTGAAAAAAACGAGCCAGCGCCAATGACGATGTCCCAGCCTGTCAATGTCGGAACGATCAGCCGGATCAATGGGCCGGTGGTGGACGTGACCGGCATGGCTGACGCGGGCATGCTGGAAGTGGTGGAAGTGGGGCACCTGCGCTTGATTGGCGAAGTGATCCGCTTACAGGGCAAGCGGGCCACGGTGCAAGTGTATGAGGATACCAGTGGCGTGCGGCCGGGCGAGCCGGTGTTCGGCACGGGCCGGCCGCTGTCCGTGCTCTTGGGACCGGGGATGGTCGGCAATATTTATGATGGCATTCAGCGCCCGTTGGCGGCGATCGCCAAAGAGACCGGTCACTTTATTGGCCGTGGCCAAAAACCGCCGGGTTTGGATTTGGCGAAAAAATGGCCGTTCAAGCCCTGTGTGGCGCCTGGCGACGCGGTGACTGAACGCACGGTGATCGGCACCGTCGCGGAGAGTCCGAGCGTGACGGTGAAAATCCTCGCTCCGCCGGGCGTTTCGGGGCGTGTCAAAACAATTTCCCCGGCGGGCGACTACACAGTTGATGAACCGGTCTGCGTTGTCTCTGGCCCGGCCGGTGACCGTGACGTGAGGCTGGCCGCTTACTGGCCGGTCCGGAAACCCCGTCCCAGCGCCGGGCGCAAACAACTGGACATGCCATTTGTCACGGGCTTGCGGGTGATTGACACCTTTTTTCCCATCGCCCAGGGGGGGACGGCGGCCATTCCGGGCGGTTTCGGCACCGGAAAAACCATGACGCAGCACGCCTTGGCCAAATGGTCATCGGCGGATGTGATTGTCTATATTGGTTGCGGCGAGCGCGGCAATGAAATGACCGAAGTGCTCCATGAGTTTCCGGAATTGATTGATCCGCGGAGCGGCCGGTCGTTGATGGAACGGACCATTTTGATCGCCAATACATCCAACATGCCCGTGGCGGCCAGGGAAGTGAGCATTTACACGGGGATCACCATCGCCGAATACTATCGGGACATGGGTTACAACGTGGCGGTGATGGCCGATTCCACCTCCCGTTGGGCGGAGGCTTTGCGTGAGCTTTCCGGCCGGTTGGAGGAAATGCCCGCCGACGAGGGGTTCCCCGCCTATTTACCCTCGCGTCTGGCGGAATTCTATGAACGGGCCGGCCGTGTGGAAACCTTGTCCGGCGATGAAGGCAGTGTCTCCATCATCGGGGCGGTGTCGCCGCCGGGAGGAGATTTTTCCGAGCCAGTCACCCAGCACACCAGTCGCTTTATCCGCTGTTTCTGGGCGTTGAACAGGGAATTGGCCAACGCCCGGCATTATCCCGCCATCGGCTGGCTGGAAAGTTACAGTGAGTATATCCCCGAAGTGGAAACCTGGTGGGGAAATTTAGACGCTGACTGGCGCGATCTCCGCGAACGGTTGATGCGGATCCTTCAAGACGAGGTGAAACTACAGCGTATCGCCAAACTGGTTGGACCGGACGCGTTGCCCGATGACCAGCGACTGATTTTATTTGTGGCGGAGTTGGTCAAAAACGGGTACTTGCAGCAAAATTCATTTGACGAAGTGGACGTGTATTGCTCGCCGGAGAAACAGGTGCGGATGATGAAACTTCTGTTGCGTTTTCAAGAACGGGCCAATAAAATTCTTGAGGCTGGCGGCACCTTGGCGGCGATCCGGGAGATGCCGTGTCTGGAGCGGCTGGTGCGGGTGAAAAGCACAATTCCCAACGAGGAGATCAACCAGTTTGATGATCTGTTCAGCCAGTTGAACAAGGAATGTGACGAGCTGGAACGGCGGCTTGGTTAGTGTCCCGGCCTCTCGGTGTCGGGACAAGCGGAAAAAACAAGGTGTATGTGATGGCTAACAGCGGCTTGCAATATAGTGGTCTTGGCAAAGTGGACGGTCCCTTGGTGTTTGTTGACGGGGTGACGGATGTCGCCTATAACGAATTGGTCGAACTGACCGATCCCAACGGGAACACGCGTTTGGGGCAGGTTCTGGATATCAGTGAGACCCGCGCGGTAGTGCAGATTTTTTCCGGCACCAGCGGGTTGAGCATGGGCGCCAGCAGCACGCGGTTCACGGGGGATTCCCTGCGTATTCCCGTGAGCCGGGACATGCTGGGGCGCGTGTTTGACGGGGTGGGGCGCCCCAAAGATGGCTTGCCGCAGGTGTTGACGGATCAATGGCGGGATGTGAATGGACATTCGATCAATCCTTATTCGCGGCAATACCCGCGTGATTTTATTCAGACCGGGATCACCTCGATCGATTTGATGAACACGCTGGTGCGGGGGCAGAAATTGCCGATTTTTTCCGGGAACGGGATGCCGCATAACCGTATCGCGGCGCAAATCGCCCGGCAGGCGAAGTTGTTGAGTGAGGATGTTGATTTCGCCATTGTCTTCGCGGCGATGGGCATCAAATACGATGTGGCCCGGTTTTTCATTGACTCCTTTGAGCGCAGCGGCGCTATTAATAATGTGACCATGTTTTTGAGTTTGGCCGATGATCCCTCGGTGGAACGGTTGGTGACCCCCCGTTCCGCGTTGACTCTGGCTGAGTATCTGGCTTTTGAGGAGGGAATGCATGTCTTGGTGATTCTGACGGATATGACTAATTACTGCGAATCGCTGCGCGAAGTGGCCACCGCCCGAAGTGAGATTCCCAGTCGAAAGGGATATCCGGGCTATTTGTACAGCGATCTGGCCAGTCTGTACGAGCGTGCCGGCCGGGTGGAAGGACGGGAAGGATCCATTACCCAGATGCCGATTCTGACAATGCCCAGTGATGACATTTCCCACCCGATTCCCGATCTGACCGGGTACATCACGGAGGGACAAATTGTCTTGGACCGAGGGCTGTTTCAAAAAGACATTTATCCGCCTGTGGCCGGGCTGCCGTCTTTGTCGCGTCTGATGAAGGACGGCATTGGCAAAGACCGGACCCGGGATGATCATCCGCGGGTGGCCTCGCAGTTGTTCGCCGCCTACTCACGGGTGAAAGAAATTCGGGCCTTGGCTTCGGTGATCGGGAAAGAGGAACTCAGCCCCTTGGACAAGTTGTATATGGATTTCGGGGATTATTTCGAGGAGCATGTGGTGACCCAGGGTGAACACGATAACCGGACGATCGACCAAAGCCTGGACATTGGCTGGAAAGCCTTGAAAATTCTTCCGCGTGGGGAACTGTACCGATTGACCGATGATGATTTAAAAAACCACTATGACAGCACGTCGGTCGCCGCCGCGGCGGAAACACCAATCGCGGGCGCGCCGAATCCGTTCGGGTTGTAAAGGATGGTTTCAGTAATCAGTAATCAATAATCAAAAACCAGTATTCAAGTTAAGAAAAGACCCATTTAACCATTTAACCTGGCCTCAGGCCGGTCTTTTTCATGCCAAAACTAAACGTTCCACCCACGAAAAGCAATCAACTTCGCCTTCAAGATGATTTGAAGACGGCCAGTGAGGGATTTTCACTGCTGGATCAAAAGCGGGAAATCCTGGTGATGGAGTTGATGCGGCTGATGGACCGGGTTAAACGGGCGCAGAAACGCTTGGACACCGCTCGGGAAAAAGCCTTCACCACGGGCCGCAAGGCCATTGTGAAAAATGGCTATCACAGTATGCGGCGGGTGGCGAACGGGATACATTATGACCATTCGGTGACCGTGCGCGTCCGGGTGGTGGCGGGAATCCGCCTGCCCGACATCACGACGGAAAGCGGCGCGTTGACTCGTCAATTCGGCTTGGCCCAGACCGATTCTCTGGTGGATGCCACGATGGTGGATTTTCTTGATTTACTGGATGCGGTTGGTGAAATGGCCCAATTGGAGACATCCGTCTGGTTGCTCGCCCGGGAGTTGAAGAAAACCCAGCGCCGGGTGAACGCGCTGGAGCGGATCTTTATTCCGGACTTTAAAGACACCCTCCGCTATATCGGTGAGACGCTGGAGAGCAAGGAACTGGAAGCGTTTTCGATGATGAAAATGATTAAATCCCGCCGCGAGGAAGAAGACGATCATGAGTGATAACCTGCTGGGAAAAATGTTATTGGTGGTGGATGGCAGCGAACCCTCAATCGCCGCCGCGAATTACGCGGTGGGGCTGGCGGCTCAAACGGGGGGACACGTCACGGCTGTTTACGTCGTGGACACCGCCACGATGGAATATCTGTCTCAGATGCGGATTTTTGTCACCGAGGAGCGGAATGAATTTGAACAGGATTTGGAACGCACCGGTCACCGCTATTTGGATTATGTGAAAACGATCGGTAAAAACCATGGTGTTGACGTGGAGGGGGTTCAGCTTAAAGGGGCCTTTCACCAGGTGATTTTGCAACGGGCCCGGGAGATGGCGGCGGATGTGATTGTGTTAGGCGGCTGGCATCAAACGGTCACCCGGAAAGATGTGTCCAGTAAACAACGGCAATTGATATTGGATGAGGCTGATTGTCCGGTCATTGTGGTAAAAAGACGGTAAGGACTCCTCTTGTGTTAGGCATCACTGTTTTAGGCAGCGGCAGTTCCGGCAATTCGATCATTATTCATGGTCGGGAGGGGGATATTCTTGTCGATGCCGGGTTCAGCTTGAAAGAACTTCGGAAGCGGATGGCCGCCGCCGAAGTGGAGGAAGGGCGCTTACGGGCCATTCTTGTCACACATGAACACGGTGACCATGCCAAAGGCGCGGGGGTTGTCTCCCGCGGATTGGGATTGCCTGTTTACACCACCCCCGCGACGGCCCGCCTGCTGGCGTCTAAAAACCGTGTCGGGGAGAACGTGGTGCTGTTCAACGCGGGGCAGACCTTCACGGTCGGCGAATTTGACATCCAACCGTTCTCCATCCCTCACGACGCGGTGGATCCAGTCGGCTTCACGTTCACGGTCCCGGGATTTAAGCTGGGCGTGGCCACCGATATCGGTTACCCGACCAGTGTGATTTGCCACCATTTGGCGGAATGTGACATTTTGCTGTTGGAGAGCAATCACGATCTCACCATGCTCCAGCAGTCAGAACGTCCCTGGCGGCTCAAACAGCGGATCATGGGACGGCAGGGCCATCTGAACAATACCGACAGCCTCATGTTGCTTAAGCGTGTCTTGCATGCCAAAACCCGGCATTTGATTATCGGACATACCAGCCGGGAATGCAATACCTACGAGCTGGTGGAGGCGTTGGCCGCCCAGTCGCTGATGGAGCTTGGACGGCAAGACGTCGTCCTGAGAGTGGCCCGCCAGGAAACCCATTTGCCGACTATTTGGATCGCGTGATTTGGGAAAAAGGAGAGAAAAAGGCTACACCAGGTTGATGGCGACGGTGTCGGCGAAGAGCAGTCCGCGTTCCGTGGGCCGGACGTGGCTGTCAGTTTCCACCAGTAACTCCTGGCGGATCAAATCGTCCACCGCGGCGCCGCGCAGGCCGCGGATCGTGAAACGGGTCAAGTCAGCGAAGTCCTGTTTATTCCAGCCTTCAACCGTCCGCAGGCCGAACGCGAGGATCTCACAGGCCCGTTCCGGGGCGGGCAACTCATCCCGTTCCGGCGGGGTGTCCTCCAGCCAGGCCCGCAGATCGGCCGGTTGCGTCCAGCGGGAGATTCCGTCAAACGAGCTGGCGGCCGGTCCCAGTCCGAGATAGGATTGACCATGCCAGATTCCCTGGTTATGGCGGCACGTCTTTCCCGGGAGAGCGTAATTGGAAATCTCGTAACGGGCCAACCCGTAGTCAGCGCAACACTCACCCGTCACTGTCCACATATCCGCGGCCAGCTCATCGTCCGGCGGCGGGGCGCCTTTCCGCGCCAGCCGGGTTCCTTCTTCCACTGTCAGCGCGTAGGCGGACAGATGGGAGACACCCGTCCCGCAGGCGTGGCGCACGTCCCGCTCCCAGTCAGTTAACCGTTGTCCGGGAATGCCGTAAATAAGATCCATGCCATAATTCCGGATGCCGGCGTTTCTCAGTAATCCGACAGCCTGTTCCGCGGCTTCCGCGGATCCTCCGCGGCCAAGTGTGCGCCGGAGCGCCGGCGAAAAACTCTGGACACCTAAACTGACCCGGTTGACACCATGCCGGGCGAGACTATCGGCTTTTTCCGGAGTCAGGGTTTCGGGATTGCATTCAATCGTGAATTCGCCGACTCCGCCACTGGGGATCACGGCGCGAATACTGGCGAGCGCCCGCTCCAATTCAAGGGGGGGGAGAAACGTCGGGGTGCCGCCGCCGATAAACACCGTTCGCAGCCGCGCCAGTTCCGGCGCGTGGGCGTGCAATTCTTCAGCCAGCTTGTCAAGCCAGGCCAGCCGGGCCGCGGGGGCCGCGTCTGTTTCCGAATAAAACGCGCAATACGCGCATTTTGACGCGCAAAACGGCACATGAATGTAAAGATGGTCGACCATGCTGTCACTGTAATCCGTCAACCCGTGAAATCATCATACGATTCGGCGATTGTCCGGCTCGGAAAAGGCGCGTGATTCTTCCGCGGAAAATCGCCAAAGAGGGATGAAAAATGACTGCGCCGGGTCTTGTCAAATAGTGAAAAACCGATATGGTTAGAGAGCGCTTCCCCACCAACCGCTAACGTTCCCTGTCAACTGATAACGGAAAGGCATGAGTGAGAATGTCCCAAAACAACGTCGTCGCGACCAATTTGCGCTGTGAGTATCTGGTCAATCCTTTGGCTGTGGACGCGCCGCGCCCACGGTTGAGCTGGGAAATGATGTCGGTGTCTCCCGGGGCCGCGCAGAGCGCGTACCGGGTCATCGTGGCCGACAGCGGGGCGGCGTTGAGGCATCGGGAGGCGCTTTTGTGGGACAGTGGCAGGATTGAATCCAGTCAGTCTCTGCATGTCCGTTTTGGCGGAGACCCGCTGAGCAGTTGCCAGCGGGTTTTCTGGCAGGTGATGATCTGGGATGAGCAGGGGCGGCCGGGGCGCTGGTCGAAAATGGCGTCATTCACGATGGGGTTGCTGGAACAAAGCGACTGGACGGGGCGGTGGATCGGCAATTATCTGGGCAACACGAACACGGGGCCGTTGATCAGAAAAGAATTCGTGGTCACCAAAACGGTGAAACGGGCGTTGATCCACGCCACCGCCGCGGGCATCTATCATCTTACACTTGACGGCAAGGCTGTGTCCGATGATCTTTTCGCCCCGGGATGGACGGACTACAAAAAACGCCGCTATTACCGATGCTATGACATCACTGGAGCGCTCAAGAAAAAAGGGCCGCACTGTCTTGGTGTGGAACTGGGCGAGGGGTGGTACAAAGAGACCTACGGCCTATGGGGCTTAACCGCGAAACGGTACGGAATAAACCTCGCGTTTCTAGGTCAGATCCGGCTTGAATATGACGATGACGCAGTCGAAATTGTCCCCAGTGACACGACGTGGTCATCCGTTCTCGGGCATACGCTTAAGAACGGCTTTTATTACGGCGAAGCCGTCGACGCCCAGCTCGAGCCTGGCGGTTGGAACAAGCCCGGTTTCAATGAGAAAGGCTGGAGTCCCGTGGTCGATCGTTCCCATGCGAACGCCGGCACCCCCCTGCAATGCTATCCCGCGGAGCCGGTGCGTGTCACGGAGGAATTGAAACCGGTCACGTTCTGGCAGGTGGCGCCCAACAAAGTGATCTATGATTTCGGCCAAAATTTCGCCGGGCGGGTCCGTCTGCATGTGAAAGGCAAAGCCGGCCATGTGGTGCGGATGCGGTTTGGGGAAATGGTGAATCTTGACAAGACGCTTTACGTCGACAACCTGCGCGGCGCCTTCTGCACCGACGAATATGTGATGAGAGGCAAACGTGAAGAAACATGGGAACCCAAGTTCACCTTCCACGGATTCCGTTATGTCGAGGTTACCGGCTGTCCGGTCCCCCCCAGTCTGGATCATGTGACCGGGGTTGTCATTGGCTCCGACACCACCCGGGCGGGGTGTTTCGACTGTTCCAGTCCGATGATTAACCAACTGTATTCCAACGCGGTGTGGACGCAACGGGCTAATTTTTTGGATGTGCCCACGGATTGCCCGCAGCGGGACGAACGCCTCGGCTGGACGGGGGATGCCCAGGTCTTTATCCGTACCGCCATCTGCAATATGGATGTGGCGGCGTTTTTCACCAAATGGATGAATGACTTGCTGGATGCCCAGACCGAAGACGGCGCGTTCACTAATGTGGCGCCGGACGTCCTGGACAGTAGAGGCGGCGCCGCCTGGGGGGACGCCGGTGTGGTCTGCCCTTGGACGCTGTATCAGTGCTACGAAGACCGGGATCTGCTCGAAAAAATGTATCCGGCCATGAAACGCTGGGTGAAATATCTTAAAAAGACGAGCAACAACCTGCTCTGCGAATCCACCCAGTGCTTCGGAGATTGGTTGTCGATTGACGCCGAGACACCTAAAGAGGTGATCCGGACGGCTCATTTCGCCTATGCGACGGATATTGTCCGTAAGGCCGCGGAGGCGCTTGGAAAACACAAGGCCGCCAAAAAGTACGCCCGGCTGTTCAACGATATTAAAGCGGTTTTCAATGACGCTTTTGTCGCGAAAGACGGAAAAATAAAAGGAGAGACTCAAACCGCCTATCTGATGGCTTTGAAATTCGGATTGCTGAATGAGAAACAAGCCCAGAGGGCCGCCAGTCATTTGGTGGCGGATATCAAGGCCAAGAACACCCATATTTCCACGGGGTTTATTGGCACCGCCCTGATCATGTCCGTGCTGCGGGACACGGGCAATCTGAATGTCGCCTATGACCTGCTGGAAAACACCACCTTCCCGAGCTGGGGGTATTCGGTGGTCAACGGCGCCACAACCATTTGGGAACGCTGGAATGGCTGGACAAAAGAAAACGGACCTGGAGATGTCAACATGAACTCCTACAGTCATTACGCTTACGGCGCGGTGGTGGAATGGATGTTCGACACCATCGCCGGCATTGATCATGGCGACTGCGGATTCCAGCGGTTCACCCTTCGCCCGCGGCCTGGTGGCGGGCTGACACACGCGTCGGCGACGTATCACAGCCCGTACGGACTGATCCGCAGCGCCTGGCGAAAAGAAAAGGGAGGCGCACGCTATGAGGTGACGGTTCCGGCAAACACCCGGGCTGACATCACGCTGCCCGTCAAGGATCTGGATTGTGTTGAACTCGATGGGAAACCGTTGCGTGAGCGGGGAATTGTTCCACGGGCCGACGGAAGCTTCGCGTTGTCCGCTGGGGACTACCTGTTGACGTGGGTGGAATCCGCTGAAACGAATAAAAACGACGAAAGAGGCTAGTATAATGTAAAATTTAAACTTGCGCAATCTTTAACACTAACCTATATTA
>JAVVEH010000052.1:19769-26018 GCA_032251435.1 Lentisphaeria bacterium | reverse complement strand
TTCTTGACGACACGTCGGCGATGCAGCCGCTGGTGGATGTGGCTGTCAGCAGCCGTGCGACTCAGTTGTCCGTTGACGGCATTGTGACCGAAGCGGCCAAGATCCAGGACATTCTTGATGACACGTCGGCGATGCAGCCGCTGGTGGATGTGGCTGTCAGCAGCCGCGCGAGTCAGTTGTCCGTTGACGGCATTGTGACCGAAGCGGCCAAGATCCAGGATATTCTTGACGACACGTCGGCGATGCAGCCGCTGGTGGATGTGGCCGTCAGCAGCCGGGCGACTCAGTTGTCCGTTGACGGCATTGTGACCGAAGCGGCCAAGATTCAGGATATTCTTGACGACACGTCGGCGATGCAGCCGCTGGTGGATGTGGCCGTCAGCAGCCGGGCGACTCAGTTGTCCGTTGACGGCATTGTGACCGAAGCGGCCAAGATTCAGGATATTCTTGACGACACGTCGGCGATGCAGCCGCTGGTGGATGTGGCCGTCAGCAGCCGGGCGACTCAGTTGTCCGTTGACGGCATTGTGACCGAAGCGGCCAAGATTCAGGATATTCTTGATGACACGTCGGCGATGCAGCCGCAGGTCGCCACAATCGAGGGCCTCGTCACGACAAACCTTGATGCCTCTATTACGGCTGTGTTGGCCGCCATCAATGACGTGGATAACACAATCGCCGGCCTTAGTGGCGGAGCGATTCGCCTAGTTAAACGGTATGAACGGGTCTCCGTGGATGCCACGATTGATATCGTCGCGCTGAGTGATCCCGGACAGACGGTGACGGCGACTCTCCTGCAGTGGGAAGATCCGGACGGGCCGGGTCCGTTAGGAGACTTCTCTCCAGTGGCTGGGTATGATCCGATCGCCTTGACGGAGTCCGCGACGCTTGTCGGGGGGTACTATGCTCCCGTCACTTTGGCTGTGCCGGACGGTGAGTATACGCTCCGCGTCCAATACACGGATGCCGGATCAGGTGACACGTTCACGGACAGCATGACCTTCACGGTCACCGCTGTGGCTGGGGATCTCACCGCGCTGGCTGTGGATGTCAAGGATATTCTTGACTCCGTCGGTGATCTGAGTGTCAGTGGCAGCACGTTGCAAGCGCAATTAGTGGCTGTTAAGGGAACAATTGATACAAACCTTGACGCGACGGTGAGTAGCCGGGCGAGTCAGCTGTCCGTTGACGGTCTCGTGACCGAAGCCGCTAAGATCCAGGACATCCTCGACGACACGTCGGCGATGCAGCCGCTGGTGGATGTGGCTGTCAGCTCCCGGGCGACTCAGCTGTCCGTTGACGGTCTCGTGACCGAAGCCGCTAAGATCCAGGATATTCTTGACGACACGTCGGCGATGCAGCCGCTGGTGGATGTGGCCGTCAGCTCCCGGGCGAGTCAGCTGTCCGTTGACGGTCTCGTGACCGAAGCCGCTAAGATCCAGGACATCCTCGACGACACGTCGGCGATGCAGCCGCTGGTGGATGTGGCTGTCAGCTCCCGGGCGACTCAGTTGTCCGTTGACGGCATCGTGACTGAAGCGGCCAAGATCCAGGATATCCTCGACGACACCGACGCGATGGTCGGTCCTGTCACGACTAATCTGGATGTGCTGGTCAGCAGTCGCGCGAGCCAGGGGTCAGTCGACGATTTGGCCGGTAAGATTGATATTACCGATACCATTGCCGACCGCATCATCGCCTCCCTCGGCGACGTTGGCGCCAATGGCACGGTGCAGGCTCAATTGGCCGGCTTTAATATCAGCGGCTTGGCGACAAAGGCCGACTTGATCCCGTTGGCCAAGGACGCCACGGTGGCGAAAACCACTGATCTGATTACGGTCAACAACACTTTGGCGGCGCTTCAGACTGATGTTACCGCCCTGTCGGGCGTGTTGGATCAGGTGGAGCAAAACGTCCGCGACTTGTTGCCGCAAGGCGCTGCCACCTTCAATATCCTTGAACGGTACAAGACAGCCGCCACCGGTAAGACCATCGCCATTCGGGCGAGAAGAATTGCCGGACAGGGTCCATTGGGCATCTCTGTTTTTGACAAGGATAATAACCTGTTGACAATCCCCACGAATAACCCGGATAATCCGGATCAAACTGGCACTATTGTATTCATGAAGGCAGTGCCTGACGAGGATGTTATTGATGACACTGAACTGACTGATGAGGAAAAGGCCACGAGAGACTTCCTTACGGATGGGGTGGCTGAGTATCTATTAACTCTCGACTCTGACTGGGGTCTGGGCGACTTCACGGTGGTTGTGACTGATCTTGTCGAGGATCGCAGAGACAGCTTTGTCCTCACGGTCACGGAGACGGATGTTGACGCGGTGGGGGAAAACGCCGAGGAAGCCGCGACCAAAGCCAAACGGGCGAAGACGCAGGCCACGACATCCGCGCTCAATTCCACGGAAGTGCGCAAATGGCTGGCCAGCGACGATGATATCCTCAATAAGCCGGGCGAAATCCGGGAACTGCTCGAAGGATTGCGCGAAAAGATGGAGATGATTCAAGGTAATATTGGCACCATTCCGGTTGAAGTCGGTAAGGAACTCAAGCCGATCAATGAGGAAATGGTCAAGCGCATGCAGGCTCTGGAGAATGTCGCCCTGCTGTTGGTTGACGCTGCCGATCCGGCGGCTTTGAACACGGCTCTGAAGCAAATCGCCGAGTCGCGCAAGCTGGTCGCCGAGTTGCGTGAGCTGATTGAAAAGAGCATCAACTCCCCGGTGGTGGAAGCGAACTGGTCTGATGACGACCAAGCCGTGGTCCCGCCGCCGGAAGGCGCTGAGGACACACCTGTCGACTAATCGGTGACGATACCAGCCTTTTGGTATCAGCATCGGGATTGGATCGCTGTCAAATCGGCTTTAATGAGCCGGTTTGACAGCTTTTTTTTCCGCCCCGAACGGGGGGAAGGCAAACAGCGTTTCGTTAGGCTGTTCCCAGGGCCGGTGTCCGGAACTTTGTACGTAGTCCGCGCTTTAGCGTGTCCTTCCCTATCCGCATTCCTGTCGGCGCGGCATCCCCGTTTGAGTCCAGTCTTATGGTTGTAAGAAAAATGAACAGCCATTTCGAACTTCTTTTCTATGGGCGGTCGCGCCACCCTTTTCCGGCTGAAGCCGGTACACCAACGTGTGTGTAATCGTAACAGAAAGTGTCGGCATCCCAGGTTGGTGTACCGACTTTAAGTCGGCTCTTTTGTTGGCCAATCAATTTGTTGACAACCATTAGGCGGTCTTCCAAGGCCGACTGTCTTAAGGCATAGCCGGGCAAAGAGCCCCGGCCTACGCCCCGGCCACGAACCGATGACTCCTCGATGCCGACACGACCCTTGAAATCGCACGTAAAATGAGTAGATTAAGGGCAGAAGGGCTTTTCAAAAGTAAGGCCGGATCTCTGTCCGCCCGACTGACGGGCCGCCGCTTCCGGAATCACTGCAATTCAGGGTTGTCAATGGTTTTTTTTAGAACGTTTGCCACGCTTTTGTTTCTTGGCGTGTCGTGGTCCGCCCAACGGGCTGAAGCCAACCCGCCGCCGCGCCGCGCCGCGGCGGTATGCCTCCCGCATGCTTATCACCAAGCTGATCGGATGGGCGGTATGATAAAAGGGTATGGGAGGAGACTGACAACAGCTATGAGCATGGTGGCGAAGAGTGTTCCCGGGATACCGGCGGCGGCCGCCATCGAAACAGAAACGCGGAATGCTGTTGTGTCTGATGTCACGGAACCGCGACGGCATGACGTGTCCGCCAACCGCCTGTCGCCGGTCGGCGCGGTGATCTGCCGGACCGCCGCCATGTATCATGAGCATAAAAAAGCGGCTTGGTGTCTGGCGCTTGTTTTTTTGACACTATTGTGCTTAGTTATGGCGTTGACGGCATCCATTTTCCGGCGGAAAAAAGTGGAACAAGCGTTGCTGAAATCTGAACAACGGTATCAGCAAGCGCAAAAAATGGAAGCGATCGGGCAACTGGCGGCGGGGGTGGCTCATGATTTTAACAATCTCTTAACCCCCATTGTCGGGTACACGGAAATGATGCTGGAGGATGTCGCGCCGGGGTCTCCGTTTGAACCCCGGCTGCGGGCGATCCATGAGTCCGCCGATTCGGCCCGGGAATTGACGCGCGAATTGCTGTCTTTCGCCCGTAAACAGGTGCTGGAAATGACGGTCATTGACTTTCAGACCACCTTGAAACGCGTGCAGGATATGGCCTCTCGAATCATCCGGGAAGACATTGACTATGCCTTTGACATCGCGCCGGAATTGTCCCCGGTGAAAGCGGACGCGGCGCAAATCCTGCAAGTCTGTTTGAATTTAATCTCCAACGCGGTGGACGCCATGCCAAAAGGCGGAACGCT
The DNA here is from genome assembly GCA_032251435.1 of Lentisphaeria bacterium. Lineage (GTDB taxonomy): Bacteria > Verrucomicrobiota > Lentisphaeria > Oligosphaerales > MVZH01 > JAVVEH01. Next base: position 21,648 of record JAVVEH010000052.1, on the reverse strand, counting down.
GCGCGTCTCCGCGGAAAATGTCACTTTCGCTGAGGAACACATCTTCCGCCACCAGACGGTGCCGCCCGGAGATTATGTGGTCTTGAGTGTGAGTGACACCGGCACGGGGATTGCCACGGACATTCAGGATCGAGTTTTTGAGCCGTTTTTCACGACAAAATTAAAGGGAAAAGGCACCGGACTGGGGTTGTCCATGGTTTATGGCACTGTTTCCCAGCATAATGGATATATTTGGTTCACCTCGGACTCGCACCGGGGAACCACCTTCAGCGTCTGTCTGCCTCAATGCGCCCGCCCGGAGAAAATCGAGACCCTGAGTCCGGTTGTCCAACCCAGTAAACGCAAACCGAAAAAATCATTTGGCGAAGGGCAGACGGTTCTGGTGGCTGAGGATGACGCCATGGTCAGGCGGTTGGCGTGTGAGACACTGACACGAAACGGGTTTAAAGTGATTGAGGCGGTGGATGGTCAAGACGCGCTGGATAAAGCCTTGATCGCTGAGGATGATATTGATATGTTGCTGTCTGATGTGGTTATGCCGAGAATGGACGGGGTTGAACTGTATAATGAAATCATTAAAGTAACTCCTGATATAAAAGTTCTGTTCATGTCAGGTTACGCGGGGGATATTTTGGATGATCACGGCGTGAATGAGGACGGCTTTGAACTTATTCGTAAACCGTTTCGATTTAACGAGCTGCTTGCCCGGGTCCGGGACGTTTTGGAAAAAGAGCCGTTTATCCGTGATAACGGGTGATGAACGCGGACCGGAACGCGCCGAAAGACCCCGCGGCGATGTGGGTTCGAATCTGTCTCGTGAGATTTAAATAAAAATGCGTGTTGTGAACAGTCATGAGCCGATGCCCTAAGAGTTCGTTCACATTGAGCAAATGCCGCAGGTACGCTTTGGTGAAAGTGCGGCAGGTATAGCAGGCGCATCCTTCCTCAATCGGCGTGAAATCCGCTTTATAACGGCCCGCTTTAACCGGAATCGGGCCATCAGCGGTGTAGGCGGTTCCATGCCGCGCCTGGCGCGTGGGTAAAACACAGTCGAACATGTCGATGCCGCGGGCCACGGCTTCCACAATTTGCGGGGGTGTCCCGACACCCATGAGGTAGCGGGGCGCGGCGGCCGGCATGGTGTCGGCGATGGCGTCTAAAACACGAAACATATTGTCTTCCGGTTCCCCCACACTGAGTCCCCCCACGGCGTATCCGTCAAAACCAATATCCACCAGCGCCGCCAAGGATTCCCGGCGAAGATCTTCATACATGCCCCCTTGGACAATCCCGAAAACCAACTGACCGTCCGCGCGCGGCTGGTCTTTGCAGCGACGGGCCCAGTCTAGTGTGAGCGCCAGGGATTTGGCCGCTTCCTCATGCGTGCAGGGGTAGGGGGTGCATTCATCAAAGACCATGGCGATATCGGAACCAATCGTTCGTTGAATCGCCATCGCCTCCCGGGGTCCGAGAAATAACGGCGAGCCATCGATATGGGATTGGAAATGAACGCCTTCGGGGGTGAGCTTCCGGAGCTTACTCAAGCTGAAGACTTGGTAACCGCCACTGTCGGTGAGAATGGCTCGATCCCACCCCATGAAGGCGTGCAATCCCCCCGCTCCGGCCATGATGTCCATTCCGGGGCGCAGGTTGAGGTGGTAGGTGTTGCCCAGGATGATTTGGGCGCCAAGATCACGCAACTCACACGGAGCGAGAGATTTCACCGTTCCCTGAGTCCCCACCGGCATGAAAATGGGTGTCTCAATGTCGTAATGAGCCGTCCTCAAACGGCCTAGACGGGCGGCGGTTGTGTCATCTTTTTTAAGCAGTGTATAGGGCATATTCATGAGGGATGAGGGGTGAAGACTGAAGTCGTGAA
>JAVVEH010000052.1:172-19669 GCA_032251435.1 Lentisphaeria bacterium | reverse complement strand
AGTCGTAGAAGTCGTGAAAGTCGTAGAAGTCGTGAAAGTCGTAGAAGTCGTGAAAGTCGTAGAAGTCGTGAAACGTCACGCCGTCACGCTTCACGCCGTCACGCTGTCACGCTTCACGCTGTCACGCCGTCACGCCGTCACGCTTCACGCCGTCACGCCTTAAATCCGGCAGGTGCGGATATCCGTGATGATAATCCCCTTGGCGCCCAATTCGGCCAAGGCGTCCATGATGCGATTGACATCCTTTTTCCGGGCCATGGATTTCACCGCTTTCCAGTCCGGTTCGCTGAGAGGAGAAACCGTGGGTGACTCAATGCCGGGCGTGATGGCGCAGGCTTCAGCCAGGTACTGATCGGGGACATCGTATTCGACCATGACAAAATCGCGGGCTACGACGATGCCCCGCAAGCGCCGGATAAACGCCGCGACTTCCGCGTTTTTTCCCACAATATCCGCATCCGCCGCCAAGACGACAGCTTCTGATTCAAGAACCGGATCGCCGACAACTTTTAAGCCGGCTTCGACGAGCGTACGTCCGGTTTGAACAACATCGGCGATCGCGTCCGCGACACCCAAACGGACAGAGACCTCGACCGCGCCGTCCAAGCGGACGGTCGTGGCTGTGACTCCCCGGGCGGCCATATCCGCTTTGACCAAGTTGGGATACGATGTGGCGACGCGCAAACCGCCAAATCGCTCCGGCGTTAAATCGGAGTCCTTCGGCACAGCGTAACGGAAGGTGGATTTGCCAAACCCCAAAGCCAGAATCTCCGCGAAGGGGGCTTGGCTGTCCAAGGCCAGATCGCGCCCGCTGATGCCGATCTCAATAATGCCCCCCCCGATATAGACCGGAATGTCACACGGCCTCAGAAAAATAAATTCCACATCGTTTTTAGGATCCGGCAACGTCAGCTCGCGGCCGCCGCGTTTACACTGGTATCCCGCGTCGGAAACAAGTTGGATAGCTCCCTCGGATAAGGAGCCTTTATTTGGGAGAGCTATTTTTAACATGTCGGTTTTTCAGTTCGTTGGTTGCGCTGTTTTTTGCCTTGACAATTCGCCTGTGTCTGCCGGGCAGGGGACCCCCGGCCTAGTCTTGATTGCCGCTCTACAAATACCGGTACACGTCGTCCAATGTCAGATCGGAGGCCAGCATCATCAATTGCAGGTGGTACAGCAGTTGTGAAATCTCCTCGGCGGTTTTTTCCCTGCCCTCATATTCGGCGGCCATCCAGACTTCCCCCGCTTCCTCCATGACCTTTTTGCCAATGGCGTGCACGCCTTCGGCATGCAGCTTCACACTGCCGGAGGCGGGATCCTGGGCGGCGATTTTCCGCGATAATTCCGCGAAGAGGTCTTCAAATGTTTTCATCAAGCGCTCTTTTTCGCTTTGGGTTTCCGCCTTAATGTTAACAAGGGTTCACTGTTCCCATTGACGACATCAGCGGTGATCGTGCATGTGTCGACATCTTTCCGGGACGGGATGTCAAACATGATATTCACCATCAGGTGTTCCAAAATCGCGCGGAGTCCGCGGGCCCCGGTTCCGCGCTTGAGGGCTTGGCGGGCCAAGGCTTTCAGAGCGGAGTCATCAAAGGTCAATGTCACCCCTTCCATTTTCAGCAAGTGTTGATATTGCTTGATGATCGCGTTCCGGGTGGACGTGAGAATATGAATCAAGTCATCTTCCGTGAGTTCCTGTAGATGCGCCACAATGGGCAACCGCCCGATAAATTCAGGAATGAGGCCATATTTGATAAGATCTTCAGGCTCGATATGGGTGAGGATATCTTTGGACTGGAGAATGTCCAGTGTTTCCAGGCTGTCCGCATCATTGCCGCCGAACCCCAGCACGCGCTTGCCAACGCGGCGTTTGATCATCTGGTCCAAGCCGATAAAGGCCCCTGAACAGATAAACAAAATATGCGATGTGTCTATTTTTAGATACTCTTGATTCGGATGTTTTCGACCGCCTTTGGGCGGCACATTGGCGATAGTGCCCTCGAGAATTTTCAACAGCGCCTGCTGCACACCTTCTCCGGAAACATCGCGGGTGATGGAGACATTCTCCGTCCGCCGGGCGATTTTGTCGATTTCATCCACATAGATAATGCCGACTTGCGCCCGCCCCACGTCATAATCCGCCGCCTGGACCAGGCGGAGAAGAATGTTCTCGACATCTTCTCCCACATAACCGGCCTCGGTCAGGGTGGTGGCGTCGGTGATGGCGAAGGGGACATCCAGGCGCCGGGCCAGGGTGCGCGCCAGAAGGGTTTTTCCCGATCCCGTCGGCCCCACCAGCACAATGTTGCTTTTTTCTATTTCCACTTCCGGAACGCCACCGGCGGCGGCGTTTTCCCGCAGGTGTTGCAGCCGTTTGTAGTGATTGTGCACCCCCACGGACAGCACCCGTTTGACGTAGTCCTGGCCAACCACATAGTCATCCAGATACGCCTTCAAATCCGCCGGCTTGGGCACATCCAACACCGGGATCGGACTGGGTGCCGACTCATCCTGGCCGTCATGCCCCGCCTGCTGTTTCAGCATTTGGTCGCACCGTTCCACGCAATCCGCGCAGATGTTCACACCCACAGGACTGGCGATCAGTTGAGCGCCATCCGCATGGGTGCGCCCGCAAAAGGAACAAAAATCTTCGTGGTCTCGAGCCATTAGTCTTTTTTCTCCAAACGGGTCTTGAGAATGGCGTCAACCAATCCGTATTTCCGGGCTTCCTCCGCGTCCATGAAATAATCCCGGTCACAATCTGTTTCAATCTTTTTGACCGATTTTCCCGTGTGCTTAGCCAGGATGCTGTTTAAATTCTTGCGCATGCGCAGGATTTCAGTGGCTTGGATATGGATGTCTTGAGCGGATCCTTCCGCGCCCCCCAGGGGCTGATGAATCATAATCCGGGCGTTGGGCAAGGCGAAGCGTTTGCCGCGGGTGCCCGCCGCCAACAGCACGGCGCCCATGCTGGCCGCCTGGCCGACACAGTAGGTTTTCACATCGCAACTGAGCATTTGCATGGTGTCGTAAATCGCCATGCCGGCCGTGACCGCGCCGCCGGGACTGTTAATGTAAAACTCGATGTCTTTGCGTGGATCCTCGCTTTGCAGAAATAGAAATTGAGCGACCAGAAGGTTGGCGACATTGTCGTCAATCGGGGTGCCCAGCAGAACAATGCGGTCTTTCAGCAAACGGGAATAAATGTCAAAGGCCCGCTCGCCATGAGCGGTTTGCTCGACAACCATTGGGATAACCATGAGACGGCCTCCGGTTTCGGTAAAAGGGTGGGAACTACTCCGCCGCGGTGTCCGCGGAGTTCAGTTCGATAATCCGTTGAATGGTGTGATTGGCCCGGAGGCTGTCCATCAGGTCATACAAACGGCCGGATTCACGCAGGCGCTGGAGAACCTTTTTCTCTGTCACATTCTGGTACCGGGCCATCATTTGAATCGTGGCGTTTAATTCGGATGGATCAATCTTAATGCCCTCCGCGTCGGCTATCTTTTCCAAGATAAACCGCCGCTTCAGCGTGGCCGTGGCTTGTTCATCGGCTTGCCGACGCAAGGTGTCGATGTTCTCTTGAATGTCCTCTTCTTTTTTACCGGAACGGGCCGCCTGCTGATAAAGGTTGACCAGGGTGTCATAGCTTTCCCGGGCGTGCAAGGCCGGCGAGACATCAAAGTCCACCTTGTCCAACAACTGATCAACCACGGCCTGACGAACCGCTTCAGCCTTCTCCCGCTGCTCCTGCATTTCCAAGTTTGAACGGACTTTCATCCGAACGTCCTCGGCGCTTTCCGCACCCAGATCCCGGGCGAACTCATCGGTCAGTTCCGGTGTGCTGGCGGCATGCACTTCAATGATATCAACGTGATAGGTCAGAGTCTTGCCGGCGAAGGCCGATTCATAGAAATCGTCGGGAAATGACACCTCAATGTCCTTCGCGCTGCCGGCTTCAACGCCAACCAAGGCTTCAGCGATGCCGGGGAGCACCTCCGGCTCGCGGAGCGCCACCCACGTTTCCGTGGCGGCGGCGAGGAACTTGGCTGAAGCGGGAACATCCATGTCACCCCCGATTTTCGCCTCATAACTGGCTTTCACCAGATCGTCCTTCTGAGCCGCCCGGTCCACTTTGTCATACGACACCCGGGTGGACAAAAGCTCCTGAATGAAATTTTCCACTTTTTCCTCTTCCACTTCGGCGGCCTCGATGGGAAGGTCAAGGGACGTGTAATCAGGCAATTCAAAGACCGGCGGCACGTCAAATTCCACCGCGAAGACAAAATCTTCGCCCTCTGTGACGGCTAATCGCTGTTCATTTTCAATCTGCGGAACCGTCAATGGCTGGACATCCGCCTCGGCCAAAGCGGATCGTACGCCACTGCGGAGAACGCGGTCCTTGGTCTCTTCCAGAATCCGGGGGCCGTAATGGCGTTTCAGTAATGACCGGGGCGCTTTGCCCTCCCTGAAACCGGGAATGCGGGCGTGTTTGCGGAATTCGCTTTCCACGCGACCCATGACATCACGGATGGTGTCTTTGGTCACTTCAATATCCAGTTTGACCCGGCAGGGGGCCGGCTCTTCGCGAACTACATTGACGGGTATCTCGTGAGTGGTAGCCACAGCGCGATCCTTACATCTGTCTGTTGACGCCCCCATACATGGCGGGCTTGGTTCTGTGCGTGTTTTCATGAGTGGACAACCGGTGTGACATCGCTGTCTCCACCCATGACGTTTTGAGTTGAAGCAAAACACGTACTATATTGTCCGAACACGAAAAAGCTAACGGAAATTGTTCGCTCGGGCGCAAACAGATGCCAACGCAAAAATTAAATGACAGATCCCGTTTGGAAGCCGGGTGTTTTTCCCCCGGGGATTCCGCGGAGCGGGTGAGCCCGGCGGATTGGAATGACTGGCGCTGGCAACTGGCGAACCGGGTGACTGACCCGGAGGCGCTGATCCCCGCCGGATCGGATCCGTTCGACTTCCGCGCCACGGCCCGCGTGTATCCCATGCGCGTCACGCCATATTACGCGTCGCTAGTGAAAGAATGGCGGTTGACGGATCCCGTCTGCCGCCAAATCATCCCCAGTTCTGAAGAGCTGGCCGAGACATCGCTGCCGGAAGACGGATTGGGGGAAGCGTCTGACAGCCCGTTGCCGGGGGTCATTCACCGCTATCCCGACCGGGTGCTGGTTCTGGTGACTGGCGATTGCGCGGTGTTCTGCCGTCATTGTTTTAGAAAACGGCTTTGGCGGCGGGGAAACACTTATCCGGCGCCGAGTTTAGCCGACACGCGGGCGTATATCACGGCCCGGCCCGCTGTCAAAGAGGTGATTTTATCCGGTGGCGACGCGTTGCTCCTGGACGAGACATCCCTGCTTGGCTGGCTGGAGATGCTGGGGGCGTTGCCCCAGCTCAGCGCTGTGCGGGTGGCGTCCCGGTTGCCGGCGGTTTTGCCGCAACGCGTGACCAAATCGTTATGCGACGCGATGGCCGCCCGCGCCCCGGTGTGGATGATGACGCAATTTAACCATCCCGTGGAGGTGACCGCCGAAGCGGCTCAAGCCTGCGCGAATTTGGTCACCAGCGGTATTCCGGTGCTGAATCAGACCGTGTTGTTAAAGGGCGTGAATGACCGCGCGGATATGTTAGCCCGGCTTTTTCAAGGCTTGGTCGCCATGCGCGTGAAGCCGCATTATCTGTTCCATGGAGATCCTGTCGCCGGAACCGGGCACTTCCGCACCGGAATCGCCCGCGGCCTCAGCCTGATGAAAGCGCTGCGGGGCAAGCTCTCAAGTTTGGCCATGCCCAGTTTCGCCATCGATCTTCCTGATGGCGGCGGCAAGGTGGTCTTGACACCGGATCACGCCCGCGGGGACGGATTTGAAACAATGGATGGACGGGTGGTGCATTATCGCTGACGATTCAGGGCGGTGGAACCATGGCCATCGCCGGGTGTCTACTGGCCCATGACGCGCTTACCGCGTCGTGATCGTTCATCACTGTCGTTCAACGTAAGGATTCATGACATGAGATATATGAAAGTGCAACTGGCGGTTCTGTTCGGGTTTGGTGTTCTGGGTTTCGCGGCTTTTCAAACCATGGCCTGCGACACCTGCGGGTGCGCGGCCAAAAAAGCCGACGCGGTGGCAGGCAAAGCCTGCGGCAAGTCCGCGGCCATGGCTTGCGGCTGTGAGTCTAAAGCGGCCTGCGCCAAGAACGAAGCCTGTGTGAAAGCCCGGGCGGCCGCCGCCGCTGAAGGCCAGGTGGCCTGCGGCGCTGAGTCGGCGGACACCGGCGCCGCCAAGAAGGGCTGCGGGAACGGCAAGGGCGCGGCCAAAAGTTGCCCGCTGACGGGCGCCGGCAAGTAACCACCGCGCGCGTTGATTCGCCAACGATTGTTTGATTGAACCGTCCCGAATAGCATTGTTATTCGGGGCGGTTCGGTTATGTTCTGGCTATGGATCTCGCATTGGAAAAACTGGAAACGTATCTGGGCCACTCGTTCGCTGACCGGGAGCTTCTTCTGGAAGCGTTGACGCATCCCTCTTTCGCCGCCGAGCACAAGGTCCCCTGGCATCATAATCAGCGCTTGGAATTTCTCGGCGACGCTGTGCTGGAACTGGTTCTTTCCCGCATGGTGTTCGACGCTCACCCGGATTGGCAGGAGGGGGATTTGTCTAAATTGCGGGCGGCGCTTTGCCGGGAATCGTCCCTGGTGGAACGGGCGTCCCGAATGAATTTGGGCGAGCATCTCCGGCTGGGTAAAGGGGAGACAAAAGGCGGCGGCGCTCAAAGACCATCAAATCTGGCGGATGCCTATGAGGCGGTCATCGGGGCGTTGTTCCTGGACGGCGGTCTGGCGGCGGTGACGACGTTTTTAACCGGTGAACTGATGGAGTCCGTCCGCCGGGGACAGGCGTTGCTCAGTGAGCAAAACGCGAAAGGCACCCTTCAGGAACTCACACAACAGTTATATCACACCTTGCCCGAATACACCTTGTTGACGGTGGACGGTCCGGACCATGAACCGCTATTCAAAGCGGCGGTGTGGTTACGGGGCGAGCAATTGGCGACAGCCACGGGAAAGACCCGGAAGGCCGCGGAGAAGACAGCGGCCCAGTTGGCCCTTCAGCAGGTGCGGGAACGTGATGGTACCCGTTTAACATGCCCCGCGGATTAAGCGGTTGTTTGTCCTCCAGCGTGTTGTTTCACCGTCGGCAGGGCAGTATCCGCCTGCGCCAAGGCTCTTCTGAGACAAGAAGTGATTCAGCGCTTTTTGACTGTTGATATGGCTGATTTCGGGACGAAATCGGTCCATGGAGCGCATCCGCCTGCCTCGGCGAAGCCAAGTTTGGCGAAGACGGGTCCCGGATGCATCCGTGTTGAGCAGTCGAACATGGTTGCAAAATAAGTGACCTTGTCTCTTCCTGTTCGGAGCGGGGATTCCGAACCCCGCACGATGGCTACGGTCGTGGCAGGCTTCAAACAGCGCTCTTGAGAAAACGCGGGGGTGCCGTCATTCAGAGACAGCCAATTCCCCGACATCCAAATCCACTGTCACGGATTGACCCAGCATATCCACGTTTACGCAGACCCGCGTGGTTTTCCCCCGCTTCTCAACCATCCCGATCAGCCCCCGTAACGGGCCGTCGGTGATTTCGACCCTTGTTCCCGCCACCAATTCCGGCGCGACCAGGGGCTCCGCCGTCACATTGGCTTGTTCAATGATTTGGAGTGATCTGAGCTCGTCGATCAGAATGGATTCCGCCCCGGTGTCCATACGGAAAATCCGGACGATCTTGTGGGATAAAACAATGTCCTCAGACTCTGTCGGCCCCAACTGAGCGAACAGGTATCCCGGGAACAACGGCAAAAAGCTCTCCACCGTGCGGCGTTGGTGGCGGCTCACTTTGCGCCACAACGGCAGATAAAAACGGATGCCGCGGTCTTCGCAATACCGGGCCACCACTTTTTCGGTCCGCGGACGGACCCGGACCGGTGTCCACAGCCATCCGTCATGATGGTCAATCGGTGTCACGGGAAACGTCACGGGCTCACATCCGGAGTTTGGGAAGCAAGTCCGGCACGGTTCTGGCGACAAACCCTTCACACAAATTGATCACTTCCTGGGCCGTGTCACATGTCATCGCCTGGTCCACCAGTTTTTCCGCGTCATACATGCGGATACGGCGGATGAGCCGTTTTACAATGCCGATGGAGTGGATGCCCATGCTCAATTCATGAATGCCCAGGCCAAGGATCAGGGGCACAAACAACGGATCACTGGCCATTTCGCCACACAGGCTGACCCATTTGCCCTCTTGAGCGGCGGCGTCCGCCACATGCTTGAGGAGTCGGATGATGGATGGATGCCCCGGTTGATACAGGTTGGCGACATCCGGATTGCCACGGTCCGCCGCCAGACTGTATTGCACCAAGTCATTGGTGCCGATACTGAAAAAATCAACCTGTTTGGCCAAGCGGTCCGCGATGATCGCCGCGGAAGGCACTTCGATCATAATGCCCACGTCGATGCGTTTTGAATACTCAATGCCTTCTTCATCCAATTCCGTTTTGGCGGCTTCAAGGAACACCAGCGCTTTCTGTAATTCCTCGACGGTGGCGATCATGGGAAACATGACGCGGACTTTCCCATGCGCGGTGGCCCTCAAAATCGCCCGTAATTGCGTAATAAAAATGTCCGGCCGCTGAAGACAAAAACGGATGGCCCGGACTCCGAGAAACGGGTTCATGTCAATGGGCATTTGCAGCTTCGTCATGAATTTGTCCCCGCCAATGTCCAGCGTCCGGATAATCACCGAATGGGGAAAGATGTCTTCGGCGACTTGCCGATAGGCTTCGTATTGCTCCGCTTCCGTGGGAATTTCCTCGCGGTCAATAAACAGGTATTCCGTGCGGAACAAGCCGACCCCGACACCGTAGGACTGGCGAATCAGCTCCACTTCCTCAGGTAACTCAATGTTGGCCGCCAGTTGCGCCCGGTACCCGTCGACAGTCTCGGCCGGGAGAGCCATCTCAGCCTCGACAATCCGCCACCACTCCTGCTGCGACCGGAGACGCCGCCGGTAGCGCTCAATCGTCCGGCCGTCAGGCCGGGCGATGATTCGCCCCCGCAAACCGTCGACAATGATTTGGTCGCCGGTGTTGATTTGATTGAGAATGCCGGTGGCCCCGACGACCGCGGGGATATTCATTGACCGGGCCATGATAGCGGAATGAGATGTGCGGCTGCCGACCGCGGTGACAAACCCCAGAACATTTTCACGGGTCATGGCGGCGGTGTCAGAAGGGGAAATGTCGTAGGCGATGATGACCGATGGCTCCGTGACCTTGTCCAGGGTCACCGGCATGACACCCCGCAAATTGCTCATCACGCGGTCCGCCACGTCCCGGATGTCGGCCAGCCGGTCCCGGATATAACTGTCACTGACTTGGCTCAGCGCGCGGGCGTAACGGTCGGTGACCTCGTTGAACACAAACTCCGCGTTCCGGCATTCCGAACGGATGCGCCGCTTGACTTCATCAATAATCACTTCGTCGGCGACCAGCATGAGGTGCCCGTCAAAAATGCGGGCGTCTTTCTCCCCTAGAATTTTGGCCACGCGGCCGCGCAATTCCTCCAACTGGTCAACGGAGGCTTTCAGCGCCTGGTTGAACCGATCAATCTCTTTTTCAACTTGGTCCGGCTCAAGGACAACCTCATGAATCTCCTGCGTGGGGCGCCCGATAATTTGCGCCTGACCAATGACAATGCCCCGGGAAACGCCGATTCCGGTGATATTGAGGTTGTCTGGAAATGTCTGGGAGTCAGTCATTGCCTTGGGCTGTTTCCTTGAAAAAGGCCTCAATGGCGTTCAGCGCGTCCGCGGAATCCGCGCCAGTCACGGTCACTTCCAACACATCGCCCTTTTGGGCCCCTAACAATAACAGCTCCATGACGCTGCCGGTGCCGACTTGGTTGCCGTCTTTGCTAATCGTGATGGTGGAATCAAATTTTCCGGATAGTTGCACGAGCAGGGTGATTGGACGAAGATGAAATCCATTTTCGCCCTCCACAGTGAATTGTTTTGACAAAACCGATCCGGACATGACAGCGCGCTTCCGAAGCGTCCACCGGCGGCATCCATCAAAAGGAAAGACCCGCGGGACTGGTTGATTGGATTATAACAAGTTCCCTAATTTACCATCACCAAACTATTTTGCAAGATTGGATGGTGAGCGCGGCAGCGATGAAGAGTCATTGCTGCCGTTGATTCGTGATTCGTGATTCGTGATTCGTGATAGGTGGTTTTTTCTTGCAGGCAGAAGTGGATCCCCACTTTATCCGGTGGATTGTCATGCTATGTTTTCACTGCGGTTCGAACTGGATACTCGCCTTTTTGCGCTCCTTCTCGAAGTGCCGGCGGGAACCCGGGAGAGAAAGAACCATCAGCAGCCCCAGTCCGACCAGATGGCGAAGACTGTCTCGCGATCTTCGCGAGAGACCCCGAAAAAGCTTATGGCTCTTCAGAGCTGGGGGCCGCTTGTGAAGGCGGGAGGCTGGAAATCTTTTCATTTCGCGTTAGGCTATCCAGCCGCGGCGAATAAGCTTTTGGCCCTGACGGCTGACGGCGAATCATGGGCGCGCGGACGGCACACGTGGTCCGTGGTCCCTCCGCCAGGGACTCGCCCCCGATTAGGGAAACTGTTTTCCCGCGCGGACACTGTTTGGCTGGAAATGACGAAACAACCATCACCAACGGGAAGCGTTAAATACACATGACCTTTCGCGCGTTTTCTCTCATCAGTCTCATCCTGGCCGCCATGGTTTCCGCTTATCTGGTTTTTCCGTTTCGACCGGGGATTCCGTCAGCTCCCGGCGTGAGCGACTTGTCCGAAGAGGTCGGCTTGCCCATGGCCCGGGGCTTATTTCCAGGCCGGAGCGTCCGCGGACGATTATCTGAAGAGGAGAAATTGATTGTTTTTGGCGCCGACGGCATGAAAGGCGCCAAGGCGCTCCTGGACAGCGATCCTGACAACCCGGTCTTTTTCGGGAAATATTTTACTGTCGCCAGATGCGATAATCTGCCGGGAAAGGATCTTTGGGCTTTGGCTGAAGAGGGGAAAGCCCGGGAGCCGGAAAACGCCCGCTATGACTGGGTTCAAGCGGCACTGATTTTAAATAACGATGTGGACATTTCCGCGGAGGACAGCGGGAAAGCCCCGGGTTTTGGCCCGTCATCGAAGAAGGTCGTGGAATGGGATGATTCGTTCGATAGTGAGGACAACCCGGACTGGCTGAGTGAGTTCACGGTGAATGACCGGGGCAAGCTGGATGAGGCCATGCGGCTGTTGCGGGCCGGGGCCGAAAAAGAGTATTATCGTCACTACATGGGGGAGTTGCTGAAATTACAGATTGACACCTTCGGAGAGGTGGAAAACTATCATCAGGCCATTGAGCGGACGGGGATGACAGCGGGGTCACTCCTGCCAGCTCTAAACGAGTTTCGGGAACTGGCCCGAGTCTCAACATCTTACGCCTTTTTGCTTGCTAAAGAAGGGCGGAAGGAAGAAGCGGCGGTTTACGCCATGCTGTGGCGGGACATGGCGGCCAAACTGCAGGATCAATCATTCACGCTGATTGAGGTTTTGGTTATTAACGCCATCATCAGTATCGGGGAGGAAAAGGCGCCGGCCTTATTCCGGGAACTGGGCGAACCGGAAAGAATGGAAACCGTCAGACGGGACGCCGCGGCCTGGCGGAAGTGTGTGGAGGATTATAGGCATAGGGCGAAAAGTGATACGTCTTTTTTTGACGAGTTTGACAGGAAGGCGGGTGTTTTAGACGGGTTGGTGCAACCGGATTTGGGGCAAAAACCTGATGAAAAGTTATTGAAAGCGGGGCGGTTGCTGGATTATCATTTGCTTGATAGTGTCCTAATCCGACTTATCCCGTTTTTTCTGTGCATACCCATGTTCGCCGGGTGTTTGATCATCTGGCGCTGGCGGGGCGGCCCGGGCGAGTCAGGTTTGCGGCTGCGGGCTGGCGAGAACGCCGCGGTGTTTTTTCTCGGGGCATTGCTCCCGTTAACCGCTTGGCGGATCTTGGCCGGGATTGGTTTTTTAAGCGGCCGGAATTTTAACCTGACGACTTCTCCGGCGCGTCCAGGCGCGCAGTTCGCGGTTATTCTGATCACCCTATTGTACGCGGTGGCCGCGCTCGCGCGGCATTTCGCCAGGCGGCACGCGCAAGCCGCGGGCATTGATCAGCCGCAGGGGGATGGTCGGGGAAAAGCTCTCAATCGAATCGCCTGGGTTCTTTTGTCGGCGGCGGCAGTCATGGTTTATTTTCCCATGATTTCGCCGACGGCTCCATTTACAAAGATCATTCCGCTAATTGGCTCGATCTTGGCGCTTCTGTCCCTGGCGGTGAAAGCCGTGCCGGCCGGCGCCTGTATGCTTCGGGCGATGGGCCGTTCGGAAAGTAAAGCCTATTATTCGGCCGTCTGCCAAAGCGTGGTGCCGACCTACGCGATGATGGTTCTCCTACTGGCCTGGGGACCCATCCAACCGCTGCGGCGTCACGAAAAAAGCCTGGTTCAGAATACGTCTTTCGGGCAACCGGCTGTTTACAGTTTCACAACGACTGAATGGGAGGTTGTCCAGAAATTGAAAAAAGGCCTGCAGGACGCGGCCCCGGCATCCCTGAAAAAGTAACGCGTTCTTCGACATGGTTCTCCATTTCGATGTTGCCTTTTTCTGTCAAAGGTGTTTCATATTTAGGGAAAAAAAGCCACGCCGGACAACTCCCACATTCAGAGTCTGGCAAAAAACTTGAACCCCTGAAAATGCCGGTGAATGGTTTTCAACGAGTTAACATTAAAAGCCGGGAAGCTCCAGGTTAACCCACTGGCAGGACAAAGAAGCCAACCGGGACACAGTCAAATTGGCCATTCGCGATTATCTCTACAATGGCGCGACCGGTTTGCCGGAAAGGCACTATTCCGAACGGGACGTGTCAGATGAAACCGGGGAACTGTTCAGACATATTCTCCGGGTTTATCCGGTTTTACCGTCCCTTTTCTATATGCCTTCCTCAGCGGCTTGGATCGTCACCGGACCGCTATTTCTCCTCCCACCACCCCGAAAATGAGAAGCATCAGCATCACGGCGGCGGCGATGGCCAGAACTAGCAGGGCGATCTTGATAAAACTCCACGGCCGTTCCGCCTGGACTTCTCCCGTCCGTCCATTCACCAAAAAGCGATAGGGCTTGTTTTTGTAGCGATAGGCGCTGATCCAGACGGGGAGCAACAGGTGTTTAAAGCTGATATCGCGCCAGTCACAGTTCAATGTGGAGATATGCTGGACATCTCCCCCGATGTCCCGGCAAACCGTTCGGCGAATCACCGGATCCACCTTCTGTTTGGCGGAATCAAAGCCGGCAGGCAACGACACGCTGTAATTCTCCACCCGGAAACCCGCCAGATAATCGTCACTGAACGGCACCAAATTCCGCAAGTCCCACGGCTCCAGTTTTTCCGCGAAGTGATGGGGTAATGAATGGCTCCCGATCACCAGAATATCATCAAACCGATTGTCCACCACACCGCTGGCGGACCGCCAGCGGGTTTTTCGTTTCCGGCGAGTCCGGGTTTTACCTTTGCTGTCCCGATAGTGCTCCGTCACATAATAATGATCTCCCCGTCGGCCGCTGTAACGCGTCGTGACCTCCATGTCATACGTCCAGTAGGGCACGTACACACCGTTTACCCGAGTCGCCCGAGCGAGCTTTTTTAAATCATTAGGTGCGAACCAAATCCGATGCAACCATCGCAGAAAGACTTCTTGAACCTGTTCTTGACTAATGGCGAAAGGCAATAAACTCCGTGGGCGGATCCGCCGGCGCTGTTCGTCCGCCCGGTGAATATCCGATCCGCAAAACGGACAGTGGTCATTGTCAACATTGTTTGCAAGCGACACGACCGCTCCGCACCCGCCGCACGGATGATCCACGCTTTCCCACGTGCCTTCCTCGTTCTCAGCCGCTGCCAAAAACCGCTGAAAATCAAGCTCCTCAACGGCATGGCGGTCCCCCTCAACTGGCGTGTCAGCGCCGCAATAGGGGCAATGCAAGTGACCGCTGCCGGGAGAATATTCTAACTCCGCCGAACAGCCCGCGCACCGTTTGGTTCGTTTCCCGTCCATCACATTCATAGTCCTCGCTTTGTTTTCAAGCCCACTCCCGGCCAGATACCGGCGAGCGGCCTCAAATGTAGCCAGATGACATTGGCTTTTCAAGAAGAATCCTTTTTTGAAAAAACGCCTTGACACAATCCGAAAGACACATTACTATACTGGAACGCGACAAAACATGACACTGACGGGCATTTTATTAACCTAAGGGACAAGCAATGATACTCACACTGAAAGAACTGGCGACGTATCTACGCGTCAACGAACGCACTATTTTGCGCATGCAGAAAGCGGGTCAGATTCAAGGGATAAAAGTCGGAGGGCAGTGGCGCTTTAACGGCAGCCAAATTGACAGCTTGTTCTTCCCCGGCCATCCCCCGACGGATCCCGCGACCGCGGTGCCTTTGAATGAGTTCATGTCAAAAGACATCTCCGTGCCCATCAGTCGTCTGCTTCGAGAGGACCGGATTCTTCTTGATCTCAAAGGAGCCACCGGGGCGGAAGTGATTGATGAAATGGTGGATGTCATTAACCGGCAAAGCCTGTGCCTGGACGCGAACATTCTGCGTCGGGCGATCCACGCCCGCGAGAGCCTCCTGAGCACCGGCATCGGTGATGGTGTCGCCATTCCCCACCCCCGTGACCCGGTCACCGATTTGCGGGAAGCCACTACCATGATTATCGGCCGATCCACGAAAGGGGTTGAATTCGGCGCCGCGGACGGACAGCCCGTTCATCTCTTTTTCCTTACCGCCAGTCAGACCATTCAGTCTCACTTGAATATTCTCGGTCGGCTCGCGACCCTCTGCTTGGATCAAGAGGCTTTGGCCAATCTCAAACAAGCCTCTTCAGCTGAAGAGTTCATCCGTCACGTCTTAAAAAGCGAACGGGATCATTTTATCAAATCGTCCCCGCAAAATTAAGTTAACGCGACGACACGTCATCTGTTAAGCCGGAGACGCTTATGGCTTACGCCGACACCTATATTGATTGTGAGTGGATGGACTTTGACACGTTGGAACGGTTCATGGTGGACGCCCTTATGGCTGAAGGCGTTCCCAGGGCCGATGCGGAAATCGCGGCCGAAGTCCTCATCACGTCTGACAAACGGGGCATTGACTCCCATGGGATCGGTCGCCTGAAACCCATTTACATTGATCGGTTGCGGGCGGGCACTCAGAATCCATTAACCCGCATTGACATCATCAAAGAAACGGACACCACCGCTGTCCTCGACGGAAACAACGGGCTCGGCCACGTGATTGCCAAAACCGCCAATCAACTGGCGATTGACAAGGCGAAGAAACATGGACTGGGCATGGCGGTCGTCCGTAATTCCACTCACTACGGGATTGCGGGCTATTATGTCCTGGAAGCGGTGAAGGCCGGATGTGTCGGGATTTCCGGCACCAACGCCCGTCCCTCCATCGCCCCCACCTTTGGTGTGGAAAACATGCTGGGCACCAATCCCTTGGTCTTCGGATGCCCGACTGATGAGGATTTTCCTTTTGTGCTTGACTGCGCCACCTCTGTCACTCAACGGGGCAAACTCGAAGTCTACGGGCGGGCGGGAAAAGACCTGCCGCCAGGATGGGTGATTGGCGAGGATGGCCAAACCCGGACGGACACGGATCAGGTTCTGGTGGACTTGACCCGTGGCAAGGCCGCCCTGGCACCGCTGGGAGGCCTTGGCGAAGAAACCGCCGGTTTTAAGGGATACGGATTTTCAACGGTGGTCGAAATCTTTTCCGCCGCTCTTCAAGGGGGGAAATTCCTTAAAGATCTCAACGGATTTGATGCGGAGGGGAATAAAATTCCCATTCCGCTCGGACACTTTTTTATCGCCATTGATATTGACCATTTCTTAGGTTTGGAGCTGTTCAAAAGTATTGCCGGAGCGATTTGCCGCGATTTGCGCGGATCAAAAAAAGCGCCGGGCGCCGAACGCATTTACACCGCCGGAGAAAAAGAACACTTAGCCTGGCTGTACCGGAAGGATCATGGTTGTCCGGTCCCGAAAGTCCTGCAAAAGCAAATGAGTGAACTGCGTGAGCAAAACAACTTGAACTACACATTCCCTTGGGATGATTAACCTGGCCTGGAGGCATACACATGGAATCTGGAAATGGACTGATCGCGGTCTTGTCGTTAATCTTCATGTTTGTCATGATGGTTCTGCCCATTCTCATGATGGTGTTCACGATGCTTCTCGCCGGCGCCGCGATCGCCTTTTGGATCTGGATCATTGTGGACTGCGCCACCCATGAGCCTGCCGAGGACAAAGACCGGATGATGTGGATCTTGATTGTCATTCTGGCCAACTGGATCGGCGGCCTGGTTTACTATTTTGTCCGGCGGCCCAAACGGCTTGAGCAATACGGCAAATAGAGCCGCCCCGCCAGCCTGATTCATTCATGAACCACTGATTAACACTCATTTGACACTAATCTTTTTCTCCTTAGGATGTTGATCGTTGATCTATCATAGTTTTCTGCCTTTTGGGTGATGTTTGCCAGTTGCCCGACGCGCATAAGGTAGCGGATTGACGCAGCGACTGGTCAGTTGCTATACGCTTAAATGATCTTCTCTTATTTGCCTTATTAGTGTGAAATTAGTGGAAATTAGTGGTTTAAAGTTTTTTCGCGCTGGGGCGCGCTCTTTTCCGGCTAAAGCCGGTACACCAACGATCCGCGATTCACAACTCACGCCCTCAGCTCCATGCTCTATGCCCTACGCCCTCTTTTATTTCGCGGCTTGTTTCCACATCTACCATCCACGCCTTCCACGCCTTCCACGCCTTTAACGACTTTAACGCCTTTAACGACTTCCACGACTTCCAACGACTTCCACGACTTCCAACGACTTCCACGCCTTTCACGCCTTTCACGCCTTTCACGCCTTTCACGACTTCCACGCCTTTCACGCCTTTCACGCCTTTCACGCCCTTCACGCCTTTCACGACTTTCACGACTTTCACGACTTTCACGACTTTCCCTTCGTTTTCTTCTGTAAGAACGCTTCTTCTTGAACAACCAACAACCAATAACAGATAACGACCAACGGATAACCGCGCGAATGGCTCAGCCATCCGTCTCGGTCATCATGCCCGTCCGCAATGAGGAGGCGTTTATCGAACGCAGTCTCGGGGCCATGCTGCGCCAGGATTACCCGCATGACCGGCTGGAAATCCTGGTCGTCGACGGCATGAGCACGGACCAGACCCGGAAGATCGTCCGGGAAATGGCTGACCAGTCGGATGTCCGCGTCCGCGTCATCGACAATCCAGCCCGCATTGTCCCCCCGGCCATGAACGTGGGGATTCGAGCCGCCCAAGGCGATGTGATTGTCCGCATGGACGGGCATACCATCGCCGAACCGGATTACGTGTCCGCCTGCGTCCAGTCCCTGGAGGAATCCGCGGCCGACAATGTGGGCGGGCGCATGGACTGTGTGGGCGACACCCTGCTCGGCAAGGCGATCGGGGCGGCGACGAGTCATCCATTCGGCATCGGCAACGCCAAATTTCACTACGCCCGGGAAGCTCAGGAGGTGGACACAGTCTATCTAGGGTGCTGGCGCAAGGACGCTTTCGATAGATTCGGGGAATTTGACGAGTATTTCCTCCGCACCCAGGATTCGGAATTCAATTATCGGACCCGGATGCTGGGGGGGCGCGTCTGGCTGGATCCACGGATCAAATCGGCCTATTATAATCGGGCGTCCTTGACCAAACTGGCTAAACAATATTATCAATATGGCTTCTGGAAAACTCGCCTCATGTTTAAACTGGGAGGACGTCTTCAGCTTCGGCATTTCGCGGCGCCCGCGTTTGTCTGCTCGCTGGTGATCTCTCTGATCCTGCTGATCTGCTCAGGGTTTTTAGTGTTCAGTCATTGGGCATCGGGGCTGTTTTTAGGGGGGGTGGCCCTTTTTGTCCCGGCGCTTTATGTCATCGCCGCTCTATCCGCTTCGATAAAGATCTGTTTTCAGGAGAAGGACTACCGCTACGTCTTTCTCTTGCCACTCGTTTTTTTTGTTCTGCATGTCAGTTGGGGATTGGGCTTTCTCAATGGCGTTCTCATCCGCCCACAGCCCGACCACTTTCAACCACTGCGGCTTGGCTCCCACCCAAGAGCGACCCCGCGGGCACTCCGTGGCGACCCATTTATTTCGGTGGTTATGCCGGTTCGTAACGAGCAGGCGTATATCCGCGAAAGTCTCCATGCGCTGTTTAATCAGGATTATCCCCGGGACCGGTATGAGATTATTGTCGCCGACGGCATGAGCACGGACGCGACGACTGCCATCGTCACGGAAATGGCCGCCGCCTCACCCGTTCCGGTCATTTTGCTGAACAATCCAAAAAAGCACGCCGCAAGCGCGTTGAATGCGGGCATCAAGGCCGCCCGGGGAGAGGTCATTCTACGCATGGACGGGCATGTGGTGGCGGCCGCGGATTACCTCCGAACATCCGTGGACACTCTGAAAACCATTGACGCGGATAACGTCGGCGGCGTGGTTGAATATACGGGCAGCAACTGGCTCGCCCGGCTGATTGGCCTGGCCGTCAGTTCGACCTTTGGCTGCGGCGGGGCGCCCGCCCGCTCCAGGCGGCAAGGCTATGTCGACACAGTCTCCTTTGGGTGCTGGCGCAAAGAGGCCTTTCAAACCTTTGGTCTGTTTGATGAATTTTTTTCCAAGACTCAAGATTCCGAATTTAACTATCGGACACGTTTGCTCGGCGGCAAAGTCTGGCTGAACCCGGCGATCAAATCACATTACTTTTCCCGGCCCTCCCTCATTGGTCTGGCTCGTCAGTATTTTAAATATGGCTATTGGAAATCCCGTCTGGTTTTCAAACTTGGATGGCGGTTGTCCCCCCGCCATTTCGCTCCGCCGCTCCTGGTGACAGGGTTGGCCGGATGCCTTGGAGGCGCGGCTTTGATTCCCTTGCTGCCCCAGTGCTGCGCGTTTTGGGTAACCGTGAGACACTTTATGGTCTGCGCGGTTTTATTCTTCCCCGCGGTTTATTTCCTTTTCTGCCTGCTCGCGGCCGCCGCGCTGCTGAGAAAAAGCAAGCACCTCGCTTCCCTTGTGGTGTTGCCGGTGCTTTATCTGATTATTCACCTGAACTGGGGATTCGGTTTCATTCTTGGTTTTTTTATTCCTCCCCCTCCCGACGCGTTTATGCCGCTGCCGACGGAGAACGGAAATCGTTGAAATCGTTGAAATCGGTGAAATCGGTGAAATCGGTGAAATCGGTGAAATCGGTGAAATCGGTGAAATCGGT
>JAVVEH010000052.1:0-72 GCA_032251435.1 Lentisphaeria bacterium | reverse complement strand
GAAGGCGGAGGGCAGAAGGCGAAGAGTTCAGACCATTGAACACCCGCTATGCTCAAGGTCGCCAAGCCCATC
>JAVVEH010000051.1:0-29334 GCA_032251435.1 Lentisphaeria bacterium | reverse complement strand
CCTTCCCCCTCCTGCTCGTCCACCTCGAGCTGGACGAGCAGGCCGGCCAGATTGTCGCCGCTGCAGAATGTCAGGCTGTGCATGCCCTGGTAGAACGCATGCACGCCGATGCAGTTGGTTCCCGGGCGCAGAAATTCGGTGACGTCCCAGGCATTGTAGAAATAGTCGGAAGGTGTCGCCGGTGCAGGCCCGAGGCCCGCAAACCGGCCATTGACATAGAGTTTGTAGCAGTCGTCGGCGGTGATGTAGAGGCGCGCCTGGCGGACGGGGCCGCCATCGAGCTGGAATTCGCGGCGGAACAAGGTATGGACATTCTGAATCTCGCCGTTATTCTCCGCAGTCCGGTTGGGGTGGATGAATTCCCGGGAGGAAACCCCGGCGAAAATGGGATCCCGCAGCCAGGAGGCCTGCCATTCGACCCGGCTCTCCGGACTTCCCGGAGCAATCGGGGTTCCCCCTGTTATTGTGCGCTGCTGCATGTTATTCCCCGGTCGTCCGCTTCAGTCTGTCGATGAGATAATCTGTCGGAACATCGCCTTCGTAGACGGGGGCTTCCGCCACGGATCGCTTCCCGCCCACCGCAGTCGGAACGCTGATCTTGATGTCCTGATACCGGGCCGAACGGGTGAACATGTGGCGCAGGCCGATCCTGCCTGCTGTGACGGGGGGCAGATGTGGATTGCTGAAATGACAGTAAACGACCTCATCCGGGTTCTCCATGCGCATGTAAATGTCTCGAGCATGCTTAACCACGGTGATATGATGTTTTACACCCGTGGCAAAAAGGGTCTTCGAAAAGTAGTCAGGCTCAAGATCGGAACCTTTCAAGCCGGTCTTGTGGGGCATGTATCGCCGGGCGCGAATGTAGGAAGACGTGGCCTTGCCATCGTTGCCGAAGGCGGCATAGCTGATGTGATAGGTGTCCATGTTGTCAAAATAGGTCTTCATGGCGGGCACTTTGCGCAGCTCGTTCCACTGGCTGATGTCCCTGGCATAGGGTCCTTCGCCACTGCCGGTGGCCTGGATGTAGAGAATATTCACGCACCGGTTCTCGCTGTCGAGCCGGGTGTAGTCATACTCGATCTTCAGGTCGCCTTTGAAGTCCTGTTTTGTCCACAACACCATGTGATGGGCGTCATTCTTGAATTCCGGGCCGGCGGTGAGCGTCATGCCATCGGGGCCGGTTTTGACGGTCCCGACTTCGCCGTCGAGGAACCACTGTTCCTGCCAGTCTGCCGTGCAGGGGTCTGAGAAGATCTCCTGCCAATTTCCGGTCGATGCCTGTTCGAAAGCCTGTTTGTCCGCTTCGTTGTTCATTGCAGTCGGTTCCTTCTCTGTGCCCCGGGTTGCTGTGCTCAACAGCCCCATGGACATGATGGCCAATGCGATCTGTCGTCTTTTGTTGCCGGTCACTGTTCGCCTCTCTTGAAAATTGAAGTGCAAGCTTACCCAGACAAGTCTCAATTTGCCGGGAGCGGAAAATGGAAACGTCCCCGCTGGGACGCGCCTGCGGCATCCGCGGCTTCTTGGGCCCGGATGCAAAGCTCGGTTAGTGCGAAAACATCTTCGTGCGTCTGCCGGTAGGGGTGGCTGGGCGCGCCAATGGTTTTGAGAAACTCAGCAAACATCTCCAATGGCTCCTCCAGAGGCAGTTCCTCCTCGCCATGGTCGTGGGTCAAGAGCTTTGCCTGGCCGTTGAGCACCTCCACCACACCTTTGCCGCCGGCAATCCGCAGGCGGTCGTCACCATGACTGTCCGCTCCGCGGGGGCGCAGGTAGTCGATGTTGGCGGCCGCCTGCCCGCCGTTGTCGAGCCGCATCATAACAATGGCGGAAGACTCCATCTCGCCGTTCCCATGGTTGTCACGGGTTGTCTCCAAGGCC
This sequence comes from Lentisphaeria bacterium, assembly GCA_032251435.1. Classification (GTDB taxonomy): domain Bacteria; phylum Verrucomicrobiota; class Lentisphaeria; order Oligosphaerales; family MVZH01; genus JAVVEH01. Next base: position 27,450 of record JAVVEH010000051.1, on the reverse strand, counting down.
ATCACCTCGCCGACACCGTTGTCGGTCACCCAGTTGATCCAGTCCAGGGCATGTGACCCGACCCAGCCGATCAATCCCCCGAATTGGCTGCGCCGATGCTGCCATTCGGGCTTTGGCCCCGACTTGTAGGATTTCTGTGCCGCAATCTGAATGGGGGCGCCAATACGCCCTTCTTTGACGGCCTGAACAACGGCCTGGAAGGCGGGCCGGTAGCGATAGGCCAGCATGGTGGAAAGCCTAAGGCCCTTTTCGCTGATCAGAGCCTTTATCGTATCGAGTTCCTCCCGATAGAACGTCAGCGGCTTTTCGGTGTAGCAATGGATCCCGCGCTCGAGGCACTGAATGGTGATCGGCCCGTTCAGATAGAAATAGGGATTGATGACCGCCACGTCAGGCCGGATTTGGTCGAGCATGGTGGTGTGGTCCGCAAAGAACGGCACACCTGCCGAAAGCTGGTCTTTGAAGGTCGTCTTCACCTGGTCCGTCTCTTCGGCAAGGCCGGGAGCGATGCCGACCAGCCGGGCATCGGCATACGCCCCAAGACCCCGGATGGCGTAGGGCCAATGTCCACTGGCCCCGATGATAACGATACTTTTCATACAGTAGCCGGTTCCTTCTGCCTATTCGTGGACTGAATCCAGCAACAAGCTTGTTCTGGTGCGATCTCCCTCATTTCCCTTTTCCGCCGCCCTGTCCGCCCCGAATGTGGATCTGATAGCCGCAGTGCCAGTCCTTCGGGACTGGCTTGCTCTTCTCTCCTTCCCCTATCGCCCCGAAGCCGCCTTTCTCAACCAGCAGGAAGTCCACGCCATCGACGGTTTTGACCATCATTCTCCGCGCCTCGTCGTTCGAATTCAGACCAATCATCATGTCGCCCGACCAGAAGAATTCCTGGCCCATCTTTTTCAGAAAGCCCTCCCCCTTGATCCTGCCGCCATCGGCAAGGCTGAACGAATAGACGGATTTGACGGGTTGCGACCCGCGTTTCTTCCAGTCGGCGACCCACCCGGGCAGTTTCCCGGGATCGTCAACCCCGCCAAGCCTGATCCACTGGCCGAGGAGGCCCTTGTTTGGGATAAAGGTGCCGCTGTAGACGTACATGTCCTCCTTCCGGCCGCTCAGCTTGGCGGCCAGGGTCATTTTGGGCCGGGTCCTGATAAACTTCTCACCCCCCGGCAGATTCTGCATCATCGAGGCCAGGCATTTCCGCACGTAGCCGGATCGTCCCGGAATCAGCAAGCCGTTGCTGGGTTCGCGGTACTCGCCCGGGAGACCCGCGTAGATTGTCTCGAGGAGCTGGGTGGCGAACGCCTTGACCTCGGGGTTGGCGGAATTGACCCGCTTGGTCAGGGAGTATACTTCGTTCAGTCCGGCACACGTATCCGAATCCACGACCGTCTTGAGCAGCGGCGGCAGAATTCGTTTGCAGTACCTGGGGTCAGTGGCGAGAACCGCAAGGGGTTTGGCGGCAGTGGAACTCACCCACCAGTTCTCCGATTCCAGAAGAACCAGCAACCGGTCGACATGCCTGGCAATCGTTGGCGGCTTGGCGCGCTGCAGCGCCTTCATGGCGCCGATCGTGACCCACCACGACTCGTCGGGGGCGTCGACCATCGCGCCCGCAAGCTCGAGCATCTCCGGGGTGATTCTCTCGTCGGGAAGAGGGTTGCCCTTGAACATGCCGGCCAGCGCCATGACCCCGGCGTCCCGCAGACGGGGATCCTTCGACTTCAGCAGCGGTGCAATCAGATGGTCCCGGTTATAGGCCACGATGCGCGCCATGGCGGCCGAGCGAATATCAAACTCGGGATGGTGTACGTATTTCAGCAACTCTTCATCGGTGATGTCCGGGTCTCCGAGTTTCCCGAACACCCCGAGTGAGGCATCCGTTTCAACCCTTTCCCTCATCAGATCATCCATACTGATCGATGGATGCCTGGCTGGTTCAGGCGACTGAAAAACGTCGTCGTTCGCATTGCCCCAGGGGTGCGCCGGCAACTGGTGCGTCTTGCACCATTGCGTCTTGGGCGCCCCGGTCAACTGCAGGGTCTTGCGGGGATAGGTATAGGTCAGTGCGAAAAGCGTGCCCCAGGTCGGGTCTCCTTCCGTGGCGGATACATCGTAGCGGTCCTCCATGCCGGCAATGCCGATGCCGCCATCGTGGCGACGGGAAAGGTCCATGACCCAGCGCCGCGTGTCAAGATACGAGCGGTAGGGTGTCGGACGCTTTTCATGCATCAAGCCCATGGCGGCATGGTGCCAGATCTCGCCGATTCCACCGCCGGTGTGGGCGGCGTGGAACCAGTTTGTCGCATAGAAGCTCTTCATTGCCGAGTTGTCGCGCGCTTTGGCGTAGACCGACGCCTCGCCCCCGGGGGTGAGACGGGCCGCGTAGGCCATGGCAACCGCCAGCCCTCCTGTTTTGCCATTGTCCCGGAATCCGCCTTCCGGCCACGTGTCGCCATAGGCCAGGTTGCCGTGTCCGGCAAAGCGGTAAAACTGCGAGAGGGCCGTATTGAACATATAGTCGTCGACCTCAACCCCGCACATCCGGGCCAGCATGAGAAAACTCATGCAGTGCACCCCGGCGGCATGCATCTGGCCTGAGCCGGTGCTGTAGGTGAAATTCGCCGGATTCCCCCGGCCGCTCCAGCCACCATTGTACATGGTTTTCCTGAGCGACTCGGCGGCTTCTCTGATCATTGGCAGCACGCTCTCGTCCCCGGTGCGCAGATAATACTCGCAGACGCCGATTCCGTGGTAGCCGATGTGCCACTGGTAGGCGCCCAGCGTCTTCAGATCACCCATCCAGTTGCGGACAACGTCGAGATCCTTCTCTTCGCCGGTCGAAAGCAGGAACAGGACGGATCCCCACCCCGGTTTTTCCTGTTTGGCCAGAAGGTCGGCAAGGTTCCTGACGATGCGGTCGGATTTCGGACAATTAAGCGGCCAGGTCTCGCTATAGGAACCCATCACCGGAATCTGGACAACTACGTCCCCGGCATCTTTGATCTTGAGTGCAACCTTCCCGTCGGTTGCTTCCGCTTGCGTGACGATGTCGCCCAGAATCATGCGGGGGTCCCGGTCTTTGAGCACCCGACCGTTGATGCTCTCGATCACCTGGCCTTTCTTCAGTTTGCCCGTGGCTTCGGCCGGGGAGCCCTTCTCCACATTGCTGATCACCATCTGGAATCCGGGATTCTGCGGCTTCAGCGTGATGCCAATGCCGACTGGACCGAAATTCTTCACATTCCACGCCTTGCCGCCGACACTGCTCGGGGCCGGGAGGAATATGGGTGGGACCGTGTAGTAGGTATCCTTGCCTTCTTTAGGCGCGGCTAACGCCTCGACAGTGAACAAGCTGACAGATGCTGCCGCAAGCAGCACCCGACTGGCGGTTCTCGGCAGTTTGAATGGAGCTGAAATCATCTTTCTTTTCCTATATTGATGTTGATCACTTTTCCTGTCCGATGCTGTTGTGACGGGCCATGCTGATGGCGTGTAGATCGACAAATGGCAGATTGCGTTCTTTCGCCACGGCCGCCGCCTGGACGTAATCTGTCAGCGTGCCCTTGTATCTGCCACTTGGTTGAAATCGAGGATCTTCTTCCGGCTCCCTTTCGAAATGGTCACGACGCCGCTGTTGTAGTCGGAGTTCAGGAACGGGCTGTCGAAAACCTTCTTCGGCGCATAGTTTACAGGCGTGCCGTTGATCGTAGGCGGCTTTTTGTAGCTGGTGTCGAACGTCAGTGTATCGCCATAGACACTTGTGTAGCGCAGCACACACCCGTCCATCCGGATCGGGCATGCTTTCACCTTCGCCTTGAACTCGTCGAAGTTCTCCACCTCGCTCTTCGCCATGACCTCCAGAATCACCGGCGCATACTCGTCCGCTGGGATCACTATGTGGCCAGGCGGTGTTTCAAATGAAGCGCCTGTCTCCTTTGTGCCTTTGAATACCTCGTCAGTAACCTTGAAATCACCCTGGGCGACACGTATCGCCGCGTAGGCGTCCGGCGCTTCGACAAAAACCACGCCATCCTCCGTGACCGGTTTGCCCAGACCACTCTTTGACATCCATACCATCATCTCCCCAGCGCCCTTGCTGGTCTTCAGCTTCTGGGTGATCAGGCTGCCTTTGCTCTGCACGGACCAGAATTGATTGAATGCCACGGCATTGTTGCTCGCCCGTGGGACGGGGACGATACGGGCGTCCGCTGGTGTAGCAAGTAGCGGGGAGTCTTGACCTGGCGAAGCCAGGGACGGCGTAGTCGGGCGGGTAGCGAGTGAAGAGCTGTGGGCAGTCAGGCCCTCTGCAATTTGAGCGTTGGATGTTGGATGTTCAATGTTGGACGTTCGTTTTGCCGGATCGGCAAAGATCACCCCCTGCCAGCGGCTCTGGCTGCTGATCATCACCCAGTCTTCGTGGGCCCGCGCCTCCGTCATCGGGGTGCCCAGGATAAACGCCGGATCGCAGTAGCTGTAGCGAAGGATGCCGCCGCCATCCGTCCGGAACTGGTTGGGCTTCTGGTCTGGCCGGTCCATATGCGGAAAGGTGTGTCCCTGCTGACCAAGGCCCTGGACACGTTGTCGGATCTCGTAGGCGTCGCGGCCCTCTGTATCACGCGCAATGTCGGCGACGACGGCAGGCGGCCGGTACGCGCTCAGCAGTGCACCCACATCGTGGCCGTTGATTTCCGGCTGTTCGCCGATGGCGAAATAGAGCCAGGCCAATACCGCGTTACCGTGCTTCCGACTTTGGATGAACGCGTTGTTGCCCTTGATACGTGAAGCCCCGCCCCCCATGTGTCCCATGATCTGCTCTTCGGCCCAATACGCGAAGTACAGGTCCAGAAACATTCCGGCCGCTTTGCTCAGCCGCTCGTCGCCAAAATCGTGGAAGTTGTAGAACCCTTTGATCAATGTGCTGTTGTAGCCGTCGCTTCTCATTTCGACACAGAGGCCACGTTTCGCCCGCTCCCGGCAATACTCTATGATGTATTCGTTCCAGGCTTCGTATTGCTGATCCAAGGACGATCCATCATCGCACCTCAAGTCTTTGTATTCCGGGCGATCCTTCGCATACTTGGCGAAATGCCAGTGGCAGGTGAAGTCCATCGCATGATGGTTCTCGGAACTGTAGACGTTCCACGTCTTTGAATCCTTGTATTCAGCCTTACCCAGCCAGGAGCACTTCTTCGTGTAGATCCACAGCGGTTCCAGCACTTTGGTCTCGGTCTCCTTGGTGATTCGGCCCGGACTCGCGCTGCCGTTCGGCCCGTACATCTCAAGCAGGCGCAGGACTATTTCCGCATGCCAGTGGAAGCTGTCGCGGTCCGGAATCGTCAGCGGATTGTCGAGGTAGTATTGCGCATTCTCGACGAGCGCCGCATTGGCTTCGTCCAACATTTCATTCAGATAGAGACATTTTGCCGCAAAGGCCACCATCGAATACGAGTACCCGCGCACATACGGCCCGCGTCCCTTGCTCAACGGCGGGTTCTTCTTCGCCCGCACCAGCGGCTTGCCCGCTTCAGCGCGAAATACCGCGTCCGCTCGTTTCTCAAATCCTGCAATCACCTCTTCCGGAGACGCTTCTTTACTCATGGGCTGGGTTCCTTGTGCGCAAGCAGTCGCGACCGCAAAGACCAGGGCCACGGAAAGCAACCGTGCAATTCCGCGGGATGCCAGCACGGGCGTGGCAGCCCGGATTGCGGCCAAAACCAGGTGCGTCGGCATTCCCCCAGGTCCCGATGCCGCGTGCACCTCGACAACTTTCCCCCCACCATCCTGCCCGTCTCGATTACTATCGGCTGCTATCGATGGCTGCCGGTTGCTGCCGGTCGAAAAACTGTGCCCGTTGGTCGCGGGGCAAAGCAGTCTATTCCCTTGGGGGTTACTCCACATCGTCTACTCCTTTAACGCTAAGTCGAAGCATCGTCTCGTTGTCGAACGCCTGGCGCATCGCGGCCTCGATCCCGGGAATGAACGTGCTGACCACATCGTCCTGGGAGATCACGGTTTCGCCTTGAACGGACTGGATGGCGCAGGTTTCATGAATTCTGCTGACCACCATGGTCTGGCGGGAAGCCATTTCGAGATCGCAGTGGAACGCATCGCCGCCCTGCAGGGCGTCCAGAACCGAGGCCATCATCGTCTCCCTGGCTTCTTCGCCGCCATTGACCCTATAGCGGATCGGCGCCCCCTCGTCGGGCCGGATAACCGAACCATTGTGGGAAATGACAATGGATCCCCGGGCTCCGCGGATATGGATTTCGGGGCCGAAATTTTCGCGGCAGGCATGGGTGGCGTAGAAACGGATGGGGATGCCTTCGGCGGTCTCAATGCGCATGCAGGCGGTGTCGGCGCTCTCGATCGCGTTGGCGCGATAGAGCTCGGCCTCCACCGACACCGGGGTTGCCGCCAAGCGCCCGGTGGCACCCGCCTGGAACAGCATCATCATCAGGTCGTGGGCCACCGCGTTGTTGAAGGGCGAGTCGTTGACCGGCACGCCGTCCACCGACAACTTCCCGGCCCAGCCGTTGCGATTGTAGTAGTCGTGGTTCCGCGGCCACATCACCAGGCATTTAATACCTTTCACCTCGCCGATCGTTCCCTGCAGGATATGCCGTTTGGTCTCCTGGGCCGCGGGTGTATACAGCCACTGATACCCCACGGCCACCGTGCGGCCGGCGGAGTCGGCCGCAGCCTGCATCGCGCGCACGTCCTCGATGCAGCCGGCGACCGGCTTCTCCACCAATACATGCATCCCTGCTTCCAAGGCAGCGACCGTCATCGGCCGGTGCAGCGGCGTGCCGGTCGGGATCATGCAGAATTCCGCGACGCCGGAAAGCTGCCTCAGCATCTCCCGGTAGTCGTCGAAGATCCGACAGCCCAACGCGCGCAGCCGGGCGCATCTGTCGGGCTCTTCGGCCTGGTTGATGACCGTCGCGCCGACAATCGCCACCTTGCCCGCCTGTTGAGCTTGCAGAAGAAGGTCATAATGAATCCGGCCGTAGCCGGAAATGCCGATGATACAGGTTTTAAGCATGGGTGTCAGGTGTCAGGTGTCAGACTATACCGCATATTTGGCATTAGGCCGTCACGAAAGCGATCAATAAAAACACAAATTCTATCTTTTCCAAATAGTCAAAAAAGCGAGAAAGCTGATTGGGGGCGGGACGGTCGGGGGCCCGGCTTATGGTTATAATGGCAGAAGAGGATGGCCACAAAAGGGCACAAAAACTATAACTATGCATTAAAAGAGCCGACTGAAGTCGGTACACCAACTTATAGAAGAGCCGACTAATGGTTGTAAACGATTTAAACACGCTCTATGTAGTTTAACAAAGCCGGAGGAAAACGCATGCTAAAGCTGTGGACCACATATACATTTCCAACGTTGCAACGGACACCTTTTGGTCGGGACGGTGTTTGTAATACAGGTCTTTAGGCCTGTTTTCTTGCAGCTTTGCGGGTTGTTCAGTCCACAACCATAAGCCGGGACACCAATCCGCTGCGGCGGACGGACAAACCGTCCAGAAGCATCGACATCCCAAGTTGGTGTACCGACTTTAGTCGGCTCTTTCAGGAGAGCGAATCTGCGGAGTCCGCAAACTCCCCCACCGGGACGAAACGCCGCCATCAATTTTCAGCCATTAACCATTTTTCGCCACTCGCTACTTCCTCCGCCCCCGTCCCCCGCACATGTCACTTCCGCACGCGGCGGAAGCACAGGCCCGCCAGGCCAAGCCCGGTCAGGATCATGGATGACGGCTCGGGGATGTCCATAAAAGAAGCCGCAGTGGTCGTGCGGGGAGCAAGAGTTCCACCGTAGGTGTACGAATAATTGTTGATCCCAGCCGCCACGTTTTCTTGGTAACCCGCTCCCGCTCCCCCGCTGTTGATGAAGAGCGAAAAGATTTCCGTCAGGGGGGAATCAAGGACAAACGTATTGGCGCTTGCACCATTATTCAGGTTAAAGCCAGCCATAACAAAACTTCCTGAATCCGGCACATTGATTGCAACATCCGCGGCCGCCGGATTGCCGGTTTCACTGGCCACTTGGGTCGGAACAATCGTGTGCAATGTGCTCTGCACAGAGACAATGGCAGCACCCAGAAAATTAATGGTTGTTCCGTTGCCCTGGACAGTAAAATTGAAGGCTCCTCCGGTTGATGGGTCATTTAGATAGTAGATGCCGACATTGGAACCGGTGTGGGCTTGAGCCACATCAAAATCCACGCCGTTATACCGCACAATCATGCTGCTGGAATTGGACTCTGAAGTTACTACTGCTATGAGCCCCGTGGCGTTTGCACCAGCGTCAAAACTCAGATTGTAAGGGGTGCCCCCAGTGGCACTTGCACCAACAGTCAAATAGTCCGAATTGATGGCAGTGATGGCCGCTTTGGCAGCCCCGCCCATGACTTCAAGGGTCAGTGCCGCGGTTACAGCGAGAATCCGTCCGAGTGTGCTAATGGTCGTCATTTGTCTGCTCTCCCTTGTTTGTCCAGGGCATGGGCTCCCGAGCACGGTTGGCCGCGTGTGGGTGGTGTGCGTGTTCGTTTGCATGTGAGTACTCCTTATGCACGCGCTTTCTTTCCAGGTATTATCAAGTGCTATTTATCACGTGGTGGTTTGTGTTGTATATCTCCTCGAAACAGGACACAGCCGGTTTCCAATTCGTAATTATACCCTGGTTTCGGCGGGACACCCATTACAGAAACTGCCAACATCATCACAATTTCAACCATCTTTTTTATTTCCAAGCGGTAAATGTTGCCGGTCAACACACCGGTGCGACTATGATTTTACGGGGCGGGGAATCCCCGCTTATGGCTGCGAGGGAAGAAGAGGGTAATGCATCATAGGTGCACCGGTTGAAGCAAACAGCCGGAAAACGACTACGGGCGACGATTACGGCAGACGATATTTGTGCGCAATCGTGATCCGTAATCGTCGCCCGTAGTCGTCAACCGAAACGACATTTCCACCTTTGACCCATTACAGAAGAGGATAGCCACAAAAGGGCACAAAAGGGCACAAGAGTTATGCATTAAAAGAGCTGACAAAAGTCGGCACACCAACCTATGGAAGAGCCGACTGAAGTCGGTACACCAACTTGGGATGTCAATGCTTTACATCGGATTGATCCGGGAATAAGACGGAACAGCCCCGCAGGGCGGCTATTTGTTTCGGAGTTGACAAAAACGACCATATAATTATAATAAAGCATGCTTATCTATTTCAAAAGTGGGATTCGGAATTTTGTCTGCGATTCGGTGCCCATAAACAAACGGTCGGCGTGGGAGTTCTATGTTTCCCTGTCCGGGCGGATCGGTCCGGATCTCGGTTCGTCGGCGCCGCCCGCCATGCGGGAACAGGTGTTGTGGGTCTTTCCCCGGGAGCATGCCCATGGCTGGCTGGGTGAGAAAACGGTGGACCGGCTTGTGTTTCACTTCACAGCCGTGCCCGGCGAACTGGAGAAAATGATCCCTTCACCCGGGTATTACCAGACACCCCTGAGCGACGACGACTGCGAACGGCTGCTTGCGTTGGCAGGCCAGGCGGCGGAGATCATGGAGCAGCCGACGCGGCTGGTCTTCCTGCAAACCCAGGCGCTCGTGAGCGAGCTTAGCCTGATGGCCTTGCGGCAAGTCATTCACCCCGCCCTCGCGTCACGCCAGATTGCCCGGAACAAGACGGAACAGGCCCTGGGGTGGTACAGCGAGCATATGGACGAATCCCCCACCTTCAAGGATGTGGCGCAAGCCACTTTTGTCTCCTCGACCCACCTGCGCCGGTTGTTCCACTGGAGCCGCGGGGAGAGTCCGCATCAGGCCATGAACCGCATCCGCATGCAGCGGGCCGAGGACTTGCTGAAAGGAACGGATCTGTCCCTGGACGCCATCGCCGCCAGAGTGGGATTATCCAACGGCTCCGCCCTCAGCCGGGCGGTCAAGGCTCATTTCGGCATTACCCCGCGCAATCTACGCCGCGGTAAGCGCCCCGTACGACTGATCAAATGATAATACCATTATACATGGAATCCGATCTCATGCCTGTCATCATGAAAGTTTCAGCTTTTTGTATTTTCCCCGGCGGTGCTCTAACCGGTCCCCAGCCATGAGCACTTGTTCGGTGTAGTCATCAAAATTCCCCTCAAACCAGCGGGTTTTTCCAGCGCCCTCAAAAATCAGCAGATGGGTGCAGATGCGGTCAAGAAAAAAACGGTCATGGCTGGTGACCAGAACACAGCCCGGGAAATTCATCAAGGCTTCCTCCAACACCCGCATGGTGTTGACATCCAAATCGTTGGTCGGCTCGTCCAGCAGAATGACATTGCCGCCGGATTTCAAGAGTTTGGCTAAATGGACGCGGTTGCGCTCGCCCCCGGACAACTTGCCCACCTTCTTTTGCTGCTGGGCGCCGCGGAAGTTGAACCGGGACAGATAAGCCCGGGCGTTCATTTTCTTGCTGCCCAGCTCAATGGTTTCCTCGTCCCCGCACACCTCTTCATAGACAGTCTTGTCATCGGCCAGCAGATCCCGGTGTTGATCCACATACGCCATGCGCGCCGTGTCCCCGATGACGATCGTCCCCGCGTCCGGTCCCTCTTCGCCGACGATCATCCGGAACAGGGTTGTTTTACCCGTGCCATTCGGCCCCACGACACCCACCACCGCCCCGGGGGGAACGTCAAATGACACGTCGTCAAGCAATGTGAGATCGCCGTATCCTTTGCTGACACCGCGCAGCGTGATGACCTTGTTTCCCAGCCTTGGCCCGGGAGGAATCTGAATCGTGACATCATTTTGTTTTATGTCAAAACTTTGGCTGGCCATTTGCTCATAGCGGGTGATACGGGCGCTGTTTTTCTGCCCCCGTCCCTTGTGTGAGGTGTTAATCCAGTTTAATTCCCGAGCCAGCAATTTCTGCCGTTCGGATTCCTTTTTCTCAATACGCCGGAGAATGTCCTGTTTTTGCTGCAGCCAACTGGAATAGTTGCCTTCAAACGGGATGCCCCGGGTGTTTTCCAATTCCAGAATCCACTTGGTAATGTTGTCGAGAAAATAGCGGTCGTGGGTGACAATGATCACCGTGCCGTGATAGTCACGCAGCGCCTGTTCGAGCCAGGCGACCGTTTCCGCGTCAAGATGATTTGTCGGTTCGTCCAGCAACAGCAGATCCGGCTTTTCCAGCAACGCCTTGCACAGAGCCACCCGGCGGCGCTCGCCACCGGAAAGGGTGCGGACATCCGCGTCATCGGGAGGCAGGACCAACGCGTCTGAGGCGATATCCAGCAGGCGGTCCATTTCCCAGCCGTCCAGAAGGTCGATTTTTTCTTGAATCGCGCCCATCTCGTCCATTAACGCGTCCATCTCGTCTTTGGGCAACGTCTCGCCCATCAACTCGGTAATCTCGTCATACCGGTCAATCAGCGTCTGAATGCGCTCGAGGCCTTCCTCAATGTTGCCGCGCACATCCTTATCGGGATTCAAGCGGGGTTCCTGGGGAACATAGGTCACCCGCATGCCCGGCACCAGCTCCGCCGTGCCGCCAAAATCCGTGTCAACCCCCGCCATGATTTTAAGCAAGGTCGATTTGCCGGCCCCGTTTTCACCGACAATACCGATCTTCGCGCCGTAAAAAAACGACAGATTGATGCCCTCAAGAACGATTTTATCGCCGTAGCTCTTACAGACATCCTGCATGTGAAAAATAAAATGCGGAGGCATGATGGATCCTTTAAAACAATGTGAAATAAACTGAAAAACAGCGTGGTGAACGCGGGGAATTCACGGCAGGGTTTGGATACGCTCAATCAAGCCCGTCGTCGACAGGCCCGGCACAAATGGAATGAATACAAACTCAACCCCGAGTGATTTCAACAAAAGATATTCCTCGCGCACCAGGGTCTCCTCCGTGTAATCGCCACCCTTGATATACACGTCCGGCTTTATACGCTCAAAAAGATCCGTGCAATGTTTACTGGTGAACATCACCACCGCGTCCACACACTCCAACGCCCCCAGCATATACACCCGGTCATCCTCGTGAACAACGGGGCGGCCAGGCCCCTTCACTTGCCGGATCGAATCGTCACTGTTGACAAGCACCAAAAGCCGGTCGCAGGCGAGGCGGGCTTTGGCCAGATAGTCGGCGTGCCCGCGGTGCAAGAGGTCAAAACAGCCGTTGGTGACTCCCAGCCGCGCCTTGTCCCGGCCTAACTTCCGACGCCATTCCAGCGCCTCGTCAAATGTCAGATGTTTCGTCTCCGGTTGACGGGGGCGGCTGGCGACGGGATGGATGGAAAGCGCGTTCATACAAGTTTAATCAAGTCTAAAGCGGATTGTGGGAGCGGTGACCGAGGGATCGTGTTTCATCTGGACAATTAACTCGCGCAGGGTTTTCGCGGCTTGCGTCACCGCCAAACGGTTTTTCGCCTTAGCCCCTTGCTCAAGGGTGAAACCCGCCTCAGACAAGGCGGGCCATTTCATGTTTTCGCCCAGAGCTTTGCAGCGTTCGGCACCGTAATATAGCTCGTCCCATTCCTCGTCAGCCAATAGTCCGCCCACTGATTTCGCGAAGTCCGCCACGTTTGTTTCCACTAAATCAACCATGGCCTCCAGATCATCTCCAGAGAGCTGAAAATCAGCCGTCAAAATAGCTTTCAACGCGGTTTTTGAGAAAGAGGAATCCATCATGATCAATTCTCCAGACGTGTCAGCCCGCGGCTCAGAGTTTGCCCAGGCGGCGGAGAACAGTGAGAATTTCATCATCATCGGCGCCCCGCTTCAAGCCCGCCTGTTTGGTCTCTTTTTCCAAGCTGACTTCCAACTTGGGCAGCGGGATGTGCTGCTCGAGAGACTTGCGGACCCGCGCCTGGGTGTGCTCATGGGAGATGCGGTTGAAGTCTTCCACCAGCTCAGCCGGTTTGCGCGAATACAGAACGGACACCGTGACAAAGGGGGTGGAGCGCTCCGGATTTTCAACCACGCCAAACACCGGAGTGACATTCTGGGCGGCGAAATACTCCAAAATATCGTAAAAGGCCGTCACCTTTCCTCCCGGCGGAACTTCCAGTAAAAAGAGAGCTTCGATCGGGGTTTCAGGCGGCAACAGACAGGGATTCAAATGCGCCTTGAACTGGTCACCGAACCCTGTCTCAGGATCAAAGTCAAAATACGTGAAATGGTTGAAATACGGCTTCGCGCAGTACAGGCTGAAATCCTCGTAATCAATATGCCCGTCTAACAATTTGAGGGCGTCACCTTTGCGGGGAATGGCGAAAAATTGTTTCAGCGTGTCGATAATCGCTTGATTGTAGGCCGCTTCCGTCATCCGGGACTCATACTTTAATTGATTCGAAAACAGGTAGATATTACCCGTGTTGCCGCTGTCAATGGCATCCGAGACCGGCCCCTGAAGAAACGCGATCGTGTTGTCCACAAATTCCGCCGGTTCCAATTTGGGATACGGAAGAATGATCGCGAAAGACGTTTTATCCGCTTGATGAATCAAATCCCGGGCGCTGAGCTCCTCCAGCAAGCCGGTCGTGATGCCGTTGCCGCTGCCCCCCCCGGACGAGGTGATGACCAACTCGCCCTCAGCCAGGCGCAATAATTCCCCGCGGACGGATAAATAAGCGTCCCGGCCAATTTGAGGGTCTTTCCTGGACCCGCGCATCTGCCCGCGCTCGGAATGAACGGCCGCTAGAATCCGGCGGGTCGCCGGCACTTTGCGAAGTTCCGAATCCGACACGTTCACAATCGCGCTTTCAGGATCCAACTGATACGCTAGTTTACTGCCTGCTCCACCAATGCCGATAGCCATTAGTCTACCTCCAAAAAGGCTGATTTTTTAGGGGTGTACACCTTCTTCAAGATCAGGTGTTCCAGCGCTTGAGCGCCATGGGGGGTGATATACATGTTTTTACGGTTGCCCTCGTCCCTGATGTCCAGAAACCGGAGCGCCTGCAAGGCCTCAATCAGCGCGGTCGCCGTCTGTTTCGTCCGCGTGATCCGTAACCATTTCAAATCATCAAAACAATTCGTGATATTATACGGTAAAGACCGCCCTTCGGCGTAACCAACCCAATACAGGATGAGAAAGTGGCTTTCCTGTAAATTCTCAATTTGGTCTCTAAATAATGGGTCCATGCCACATCTTTTCACATCGTGTTTATCCGCCAAATTCAATGTCACTATACTACAGTAAATATACAAAACAAGGCGTTTTTCAAAAAAAAGCGCTTTTTTTGATGGAAAACGCGGGGCGGACATCCTCCGTTAAAAAGCTGTAAATCTTTTTTAACAAAAGAGTTAAAACTATATAAGGACCTTTTTATAAAATTACTACACTTTACTTTAGTTTATTAAACTTCTTTTAACTTTACTTTAGTTAAGTAAATAATAAAAAAACCGAAGCCCGTTGTCATCGGTGGCGCTGGCCTGAAAGATGCTGTATGTTTCACATGCCGCGCGCGCCGCGCCGCGCCGGGCGGATCGCGGCGGCGGAATCGTACGGATAAAAAGGTTTGGGAACCGCGATCATGATGTCACTGAAAACCGCGCTGGTTCAAATGTCTTCCGGCCCTGACTTGGCTGAGAACATGGCTCACATTCATCAGTTGACCGATGGCTTGCCAGCGGTTGATTTAGTGATTTTGCCCGAGTGCGCTCTGTGCCGGTCGGGTCCGCATCATCTGGGGCAGGAGGCCCGCACGGCCGAGGAGTGGCTGCCGATTCTGACCCCGGTCGCCGAAGCCATTAACGCTCCCTTGGTCGCGGGCGGCGTGCCGGTCGCTTCTCAGGGGGAGTTTCCGCGCCGGATTTTCAACTCCTCCCTGATTATCAGCCCCGATGGCGAACTGCTTGGCCGATACGATAAAATGCATCTGTTTCAGCTTACGGAAGACGAGCAAACAGCCGTGGACGAAACAGAAATTTACGCGCCGGGAACCTTGCCGACTCAATTTGAGATTGGCCGGTGGCGGCTTGGGTTAAGCATTTGCTATGATCTTCGTTTTCCTGAGCTTTTCCGTCAGTACACGCCCGCTCAAGCGATGATCTGCACAGCGGCCTTCACCGAACAAACCGGGCGCGATCACTGGGAAGTGCTTCTCCGGGCCAGAGCGATCGAAAATCAGTGTTATATGCTGGGTGTCGGCCAATGCGGGGAGCACCCCACGGAAAACTACCGAAATTACGGGCACACCATGTGCGTGGATCCCTGGGGAAGGGTCATCGCGGAAGCGGCTGATGACCCGGTTGTCTTAGTGGTCGACTTGGATTTTAATGAGGTTTACAAGGTCAGATCCCGCATTCCCGCGCTGAAAGAACTGCAGTTAGCGCCTGTGTGACCAGGGAAGGGGACCACATGCGTTCACTCAAACTCAAGGTTTTCTCGACTCTCTTCCTCGCGGGTGCCGTCTGGGGAGGGTGCCAGTTCCGCGCCCGGAAGATCAACAACTGGGACGTGTCCAACCTGTCAGCCAGGGATGAGAAGATTGTTTGTTTCGGCGACAGTTTAGTCGCCGGGGTGGGAGCGAAAGAACCAACCGGCAGTTACCCCGCTCAATTATCGCGGGCGCTGAACCGGGAAGTGATCGCTTTAGGAAAGCCGGGGGAAACGAGTCAACAAGGCTTAAAACGATTGAGAGAGCATCCGGAAATCACCCAGTGTCCGGTCATCGTCACGCTCGGGGGAAACGACCTTTTGCGCCGCCTTCCCTGGGCGGAGACAGAGGCCGCCTTGAGTGGTATTTTCACCGAGCTGCGGCGCCGGGGATGCCTCGTGGCCTTCACCGGTATCGAGGTTTTAGGAGGCAACCGAAAAAAGCATAAACGCCTTTGTAAACGTAACGGGGTCATCCTGATTCCGGATGTTTTAGGAGACATTTCCAACGAGAAAACGCTCAAAAACGACCCTATTCATCCCAACGACGCCGGATATCGGATCATGGCGGAACGGGTCGCTGAACACCTTAAACCATTCTTGCAAGTGAAAGAATTCAGCCCGTAAAAGGGCATCAACATCCCAGGTACTGTCAAAAATAGTATGAAAGAAATGAAGAAAGAGAAAAGCGAAGAATCTGACAGAAAAATTAGAGACAGAAAAATGGGGTGATAAAATGCCGATTAAGGGAAAGAAAAGATCTTTCCAGGTTCACGCCTTGCCCAGCTTGTCCAGCAACCATGCCAGATTCTCCCCGAGATTGGCCATGTTGGCCATGCCCTCGCCATCTGACTCCACTTCGCCGGGTTCCCGGCCTATCCCGATATTCCAGTAGCTCGATCCGACAATCAGCATCTGGTTGATCTGCGCCATGTGATTGATGGCGTCGAAGGTCGGGACGGCCCCGGCGCGGCGCGCGGCCACCACCGCCGCGAACGGTTTGCGCACAAACGCCCCGGTGGCTCGGCCTAGCAGGCCGAAGCGGTCCAGAAGCGCTTTTGTCTCGGCGCTGACATTGGCGAAATAGGTCGGACTGCCGATAATGACAGCATCGGCCGCCGCCGCTTTGGCGAACCAGTCATTGAGATCATCTTTGATAACGCAGCTCCCGCCATTGTTGAAACAACCCCGGCAGGCCGTGCAGCCGCGCAGACCATTGGCCGCAATATCAATCCGCTCGCATTCGACATGCGCGTCGCGCAACGGTCTGAAGACTTCTTCAATCAGTCGTGACGTGTTGCCATTTTTCCGGGGCGAGCCATTGAAGGCGATGACTTTCATTGCGTTATTCTCCTGTTTGTCCATGCCAAAATTCATCTCTCAACCAACGTCAAGCTCAGCGGCGGCACTCCGTCCGCTGAAATGACTGGCTGGCTTCCATCTTTCTGTCTTTTTTCGTTGTCGTAATCGTTCTCGTAGAGGTTCTGGACACCGCCGCAGGCAGAGGCTTGAAAAAACGTTTTTAAAGGCCCGTTGGAATGTCAATAAACTCACAGTCCAAACCGAACCGCCGCTCTAGCCGCTTCTGGACGGCGAACAGCCCGGGACACTCGGTTTTGTAGTGACCGGCGGCGATCACATGTATCCCCAGCTCTTTGGCCACATGCCAGTGCTGGTGATGGACCTCCCCGGTGATCAGGCAGTCGATCTGCCGGGCCGGACAGGCTTCGATACCGTCCGCTCCGCCGCCCGAAACCACCCCCACCCGCCGGATCATGCCACCGCCGAAGTCCCAAATCGTCGACCGCGTGTCAAGGCACGCGTTGACTCGCGCGGCGAGCGCGTCAACGGTTATCGGCGTTTTCACATCCCCGGCCACACCGATATCCGCCCCCCCGTACTCAAAATAACTGAACCGATTTATCAACGCCAGCATGTCGGCTATTTGAGCGTTGTGACCCACCTCCGGGTGCATGTCCAGAGGCAGGTGCGCGGCGTATAGCGACAGATCATGGTGAAACAGGCTCCGCGCCCGGGCCCCGTTGACCGCGCGCAGATATTTCAGGCTGTCTCCCCAACTCATGCCGTGATGGACAATGATATAATCGGCCGAGACCGCGGCGGCTTTTTCAAACAAGTCAATACAGGCGTCCACGCCAAAGGCAACCTTGCGCACGCTGTCGCGGCCTTCCACTTGCAAGCCATTGTTCGACGTGTCCCGGCACACCGCCGGCGCAAGCAGTAAATCATCTAGAAAAGCGGTTAGGTCATGGCGACTGATCATTCGTGTAACTCCAGGAACAAGGCTTCCATTTCCGTGTGATTGGCTTTAAAGACCTCCACAACCCGCGGATCAAATTGACTTCCGGCGCCCTTTTCAATTTCCGCCAGAGCGGAGGCCGCGGAGCGGGCGGCCTTATAGGTCCGCGTCGACCGAATCGCGTCATAGGCGTCAATCACGGCGAAAATCCGCGCTCCGAGACAGATTTTGTCCTCTTTCAGCCCCCGCGGATATCCTTCACCATTAAAATATTCATGATGCGAATAGACAATATCCGCCACATCTTTTAAATACGTGCTTGAGGACAAAATAGTGAACCCTGTCTCCGTATGTTTCCGCATGATCTCCCATTCATCATCCGTCAGCGTTGTTTTTTTCAACAAAATATGATCCGGAACGGCTATTTTGCCGATATCATGCAACAGGGCGCCCTGGCCAATGGTTTCAATCAACGCGTTATCCACGCCCATTTTCCGCGCCAGCAGCACGCTTAAATCCCGCACGCGTT
This sequence comes from Lentisphaeria bacterium, assembly GCA_032251435.1. Lineage (GTDB taxonomy): Bacteria > Verrucomicrobiota > Lentisphaeria > Oligosphaerales > MVZH01 > JAVVEH01. The sequence continues at coordinate 9,259 of JAVVEH010000051.1, read as the reverse complement.
TACTGTGTTGGCCAAAATCTTTTTCCCGGGCGTCGAGTAAACTGATTAACGACTCCAGCGTGAACGCGTAGGATTGTTTCACCTCTTCCAGTGTCTCATCCAATTTGGCGCTTTTTTTCCGCACCATTTCAGAAAGATGGTGTTGATAGCGCTTATTTTCCATCACCGCGGAGCGGTAGGCCAGGGCCCGCTCCACAGTGGCGTACAGATGCCGCAATTGAACCGGTTTTTCAATAAAATCATAGGCCCCGTGCCGTAAGCTGGCGACGGCGGTTTCCACCGTGGCTTTTCCCGAGATCGCCAGGGTGAGAATGGACTCATTGATGGTTTTAATTTTTTTGATTAAGGTGGGCCCATCCAGCCCGGGCATTTGTATATCGGTAATCACCAGGTCATAGGCATAGGGTGTGGCGGTGATTTTTTGCAACGCCTGCTGACTGTCCGCCACCGCTTCACAGTCATACCCCTCCATGCGCAGCCCCTTGGCTAAAATGGACAATATCGACGGCTCGTCATCAACAAGCAGGAGCCGGGCCTCTTTTTGCTGATGGACAATGGGTTTAAATGTGGAACCGACCGACGGCTGTGTCACCGGATTGGGTAACTGATCGGCATTCCACAGATGCGTGCGGTTCCGGCCGTGTTTTTTGGCGTCATAAATCGCCGTGTCCGCTTTGACCAGCAACGGAAATGCCTCATCCGTCTCTTCATCACTTAACGGATTTCCACAGGCGATCCCCATGGAGAGCGTCACATGTAAATCGTGGTCTCCCTCACAAAAGACAGTTTTCCGGACCGTTTCCCGCAAGCGCTCCGCGCAACTCACCGCGTCTTCCTCATCACCCTTGGGCAGCAGAATGACAAATTCATCTCCTCCATACCGGCCGAGCACATCGCTCTCCCGGGTCGTCGCCTGTAAAATGCGGGCGAACTTGACCAAAACGCGGTCACCGGCGGCATGTCCATAGGTGTCATTGACCGATTTAAAATAATCAATGTCCACAATAATCACCGCCATGCGGTGGTGGTATCGACGGCAGCTCCGGACCATGGCCAGGTACTGTTTTTCCAAATATGACCGATTATAGAGTCCCGTCAAAGGATCGTGGACCGCCGCCGATCGGGAGGCCGCCAGCATACTGTACATGGCGGCGAAGAAGTCACTGATGTGGCGGGCGAATTCAACAGTGCTGTCGTTGACCATCCACTCGTCTTCCGCCGCCAGTAAAAAATACCCCGTCGTCCGTGATCCATGTTTCAACGGCCAACCGCGGAAACAGCCGCCGCCACCGGTGGCGGAAATGGCCTCAATGCCCGCTTCCACGTGAACGACCTTCTTGTCATTTTTTTTCCCCGCTTCTTTTTCATACGAAACGACCGCTTCAGCGAGGGCCTGATCCACGGTCTCACGCGACACGCCCGCGGTGACGTTTAAAGCCTCCAGGAACGTTGTGTTTCCTTCCCACACCATGACCATGACCGGGGCTGACAGGTGATCCCCAAGACCCCTTAAAAAGCGTGTGAGAACCTTTTCCGATTGTGTCTCGGCAAAAGCCGGTTCAATCATGGTCCGCGCCACGTCGATTTGATGCATCGTGCCGGTCATGAGGACTCTCCACTGAGACATCCGTCCACCATGATCATGCGCCGGGAAAAATCTGTTAATTCAGATGGTATTGATGTGCCGGTTATGAACACTTGGTCGGCTTGTGAAACGGTGTTAAAAAAGGCGGCCCGGCGATGTGTGTCAAGTTCGCCAAAAACATCATCCACCAACAAAACCACCTCAGAATTGGCGAGCGTTTCCTTGAGCATCCGCATCGCGGCCAGGCGTAAACCCAAAGCGCCTAACCGGCACTGCCCCTCCGACCCGTAGGTGGACAATGATTTTCCGTTTATAGTGATGGAAAGATCGTCCCGATGCGGTCCGAAACGGGTCACCCGCCGCTCCTCGTCACGGGAAAACTCATTTTCCAAACAGGTTAACATGCCTTGTTTGAGCTCATCTATAGACATACCCTCAGATTGCCGTCGGAAAACGCTGGAAACGTACCGCGATGTCCATGCCGCGGGCGTGTCGGTTAATTCGCCAAGCACATCACTGTAGACGGCCGCCAGTTCGGACAGAACGCTGGCGCGCGTCCACGTTAAACGGGCGCCGGTTTCCGCGAGGATCGGATCATAAGCCCGGACCGCTTTTTCACCAAACCGCCCCACATTTTTCAACAGCGCGTTGCGACGGGTCAACGCTTGATTGTATCTGACAAGACCATGTAAATAATCACGGCTGATCTGACAGAGAAGCATATCCACGAACCGCCGCCGCAAAAGCGGGGGTCCCTTAATCAGATCCAAATCTTCTGGAACCAGCGCGACGCAGAGAAACGAATTGATGAACTCCATCCCGTCATGAATGATTTTTTCATCCCTTATTAACCGCTTTGAATCGGTGTAAGAGACGGCCAACGAATGAGTCGATAACCCGCCGACCGCCGCGCTGGATGGGGTGACACTGGCTTTTATCGTCCACCCGGCCGCGCCCCACCGTGTCATGTCCGTCGGCCGACGCGTCCGGAATGAGCGTAAAAAAGCGAGGTAGTAAATGCCTTCAAGCAGGCTTGTTTTACCTTGGCCGTTCGCCCCGGTAATGATCGTGATACCCGGAGAAAACTCGGTCTCCAAGGCGGGAATATTTCTAAAATCCCGTAATTGAACACGGGAAACAATACCCATATTTATGACCGCATCGGCATAATGATATAGAGAAAGCCTTCATCTCCTGAAATCGCCATGGGGCTGTATTCATCATTGAATTGGAGAACGACTTGATCAGCTTCCAGATTATTCAACGGATCCATGAGAAAATCAGGGTTAAACGACATGCTGACGGGCTCGCCGTCATAGGAAATATCCAACGGCTCCTCGCCTTCACCAATATCACTGCTCAGCGCGTTGATGGTCGCCTCAGCTTTATTCAACGCCACCGAAACGGAGGCGGAATCATCACTGATCACCATCCGCACCCGGCTGAGCACCGTCTTAAACGCTTCCCGCGGAAACACCGCCTGTTGAGAGAAATTAGCCGGGATCACCTGCCGGTAGTTGGGATAGCTGCCATCCACCAATTTTGAGATAATCAGCGTGTCGCCAAACAAGAAAGAGGCCCGGGATTCCGAAAGGTTGATCGCCACCGGGGCGTCACCAGACAGGACTTTAATTAATTCTACAACCACTTTCGGGGGCAGGATGACATCACAGTCCACCTCTGAATCATTATCCACCTGGCGTTCAATTAAAGCCAGACGCCGTCCGTCTGTGGAGACAGTGGTCACCATCCCGTTGCGGACACTCAGCAAGGTGCCATTCAATGTCGGCCGGGTTTCATCCAAGCTGGAAGCGTAAGACACTTTCGCCAGCGACCGTTTGAGTTCTCCGCCCGGCAGAGAGAAATTCCACTCCCCGACGACTTCCTCTTCCCGGGGAAATTCATCCGCCACCATGCCCAACATGCGGAAACGGGCTTTCGCGCAGTTAATTTTGGTCTGCTGTTTCTCGTTTGTCTCCAAAATCACGTCACCGGCGGGCAAGGCGCTGATAATCTGAGCGAATTTTTTCGCCGGCAGGGTGGTGACACCCGGAGACTCAGTCACCGCGTCAATACGGCAGCGGACATACATTTCCATATCCGTCGCTTCCAGTATCAAGCCATGGTCATCCGCTTCCAACAAAATATTATTTAATACGGGAATGGTGGTTTTGGCGTTGACCGCGTTCAAAACATTACGGATGACCGCATTCAGAGCGTCTTTTGAAACAGTTGTTTTCATTGACTTTTCACCTTTGTTAACACACAGAAGAAATTATAAGTAACTATTGTATAAAGAGAAGAGTAGTAGTCTTAGGGGCTGTAACAAGTCTAACAACGTTATAACCCGCTTGGTTAAAAAGAGAAAGATTCATCAAACCATGTTGATAACTTTCATTATCGCAATACAATAACCTGTTAAAAAGACAGTGCTTCAACTTATCATCAGTTTTTAACGAAGTTTTTCAACAAAGTTTTCAACAGGAGTAAACAGGTGTTTAACTCTCCCGACGAAGCGGTGTTAGACCTTATATCATCATACCCTGTTTTGCAATCCATGGCGGATGATTTAACGCGTGCTTTTCAGAAAATTTCAGCGTCTTTTAATGCTCATGGAACCTTGTTTGTGGCGGGCAATGGCGGCAGCGCCGCTGACGCGGAACACATCGCCGGTGAGTTATTGAAAGGGTTTTTATCACCCCGCCCGTTGCCGCCGGCGTTGAAGCGGGCGCTAAGCGCCGCCGCCGCGGATTGCGGAACATATTTAGCTGATCATCTGCAGCAAGGTTTACCCTGCGTGGCTTTGACCGGCCATCCAGCGCTTACCTCCGCGGTCGGCAATGATATGGGAGGGGACTTGTCGTTCGCTCAGCAGTTAAACGCTTTGGCCCGTCCGGGGGATGTCTTCCTCGGATTATCCACATCGGGGAACGCCCGCAACGTCCTGCTGGCGGCTCATGTCGCCCGCGTGAAGAATGTCACGGTTATTTCACTAACGGGTGAACACGGGGGCGCCTTGGGCGGTGTCGCGGATATCTCCTTGAAGGTTCCAGGAACTGTCACGCATAAAATCCAGGAACTTCACTTGCCTGTCTATCACACCCTCTGCGCGATGTTGGAAGTGGCCTTTTTTCCAGATTGACAGATTTCCGTTCGAGTTTTGATTAAATCGACAGCCCCATCAGCCGGGAAGCCTATTTTTTGAAAAACACGCGGATCACGCCGGCGTCCGGATCCAGGACCGCCACCCGGTTGTCCGGCAAGATGACCGTGGCCAAACCGGCGCCCGTGTTTTTAAGCAAGGCCGCGTCGGCGACCACACCTGTCAAGGTTCCCTGCTGGTCATATTCTTTAATCCGGGTCAAGCCTTTTTCCACCGTGATAAACCGGCCGTCGGGAAAAACGGCGACATGGGTGGGGTTGCAGCACCCGCAAAACGCCTCCAGGCGCGTTCCCGCTTCTCCCCAACTGCTTAAAAAAGAGCCATCCGCCCGGTAATTTTCCAACCGGTGACGCCCCGGATTGGTCACCCAAAGACTTCCGTCAGGCGCCGGATACAGATCAAAAAACCGGGAGGGAAGCACAAAGTGGGGTTCACCTTTTGGTCCTTTTTCACCGTCGATGGCATACACCATCCGCCCCTCCGGATCATAAGCGAGAACCCGGCCATGATTTGAATCAGCAAGCCACAAAAAGGCCTCGTTTCCAGCCATGGAACAGATAAAACTGCCTTCCGGTGGCCTGACCCAAGGTGTCAGCTCACCATTTGGCGCCACACTGTGAATACCGGTTTCTCCGGCCACATACAGCTTTCCGCCCGGACCAAACGCGGCGGCTGTCGCGGAGAAGGGCGTGTCCAATAGGCGGGTCATGCCGCTTTTCACCTGTGAGAAAACCACTTGTCCACTCCCGATAACCGCGAAACGGCCATCGGAAAAATCAAACCCGGAAGGATTGGCCAACGGAATTTTAATGACTGTTTCCTGGCGGTAAATCACGCGCGCCGGATCGGTTTTTTTAAGTGATTCCAAGTCCAGTTGGTAAACAGGTTCGGAGGACCGGTCGCAAGCGGACAGAAAAAGAGCCATGCCGACGACGATGAGATGTTGACAGCGCATGAAACCTCCGTGATATGTGTGACTGACGACGTGTCAATATAATCGTCACTCCAAAATGAGTGTTCATTAGTGTGAATGAGTGGTTCATGAATTAATAATACGGAAAAAAACGCGTGTTCCGCGGCGGCCGCGGGACACGCGTTTAGACACTCATCCGCCCTGATCTACGCGGTCACCGCGGCCTGCTTTTTGGTCATAAGGGACACGACCACCAGGGTCAGGAAACTCAAGGGAATGGAGATAATGCCGGGATTATCCAACCGGTGCCACGCGGTTGACATGTCCAGCCCGTATTGACCATACATGCTGGGTGAGGTGAGAATGATCAACAAGGCTGAGAGCATTCCGACACCGATGGACCAGGTGATTCCCTTCGCCGTGGTCCTTTTCCAGAATAACAGCATGATAATGGCGGGAAGATTCGCGGACGCCGCGACGGCGAAAGCCCAGCCCACCAGGAAGGCGACATTCACTCCCTGGAAGACAATGCCTAGAAGAATGGCGATAATGCCGACCACGAAAGCGGAAATTTTGCCGGCTTTCACTTTTCCCTGATCACTCATTTTGATATTGAGGAAGTTATCCATGAGATCATGGGCGACCGCGCCGGACGCGGCGACAATCAACCCGGACACCGTGCCTAAAACAGTGGCGAAAGCGACCGCCGAAATGATGGAAAAGAGAACAATGTTGAACGATTTCGCCAACAGCGGCGCGGACATGTTTCCGTCGCCCAGATCAATCACGCCAAGCGTCATGGCCCCGAGCCCCATGAACAACGTCAAAACATAGAAAAAGCCGATGGCGGCGATGGCCACAATCGTGGATTTCCGAGCGTCCCGCTGGGATGGAACCGTGTAATAACGAATGAGAATATGAGGCAGGGAAGCGGTGCCGAAAAATAGCGCCATCATGAGGGAAATGAAGTTTAATTTACCCATCCCGTCCTTGATCTTGAACTTCTGACCTGGCACCATCAAATCCTCGCCTGAGGTGACTTGCGGCCGGTAAAGGGTGACCGTGTCGCCACTGTCATTGAGACTGACAATGGCGCTCTTAGGATAACGGACAATGGTCGATTTTTGGATCGTGGAGAAATATTTAAACACGCCCAAACGACCTGTTTCTGTCTGGCCGTCAGGCAGCTCGATCACTCGGCCAACCGACTTAAATAGACCGGCTTTTTTAGGCGCGCCGTTGTAGAGTTCCTCGCCCGCGGAGGTCACAGTTTTAGCTTGTGTCTCGATAAGTTTAGTCCCTTCAACTTCCCACCAGCTGGCGACCGCCCGCGGCGGGGTTTCCGCTTCGAGGACCATGTCAGATGTGAGCTTGACAAATGTTTGGCCGGTCTTTTCGTCGGTAATGGTTGCCACAAAGGAGAAGTCGTCAAGCTGTCCGGCCATGGCGGTTTGGGCGTTGATTTCACGCGGAACAAATGTTTCTTCCCGGGGCGTGGTTGACAGCCCTTTGTGCAGCACGCCAATGGATAACACCGTCGAGAAAATGATGAGTAAACCTCCTTTGAGGAACTGCACATACGTGGTGGAGGTCATGCCGGCTGTGGCGACAATCGTGATCACGATAATCCCGACCATGACGACCCCCATCCATTGCGGCAGTCCCAGCAGTGGCGTGACCAGGGATCCGGCGCCGACCATCTGGGGAATCAGATAAAAAATGGACACCGTCAAGGTGCTGACCGCCGCCATGAACTGAATACCCTTGGAGTTGAAGGTGGAGTCCAAGGCGTCGGTGAAGGTGTATTTACCTAATCGCTTCATCGGTTCGGCGACCACGAACAAGGCCACAATCCAACCGGCCAGATAGCCGATGGAATAGAGGAATCCGTCATAGCCCATGGTGGCGATCAAGCCGCAGATGCCGAGAAAAGAGGCGGCGGACAGATAATCACCGGCGAAGGCGATGCCGTTGACAAACCAGTGGATCGTTCCGCCGGCGGCGAAATAATTTTTAGCTGATCTGGCTTTCCGGGCGAAATAAAAGGACATGCCGAGAACAAACCCGACAAACGCGAGAAAAATGGCGATGGCGATAGGATTGGCGATATAATTCATTATTTCGACTCCCCGGAAAGATTCATGGCATCTTCTTTTTTGGTGCAAAGATGGTTATAAATGAGACCGAGAAGAATAGCGAACACAATCAAGCCCATCCCATAGACAATGGCGAGATTCGTTCCCCCCAACACGGGTTTTTTCATAAGCTTTGTCGAAAAGACGGCTGTGCCCACAAAACCCATGTAAATGACGCAATACAGCCAAAACAGCTTGATGCCTAGCTTGGCTTTCCAATCGGACGCGTTGTCCTTCTCCTCTGATACCGGCGCCGGTTCATGCAACATAGTTTGTTTCCTTAATCAAATAATTTTTTCCGCGGCTGTGTGAATAAACTCAGCATGGTGACACCTGACCAGTTTGTGTGTATCATCACCAAAGCGGCTCGAAATCTATCGTGACAAACAAAAAAAACAACATGTGTGGCCACTATGACATCCGCCGCGGACAATATCCGGCGACCCCCTTTTTTTTAGCTGGGAATGGATTATCTTATCCTCCTTGCTTGAAAGACGCGCGCCGGACCAATCGGCCTTGACACAACAGAGGATGTATCATGTTACACACAATTTCTGTTTTGGTGGAAAATAAGTTCGGGGTTTTGTCCCGTATCGCCGGTTTGTTTAGCGGCCGGGGATTTAATATCGACAGTTTGACTGTCGGGCCGACTCATGATGAATCCTTGTCCCGGATGACGATCATCACCCATGGCGATGACAATGTGCTGGAGCAGATTGACAAACAGTTGAATAAGCTGGTGGATGTGGTCAAAGTGACCGATCTTACCGGCAGTGGTTTTGTCAACCGGGAATTAATGTTGATCAAAGTGAAAACCACGCCGCAAACCCGCAGCGAAGTCATGCAGATCACGGATATTTTCAAGGCGTGCGTGGTTCATGTCGATCTTGAAATTGTGGTCATTCAAGTCACGGGGCCAACAGCCAAACTGGACGCGTTCATTAAGTTGATGGCGGCGTTCGGCATTGTCGAACTGGCCCGCACCGGCTCAGTCGCCCTGGGCCGTTGTCCGGAACCCACGGAGGACTTGGACATGATCACCCCCAGGCCGGTGCCTAAAAGCTCGGTGCGGAAGAACGACACCCCCGTTTAACGGAACTCCCGGCCCCACCTTGTGTCTCAGAGTGACCGGCCGACGTGATTGTTGAGAGGCGTGACACCGTCACGGAATCAAGCGAATCCCTCACCATCACCCGGCGAAGATCGTTACTCATTTCCTCACACAAGGAGTTACCGATGACAATCATTAAAACAGCTTGTTTACTTACCCTCGTTTCCGCGTTCGCATTCGCCGCCGAAGGCTGGATGACCGATTATGACGCGGCGCTGAAAAAAGCCAAGGCCGAGAACAAAGTCGTGATCCTGGATTTCAGCGGTTCGGACTGGTGCGTCTGGTGCGTTCGCCTTGATAACCTGAAAATCGGATAAAACGTACACTATTTGGCGTTCACTCCCAGGTACTT
>JAVVEH010000050.1:0-29518 GCA_032251435.1 Lentisphaeria bacterium | reverse complement strand
GAATAACGAATATCGAAAGAGAGGCGCTTTGGATCTTTCTTAAGATTCGGAAGTTCCATCTTGTTCGGAGCGGGAAGTTTACGACCCCGGAGGGTCGCTTTCCTAAGACAAGAAGTGACTTCAGCGGTTTTTGACTGGTCGATATGGCTGTTTTCGAGACGAAAACGGTCCATGGAGCGCATGCGCCTGCCTCGGCGAAGCCAAGTTTGGCGAAGACGGGTCCCGGATGCATCCGTGTTGAGCAGTCGAACATGGTTGCAAAATAAGTGACCTTGTCTCTTCCTGTTCGGAGCGGGGTTTCCAAACCTCGCACAAGCGCCACGCCGGGACAGGTAGGTCAGCGCTCAGATGTCAGTTTATTTACTGTGTCACCGCCGTTTGTCTATTCAGGGTTGTCTCGTAGAGACGAGTAAAAAGAAACTGAACCACAGGTCACAGAGACACGGAGAAACCGGAAGAGTTAAGACAACCAGAAAGTGCTAGGGACTGGATATCCGCTGCCGCTCCTATCCAGCCCCAGACTTATTCGTTGGACGTTGGATGTTGAGTCCGGTCTAAAAAGTCCGGACTTTTAGAAAATCGTCTCCGTGCGCCCCCTTGACACCGGCTGGCGGGATAAGGTTGATTGGCATTTGCCCACCAGTAAAAGGCGGTTGATTGACCGGCACGGATGTCTTTGTGGACAAAGACGCTCCAGCACGCGGCCACCATGCGACCGGCTTCGCCGGGTTTCTTGTTGTTTCTCTCGCCAAGCACGCGAAGGTCGCCAATGATCGCCCGGCATCCCGAAGAAAAACCGCAGGGCGGGGGACGCGGGCCGGGATCCCTTTCACGCCTTTCACGTCTTTCACGCCTTTCCCTCCCTGAAGGACAGGACGATATGCGCCAAAAAAAAGGGCGCGGGGATGGCCCCGCGCCCTTCTGAAATGCCCACTGCGTGGGTTAGCAACCGTATTTGGCTGTCGCCCCCAGCATTTCCTCGATGCGGAGCAGCTGGTTGTATTTGGCGATCCGGTCGGACCGGCTCATGGAGCCGGTTTTGATCTGTCCGGCGTTAACGGCGACCGCGATGTCCGCGATGGTGGTGTCTTCCGTTTCACCGGAGCGGTGGCTGACGACGGCGGTGTAACCGGCTTTGTGCGCCATTTCGATGGCGTCCAGAGTCTCGGTCAGCGTTCCGATCTGATTCACTTTAATCAGGATGGAGTTGGCGCAACCGGTGTCAATGCCCTTTTTCAGGTATTCCACATTGGTCACGAACAGGTCGTCACCGACCAATTGAATGCTGTCGCCGATCATATCGGTCAGGATTTTCCAGCCGTCCCAGTCCCCTTCGTCCATACCGTCTTCGATGGAATCGATAGGATATTTGGCGGTCAGTTCAGCCAGGTATTCAGCCTGTTCCTGAGACGAGCGTTTAGCCCCGTCAGGACCTTCGAATTTACTGTAATCGTAGACACCGTCGGTGAAGAATTCACTGGCGGCGCAGTCCAGGGCGATTTTGACATCTTGCCCGGGTTTATACCCCGCGGCTTTGATGGCGGCGATGATGCTGTCGAGAGCTTCTTCAGTGCCCCCGGCGAAATTGGGGGCGAAGCCGCCTTCGTCGCCGACCGCCGTGCTCAGACCCTTCTTTTTGAGGATGGCTTTGAGGTTGTGGAAGACTTCCGCGCCCATGCGCAGGCCTTCTTTGAAACAGCAGGCGCCGACGGGGCGGATCATGAATTCCTGGAAGGCGATGGGGGCATCGGAGTGGGAACCGCCGTTAATGATGTTCATCATCGGGACGGGCAGGGTTTTGCCGTTGACACCACCGATGTAGCGGAACAGGGGCATCTCGAGCGCTTCAGCCGCCGCATGGGCGCAGGCCAGAGACACGCCGAGGATGGCGTTGGCGCCCAGATTACTCTTGGTGGGGGTGCCGTCCAGGTCAAGCATGGCCTGGTCGATGCCGACCTGGTCCAGAACATCCATGCCTTCAATTTCGGGAAAGATTTTTTCGTTGACGTTTTTGACCGCGGTGAGACACCCTTTACCCAGGTAGCGGTCTTTGTCGCCGTCACGCAATTCGAGCGCTTCATTTTCGCCTGTTGACGCGCCGGAGGGAACGGCCGCCCGCCCGACAATGCCGCTTTCGAGGGTCACATCCACTTCCAGGGTCGGGTTGCCGCGGGAATCAATAATTTCGCGGGCGGTCACATCATAAATCGAGGTCATAGCTAGCTTCCTTGTTGTGGTGACGATGGCACGTGATTTCGTGTCACTCCGTCACGTTTTCAGTTACTTTTCGGCAGAGAGAGAATCTCTTGATCAGTCAAGTTTTAAAGAAAGAAAATATAGTGCCTGTTCGGCTGTTTTCCATTGGATTTGACGCGTTAAGGGGTCACAGCGATTTAACATCATCAAATCCCAGTGGAAATTTTCCGCGTGGACTTTTCTATTCGCGGCCAGGCTTTAAAGTAAGACGTGTTTTATCCAGTCAGGCCCCGGGAAGATAGATATGCCCAAAAATCGTGTTGAACTCATTTGCAGTGTCGCAGAGTTGACCGCCATGTTCGCCGGCGGCAAAAGTCTGGATGATTTTCTGGGGAATGTCGTCAAGACGATTTGTCTGCACATGAAAGCGGACGTGTGTTCCGTTTACTTGTACGACGAAAAACGACACGAATTGGTTCTAAGCGCCACTGAAGGGCTGAAAGAATCATCGATTGGTGAAGTCCGGCTGAAGTTAGGGGAGGGCATCACGGGGTTGGCGGTCAAGGAGTTGCGTCCGATTTTGGAGAGCTGCGGCTCAAAAAACCCGAATTTTAAATTCATTCCGGGAATTGCCGAGGAGGATTACGAGGCGTTTCTGGCCGTGCCGATTTTACTGGGTATTTCCAGGGTCGGAGCGCTTGTGGTCCAGCATTCCACGCCGGGGTATTTCAATAAAACGGACACGCAGGCCCTGCGGGCGATCGCCTCCCAGCTCGCCGGGACGATTTCCAACGCCAAATTGCTGCTCAATCTGCAAGGAGATGATCTGTCAACCGGGGCCGGGCGGAAACGCAAAGAAGCGGGGCCGAAAAAAAGTGTGTTCATCAAGGGAATTTCCGGGTCATCGGGTGTGGCTCAGGGAAAGGCGGTGTTTTTCGGTGAATTCACGGATGACGCTCTCGAAGAACGCATCGCCGAGGTTGGCGACCGGCTGGGAGGGGAGGATTTCGAACGGGCGATGACCGCCACGGAAAGCCAGCTGGATGACTTGCACGCGAGAATGCGCGAGGAAATGGTGGACCTTTCCGCGGCGTTGATCTTCAACGCGCATTTGCTCATGTTGCGGGACACCATGTTTTCCGGGGCGATCCGGGCGGCGATTGAGAAAGGTGTCGCTCCGCCCGCGGCGGTGCGGGAAACGGTTGAACGATTTGTGAGCTTATTCGCCAACAGTCCCAATCCCCGCTTGCGGGAAAAGGTCCAGGATGTCCGGGATCTCGGGCATCGATTGCTGCTGAATATGCTGCCGGATAAAGGGGGGATCCAGGCGGATTACGCCGGTTCGATTATTATCGCCGGTGATCTGCTGCCCACTGACATTATCAAAATCGTCGCGCAGAACGCGTCCGGTCTGCTGTTGACGGAAGGAAACGTCACCGCCCACGCCGCCATACTGACGCGCTCTCTGGGTATCCCGCTGGTGATGATTTCTGAAGGACAGGTGAATCAATGCGCAGACGGGGACGCGCTGATTGTTGACGCCGATCAAGGCGCTGTCTATGTCAACCCGGGCAGCGACATCATTGACCGGTACGCGGAATTGGCGAGGGTCAAAAAACGGGCGAAAACGGCGCCTGATTTGGATCAATCGCCCGCGGTCACGGCGGATGGGACAGAGATCCGCCTGATGGCCAATATCAACTTGTTAAGCGAGCTGAACGTGGCGAAAAAATTCCGCGCCCGCGGCGTGGGGCTCTACCGCAGTGAGTTTCCTTATGTGGTGCGCAGCAATTTCCCCTCCGAGGAAGAACAGTTCCGGATTTACCGGACTGTGCTCAAAGAGATGGATGGCGAGCCAGTGGTTTTCCGCACATTGGATGTGGGAGGTGATAAGATGCTGACGTATTTCGCCACCACTCCCGAAGCGAATCCTTTTCTGGGCATGCGGGCCATTCGTTTATCCTTGACCCGTAAGGATATTTTTGAGCCCCAGATCCGGGCGTTGCTCCGGGCTGGAGCCCATGGCGGCTGCGGCATCATGTTTCCATTGATTTCCTCAGTGGATGAGTTTATTGACGCCCGGACGGTGGTTCACCAATGCATGCGTGATTTGGAAGACGAAGGCGTTGAGTTCCGCGTCAGCCCCCGCTTGGGCGTGATGGTCGAGGTGCCTTCCGCTGTCGAAATTATTGAGGAGCTGGCGGAAATCAGTGACTTTTTATGCCTGGGGACAAATGATTTGGTGCAGTATCTCCTGGCTGTGGACCGGACCAATGAGCAGGTGGCGGATTTTTATGTTCCGCATCACCCGGCTGTTCTCAGGGCGATTCACCGGGTCGCCGTGGCGGCGGCCAAAATGGGTAAAGAGCTGTCTATCTGCGGGGAAATGGCGGGAAATAAACACATGCTGCCTTTTCTGCTGGGGATTGGCATCCGCGTGTTTAGTCTGGATACCCGGAAAATCCCGGTGGTGAGAGACACCGTCCGCACGTTGAACATCGTGGCGTGCGAGGATAAAGCCCGTCGAATGCTCGCCTGCGGCCGCATCGGCCAAGTGGAAAAACTGCTTGCATAAATGGCTTTAGATATTAAAGTCCGCTTTTTTCACATCCATACATGTCACATGTCAACAGGAATTCAGTCATGAGAATTTTTCCCCGCTTGGTTTATGTCGCCATTTTCGCCCTCGGCCTGACCGCTTCGTATGCCTTCGGCGCGCTGGTGACCCGCATCTCGGTGATCACGCCGGATGAGCAGCCCTATTCCAGTGATGTGATTAAAGCCAATATTTTCACGGCGACAGGCAAGCCGTTCAGTCAGCAGGCTCTGGCCGCTGACATCGAACGCTTGTATAAAACAGGTTACTTCCAGTACGTTGACAGCCGTGTGCGGGACGTGGCGGACGGGCATGAGGTGGTGTTTATCGTCCAGCCATTGCCGCGGGTCAGCGCGGTCGTGTTTGAGGGAAATGAGGCGTTTTCAAACCGACGGCTGGCGAAAAAAATTGACACCAAAGCGGGTGACTTGTTTTCCGGTAAGACCGTGTCTGCCGACACCCGGGCCATCCTCGAGTTGTACGCTGATAAAGGCTACCACGGAACCAAAGTCACGTTGAGTGAGGATGAGGATAAAACGGCGCGGGAAGTGCGGCTCGTCTGGCGCGTTGAGGAGGCTCCGCGGCACAAAATCCGGAAGGTCATTTGCACGGGAAACACCGTGTACAGCGACCGGCAGTTGAAAAAAGCCATGGTGACTCGGCGGACGCTGCTTAGCCGGCTATTCCGCACGGGGTATTTTCAAGAAGACACATTCGAAGCGGATAAACGTAAGCTGCGGGGGATGTATGAGGATAAAGGCTATTTAGACGCGCGGTTCTCATTAACATCTGAGACAAAAGGCAAATGGGTGACACTGACTGTCACGGTTGATGAAGGTCAACCGTACACGGTGAGGTCTCTGAATTACGCGGGGAATAAATTGTTCAGCGATCAAGAACTGGCCGAATGGGTGAAAATGAGTCCGGGAACCCCTTACAGCGCGGGGGTGAAAGACGGTGACGTGTGGCTGTTGATGGAGAAATACCGTCCCCTCGGCTATTTGAATGTGAGCGTCCGGGCTTTGCTGGACAAAAACGCCACTGATCAAACGGTGGGCGTTGTCTATCAGATTTACGAGGGCAGCGCAAGTACGATTCGGGATATCCGGATTCAGGGAAATGTGGACACGCGTGACAAAGTGATCCGCCGGGAGCTTCGCATTCAGCCCGGAGATTTGGCTGATATGGATAAGCTTGAGGCCAGTAAACGCGTTCTCCGCAATTTGGGCTATTTTGAAGACGTGTCCCTCAGTACGCGCGGCGTGCCCGGCGACGACAGCTTGACAGATTTGAATATCACTGTGAAGGAAGGGCCGACCGGATCATTCACGTTCGGTGGCGGATTCTCTGACACGGACGGGTTCATGCTTACAGGTGAGGTGAGTAAAAGTAACTTTGACGCGGCCCGGCTGTTTTCAGGATGGCCGCCCCGAATGAGCGGGGGCGGGCAGCGGGTGAAATTGTCGTTGCAGGCGGGTTCTGAACAGACGAATTTTCTCTTCTCCTTTGTGGAACCTTGGTTTATGGATCGCCGCGTGCGGTTTGAAACGACTCTTTTTCATAACACACGCAGTTATAGCTATTATGACCAGACCAGTACCGGGGGCGATGTGACCTTCACATGGAAATTGTACAAAAGCTGGCGGCAAAGCCTGGGACTGGGGATTCAGCACATCACAATCGACGAAGCGGATAACTTCCCCTTGATCAATGAGGAAGGGGATTACTGGTCAAACTCCATCACTTGGGGATTGCGGCGCGATTCCCGGAACGCCTTCTACAACCCCACCCGTGGGTCACAAGTCAATTTCCGGGCGCGTCTGGCGCCCGAGGCCCTGGGCAGTTACACCGACATCTATGGCCTCAACCTCACCGGCGCGAAATATTTCCCGCTTTCCAGAACCAACACACTGAGACTCTTTGGCCAAGTGGCCGTGGTTGATGACGCCGGCGGGGAGGATGCCGCGGTATTCGACCGTCTGTTCGTCGGCGGCGCCGGGTCTATCCGCGGGTTCAGATGGCGTGAAGTGGGTCCCGTTGACGCCGCGGGAGACGGGCTGGGCGGCAAATCAATGGCTTCAGGATCCATTGAACTCATTCACCAGTTTCGGGCGATCTCCGAACATCTCAGAGCCAGTCTGTTCTGCGATTTTGGTAACGTCTGGGAGGACGCGTATGAGTTTGATGGAGATATCAACGCCAGCGCCGGCATCGGGTGTGAAATAAACTTGCCCATGGGCCGTGGGCGGGTACCCATCCGGCTGGACTATGGCTGGCCCATCCACACCGTCCAAGAACACTTGGAGGGAAGCGGGGGCCGCTTCCACTTTAATTTTGGCTACCATTATTAAGCCGCGATAAATGAAACGCCTGAATTTCTACATTGGGCGCAGTCTCTTCTTAACGACGGCCGCCGCCATTGGTATCGTCACGTTTGTCATGCTTTGCGGGAGTTTTTTCGACATGTTCGAATTGCTGTCCCGCGGAGTGGCTCCGGTTGTGATTCTCAAATTTATCGTTTACAGCGTGCCGGAGGCCATGGGGTTCGCGTTGCCATTGGCTGTCCTGGTCGCCACGGTGACCGTTTTCAGCCGCATGTCCGCTGATCAGGAGATCACGGCCATGCGCGCCGGCGGGGTGTCCTTGTGGCAGATTATCACACCCGCTTTACTGTTGGCGGTCATCGTGAGCGGGGTGTGTTTTATCCTTCAGGGTCAGGTGATTCCAGATTGCCGGTTTAAAGCGAAAAATTTAGAGAGCATGGGCAATGTGGGCAATCCCGTCGCTTTTTTGGAACCCGGGCGAATGGTCCAATTGCCGGGATGCGTGGTTTTTGTCGGCAATCGCGAAGGGAATCGTATCGAAGATATCCAGGTGTATGTTTTGGATGAGAACAATCAGATCGCCCAGGATATTCACGCCACCCGGGGTGATGTCAGGTTTGACGCCGCTTCTCAAACGCTTTTTTTGACCTTGGAACAGGCGATGTTCGGCATTGTGCGGGGGGCTGACGGGACACCGGCAGGAAACGGGGAGTTGCAACGGATGCGGGCTGAAAGCGTGGAAATCCCTGTCGTCTTTCAGAAAGAGGGCGAGAAACTGAGCCGTCGGGATAAATATCATACCTTCACGGGGTTGGTCGGAATGGCCCGGCTGTATGAGCGCAACGGCCTGTCATCGTTGCCGATTTATTTGCAGCTGCATAAACGGCTGGTCATGTCAATGGCGCCGGTGGCGTTTGTTTTGATGGGGATTCCTTTCGGCATCCGCACAAAGCGGTCCGAGACGGTCGCCGGCATCATTGTCAGTCTGCTGTTGAGTTTGTTTTTTTTCACGCTTGTGGCCCTGGCGGACAGTTTGGAGAGCACCCCCTCTCTCCATCCCGAAATCATTATTTGGCTGCCGGTTGTCCTCTACCAGCTTGGCGGACTTTACGCCCTACGCCGCGTCGCCCGCCGGTAAATGGAAAAGCTGGAATGGCGTTTCGGCCTATTGAAAAAAAGGACCGGGAGGTTAAGTTATGCGGTCCCTTAAATGATTCTTTTTTCTATTTCCTAATTTTGTGCCCCGGTCATGCGAATCAATAAAAAACTGACCGAAAAGCACGCCTAAACCGCAAAAGGAGCTCAAGCAAATGGCTGGTAAAAAAGTGACAATTGATGGCAACTGGGCGGCGGCGCATGTCGCATACGCGTTCAGCGATGTGGCGGCGATCTATCCGATCACGCCATCCTCCAACATGGGTGAAAACGCCGACGCGTGGGCCGCGCAGGGCCGTGAAAATCTCTTTGGCAAACAAGTTGAAGTGGTTGAGATGCAGTCGGAAGCCGGCGCCGCCGGCGCTGTTCATGGCGCCCTCACAGGCGGGGCTTTGACCACGACGTTCACGGCATCGCAGGGATTGTTGCTGATGATCCCGAACATGCACAAAATCGCCGGCGAAATGCTGCCGACGGTTTTTCATGTGTCGGCCCGGTCACTGGCGTGCCAGTCGTTGTCAATTTTTGGTGATCACTCTGACGTGATGAGTGTCCGGAACACGGGTTTCGCCATGGTCGCCGCCAACGGCATTCAGGAAACCATGGATCTGGCCGTGGTCTCCCATCTGGCCACCTTGAAAAGCAATGTGCCCTTTTTGAATTTCTTTGACGGGTTTCGCACGTCGCACGAAATTCAAAAGGTTGAGGAAATTTCCTATGAAACCATGGGGGATCTGCTGGACACGGCTGATGTGGAAGCTTTCCGGGCCCGCGGACTCCGTCCGGAGCTGCCGATGTTGAAAGTCGCCGCTCAGAACCCGGATGTGTATTTCCAAGGCCGGGAAACGGTGAATAAGTACTATGATGACTTGCCCGCGATTGTGCAGGCGTGCATGGATAAGGTCGCCGCTAAGATCGGCCGCCAGTACAAGTTATTTGAATATGTGGGCGCTCCTGACGCTGATAAAATCATTGTCGCCATGGGATCCGCCTGTGACACGATCGAAGGCACCGTCGACTACATGCGCGCTCAGGGCGAAAAAGTCGGGGCGGTGAAAGTCCGCTTGTTCCGTCCATTCAGTGTCAAACATCTGATTGACGCCATACCCGCCAGTGTCAAAAAAGTCGCGGTTCTGGATCGCACCAAAGAGCCGGGCGCCATTGGCGAACCTCTCTATATGGATATCTCATCGGCTCTGGCCCGGAAAGACATCACGGTTATCGGCGGCCGGTATGGCCTGTCCAGTAAAGAATTCACTCCCGGCATGGTCAAGGGTGTTTTTGAGCATCTGAGCAATGACGGCTGGCACGGATTCACCGTGGGTATCGAAGACGATGTCACGAACCTGTCCATTTCCTACGACTCCGAGTTCGACATCTGCCCGGCCGACGTGGTCAACTGCATCTTCTGGGGGCTGGGGTCTGACGGCACGGTCGGCGCCAACAAGAACTCCATTAAGATTATCGGCGACAACACCGAGATGAACGCCCAGGGTTATTTCGTCTACGATTCCAAGAAGTCGTACGGCATCACGGTGTCCCATTTGCGGTTCGGCAAAAGCTCGGTCAACCTCCCGTACCTGATTTCCAAGGCGGATTTCGTCGCCTGCCACAATGTGGCCTACATCGGCCGCTATGACATGCTGAGCGCCCTCAAGCCCGGCGGTGTCTTCCTGCTGAATTCGGAAATTCCGGTTGCCGACGTGTTTGGCCACCTCACGCGCGCTGAGCAACAGATGATCATTGACAAGAAGGTCAAGTTCTATCATGTCAACGCGTTGAAGATCGCCGAGCAAATTGGTCTCGGCGGCCGGATCAACACGGTCATGCAGACCGCTTTCTTCAAGATCTCCGGCATCCTTCCGGAAACAGAGGCCATTGATTTGATGAAGGCGGCGGCGCAAAAAGCCTATGGCAAAAAAGGACAGGACATTGTTGAGATGAACTGGAAGGCGATCGACGCGGCTTCTGACGCGATCGAGGAGGTCACCGTGCCGACGGCGCCGCCGCAAGAAGCCTACGCCCCCGCCGCGTTGATCGCGGATGACGCCAGTGATTTCGCCAAGAACATCATCGAGCCGATCATGCATATGCGCGGTGATGACATTCCGGTTTCGCAGATGAGTTTTGATGGCACGCTGCCGACGGGGACCAGTTGCCTGGAAAAACGCGGCATCGCCCCGCGGGTTCCGAAATGGGTGTCCGCCAACTGTATCCAGTGTAATCAGTGCGTGATGGCTTGTCCGCACGCGGTCATCCGCGCCAAACAGATCGCTCCCGCTGATCTGACTGACGCGCCGGAAGGATTTGAAACTCTGTCCAGCCGCACCAAAAATGACCGTGACTTGAAATATAAGATTCAAGTTTACATTGAAGATTGCACCGGTTGCGGGGTTTGTGTGGAAACCTGCCCGGCTAAAACGAAGGCCTTGGAATTCAGCACGCTGGAAGAAGAACGGGACAAGGGCGAACGGACCAAAGCCGAGTTCTTTGACGCCCTGCCGGACAATGTGCTGGACGGCGTGAACGTCGACACCGTCAAAGGCCTGCAATTCAAGAAGCCGCTGTTTGAATTCTCCGGCGCCTGCGCCGGTTGCGGGGAAACACCCTATGTCAAGATGGTCACGCAGCTTTTCGGTGAGCGCATGGTTGTCGCCAACGCCACCGGTTGCTCGTCCATCTACGGCGGAACCTTCCCCACGATTCCTTACACGACCGGGAAACATGGATACGGGCCCAGCTGGGCCAACAGCCTTTTTGAGGATAACGCGGAATACGGGTTCGGCATGCGGCTGGCGGCTGACAGTAACCGCTCAATTCTCAAACAGAGTGTCGAGGCCTTGCTCGCCGCCGGCACGACACCTGAGTTGACTGAGGCCTTGACGCAAGCTCTGGCGGCTTGGGGAAACAAAGACGAAGCCGCTTTGGACCTTCAAGTTAAGATCGGTGAGCTGTTGCCCGCCGCCGCGGCCGCCGCGACCTGTGACTGCACCAAAGAGGTTATCGCCAAAATCGCTGAATTGAAAGATTATTTTGTGGATAAATCGATCTGGATATTCGGTGGAGACGGCTGGGCCTACGATATTGGTTTCGGCGGCTTGGACCATGTGGTCGCTTCCGGACGTGACGTGAACATTCTGGTCATGGACACGGAAGTGTATTCCAATACCGGCGGGCAGGCTTCGAAAGCCACTCCAATTGGCGCTGTGGCTCAGTTCGCCGCCAGCGGCATGAAGATGACCAAGAAAAATCTCGGCTTCATGTGCATGAGCTATGGCTACGTTTACGTGGCCTGTATCGCCCTCGGGGCTGACCGGGCTCAAGCTCTGAAAGCCATCGCTGAGGCTGAGGCTTATCCCGGTCCCTCCATCGTTCTGGCGTACGCCCCCTGTATCGCTCATGGAATCAACATGATGCAGACACAGACGGAGGAAAAACGCGCGGTTGAATGTGGCTACTGGCCGTTGTACCGCTATAATCCGCAGCTTGAAGAAGGAAAACGTTTCAGCTGGGATGTTAAGAAAACCGGCGGCGACTTCCAGGAGTTCATCCGCAGTGAACGGCGCTATACCATGCTGCTCAAGACCAACCCGTCTGAGGCTGAGGCGTTGTTCACTGAGGCTGAGGAAGACGCCAAACGCCGCATGAAGTTCCTCCAAAATCTTGGCGGTCTCATGTAAGCTCTGTCAAGAGGGTTAAGCCGACGGTTCATTCGGCTTCCCATGGTTAAGTCACAGCCGTCCGGCGGTCCGCCGCCGGGCGGCTGTTTTGTTCCCGCGGCCCCGTGTCGAGCGGTCGAACATGGTTGCAAAATAAGTGACCTTGTCTCAGAAGCCCAGGTCGTTTCCATTCACCCGGCCGGCCTTGAAAAACCGGGATTGCGGAAGTATACTTTCAAGCGGCACGCGGGTAATAAATAAGGACTCACACATGAATACATCGACAGCGGATATCTCTCAATTAATCATCGAAACCGCCCAAAAAGCCCGTTCGGAAGTCAGCGGGCTGCCGGAACCGGAATTGACCACTCCAGTGGCTTGGCCAGTGGAGTGCACCGTGGGCCCGGGATTGGAAGGGGCTATCGCGTGTGAGACAAAAGTCGGTTACGTGAATGGGTCCAAGGGATGGCTGGTCTATCGGGGGTATGACATTTTTGAGCTTTGCGCGCATTCCACCTACGAAGAAGTCTCTTACCTTTTGCTGTACGGTGACATGCCGACAACCCGTCAGTTTGAAACGTATAATAAAAAATTGATTGATTATCGGTTTCTGCCCCACACGTTGCGCCATGTGATGAGTTTTCCAATGGAAGACATGAACCCGATGGCGGCCATGCGGATGGGGGTCAATTTGATGCGTCAACGTCAAACAGACCGGGACAGGGGGGGGCATGTCCGGATCAGTAAGCACAAGACAATCGGGACCGATGAAGACTCTATCCCCATGGAAAAGGTGCCGCGGGGGACGCGGAAAGCCATTTATGAATTCAGCGACAACAGTGTGGAAGCGGTCGCCGCCCGGAAGAAACAAGTCGAAAAAAACGACCGGCGGGTGCATAATCTGGACGCCTGTTATCATCTGATCTCCGGTACCGCGACGATCGCCGCCGCCATCTCCAGGTTGCGGGAACACAAGTTGCCCATTGAGCCCCGCGCGGATTTGAGCCATGCCGCCAATCTGCTGTACATGATGACTGGGGATGTGCCGACCCCTGAACAGGCGCGGCTGATGGATGTGGCTTTGATCCTGCATGCGGATCACGGCATGAACGCCTCCACATTCGCAACCATGGTGGTGGCTTCCACACTGTCGGACATTTACTTTTCCGTCGGAGCCGGGATCGCCGCGTTGAATGGTCCCCTGCATGGCGGCGCCAATGAGGAAGTGTTGAAAACTCTCAGGGAGATCGGCGACGTTGAAAAGGTGGATAAATGGTATAAAAAAGCGCGGCGGGAAAAACGTAAGGTCATGGGCTTCGGACACCGGGTGTACAAGGCGTATGACCCCCGCGCGCGAATTCTCGGCCCCTTGGCCAAAAAGGTCGTGGGCGAGTCCCATGACGAAGAAGCCAAACGGCTTCTGAAAGTCGCCCAAAGGCTTGAGGCGTTGGTGATCGCGGACTTGGGTGGAAAGAAGGGGGTTTTCCCCAATGTTGACTTCTATTCCGGGCTGGTGTACGCGGCCATGGGCATTGACAGCGCCATGTTCACGCCGTTATTCGCGGTTTCGCGTGTGGCTGGCTGGACGGCCAGGACCATTGAATACTTGAAAAACAACCGTATTTTCCGTCCCCGGGGCGTTTACGTGGGCGGCTTTGATAAATCCTATGTGCCGATGGCCGAACGGTGACCGGTAACCGACGCGCTTAAGACGCCGGTTTGTCCTTCAACGATTCACAATCCGGTTCCAAGTGGATGAGCACGTCGGCGATCCGTGGATCTTTCCCGCGGAGATAGTGTTTGAAATCGGTCGCCAGGGTGTGCGCGTCATACACGGTGGTCTCGCCATTGACCAACAGGTGTAAATCCAGCAGCACGGCGCTGCCGACACGGCGGCTGCGGATATGGTGAACTTCCATAATATCGGGAAAGAGCCGGCTTTGCTCCAGCAACCATTGCTCCAGGCGTTCATCTTCCCGGAATTCAAGTAACTCGCGCAGGGAAGGCCATAAAATTTTGATCCCGGCATGCCCTAACATCACGGTGACGATAATGGCGGCGATAGAGTCAATATAAACGTGCCGCGGGAAAAAATAACCCCACAGAACCGCCACGGCGACCGGCATCGAACTCAATGAGTCGGAGCGATGGTGCCAGGCGTTGGCCATGAGCGCCCGGCAGTTGTTTTTTTTGCCTTTGTTGAGGGTCCAGCGGAACAGCCACTCCTTGGTGATGATGGAAAAAACCGCCACCCCCAAGGCGGGCAAGCCCAGCGTGTTTTCAACCGGCGTGTTGATTCTGTCCAAGGCTTGGACGGCGATGCCGATGGCGACTGAAAGAATCGCTCCCCCGATGAACAAATTCACGGCCGTCTCAATTCTGCCGTGCCCGTAAGGATGGCAGTCATCCGGCGGGCGGCTCCAATATTTGACACCGAGGAGGAGGGCCACGTCGGTGACAAGATCGGAAAACGAATGAATGCCGTCGGCCAGCAGGGCCTGGGAGCCCGAAACCAAGCCAATGCCCGCTTTCGCCAGCCCGAGGATGATATTTAACACCATGCCCAGCCAGGTGGTCCGGTTGATGTCGCTGAATTGATCGGCGGGGATGGTTTTTTCTCTGACGGTGGTATGCATGAATGGTTCCGATGTCAATACGCCGCGGGGCGCAAACGGGCGGTCAGGCGGGTATGGCGCTGAGCGGGTTGATTGTTCCGCAGGGCGATGGACAAGGCTTTCCGAGTTCCCACCATGATCAGTAATTTTTTCGCCCGGGTCATACCGGTGTAAATAAGATTGCGTTGCAACATGATGAAATGCTGGGAGAGAACCGGCATGATTACGACGGGAAACTCGCAGCCTTGGGATTTATGAACCGTGACGGCATAGGCCAGTTTGAGCTGGTCAGACTCGCCGAAGTCATAGTCCACAGTAGCGGTGTCAAACATAACGGCGAATGTCTTTTTCTTGTTGTCGACCCGGCCTACCCGGCCTAGTTCGCCATTGAAAACGCCCTTGTCATAATTGTTGATCACCTGCATGACCCGGTCTCCAGTTTTGAGCACGTGATCGCCTAGGCGGATTTGGGCTTTAGGCCCGGCGTTTAACATGTGCTGGAGCCTTTGGTTGAGCGCTATCGCTCCGCAGACTCCCTTGTTCATCGGGGTGAGAACCTGAATGTCTTCCATCGGGTTAAACCGGAACCGGCGGGGAATGCGGCTGGCCGTCATTTCCGCGATAAGCTGGACAACCCGCTCCGGATCCTCCTCATCAATCCAGTAAAAATCACCTTTGAAAGACGCGGGGGGAGAGCGCAAATCCGGCATCCGCCCGGCATTGACCCGGTGCGCGTTCGTGACAATCCGGCTCCCCGCCGCCTGTCGGTAAATGGCTGTGAGGTGGGTGACGGGAATTCTCCCGGATGAAATCAAGTCATTAAACACGCTTCCCGGACCGACGGAAGGCAATTGGTCTCTGTCGCCGACGAGCACCACGTGGGTGTCCGGAGAAATCGCCTCGAACAAGTGGCGGGATAACTCAACATCCAGCATCGACACCTCGTCAATAACCAGCATCCGGCAATTCAACGGACGGTCACGATGATAGACAAACGACTGCGTCTGGGGATCCCATTTGAGCAACCGGTGGATGGTCCGGGCTTCCTGACGGCAGCTCTCAGACAAGCGTTTCGCCGCCCGACCGGTCGGCGCGGCCAAATAGACGGATAAGCCCATTTTCCGGGCTGCCGTGACAATTTCACCGACGACGGTGGTTTTGCCGACACCGGGCCCCCCCGTGATAATCGACAGACGGGAGTCGAAAGCGGCCGCGACAGCTTCCCGCTGCCGCTGATCCAACCGGCCGAATCCCGATCCCTCAAGGGCGGGCTTCACACCCCCGGGATCGGGCGGATACTGGGATAGAGTGTTGACGCAGCGGGCCAGTTCCATCTCCGCCGCGAATAAACGCCGATGGTAAATGACCGGTTCCGCGGTGTGAGATTCGGCGTCCCGGATGGCGGTGCCGTTGGTCAGGGCCCGGGTCAGTCCGTCCGCGACTTTTTCAGCGGGCACTTGCAGAATTTCGCCAGCCCGGATAAGCAGATCTTTTTCAGGAAAGCACACATGGCCTTCCTCCGACAGCTTGTCAAGCACATAAACAATTCCCGCGGACAAGCGGAGCGGAGCGTCAGCCGCGATCCCTAACTCCCTGGCGATCCGATCCGCGGTGAGAAAGCCGATGCCCCGCACCTCGGCGGCAAGTTGGTAGGGATTTTGCTTGACCGCCTCGCCGGCGCCCATGCCGTAACGGGTGAATAACCGGGCGCAGAGAGCCGGACTTATTCCCAGTCCCTGAAGAAAAATAAAGGTGTCCCGTTGTTGGCTTTGGGTTTGCCAGGCCTGGCGGATTAGCTCAATCTTTTTTTTCCCCAGCCCCGGCACTTCTTTTAAACGGGAAGAGTATTTGTCAAGAATTTTCAGAGACTCGAGCCCGAACCGGGCGACAATACGCGCCGCCAGCTTGGGACCGATGCCGTGAATGAGGCCGGATCCTAAATACCGCTCAATCCCCCGGGCGGATGTGGGCAGCAGCGCCCGGAAGCGCTTCACCCGCAGTTGGCGCCCATGCTCTTTGTGGGTCTCGAAAATACCCGATGCCTCAATGTCCTGCCCCTCCACCACGCCGCTTAAAGCGCCGACCAGGGTATGCTCAAGGCCCTTGTCATCCAGTAACCGGACAACCGTGTAGTGACCGTCTTCAGCGGCGAAGACAATACGCAGAATCTCCCCGCGGAGCGTGGTTTCCGTCAGGGCGGAGCGCTCTGCCGTCTTGGTGGTGTCGGGATTAAACGGGAAGTCGCTCATATCGGTCAGTTAAGCATGACTTGACCGCCGGTGACCGGCAGGGCCTGCCCGGTTTCATACGTTTGGGCGGTCAGGTAAAGAATCGCCTTCAACACATCCGCCGGATAACACCCGCGCCCCATGGGCACTTTGGCTTCATAAAAAGCCTTGACATCCGCCACAGTCTTCGCTCCCGGCACCTTTTTTGAACGCAGGTATTGCACAAACAAGCCACGTTCAGGATCACTCCATAACGGGCCGTCAAAAAAGTTGCCGGGACAGACGCTGTTGACCTTGATCCGGTCGGTCACCAGTTCCATGGCGAAGCTTTGGGTGAGACCGATTGTGCCGAATTTACTGCCTGCGTACGCGCCATTGCGGTTACTGCCTTCCAAACCGCTTTTTGAATTGATCTGGACAATGTCGGTCCAATACCCTGGACGAGCGGCGTTCTGACGAGCCATGACTGGCGCCACCGCTTTCACGCATAAAAAATAACCGGTGTAATTGACTTTGGTGACGAACTCCCAGTCGGCCAGTGGCAACTCTTTCACCGACCCCGCCTTCAACACGCCGGCGTTGGCGATAAAAAGATCCACGCCGCCGCATGTGAGAACCAGCGATTTAATCATGCGTTGAACAGAGCCCTCATCGGCGATATTGACCTCCACCGAGACCGCTGAATCCGCCCCGAAACGGGCATTGAGTTCCGCCGCCGCTTGCCGGGCGACGGCAATATTCACATCCGCTAAAACCACCACCGCGCCCACCGCGGCCAGCCCCTCGGCGATGCCCAGTCCAAAACCCTGCGCGCCACCTGTGACCACGCACACTTTTCCCCGCGCGCTGGTGTCGGCACCGGTACCTCCCGCTATTTTTTGGCGGTAGGACTCCACTTCCCAGTTCTCAATAAACAGACGTTCGGTGTCCCCGAGAAAACGGGGCCCGCCAAAGGCCCGTGTGAGTTGCTGGACGAGCGCGGCGTCCCGGGCCGCTGTCAGCACGCCCTCCGCCGCTTTCAGGTTTTTTCCAACACCGATGACGGCGCCGCCGCTCATCAGCAGCACCCGGGGAGTGAAGCCGAACCGGTCCGCATAGTCCAGAATGTCGGCGGGGCCGGCCATGATTGAACAGGGATAGGATTTGGCGTACACCATGTGATCAGGAGTCAACGGACCTGTGGCTGGCTCAAAGGCGGTTTCCGCGGTTTTTAGAACGGGCAGGGCGTTGTCATCCCCCAAGGTTCCGCGCAGCGCGGGGATCACGTCCATCAAGCCATCGACGGTCACCCCGGTCTGGATGAGCGTTGTCGACACACCCGCCCGCATGTAAGCACCCGTCAGGGTGGCCATTATCCGCGCGTAAATAGCATCGATTTCCTCAAGGGTGTCCGCCCCGACGAACACACCGTGATTTTGCAGAAAAATAATCCGGGGCTGCTCACCCTCAACCGCGTCGAAAATCGCTTTGATTTCCATGGCCAACGTCGCCCCTGGATCGATGTAATCCACCCAGAGAGCGTCAGGGAACAGGTCTTCGCAGACCGCCGGTCCGTTCACCGCGCAGGTCATGCCATTGATCTTGGCGGGGTGCAGATGAATCACATACGCGTAATCGACCAGTTCGTGCAGGGGCGCTTCAACGGAGGGTCGGCCGGCGCCCGGTGGAGTGACCGCCGCCGCCATCATGTTTTTGACCAGTTCTTCCCGGGCGGCGGGCGCGGCCGGCATGTCGGCCGCGTAAAGCGCCCGGATGGCGGACCGGTCCATGGCGATAAAATCATCGGCCTGGATGTCCGCCAAGGTCACGCCGCTGGGTTTGATAAACAGCCGGTCCGCGGTTTTATAGGACGTGTTTCCTCCGCCGAGAAAAACAAATTCCGGATTGGCGCCGTATGATCTGGAAGCCACGGCCAGGCTTTCGAGTTCGCGCATGATGGTCACACCTTTCTTTTCGCATCGTGACAATGGATGACATTTAATGGTTAACATATCCCCCGCGGTTTCTTTCGCAATGTATCGAGCGTGTGTTGCCCACCTGTCGTCTCCGATTGATTTTCACGGGCGCGGACTTATATTCACCTAAAGAACAACACCGCTGGCCGGGCATCCCGGCGAGCGGGTCATGTCAGCATCCGTCCCGCTGGCGGGCGACACCGCGTGGTTTTGTCCCGTCCGCCTTTCACAACAGGTTTTTTGACTGGTTCCCGGTCTTTTTTTATTCGCCGTATGCAAGGTTACAGTCTTCAACAAACTCAGACGCTCCGCCAGGAGCAGATTCTGGCGCCGCAGCAGATCCAGTCACTGGAAATTTTGCTTGCGGCTCTGCCGGAGTTGGAGCGGAAAATAGGCGAGGAACTGCTCGAAAACCCGACTCTCGAGTTGTTGAAGAGTGGCAACGAGGATTTGGTGGGAAATCCCGTGGAGCGCGCCACACGCTTTGGGGACGACATGCCGGATATGGGTGACTCGCTGCTCAGTCAGAAACTTGAGAGCGCCATGCAGTTGCAGGATCTTTGGCAGGACCGCTTGAGCATGGGCGGCAGAGGCGGCGTGGTGGGTCGTCACACGGAGGATGATGAGGAAAAACGCCGGTTCTTTTTTGATTCGTTGGTTTCTGAACCGTCCGTCCAGGAAAATTTATTGAATCAAATGCGTGAATTGATGGATGTGACGGACGAGGATCGGCGGATTTGTGAAGAAATTATCGGCAGTATTGATGACAAAGGGTATCTGCGCTCTCATCCCGCCGACATCGCGATCGCGTGCGGCTTGGGACAGCTTGAACCGGTGGAGAGATGCTTGAAAATGGTGCAGACCTTTGACCCTCCCGGAATTGGCGCCCGGGATTTGCGCGAATGCCTCATGCTGCAATTGGAACGGCTGGACCGTAAACAGTCCCTGGCGTTTCGGATTGTTGACAAGTATCTGGATGATGTCGCCCGAAATAGACTGGAGGCGGTGTGTAAAAAAGCGCGGGTGTCGCCCCCCGCTCTTCGGGAAGCTCTCCAGGAGATTCGGCGTCTGTATCCGCATCCCGGGGCGTTGATCGCCCCAAGCCAGAATACCGATTTTATCGCGCCGGAAGTGTTTATTGAGAAGGACGACAAGGGAAAGTGGATCATTCGAAGCAATCATGACAGTCTGCCCCGTTTGCGGATATCCGCCTACTATCTTAACATGTTGCGGGACGCCGCCACGCCGCCGGATGTGAAAAATTATATCCGCCAGAAGATAAGTGACAGTAAAGTGCTCATGCGGGCCATTGAGCAACGGGAGTCCACAATCGTCCGAATCAGCCGTAGTTTGTTGAAATATCAAGCGGACTTTTTTGACGAGGGATTGCCGGGCATGAAGCCCTTGACGATGTCCCAAGTCGCGGATGATATTCAGGTTCATGAAACCACCGTGAGCCGGGCTATCGCCAATAAATACATGATGACACCCCATGGCCTGCTTTCCTTCCGGCACTTTTTCACCAGTGGCTACACGGCCAGCGATGGTCAGGAAGTCTCCAGCTTGGTGGTGAAAGAGCGGATCCGCCATTTTGTGGGCATGGAACCCTCGTCAAAACCGTTGTCCGATCAGAAATTGTCGGATATGTTAAAAGAGGAGGGATATGCGGTGGCCCGGCGGACGATCGCCAAATATCGGGAAGAGCTGGGGATACCTCCTTCCAGTTTGCGGCGCGGGTTTTAAGACGGAAGATGACGATTCTGACTGAAAACACACCAGAATCAGGCGGTGTTCTCCGCGGGGACAGCGACAGGCCCCGGCGGGATGAGCTGTCGCCTGTGGTTGTGGTGCTGGACCGGTTGCGCAGCGCCTACAATGTGGGCAATGTTTTCCGTGTGGCGGAAGCGCTTCGGGTCGAGCGGATTGTCACAACCGGTTACACCGCCACGCCGCCCCATGAGAAATTGGCGAAGACCGCCCGGGATTGTGATCGTCTGGTGGCCTGTCACCACCGGGAAACGGCGGGTGAGGCGATCGCGGAGCTGAAAAAATCCGGGCACACGGTCTATGGTGTCGAAACAGTGGCTGGCGCCGAATCCGTGTGGACGGTTCACTTAAAATTTCCCGCCGCGTTTGTGCTGGGAAATGAAGCCTTGGGGCTGGGAAATGACGCGCTGGAAGGGTGTGACGCGTTCATTCGTCTTCCCATGTTCGGGATGAAAAACTCAATTAATGTGGGCAACGCGGCCGCGGTGATTTTATATGAAGCCGTCCGTCAGATTGACAGCGGTCCGCGGCCCGGTAAACAGGTGTGAGCATGATGGAAAAAGAAAAAGAACGAGTTGATGAATCCATGCGGGGACGCCGCCCGCGTATGGCGGTTTTCGGCGGCTCTTTTAATCCGGTGCATAACGGGCATCTGCTATTGGCCGGTGACATTATTCGCCAGGGCGTGGCGGATGAGGTGCTCTTTGTTCCCGCTCGTGTCCCTCCCCATAAACGGGACATGGATATTTTACCCGGGGCCGTGCGGATGGAGATGCTGAAACTGGCGATCGAACCCTACAGCCAATTCAGCGTGTCTGACATCGAATTGGGCGAGCAGTGCAAATCCGGATACACCTTCGACACGATGGCGGCGCTCTCCCGGGCGTTTGTCGATGTGGAACTGAGTTTTTTAATCGGTATGGACAGTTTGCTGGATATTCATTCGTGGTTTAAGGCCTCCGAATTGATCGGTCGTTATACGTTTATCACCTATCCCCGTCCGGGGTTCCCGGCCCCTAACGCCGCGGATTTGGCCACGCGGATCGGCCCCCGTAACGCATCCAAACTGCTGGCCTCAATTGTTGACGCTCCCAGTGTGGCCATCTCGTCCACCGGTGTGCGGGAAACCGCGGCCAAGGGATTGACACTGGCCGGCCTGGTCCCCCCTGGGGTGGAGGCTTTGATCAGCGAACGTCATCTTTACCGGAAACAGAGTTAAACTGAGAAGATCCAAAAGAAGGAATCATGTTATGACTGATCACGCGCAAAGAATGGATGACGAAGCGTTGGCGCGCGGCTGTGTGAAAATATGCGAAGAGCACAAAGCGTTGGATATTAAATTGTTTGATGTGCGTGGAACCTCCATGGTGACGGATTTTTACCTGATCTGCTCCGGAAGCTCGGAACCGCATATCCGCGCCCTGAGTGATTATATTGGCCAGGGCATGAAAGAAGAGGGCCTGCCGGTCTTGCATCTTGACGGAGCGCCGTCCAGTCGGTGGATCGTCATGGATTTCGGGATTATTCTGGTTCATCTTTTCCATCCGGATGTCCGCGGCTTTTATGAGATTGAGAAGCTGATAGGTGAAGAGAAGCTGATTCTTGAAGTCAATCAGGATGACACCCGAGTCTAAATCAGGCAAAACCACATTGAGGCGGGGACATGCGGCGGTTTATTCGCAGTCATATTCGGGTATTCATTCTGTCAGCTCTCCTTGGGATGACACTTGTCGCGGGTGCCGAGCGGGCTCCGGAAGCCGAGTTTGTCCGCGTGGCGGGGGGCACCGCCGAACAACTGGCGCCGGAACAACTGGCTCTGCGTGACGCCTTGATCCTGGGGGTGGTTGAGGGGGTGACGGAGTATTTGCCGGTTTCGTCCACCGGCCATTTAATCCTCGCCGCCTGGGTGTTGGATTTGGATCAGGAAAGCCCTGGAATAAAGGCTTTTCAGATTGTCATTCAACTGGGGGCGATTCTCGCGGTTTTAACGCTTTACAAGCGTCCGGTCGCCCGCATGCTCAAAGGCGGGATCGGCCGGGACCGCCCCGGCTTGATCTTCGGCTTGAAATTGTTCACGGCTTTTCTCCCCGCCGCCATTGTCGGGCTCTTATGCGAAGACCTGATTGATCACTACCTGTTTTCCCAGTGGTGGGTCGCGTTTTTTTTGGCGGTCGGGGGCCTGGCCATGATTGTCGTGGAGGGGATGGTCAAGCGACGGCCGCGGCCGCCCGTCAGCGCGGGGATGTCCTTGGTGGACGGCGGCCTCACATGGGCGCAGGCGGTGGGGATCGGTTGTTTTCAGTGTTTGGCGCTATGCCCAGGTATGTCCCGCAGTATGGTGACGATTATCGGGGGGCTGATGCTGGGTTTGGGGATGTCGCGGGCGGCGGAATTCAGTTTTCTTTTAGCGCTGCCGACTCTCGGGGCGGCGACCGTGTACAAATTACTCAGCGCCTGGGGCGCCTTGATCGAGGGCGTGGGGTGGATGGGAATCAGTGCGGGGCTGCTGGTCAGCTATGTGGTCGCGGTGATCAGCGTCAAGCTGTTAGTTAGTTGGCTGACGAAATGGGGCTTGAGCCCGTTCGGGGTCTACCGGCTAATCGCCGCCGCCTTGGTGGGCTTGGTGTTGGTCGCTCAACGCGGCTGAAAAACCGGTTCTCCGCCCACGTGACATTGCCGCCGTTAAAACAAATGCTGGAATCTGTCCAGAGTGAATTCATCGATATGATCGGCGACAAAGCGCTGTACGGGCAGCCAGGGAATGGTGGCGGCGGCTAACAGGCACATCAAGACCACCGGCCACTTTGTTTTACCGGCGCGGGTGTTGAGAACAAGGCAGGCGGAAAATACAAAGGTGGCGCTGGCCGTCAGCGGCGCCGACGGCATGTCCCGAACTAATTGGAATCCCAGGCTGGGAACGAGGAAGGCTTCCGCCATAAACACGCCGACAGCCGTGAGCGCTGAAAAAAGCGTGAACGCGCCAATTAGGGTGCGGGAGAACGTGGCGAAGGCCTCGCCTGAGTGAAACGTTGATATGATGAACATCGTTTCCGCCACGCAAATCCCGATTAAGCTGACGGAATTGAACTGCTCAAGGGGACTGCCAAAGCCAAACATGGAAAAAGCCAGCAACACATTGCCCGCCAGAAATAAAACACTCGCCGCCGCCAAATTGAATTGGAATTCAGGAAGGGAGAGCGCGACAAGAGGTCCGCGCTTCTTTTTTTTGACAACCGGTTCCAATGTTTCTTTCTTTTTTAATCGCAGGCTCCCTGGTTTTGGCCCCTCCAAGGCGGGTTCCGCACTGGGCGGGGTGGCGGCGGGTTTCCGGCTCTGTCTTGGGTGCGGCCCCGGCAAGGTGGCCGGTTCCGTAACGGCGGAGGAGGGTGCCGGCCCAGTCAGTTCGCTGGCCAATCGTTCCGCTTGATCAGCCCAGTCGGGATCAATGTCCACAGAATCCGCGGGCCCGCCGCCGACAGGAGGATGACTGACGGGGCCGGCGGAGGGGAGATCCAAAGGCTTTTGCTTGCGGGTGACTTTTATTTTAAGCCCGGAATCAAGAGGCGGTGAGGGGGTGGGGGCGGAGGGCGGTATTCCCGTGTCCGTTTCCGCTTCCGTCGGGGGGTGTTTCATCCTGGGCTTGACTTGGATACGCTTGACCATCCTGATTTCCTGGCTTGATTAGGATGTTGACGCTGACGAAACTAATGTAAGCGCTTGGGGAAAATTTGCGAAACGAAAATGAAAGTATTTGCGCGGCTGTCACGTGGGTGAAAACATGGTTTCACCGGTTATAAACTGAGCGAAAATACCATGTCCGGGTGGCTTTGCGCCCGGAGTGGATTACGTTTGGGGAGGATTAATGAAATATCCGCGACAGGATGTTCATATTGTTTGTTTAACCGGTTATTGCTGGAGCGCGGCCATGGGCCAACTTACCTTTCATTCAGAAACCGAGCGTCACGAGTGGTTGCGGAGTCAAGCGGATTTGCCTGCGGGCTTTAAGGCCGGGGTGACATCATTCACATTCAAACCGCGGGAGATGAACACCACCGCCCGGATGAATTTGACGCTGCTCACATGTGATCCGCCCACGGAAAAATTCGCCGCGGTGTTCACCCGAAACGCCTTTCCCGGCGCGCCGGTGACAATCGGACGGGAGCGCCTGAAAGAGAAAAAACTGGGCGCCGTGCTGGTGAATAACAAAATTTCCAATGTCGGCGCCCCGGATGGGGTGAAGAACGCGGAGACGGTGTGCGCGGCGGTCGCGGCGGCACTGGGCATTGACCCGCGCGCGGTGCTCCCCGGATCCACGGGTGTCATTGGCTGGCGCTTGCCGGCTGAGGAAATAGTGGCCGCGGTTCCCGCGCTGGTGAAAACGTGTCAGGATCAGTCTGTTTTGCCCGCCGCCGAGGCGATCATGACCACAGATCTATACCCTAAGGTCAGATCCGTGACTATTGGCGACGGACGGATTGTCGGCATCGCCAAGGGCGCGGGCATGATTGAGCCTAACCTGGCCACGATGCTGGTTTACATATTAACCGATGTGGATGTCTCCAGAAACGATCTGCGGGACTGTCTGGCCAGAGCCGTGGAAGAGAGTTTTAACGCGATTAGTATTGACTCCGATCAGAGCACGTCGGACACGGTGGTTTTGATCAGTAGCGGGAAAGCGCCTTGCCCGGATCTGGAAGCCTTCGCGCATGGCTTGAATTCTGTTTGCCGGAAACTGGCGGCGGATATTGTCAGGAATGGCGAGGGGGTGAAGCATGTGATACGGGTCACGGTGACGGGCGCCCCGGACATGATCATCGCCAAGGGCGTTGGAAAATCAGTGATTAACTCGCCGCTGGTGCAATGCGCCGTGGCGGGAAATGATCCCAATGTCGGCCGCGTCTTGATGGCTGTGGGTAAATTTATTGGCAATGAACACCCTGACATAAACGCTGAAAATTGTTCAATCAGTATTGGTGGTCAGACGGTCTTCGCCAATGGTGTCTTTCAACTGGATCCGGATCGGGAGACGGTGTTGCGCGCGCACTTGGAATCCGCCCAGCTTTACGAAAGCGATCCCCCGGACGCGCGGGGGGTGTTCACGCCACCCGTCCGTTTTCCCCCGCATGAGAAAACGGTGGATATCTGTGTCGATTTGGGCTGCGGCGGTGCCCGCTTCACGGTTCTCGGCGCCGACCGGACCCATGAATACATCAGCGAGAACGCGGATTACCGCAGTTGACTCACCGGCTTTCCAGAGCCATCAGCGCTTCCTGATTCTCCATGCGGTAGATGACCAGTAACACGGCGCAGATCCCGAAGATCAACGGGCCGTAAATCAGCCCCATCGCGCCGTAAACCTGCAGGCCGCCCAATAAGGCGAAAAACAAGACAATTGTGGACATGCCGGATTTGCCTTTCATGAAGAATGGGCGCAGAAAGTTGTCCACGGTTCCCACCGCCGCCGCGCACCAGATAAATAAGAAGGTGGCCTGCCAGACATCTCCTTTGAGGTAAAGGTAAACAACCAGAGGAACCCAAATCAAGGCGGTTCCCACCACGGGAATCAAGGACGCGAGCGCGATTAACAACCCCCAGAAAAGGGTGGGAATCCCCACAATTTTCAAGGCGATCATCGCGACAAGAGCCTGGCTGACCGCGGTGAGAAAGGAACCCACGAGGATGGCTTGAGCGATGTTTCGGATCTGGGATAAGATCGCCCGTTCATGGGTGGATTTGAGGGGCAGCATTTCACCGCCGTACGTCAGCATCCGCGGGCCGTCGCGGAACGCGTGGAACAGGGCGAACAGGGCGATCAGAACATTCACGAGGTTGACAAACAGATTGCCGAAAATCTTTCCGGCGATGGCGATGGTTTTGCCAGTGGTTTGGTTCAGCGCTTTTGATGTGACTTCAACGATGACAGGCATCAGCGTTTCCGGCGTGCGCGGCTCATCCGCGGGGGGGATTTGCAGCCGGTCCAGAATGCTGTCAACGTGAGGATGGTTGATGAATTTCAGCAGGCGCTCATTGGTCAGCATGTCTTTCCATTGTCCACTTTGATGCCATTGCCGGGTCTTTTGAACAATGTCCTCGCCTTGGTCAATCACTTCACCGGTTAAAAAACTGAGCGGAGCGATGACCCCGGTGACAATCACAATGATGGTGAGAATGGACGCCAGATTCTCGCGCCCGTTTAACCACTTTAAGATTACCTGATAGAGCGGATAGAACACGCAAGCGAGCAATCCCGCGCAGATTAGAGGAGCGAAAAAGGGTTGGAGAATTTTGAGCACATGGAATAAACTCCAAATGACCATAAACACCAAAACTCCCCAGGACAAGACTGCGAAAAAGGGAAAATCAGTGTTCTGAGGCCGTCGTTTATACGGGTGTTTCTTTTTCATGGTGATGATTCATGCCCTGTTTGACAGTGTTCGCCGCCCCCCCGTCACCGGGTCAGCCGTCGCCGTTATAGCTCCAGAAGTTCTTGATATACACCCAGGCCTCGTCTGGTGTCTCACAAAACCGGAACAGATCCAGGTCGTCTTCACAGATCAACCCTTTTTCCACGAAGACATCCCAGTTGATCAACTGTTCCCAAAAATCCCGACCGAAAAGAATGACCGGCATCGCCTGAATTTTATGGGTCTGGATCAGTGTGAGCGCTTCAAACAGCTCGTCCATGGTACCGAAGCCGCCGGGAAAGGCCACGAGGGCTTTCGCCCGTTTTAAAAAGTGCATTTTCCGGATGCTGAAGTAATGGAACTGAAAACATAGCCCGTCGCTGATATAGGGATTGGCATGCTGCTCGAAAGGCAGGCTGATATTTAACCCGATGGATTCCGCGCCGACATCCGCCGCGCCGCGGTTTCCCCCTTCCATGATCCCCCCGCCACCACCCGTGACAACAACAAAATCCCGATATCCTGAACAGTGTTTTTGACAGTCCGAGCTGACCAACGCGGCAAAATCCCGGGCCAGTTGGTAATAATGGCTGTGATCGACCTGCTGCTCGGCCTGTTTTAACGCCGCTTTGGCGGCCGCGGGATCCGCCGCCGACGCCAACGCCTCACGCGCCGCCGCCAGACGCTTTTCCGCCACGTCCGGGGGGAGGGTCCGGGCGCTGCCGAAAAGCACGATCGTCGAGTCTATTTTCTTCTCCTCCATGACGGTTTCCGGATACAACCACTCGAGTTGAAGCCGTACGGGCCGACAGGCGGAGCTATTTAAAAAATCAATATCCTCATAGGCCTTCAGCGGTAAGTCTTTCGGTGTCATGACACTCTCCTGAAACTTGGGAATGATGAACAGATGAACAGGGAATAACGAATATCGAAAGAGAGGTGCTTTGGATCTTCCTTAAGATTTGGATGTTTCATCTTGTTCGGACCGGCATCGCCGGAGGGTCGCTCTCCTGAAACTTCGATAAACGTCATTTAAATGCCGGCCCGTCGCCACCATTCAGTCAGATCGACCACGGTGCCGGTATCCATCGCCTGGTCGATGGCGAAACAGGCGATGGCCGACTCCATGCCTTCGATCAGACCCACCGACGGCGACACGCCATTGAGCATGCTGTCGGCCAGTTCTTTGGCGAGCACTTGATCCCCGCCGCCGTGTCCACCGCTGGAACCGCTGGACACATCTTCAATTTTGGTGTCCCAGCCGATCCGCTGGAGTTGAATCGTGCCGGCGATCACATCGGCGCGAAGGGTCCCCTCCGTTCCGCAGATGTACATGCGCCGTTCAGGAATGCCGCAGTTGCAGTTGGTGTGAAAGGTCGACCGGACACCATTTTCGTATTGGATGATCGCCACTTGGTTGTCAACGATATCTTTATCCGAAAGGAAGGGGTTCTTATCTACCAGGCCGCCCCAACTTTGAAAGGCCTTTTTCCCGTCCTTATTGGGACCGATATCGTTGGCATAATGGGCGTTTTCGGGGGTGAAAAAATCATTGCCCCCAAATGACGCCACCCGAATGGGTCTGGACTCAGTCATCCAGTTGACCAGATCCACATCGTGGCAGCATTTTTCCAAGAGATGCGTCCCGGCGTTTTCGCGGAGCCGCCGCCAGTCACCCATGATGTAACCACCATGATTAAAGGCCAGTGTCTCATTGAATTCCATACTGATAATCTTGCCAATGCGCC
Source organism: Lentisphaeria bacterium (assembly GCA_032251435.1). Lineage (GTDB taxonomy): Bacteria > Verrucomicrobiota > Lentisphaeria > Oligosphaerales > MVZH01 > JAVVEH01. The sequence continues at coordinate 871 of JAVVEH010000050.1, read as the reverse complement.
CCTCGGAAAGCAATTCTTTAATCTTCCGATAGTGCGGTGAATAGCGCAGGGTGAAGCCGATGTTGAACTGCTTGCCACTTTTTTCACCGGCCTCTTTCATCCGGACGCATTCTTCGACAGACAAGGCCAGGGGTTTTTGACAGAAGACGTGTTTCCCGGCGTTGAAGGCGGCTTCCGTCTGCTCGGCGTGGTCTTTGTTCCAAGAGGCAATCATCACCCATTGCACATCGTCCCGGGTCACAACATCCTGATAGGAGTCGCAGACCACCGGCTCGTTTTCCAACATTTCAAGCGTTGCTTTTACAGACCGCTCATCGGGATCAAACAACGCTTTGATTTGCAGTCGTTCATCCTGTTTAAGAACCTGCCGCATAACCGCCCGGCCCATGCTGCCGCAGCCGATAACACCAATGCCAAGACTATCAGTATTCATCTTTTGTGTATCCTATTTTATTTTTGATTTTGTGGCGATATCAGGTCAAATGATTGAATCTTAAATACTCAATTTTGCGCTTTTATAATTTTGGATTTTATTTACCCGGTTTTCACTATGTTACCTACTCCAGAACCTACTCCCCATCTTACCTTTCAGGGCGCATATGTCAAGCCGAACTGACAGTTTTGTGACCGCATGATTGGCCATATCCAGAAACCGCGCCTGATCACAGCGGGAAAAACGCCCATTTCCCTCAGCTATATTCAGAAACGTGGGGATCCGCTTCTTTTAGAAATTGCAGAATCCGCGGATAGACGTATAGCTGCTCGTGATTTAGCTTGGATGGCTTATTCATGTGAGGGGATTAAGTTCTGGAGTAGGTTCTGGATTAAGTTCTGGATTAAGTTCTGGATTAAGTTCTGGATTAAGTTCTGG